>NZ_JADPMR010000004.1:602235-1204471 GCF_015686695.1 Vibrio nitrifigilis | reverse complement strand
ATCAGCGGTACTCTGTTATTTCTTGCTCAAAAATCAATTCCGATGGGAACTGCTTATGCAGTTTGGACTGGGATTGGTGCAGCAGGCACCTTTTTAGTTGGCATTTTATTCTACAACGATCCTACATCGATGGTGCGTTATATGGGAGTGATGTTGATTATGTCTGGTGTGGTGCTGCTGAAATTTGCCCATTAATTTAAGAAAGCGAGCCATGCGTATAACGTGTTGGCTCGCCCAATAGATAAAATGTCGAAAAGATGAGACTACCTTCTCAGCATGAATGTTTACCTCATCAATTCGACAAAACTAAAATTCGTTAGAAATCTTTTTATAACCTTCCACTAAGGCGTTATTAGCGCTCACGACAGATTCAGAAAATTCTGAATATTGAGGCGGTACTTTTTCAATACTATTAAGATCAAAATGGGGGCCAATGTTGGTCATCGGCGGTATATGGAATTGTTCTGGTAAATCCATACCATCGACAACGCTGTTATGGCGAATAACGCAACCATTCCCAATGTGAGTATTAAAAATCACCGTGTTGAAACCGATAAATACATCATCGCCAACCGTACATGGACCGTGCACAATAGAGCGGTGAGCGATAGAGCTTCGAGCCCCAACCGTTACGGCAGCGCCGTCTTTTGAATGAATCACTACCCCATCTTGTAGGTTTGAATCTTGTTTAATGATGATAGGTTCCATCGTACCTTCGGCATTCACTTCGTCAGCACGAATGACCACATAGGGTCCGACAAATACATTGTCTTCAATAATGACGTGACCACAAATAATGGCGGTTGGGTCAATAAAAGCCTTAGGCGAAATATGTGGCAATTGACCTGATGGGTTTTTTCTAATCATGAGCTCACAGTTCCTATTTATTCGGATATTTCTGGTCAATGGCAACGGCGTTATGCGCATGTAAGCTTTCTTGATGATCCACTTTGAACCAATAGTCACTTACCTGTTCCATTGCTTCGAGAGCATTTTTAAGACGACGAGCTGCATCTTCACAGAACATCAAGTTTTGGGCATTTAGCCCGGCAAATGCTTGTTCATCTTGGCGCTTAACCGCTGTTTGTACAGGTGTCCCAATCACTTGTTCGAAATGTTGGATCAGTGTTGGTAAATCAGGGCAGTGATAATCTTCAAAGGTCAAATGGATATGAGCAAAAGAGCGTTGGCTATGCGGTGTTGCAACAGTGCCTTGTTCAGATTTAATCCATTGCAGTAATTGCTCTTTATCAATGTTACCTGTAGAGAATTGTTGTTCAATTTCTTGTGCTAGCAATTGGCGTGATAGTGAGGCTGAACAAGGGCAAGTACTCGAATATGGAATGGCGAGTTCAACACGGGTTTGTGCTACATTTTGACGCTTTTCAACATGTAAACGCACGGTGTACGTTTGGTAGCCTGCTTTATCACTCAAGAGCGCTTTTTTGTTCAGTGGTAGATCGAATTCAACATTGAAGCATGCGTTTTGGCTGATTCCTGCTTGAGATTCCACCATAGAGAAAAGGAATAATTCCAAAGCAGATTGAGTCAGCTCTTGTTGTGCTAATAGGTCATTCAAGTTTGCGTATAAACGCGACATATGAATGCCTTTTGCCTCCGCTTTATCCAAGCTAACAAAGAGTTCGGCTTTGCCAGATACGGGGATTGAGGAACCTGAAGAATTTGGAATATAAAGCGGAACAGCTACCCCAGACATGCCTACCCATTGTAGGGTTGCTGGCTGAATTGCTTGATCAGCAGAAGTAATATCGGGGAGCGGGTGTAGATTATTCATAGTGTATCCAATCTTAAATTAACGGTTAGTTCGCCCATATGGGGAGTGAAGCCGATAGCAATGAATTTTTCGTTAACGACGTAAGTCTGTTTGATTCCTTATGCTTTCATCGTTTGTCCTGATTCATCTTTTGGCTAGAGCGGGTCTGTGTGTCTTTCTCGGCGCATTCATCACATTCACATTCCAACTCAAGCTGCGGTGTAACCACGTGAAATTCGCTGTCATTGATACTGTTTTTTAAATTTCTCAACATAGACTCATCCACATGAACTTCTTTAACCTTGTTGCACTTAGTACAGATTAAGAACAGAGAACATTCGTTATCATCGTCATCTAAGATATGTGAACATGAGACATATTTATTGACGATATGAAGTCTGTGCACCAAATGAAGCTGTTGGAAAAACTCCAAAATTCGGTACACCGACATCACAGGGATAACTTCGCTATAGTTTTCTTTGCAGTAGTCCACTAACTCATAGGCGGATAGTGCTTTGCCTGATTCAATCAGCCCCATCAAAATGACTTTTCTTTTTGGGGTAAGGTGTGAACCATGAGTTAAACATGAGTCTTTAGCGTAGTTGAGAATGTGTTCAATCTTAGTCATAGCGGTCGTTCAGGTTGATAAATGTGGGTCAGCGTTTGCGGTTCTTGTCCGATCGAAGCGGTGCAGTTAAGGCCCTTTAGTGCCTGAGCGGTTTCGTTTACTAAGCTCATGAATTAATTGCCCCAAGCTGGATATGGATCAGGTAAGGCTTCCCAATCAGCGTTATACATCTCTGTTTCGGTGAGCAAACAGTGGTTGAGCTGTTCGGTGAGCATGGCTTGATCAAGATTTTGACCGATAAAAACGAGCTCTTGACGCATATCGCCGAATGGTTCTACCCAAATATCGTTGATTGATTTGAGGCTATCAGCATCTGTTGGCCAATATTGTTTCGGTACGGCTTTCCAAAATAATCCGACAAAACCATGGCGAGATACACCACCAGCTTGACTCCATTGCCCGACATAACCTGTGCGGCTTGCGAGCCAGAAATACCCTTTAGAACGGATTAATTGGCGATTGGTCTGCAAGCTATTGAGAAAATCATAAAAACGCTGCGGATGAAATGGCTTACGTGCGGTGTAAGGGAAACTGCTGATGCCGTACTCTTCTGTTTCTGGTACGTGTTCGCCACGCATCTCTTTCAACCAACCTGGAGATTGAGCGGCTTTTTCGAAATCGAATAGGCCAGTCCCCAACACTTTATTGACGTCAATATAGCCCTGACTGATCGGAACAATCTCCGCGTCTGTATTCAGAGTGCGGATAATCGCCGTGAGTTTTTTAACTTGTTCGGTCGACACCAAATCGGTTTTGCTAAGCAAAATAATGTTGGCAAATTCAATTTGATCAATGAGGAGATCGGTAACACGGCGCTCATCGTCTTCGCCAAGTGATTCACCGGTTGCCTGTAGTGATTTGGCTTCTTCATAATCATTGAAGAAATTTACCGCATCAACAACCGTGACCATAGTGTCGAGCTGTGCAACATTTGACAGCGAATCACCATTATCATCTTCAAATGTAAACGTTTCTGCTACCGGGAGGGGTTCGGAAATGCCCGTTGATTCAATAACAAGATAGTCAAATTTCCCTTCATGAGCCAGTTTACTTACCTCTTGTAGTAAGTCTTCTCTTAACGTGCAGCAGATACAACCGTTACTCATTGAAACCAATTTTTCTTCACTTCGATTCAGTGAAACTTCGTGTTCGACAATTGATCTGTCGATATTGATTTCACTCATATCGTTAACGATTACTGCGACTTTGCGGCTTTGTCGATTATTGAGAATATGACTTAATACCGTTGTTTTACCAGCGCCAAGAAAACCAGATAGAACAGTAACGGGTAACTTGTGGGAATGTTCTAATTGCATATTATGTCCCCCTCAAGACTTAATATTAAGGAAATGTTATAACATAACAAAATAAGGGTTAAAAGTAGTAAAAGCAAAGTAATCATTGGGCTGGTGGTTTTATGAACGCTTTCGGCAGGGGTGTAACGCCATTTGTTAGGTATCGACTAGATTTGTGTGAGTAATTATTTTAATGTTTTCACTAAATCAACTATCTAGGTAGAAGACAATGGAACAATCTTATACAGAATTTAATCGTCATAAGAAGAAACTGACAGCAGCGTACGGTAAGGCGAGTCCGGATGTCATGGCGGGATTTCGTCATTTACAGCAAGAAGCGCTCAAAGAAGGGGCGTTAAGTACGAAACAAAAGGAACTGATCGCGCTTGGTATTGCTATTGCAGTTCGATGTGATGGGTGTATCGGAGCTCATGTTGCGGGTGCAATACATCAAGGCGCGACCAAGCAAGAGTTAGTTGAAACCATCGATGTGGCATTATTAATGGGTGGCGGCCCTTCCATTGTTTATGGGTCTGAAGCCTATGCAGCGGTTGAAGAATTGCTAGGTGAATAAGTTCACCCAGCATCTTCTTGTTTTGTTAGTGGTCTAGGCTTTATAGCGCAGGCCACTGATAATGGCAGCAATGACCGCTAATATCCCCCCAGTGACAAGGCAGATATGGGTTCCGTTGGTGGTGAATAAGTTAAACATCAACGCTACTAAAGCGGTACCAGATGTTTGCCCGACTAATCTTGCAGTACCTAACATACCACTTGCTCCCCCACTTCGGTTACGCGGAGCAGAACTCACGATCGTGTGATTATTGGGCGATTGAAATAGGCCGAATCCTGCCCCGCAAATGGCCATTCGAATTGCCACCTCAAAGTAACTTGGTGCGGTGGGTAGCAATGCGAGCGAGAACAGCCCAATAGAAAACACCGCTAAGCCGATAGCGCCTAATATCCCCGCATGAACTTTTTCGATTAATCGCCCAGCAATGGGGGCGGTGATCATGGTGGCTAATGGCCAGGGAGTTAAGAGAAATCCTGTTTCTGTTTCACTCAGCCCAAGCGTACGCTGGAAATAAAACGGTATGGAGACCATGGTCAGCATTTGCGCGCAGAAGGAACAGATTGACGTGCAAATAGAGAGAGAGAAAATAGGGATTCGAAGTAGATCGATGGGCAGTAAAGGAAAAGGGTTACTCAGTTGGCGGCGAACAAAAACGGTGCCAATGATCAATGTTGCAATACATTCTATAGCGACGAAGGTTAAATTCTCACCTTGGGCGAAGCTGGTCAGGGCAATAAAAAACAATCCGAACGTTAACGCATTTAATACACCGCTGACACCATCAAATCTGCGATTGCCTTTCGTGTCATTTGCAGGCAGGTATTTGACTGCTAACGTAAAAGCAACGATCCCTAGCGGTACATTAATCGCGAATAACCATGGCCATGATGCCAACGATAAAATTAGAGCCGCTACCGTTGGACCTGCTGCTGCCGATATCGCGACGACTAGGGCATTAATGCCCATTCCTCGTCCTAACTTAGATTTCGGATAAATAAGCCTCAATAATGCTGTATTGACGCTCATTAAAGCCGCCGCCCCAAAGCCTTGTAGAATACGAGCAACGGTTAAGGTAAGCAGTGAATCTGATAAGGCACAGCCGAGCGACATTCCTGAAAACAGGATTAACCCTACTTTATATACACGGCGATAACCGATAATTTCTCCTAATGAAGAGAGAGAAAGTAAGGTCATGGTAATCACTAATTGGTAGCCGTTGACGATCCAAATAGAGGCGCCGGCACTAGTGTTTAAGTCTGTAGCAATACTAGGTAGAGCCACATTAGCGATGGTTCCATCGAGTACCGCCATAGTGATACCTAAAGCAATAGTGATGATAGCCCCAATGCGTTGTGGCATAGGTAAGCCATCAGTAGGGTTCATTAGATGTCCTGTATAACATGGTTGAAATGTGCGATTCGAGTTCTGACTCGGTACTGGCTGGCGCAAGGAGAGTTATTCGTTCTAGATACGTGAGCCGTTAGATTTGGATATATTACCGAAATTATACTGAAGCACAAATGCAATACCCTATAAATTAGGTTATTGAGATGCACTCGGTTGTGTACAGAAACGAATCCAGTTAGTTTGAACGCATACGAACCATAACGTCAAAGGAAAGGAATCATGAAATTTGCAATGCTTGGTGCCGGTGGTATTGGTTGTTATTACGCAGCGAGGCTGATTGAAGCGGGGCATGAATGTATTTTAGTGGCTCGAGGCAATCATTTAACTGCATTACAACAGGATGGGTTACATATCGATCACGCTGATTTTCATTTTGATCAGCCTGTAACAGCGACCGATGTGGCAGGCTTATGTCGAGATCACGATAGTCAGAGTTTTCATTTATTAATTCTCGGGGCAAAAGGCGGCGCAACTCAAGCTATGTTGGCTGAAATGGACGATTGGTTGGGCACAAGTTCAGTGCCAATTTTATCCATTCAAAATGGTGTGACCAACGAGGGATTGATTGAAGCGTGTGTTGGGCGAGAAAGAACGATTGGCGGATTGGGTATTTATATCAGTGGCCATATTGTTGCTCCGGGGAAAATCAAAGCTCAAGGTGCTGGGCAAATTGATTTTGGCGCTTGGCCAACAACGGCTTTAAACCCGGAAATGGCTCAATTATGTCAACAGCTTTCGGAGGTATTTACTCAGGCACAGATTCCTAATCGACTCTATGATGATGTGCGTTACGCGTTGTGGCGAAAGTTAGTCATTAATAATGGCGTGAACCCTATTACTGCGTTAACCGATCTTAAAACGGGTGCGGTGACTCAAGATCCGGTGTTACGTAAAACGGTTTATACCATGATGGAAGAGACGGCTAGAGCAGCCAATGCGGCAGGCGTGCCTTTGAAGAAAGCAGATGTGGACGAAATGTTTGATCTTATTTGTCACTTTGGTGATATCAAAACATCGATGCAGGTAGATATGGAGCAAGGGCGCCATTTAGAAGTCCATGAAATTTGTGACCCTGTGATTGAATATTGTCGCCAGACGGATGAACCCGCAGTCACAACGGAGTTAATTGCGAGATTACTAGTGAATGCGGCAACTGCTTAATATGGCGTTATTTCAATTGTTCGCGCTAGGCGGCAAGATCATTGAATATAGACAAAGAAAAGCACATGATAGCTGATACCTAAATGACCTCAAGATACCGTGTTCAGAGCGTCATCAAGGTTACTTGGGTATAACGGATTGATTATAAGGAATAACCATGGAAAGGGTACTTACTGATCAACAACTTGAATCATTATTGGCAGATGATGCGCCGTTTGGCGACCTCACCACATCCCTGCTTCTTGCGCCTAAACATAGTATTCATATCGAGTTGACGGCTCGCTATGATATGACAGTTAGCGGTGTGGAAGAGGCGGCTAGAATGTTCGAGCTGAAAGGGGCGACTGCAACTGTATTGGTCTCATCGGGTGATCATTGCCGAGCGGGAGATCATATTCTAAATGCCTCTGGGAATGCTCATGCGCTCTTTTTGGTGTGGAAATCAGCTCAAGTATTGATTGAATGGATGAGTGGAGTTGCCAGCTGTACGGCGAGCATGGTGCAAAATGCCAAAGGGATGCCGATTGCTTGCACACGTAAGCAAGTGCCTAATACGAAGGCTCTTTCCGTTAAAGCGATTCGATCTGGTGGTGGAATAATGCATCGATTAGGCTCATCAGAGAGTATTTTGGTATTCGCAGAGCATCGGCAATTTAGCTCTTTAACGCCCCGCGCAATGTTACATCAATTTGATAAAAAATCACCAGAGCACAAACCTGTAGTTGAAGTTCACTCTGTTGAAGATGCGATGTCATGGTTGGATGCAGGAGTTCCGGTGCTCCAGCTGGATAAGTTCACTCCAGAACAAATCACGGTATGTCGGCAGTTTATTCAAGAGCATCAACTGAACACTAAATTAGGTATAGCGGGTGGTGTTAACCCCAATAATGTCGTAGAGTTTGTGGCTGCAGGTGCTGATTTTATTGTCACCTCTTTTCCTTACTACGCGAAACCTAAAGATGTCCAAGTACGCTTCTTTGAGGCTTAATTGTGCTTGAATTTGTAGAACGAAGTGGCTCCCATGCTAGATGATATACTCGATCACCACTTAAACATCGTGTTCTGCGGCACTGCTGCTGGCGCAGTATCGGCTAAACGGAACCAATATTATGCGGGCCCAGGAAATAAATTCTGGCCAACGCTTTATAAAATAGGTTTAACCCCTCGTCTTTTGTCACCCAGTGAATATCGTTCGGTTGGGCAATATGGCATTGGCCTCACTGACGTTGTCAAAGGGCAATCTGGCAGTGATGCTGATATCGATTTTAAACGTTCAAACCCTCAAGTGCTTCGTGAGAAAATGTTGCATTATCAACCGAAAATATTGGCATTTAATGGTAAGAAATCGGCACAGGTATTTTTAGGTAAAACTCGAATAGCGCTGGGTTTACAAACAGACATGATCGGAAAGACGCAGCTAGTCGTACTGCCATCTACCAGTGGTGCAGCCAACGGGTTTTGGCAGGAAGCTACTTGGTTTGAATTAGCCGGTCTGCTTGATATTTAAAGTGGTTTACAACAATCGATAATCAATCAAGGTTTGCTCGTTATGAGTGCCGATAAATGGTGAGAATCATTTGTCGGCACTAACCCCAATAGAATGGGGATTACATTGAGGCGAGAGAGAGTGATGGATTATTGCCACGATGTTTTCGTTGGCGAACAATAAAACCACACAAGACCAATCCTAATAGCATTGTGCCTAACGTACCGGGTTCTGGGGTTTCTACGGTTTGTGTGTCCGGATCTGAAACGGGTGTGACATGGGGGTGAGGGCGATGCATCGGCGGAAAATCTCGATGAGGAATGCTAGGAAATGAGAGCGTGCTGGTACTGACGGTTCGAGGTTGATCATGTCCACATGCCCAAGCGTTATCTGTCGGGATAACACGTTCTCCTTGGTCAATCGCATTAAATGCTTGTTCTCTATCAGATTGAGACCAAAATTGGCGATGATTAGATGGCATGTTGTTGTCAGAGTTTGTGATGGATACAGATGTTGTAGTTACACTACTTTCTGTCTGATGGGGTTGATAATATTGGTCGAATAATGGAGAGCGACTATCGCATGACGTAGCATTTGCCATTCCTGCAATGGATAAACAAGCTGCAATAGTTAACGTTTTAAACATAATTAATAATCCACAATGAAGATGAGTCGTATCGCACAGTAGTTATATTTATGAGAATGTGCGGTATACCCAAGTAACCTTAAGGTTCTGTTGCAGCGCATACAACTCGCCTTTTGGCGCTCATCAATAAGCTCATATCTGCGCCCAGTAACGTTGAACAGGAATGACCATTCTCTCTGCGATTGAATTTGGTCTGTGTTCGTTGATGACGATCTGAATACTGTCTCTTGTGGTTATTTGGGTATGTCAGTTTACATTGGGATATTATTTCCAAAACTGATTGAAAAGAATGCAAAAAACGCTCAATAGTTGTTCAGTTTCATTATTGAGATTTTTCTTGCAAATTTGCGGTAAATTAATCTAAAAATGATATTTTAATCAGTAGGTTAAAGTTAGAAAGGGCAGTTAATAATAAAAATAAGCCATAACAACCAAATTATGACTTATTGAATAGGTTTGCTGTGCCAGATGAATGGCTTATTTGTTCAAACGAGCTTTGGCTTCTTCAACTTTTGAAAAGTCTAAACCAAGCTCATTGACTGCATCTTTAATTAATGCAGGATTTTGCATTACTTGTCCCATCAAAGCTTGAAGCTGTTCTTGAGGTAAACCCAATTGGCCGATAGTCGCCATTGCAGCAAGAGGGTTCTGCGTTAATGCTTCGAAAAGCTCTTTAATTTGCTGATCGCTAATATTGTTTTCTTTTAGCATTGCGATAATTGGGTTCATCTCTTTACCTTTGTACATCATTAACAATGAGAAGCGTTAGTTTACATTGACTCTCTAGGAATTGCACTTCTCATGATTATCAGTCTTTTTCATCGCTTCATAGCGCAGCAATATTTAAGAGTATTTATTCTAACTAACTGTTAGTTAACATTTTAAGTGATATTGATCATCCTATGAGTCTCAATAATGAAATTGCCCATGTTTTTATAGTGGTTAATATAATGGAGTGCTATTCTACAACTATCTAAAATGATTGAGATAGACCGATGAGCCAAGCCCGAGAGCAATGCGGGATAAAGCATCATGACGTGGAATATCGAACGCTGGTCAGCGAGTGTGCTTGTGTATTGTTATTTTTGATAACGGCAGGCTCAGTTAGTGGTTATTTATTTTCGGTGCCAGCATTGTATTGGATATTTCCGGATGGACCTGCAACGAATTTGCTGACAGCCTTGACTGTAGGGTGTTGTGCTGTTTCTATTCTCTGTTTTTTGCACGATAAGCGCCGTCTGATGGCGTATTTTTTAATGCTAAGTAGCTTAGTTCTCATCTTTAAACTCCTCTCTTATTACACGCATTTAACCGTGGTCTTAGATTTAGATAGAGAAATTACCTTATTTCATCAACGATATGGCGACCACAAAACGAATCAGATGGGTATCAACACCGTGTGGATGATGGTGTTATTGACCTCCTCATTGTGGTTTTCTTTCTATCGGCGGCATCTCTTTGCTCAAGCACTGGCCATGTTATCTTTCATTATCCCATCAATATCTATTGTGGGGTATGTGTTTAATCTCAACAGTTTCTATGGGCAAATGTCGCTAAACACCATCATTTGCGGTGTATTTTTGATATTCGTCACCTTAAGTATCAATGCCAAATATGGGCTAATACACGCACTACTAGCCACTACGGTTAGTGGCCGTTTAGCTCGCGTTCAATGTTTCTCTGGCATCGTGTTTGCGCTTGGCTTAAGCATTATGGTGGTGAGATGGCGCAATGACATTGATATCAACGTCCTGTTGCCTGTTATTATTATCTCGCTATTTTGGTTTTTATTATTGCAAGCATTTAGCAGCGCAATGGTCTTTTCGAAAATCGAAGCTAAGCGGCAGACGATGGAAAAGAAATTGATCCATGCAGCACAATATGATCCGTTAACGGGGTTATATAATCGCATGGCATTTTCGGATGAATCGCACAAAGCCATTCAGCGCCAATCTCGCGATGGCGGAAATATTTGTGTGCTATTGATAGATATCGACTTTTTTAAAAATATCAATGATACCTATGGGCATGATGTCGGCGATAAAGTCTTACGCTGCGTGGCAAGCACCATTAATCGTACCGTGAGAAATACAGATATTGTCGGCCGATTTGGCGGGGAAGAGTTTTCATTGTTACTCCCCAATACTACTTGGGAAGAAGGATTGCATGTCGCTGAAAAAATTCGCATTCGGGTTGCTCAACTCGGTTTGAGTTCTGTTGTCGGGAAAAAAGAAAAAGTATCGGTATCTATCGGTTGCTCTACTATTGATATTAATCACCCTAGCTTGGATGAATCTTTAAAATGGGCCGATTTGGCGTTGTATGATTCGAAAAATTCAGGACGTAATCAGGTTCAAGGCGAAATGGGACTCACGACACTACGTAGCCGCGCAAAACGTTATTCTAATTGTTAGAATAAGAGATACAGTTCAACTCGCAAACGTCAAAAAGCAACGGCCGATCAAACAGAAACAAAATAGTTGTGTAGGAGCTGTTTACCGCGATGGTAAACAGCTCTTATAATGCCGACTATGGAATCAAACCTGTTACTGTCTTTGCGAAAGCTAACAACCTTGTTAGTGCTCGCGTTAGTTGTCTCTGTCTATTCTGGTATTAGTTCAAATACCTGGAAGGATTTGAGTACCACTAAATTCAGCACTCAGCAGGTTTCTCACCATGTGACTCATGATGTTCATACCGTAAGTTTAACTCAGAAACAGATCCCAACGCTGCATAACACAGACAATCATGACGGGCTTTGGTATGCACCTGCAACCAATCAACGCTGTTTAAGTATGGCTGAAATCGGCTCTGACGTTGATCCACCTGCGTATGCTTTGGTTGCTGAGCTTCCTCATCCAATACACCCGTTGTTTAGTCACGATTTTGCTAGCGCACTGCCTCGTGATAATTGGGCCTTACTGCCACAAACTCGCAGTTTAAGATTGAACGGTTGGAAACAGTCCAACTTACAATATCGTTTTATCCAACAAGCCTAAATTTTCTATCTCGTCATTTTATTTCGTCATGCACCTTTGTTCCAAGCAATGGAATCAGAGTCGGTGCGTGGTATTTGCGGTTTCTACCGCGGCTCGAAAGAGATAGAAAGCAATTATGCAAAATTTAAATTATTCAACGTCGTCTAAACGACGCCGTCATGCTGTGCTTAACCACAATGCAATATGGAAATACGCAGTATTGATCATTGCCATCGTTATTATGGCTCTGAGTGCTTTACCCACTTGGTATGGTGAGAATGCTGCCATACAAATATCCCCCAAAGCTGGGTTGAATCTGACGCCGCCGGCGGTGGTGAATACCTTGGCAAAACATCAGATTGCGGTACGCCGTTTAGACAGTAATAAGCAAGGTATGCTGGTTGTTTTAACTAACAATCAACAGCAAACGCAAGCAAAAGAGCTCTTGGCGTCTTTCGCTAAAAATCCGGAGCAATTGACGTTAGCAATGACGCCATCAGCCCCTAAATGGTTATTGAATTTAGGGTTCGAACCGATAAAGCTTGGCCTTGATTTACGTGGCGGGGTGCAGTTTTTATTGGATGTTGATGTCGCGCCAGTCTATCACCAACAAAGTGAAGGAGTGAGTGATGCTGTGCGTCAATTTGCTCGGGACAATCAGCTTTATGGTGTGCGTATTCATCTACATCAAAATAACGAGTTGCAAATCAATACGTCCGATCTAACTCAAGCCAAAATAGAGTCGTTCTTACGGCGTCAATATCCCACATGGAATGTCTCGCCTACCAAGCATGGCTTGACGCTCTCACTGAATACACAAGAGAAAGTCACGCTACGCAATATGACGGTAGAGCAAAATTTACAAATCATGCGTAGCCGAATTGAGGAGTTAGGGATCACTGAAGCATCTGTGCAGCGGCAAGGTGAAAGCCATATCTTGATTGAGCTTCCAGGTGTTCAAGACCCTGCCGCGGCTAAGGATGTCATTGGCGCGACCGCGACATTAAAATTCTATGCAGTCATGCCAGAGGGAAGTCGTAGCAGCCAATTGATAAAAGATACTCAGGGTAAGCCAATTTCTGTCGCCAAACAGCCAGTACTGACCGGAGAGCATATCTTAGATGCTCGGGCTGGGAATGGTGAGATGGGGCAAGCGGAGGTCAATATCACCTTGGATTCCGTGGGCGGCGATAAGATGACGTCTTTCTCCAAAACTCATATTGGGAAACCGATGGCAACCGCATACAGCGAGTATAGCCGGGATCCTAAGGGGCAATTACACCAAACCAATCAGATCATTAGTGTTGCAACCATACAAAACGTCTTACCGGCAAAGTTTCGTATTACTGGAATAGGCAGTTATGAGCACGCTCAGCAACTCGCACTGTTGCTGCGTGCTGGATCAATGACTGCGCCAGTGACGATTGTTGAAGAGCGAACGATTGGCCCTAGTTTAGGAGCGGAGAATATTCATAACGGTTTTGCTGCGTTGGCATTGGGAATGGCCGTGACGTTGGTATTTATGGCGCTTTGGTATCGCCGATTAGGCTGGGTGGCAAATCTTGCATTGATTGCCAATATGGTGCTGCTTTTCGGTTTAATTGCGCTGATTCCCGGTGCGGTATTGACTCTTCCTGGTATTGCTGGACTGGTACTAACTGTGGGGATGGCCGTCGATACTAATGTGCTTATCTTTGAGCGAATTCGAGACAAGCTCAAAGAAGGGCGCAGTTTTGCGCTCGCGATTGATAGAGGTTTTGATAGTGCGTTTGCAACCATATTCGATGCCAACTTTACTACCATGATCACCGCTGTTGTTCTGTATGCCATCGGTAATGGTCCTATCAAAGGGTTCGCTTTGACATTAGGTTTGGGGCTATTAACCAGCATGTTTACTGGTATTTTTGCTTCTCGAGCCATTATCAATTTGGCCTATGGCCGTAATCAATCGCGTGACGTGAGGGTATAAAATGAATATTACGATGAAAAGTCGCTGGCGTTACGGTTGCAGCATGGTGTCACTCTGCTTAATGGTGATGTCTGTGGTGATCATTAGTGTAAAAGGGCTCAATTTTGGTCTTGATTTTACCGGTGGGGTCGTTAATGAAATTCGTATGGATAAGCACATCGAAGCGAGTGAGATCCGTAGCCATTTACAGCAATCTTATGGTCAAGATGTCGCACTGGTTTCAGCTGGTGAACCTGGACGTTGGGTGATTCGTTATCAGGCATCGAAAGCAGGGGAGGTGCAACCTGACATTAAGCATGTATTAATGCCCCTTACTCATTCGCTAGAAGTTTTAAATACCAGTATTGTGGGGCCTCAAGTGGGCTCAGAACTTGCACAGCAAGGCGCACTTGCTCTACTTGTTACTGTCATTTGTATTATGGGGTACCTGTCGTTTCGATTTGAATGGCGCTTGGCATGTGGTGCTCTATTTGCTTTGGTTCATGATGTTGTGTTTGTTATCGCGTTCTTTTCTTTAACGCAAATGGAGTTCAACTTAACTGTACTTGCTGCGGTACTGGCAATTTTAGGTTATTCACTGAATGATTCGATCATCATTGCTGATCGAATCAGAGAGCTATTGATGGCCAAACCGAAAGAGCCTCTGGCGCAAATCAATAATGTGGCGATCACTGCGACCTTCTCCCGCACTATGGTGACCTCAGGAACGACGTTACTTACTGTGGCAGCACTATGGTTTATGGGGGGAGAGCCTTTGGCTGGGTTTTCTATTGCCATGTTTATCGGCATTTTAACTGGGACGTTTTCTTCAGTTTCAGTGGGGGCGACATTACCTGAGTTTTTGGGATTGTCGAGTCGACACTATTTGCCTAAACCCATCTCTGAAGATTTTTAGCTAGATTCATCACTTAAATGGAGCCGACATCAATTTTGTGTCGGCTTTTTATTATCTTCAATGTTTCTAATTAACTGTTTTTTATAAGTAAATAGAAAAAGGCCAAATGTTTCAGTGATAATAATGAGTAAGTTAACCATAAAGGAGAGTTCTTTATGATGAATTCTGTCGGTAAAGTACTTCTTTTTTAAATAAAAGCCGAGAGTTCGGAGATATTCTCTATGACTGAAATTCTGCACGAACGCATTGAGCAGTGTGTTTCGGAATTAAAAAGTGATATCCATGTATTGTCGAAATACATTCACACGGAGAACAACTTAGGGTTCTTTTTTTCTGCAGATTGCACAGGATTAACCAAAGCCGATTGTGCTCATCAGTTTATCATCGATTCGCTGATGAAAAAGGGACTGTCAGAAGAGGCGTTGGCCAAAATACCGCAAGAGATTGATGAATTGACCAAATTATTTTTGTGGGAAATCGCACTAGATACTCTTGACCCTCGGTGTTATTGATCGAGCACTAATTCATCAGTTCCACTCAATCTTTTTGATGCTTACCTGTAAAGTTTTACCGCATCGGCAATTTCATCACCCAAATTATGTTCTAATGCGTTAACAGAGAGAGCATATGGTGGAAAGATGGCAAAGACGAACAAGATTCAAAATGAAGATAAGTTATTTAAACGAGCTTTGCAGATTGGCAGTAAGATGGCAGAAATGCAGGGATATAAATTAACAGAAGAGAGCGCTTCATTGTCGGTAAAAACCAAAGCGTTATATCTATTTTTAGTACAGGTTCGTCAGATAGCGCCATTACCTGAAGATAAGCAAGATGGGCAAAGTCTGAAAAAGCGGATTGCGTTGTGGATGTATAATGCTTTGCCCGAGGGCGATCCACTTAAATAGTGCGCAGTCAGTAAACAAGGTCGCAGCATAAAAAAACACCGCATAAAGATACGGTGTTTTTTCTTACTCATATCAACTATTGGTATTCACACAAGTAAGCTGTTGATTGTTTAACTTGAAGATCAAACGATGAATCGCCGTCTACATTAAAGCTTTCGCCATCTTTAAAAGAGAGCCAATTTTGTTCACCTTGGCGTTTAATTGTAAGCTCGCCTTTAATTACGGTCATTTTTTCAGGTGCTGCAGTGCCGAATGTATATTCACCCGGAGCCATGACACCAACGCTACTTTTTTCACCTTGTTGTTCGAAGGCCAGTGATTGTACGTTCCCTTCAAAATAGCTGTTAGCCTTAATCATTGTATTTCCTTATTTCTTTGTCTCGTTATCAACTTGTTAGCGTTCTATATTTAACCCATTACACTACGTAACACAAGTAAGACTCTTTAGGGGCTAAACAAAGAATTAGCCAAACATCGTATTCGGCAACCAAGTAGAGATAATGGGAAAAGACAATAGAATAGCTAATACGACCAAATCACAAGCAACAAAAGGCCACACACCCACAAAGACTTCGTTAACTTTAACATCTTTTCCCGCTGCGCTATTTAATGCAAAGGCATTGAGCCCTACAGGAGGAGTCACGCCAGCAATTTCACACATTTTCATCGCAATAATGCAAAACCAAATGGGGTCATAGCCCAATTGGGTAATGATGGGGAAAATAATCGGTAATGTCAGGGCAAAAGCTGCTGCTGGTACAATGATCATGCCCATTAGAAACCAGATGACAAGCACCATAGCCATGATACTCCAACCGGGTAACCCTGATGAAACTAGGTAGTGGGATATATAAAATGGAATTCGTGTGAGCCCCAAAAAGCGACTGAAAAACAAAGCACCAATGATGATAAAAAATAGAGTTGTGGTGATTCCAGCGGATTCTCGTAGTGATGAACGCATGGTTTTAAGTGAGCGAAGAGGGCCTTTTATTAGTCCCATTAACAGCGCGCCTAATGCGCCGATAGCTCCGGCCTCTGTTGCGGTAAAAAGCCCCGAGTACATTCCACCAAGAACTGCGCCGCCTAGTAATATAAGCTGCCATAAATCCAATAATCCAGTCATGCGATCGCGACGCTTCATGTGTTTCTCTTTATCGGGAATGGGGGCGATCTCAGGGTGGCGTTTGGCTTTCCAATAAATGACAACCACATAGGCCAGCGCTGTTAATAAACCGGGTAGTACACCTGCCATAAAGAGTTTGCCTACCGGCACGTCCGTAAATAATGAGAACAGAATAAACATCCCACTTGGCGGAATCATGGCTGCTAGTGAGCCTGAGCAGGCGATACTGCCTAATGAGAATTTTTTTTCGTAGCCGTAGCGAATCATTTCAGGGTAAGCGATACGGCCAAATACACTGGCTGTTGCTAAGGAGGAACCACATACAGTGGAAAAAGCAGCGCTACCAAATGCCGTCGCAACCGCTAATGAACCCGGTAATGAGCCTGTGAGTTTTGATATTCCTTTATAAGCCTGCTCCGCGAACCCAGCCGTTGCCGCAAAAGCGCCCATTAACACAAATAGAGGCAGGACGGTGAAGGTGGGCGAGGCAATAGCACTATAGGCCGTTTCACCAAGTAATGACATTGCACCGTGCACATTGAGTAGCACTAGAATGCCGATAAAGCTGGTTACAACGAAACTCAGAGCCAGTGGTAGGCCGATAAATAGGAAAAAGAGTAACCCTAAGATGGCGATGGTGCCAATAATAGTAAAATCCATAGGTAGTTAAACTCCCTGTGAATTACGTTGATGGTGAAAATTGAGTAGGTGAGAATAGCCATTGATTGCCGCCTGCACAAAATATAAGGCTAAGGCAAATGTCATGATAAATTTCACAGGGTAGAGCAAAATCGGCTGAGGCCCAGCAATTGCTTGCTTACTTTCAAAAGCAGCTAAGGCATTGTTCCACAGTGCCCATGTAATAAACCCAATGGTAACAACCGAAATTGACGAGATAAATATATTGAGTAAGCACTGCCAGTAGGTGGGGAGTTTCTCAAGTAAAAAATCGACATTGATATGTGAGTGAGTTTCTTCACTGTGAGATAAACCAAGATAGGTAATCGAGATCATAGTAAACATTGCTAACTCTGATACACCGTATAGGGGCTTGGATAAGCCCCGAGTAATTAAATCAATACACATGAACAGCATCATAAATATGAGTAACCATCCACACAGTTCCGAAAGTGCTTGATTGACCTTTGTCAGCCAAAGCGGTTGATGAGAATAAGGGCTCATGATTGCTTATCCTGTGCTAATGCGTTATCGATAACTTCTTCCATCTTATCTAACATGGCTGCTGGCGCTTTAGCGTGTTTCTGTTGGGCTTGCTCTAACCAAAGTTGTTTATTTTCTTTAATGGCGGGTAATTCAACAAACTGTTGAATTTCTTCGGCAGTGGCTGCTTTTACGTGATAGCCCGCTTTCTTTTCTAGTTTGACAATGTTGTTGAATAGATTTTCATAGTAATGCCCAAAGTCGATAGAGGCCTGCTGCTGTGCTTGATTAAAGTAGCCTTGCATCTCTGGCGAGAGGCTATTCCACTTATCCAAATTCATGGTGAGTAACACAGGAACAGCAGCCCATAACTTCTGAGTGGTGAGTATGTTCGGTGCGATTTGATCCATACCAATCCGGTGCATGCTATCGTAGTTTGTCACGACACCATCAATGGTACCGCTATCAAGGGCTTGGTAAGTATCACTCCAAGGGATAGAGACAGGAGTTGCTTGCATATCTTTGATAATGTTCAATAACCATCGGCTCGAAGCGCGAATTCGTTTGTCTTTTAAATCGTCTGTGGAGTTGAGCGTATCTCTGGAGATAAAGGCATAAGGAAGGTATGCATAGGTGTAGATGATTTTTTGTCCTTGAGCAGCAAATTCTTGATTTAATTGCGGTATCTTTTGATAAATTTCTTTGTAAAGCTGCATTTTCCCATCAAAGCTCACCGGACCTTCTGGAAATAACTGAAATGCACTATTCAACAGTAGACGGGTAGGGTAGTAATTAATGTTGATAAAGCCTATGTCTGCAATACCATTTTTTACACCATCGAGTACTTCGTTACCTTTAAGTAGCGAACCTCCCCAATAAGGTACAATTTTAATATTGCCATTAGAGACTTTCTCTAAGCGATCAATAAACCCTTTTTCCGCTTCTCCACGTAAGCCACTGACTGCAGTATTCGTGGCAAAACTGAATGTTTCAGCTGCATTTGCTTGATAAGCAACGCTTAAGCTCAGTGTAGAAAAGAGCAAAGCTGACAAGACCTGGTGTTTACCTTTAGTAAAACATCGACTTAATTTCATAACACACTCCATTGTGATTTTTGAATGTTAAACCAGATTTTTTCCGTCCGTAAAAAGTCCTTTGATTAATTCTTATAAAAAATAGGGTTTTTGTCCTATACCAATTTATTCGTTATTCATAACAAGATGTTAAGGATTGCTCTTCCCGTAAATGTTGCTGAAAAATATCGATAAATATCTGGGCTGTTTGTGAAATAGGTGAGTGACGTAGATGCAATAAATTGGCATGCAATTGATAAGGAGTGACTAAAGGAAGTATTTGGATTTTGTCGTCGCGGTGTGCTTCATAAGAAAAGGCATCAACCAGAGCGATACCTAGACCTGACTTAACCATTGAGCACGCATATTGGGGAGAGCTGACTTCGATAGAGGGAGAATAGTGGACGGAGCGTTCGGCAAATACGGATTGGGTTAATTCACAGAAAGGTGTTTCAGGTGTGTAGCCTACAAACACTTCGTTTTCTAAGTCGGAAAAATGAACAGCATCAGCTTGGGTTAATGGATGCTCACTAGAGCAGACAAACAGTAATTTGGCTGGAAACTGTTTGGATATGAGAAGGTTTGGATGATCAAAAGGAAATAGCGAAATGGCCAGATCGACATAACCATCGATCACTTGATTTTGCAGAAGAATATGCCTCATGCACTCAAAGCTGACCCGTACATCAGGACAGCGTTGATGAAAGGTGTGAATAACCTCTGGCAGTAATTGATGACCTAAACTTGGGCTACTGGCTAAGCGTAAAATACCTTGTTGTTGTTGGCGTAAATCTTTCACTGTGGAATTGATTCGCTGCACATCACGATACACATGTTCGACATCTTGAAATAAACGCCGGGCTTCAGGCGTCGGGCATAAACGCCCCCGTACTCTTTCAAATAGAGTTAACCCTGTGCGTTGTTCTGTATAGGAGAGCATTCGGCTGATTGCTGGTTGAGAGACCATGAGTAGCCGCGATGCTCCGCTGATTGTTCCTGTAACCATGATTGCGCGAAAGACTTCTATCTGACGAAGGTTCATATTGGTGGAAGATGGGGACATAGTATTAGCTCTTATGTAATTAAATGGATGATTGGGTAATTCATGACGAAAAAATCTGTTTATCATGTTATCCAACCTTAAATAATGCCATTAAATTAATAAGTTATATTTATTTAGTTACCGGTTAAGAAGGACTGTGTTAGATTTTGTATTCAAGCGTTGCTTGTTATCGCTGTTTTCATATTGATGTATTGCAGTATGTCGTGTTGCGCCAAATACTTAACCAATAATGATTTAAAGCGATTTTAAAAGCTGCTATACCCAAATGACCTAAAGATGCAGGATTCAGAGCTTCATCAACGAGCTTAGGTCAAGTTCAATCACCGCAGGAATGGTCATTCCCTTTAACGTGATTGAGGTATATAACCGATTGAAGTAATTATGATTTTATAGTGAGCATAGTTAGTAATGAAATTATATGAACGGTACGACAATATTTATCGATCGAATATTGAATTGATTAGAGACAATCAAATCAAAGTCGATCCTTTACCTATCGAAGGAGAAGATCGGTGGGGTGTAAGCGCTGTCTTTCGCCCTACATTACCGTTAGAAGTATGGCGCGATCTCGAACAACTAAAAACGGTACTTGGTCAGCAGCATGCCTACTATCATGAGAACAATGTTCATATCACCTTTCGCTCTTTAGAAGCATATAGAGATAATATTGGTTCTTCTGATGAGTTGATAAAACTGCCCATGAGTTAGAGAACGTATTACGTGATGCTGAATCAATGACAGTCTCGTTATCAGGTATTATTGGTGTAGCAAGTGGTTTGATTCTTGGTGGTATACCTAATTTTGATATTGAAAAGTTAAGATTAGAATTTTTCACCCGATTACGTGAAAATGGGCTAGTTACCTCTGGGCCTGAAACATCGGTAAGTCAGTTGAGAAATACCTGTCATGCTAGTCTTGCTGTCTTTGCCTCTAAATTACACCTCGCCGATGAAAGTCATGATGCTTTATCTAAGTTGCACCAAAAATCGTACGGTGACATTCAACTTCATGACATAGAAATTGTTGCTTATAAAAGAACACTAAGCGCTATTGACGTTAAATCATTGGCAAAGATAACCCTATCGTAATGTTGTTACCTATCATGAGTTAGCTAAACATCAATCTTACAAATTATGGCATGCTCTTCACTACATTTAGCTTATATAGATAAATAAAAAGCGAACCAAACGGTTCGCTTTTGCTTAGATTATCGTATTAATCTTGGTAAGTATCAATACTTGGGCAAGAGCAGATGAGATTGCGGTCACCGTATACGTTGTCAACACGATTCACTGTTGGCCAGAACTTCATCTCTTGGGTTTGTTTAGAAGGGTAGCAAGCCACCTGTTTTGAATATGGGTGTGTCCATTCTTCAGCCACAAGATCCACTTGAGTGTGTGGAGCATTGACGAGTGGGTTATCTTCTAATGTCCAATTACCTAATTCTACCTGTTTGATCTCTTCACGAATGGCGATCATCGCATCACAGAAGCGATCCAACTCAGCTAAATCCTCAGATTCGGTCGGCTCTATCATCAGTGTGCCAGCAACTGGGAATGACATCGTTGGGGCATGGAAGCCATAATCCATCAAGCGCTTAGCGATGTCTTCTTCGCTAATTCCTGACGCGTCTTTAATTGGGCGAATATCGATAATACACTCGTGTGCTACGCGACCATTTTTGCCTCGGTAAAGAACGGAGTAATGCGGACGCAAGCGTTCCATCACATAGTTAGCGTTTAGAATCGCAACTTCTGTCGCTTCAGTCAGTCCTTCGCCCCCCATCATCGCAATATAAGCCCACGAGATAGGTAAAATAGAGGCGCTCCCCATATCTGCAGCAGACACTGCGTATTCTTTCCCTTTCACACCATTTTCAATATGACCTGGCAAGAAATCAGCTAAGTGCGCTTTCACACCGATAGGCCCCATACCAGGACCGCCGCCGCCGTGAGGAATACAGAAGGTTTTGTGCAAGTTTAGATGTGATACATCTGAACCAATAAAGCCTGGTGATGTTAAGCCAACTTGAGCGTTCATGTTGGCACCATCCAGATAAACTTGCCCACCTGCTGCGTGAACCATATCGCACACTTCACGCACTTGTTCCTCATACACACCGTGCGTTGATGGATAAGTAATCATAATGCATGACAGATTATCATGATGTTTCTCGATTTTTTGCGCGAGATCGTCGAGGTCGATATTGCCATTGTGGTCGCATTTAACGACCACGACTTTCATCGAAAGCATGGAAGCCGATGCGGGGTTAGTCCCGTGAGCGGAGCTAGGGATAAGACAGACATTGCGATTCTTGTCACCGCGACTCTCGTGATAACGTTGAATTGCTATGAGTCCAGCATATTCACCAGAGGCTCCAGAGTTCGGTTGCAATGAGAATGCATCATAGCCTGTAATTGCACAGAGTTTGGCGACTAAATCGTCAGCTAATGCGTGGTAACCTGCTGTCTGTTCACTGGGCGCAAATGGGTGTAGAGAGCCAAATTCAGGCCAAGAGACGGGAATCATCTCAGCAGCTGCATTGAGTTTCATGGTGCAGCTTCCTAGCGGGATCATGCCATGCGTTAGAGAAAAGTCTTTATTCTCTAATTTTTTCAAATAGCGCATCATCTGTGTTTCACTGTGATAAGTGTTAAACACGGTATGAGTCAGGTATTGAGTGGTACGGCGGCATGCCTCTGGAATTGATGCATATTCATCCCCCGAAATCTCTGCTGACAGATCGTAGGCCGATTCGGTCACACCGAATGCAGTCAGTAGGGTATGAACATCTTCAAGCGTTGTGGTTTCATCAAAACTGATACCGAGGCGATCGTTGAATTTACGTAAGTTGATATCTAATGATTGAGCCACCGCATACAAACCCGCGGTATTATTCTTTGTTACTACTGTGATGGTATCAAAGAACGTTTCATGGGCTAGTTTGAAGCCCGCTTTTTTTAGTCCAGCGGCTAATATCGCAGTCAGGTGATGAGTTCGACGAGCAATGGTTTCCAGCCCTTTAGGGCCGTGATAAATCGCGTAGAATGCAGCCATGTTGGCAAGTAGTGCTTGCGCCGTACAAATATTCGATGTGGCTTTTTCACGGCGAATATGCTGTTCGCGAGTTTGCATCGCCATTCGCAGTGCTTGGTTACCCTTGGCATCGATAGAGACACCAATCACACGACCTGGCATCGTACGTTTGTGTTTATCCTTGGTTGCCATAAATGCAGCATGTGGTCCACCAAAACCCATCGGTACACCAAAGCGCTGCGCTGATCCGATAACCACATCAGCACCCATTTCACCTGCTGGTTTTAGCAAGGTAGAAGCAAGTAAGTCAGTTGCAACTGTGGCTAAGGCTTTTTGATCGTGAATTGCTGTGATCACATCGGTAAGATCAATAATGTTACCCGTTGTAGTTGGGTATTGAAGTAGCGCACCAAAAAATTCGTGGGTCTTTATTTGATCGAGTGATGCAACAATAACGTCGAATCCGAGGAATTCAGCGCGGGTTTTGACGACTTCAATGGTTTGCGGGTGAACATTGTCCGCAACAAAGAACTGATTACTTTTGCTCTTGCCTGCGCGTTTACACAATGCCATCGCTTCTGCAGCGGCAGTCGCTTCATCAAGTAATGATGCGTTCGCAATTTCCATACCGGTTAGGTCAATGATCATTTGCTGAAAATTAAGCAAAGATTCTAGGCGACCTTGAGAAATTTCTGGTTGGTATGGCGTGTAAGCGGTGTACCAGCCCGGATTTTCAAATATATTACGCAAAATGACATTTGGCGTGTGGGTGTTGTAATAACCTTGGCCGATGAATGAGCGTTTCAGTGCATTTTGCTGAGCAAATTCTTTTAGACTGTTCATCATTGCGTATTCACTTTGCGCGGTAGGTAAAGCGAGCGCAGAAGGAAGACGAATGGATGCCGGTACTGTCTCATCAATGAGTGCAGTTAATGATTCAGCGTTAATAGTATTGAGCATAGAGCGATGATCATCGCGACGTGGGCCATTATGGCGAGTCACAAAATCATTCGCAGGGTTTAGGCTTTGAAGTAAATCAGTCATGTTTCCTTTACCTTCTCAACCTCCCACTGTTAGGAGCATTGAAAATAGTGACTTAATAAAGCATGCAACGAAGATACTTTATGTCCAATAGGTGGTTCGTTTAAACTGTGCGTGCGGAAGTTTTCTATTGGCACGCACAGCAAATGAGGAATTAGTCCTCGTCATCTTCTTCTAAAGATGTTTCATATTCATCTGCGCTTTGTAACTGTTCAAGTTCACTCGCATCAGACATTTTGATTGTTGCAATCCAACCACCATCGTAAGGTTCTGAGTTAACCAATTCCGGGCTATCTTCTAGATCCTGGTTTACTTCAACAATAGTGCCAGAAACAGGCGCATAGATATCGGACGCTGCTTTCACAGATTCGACCAAAGAGAATGCATCGCCTGCATCAATGTCGCTATCTACTTCAGGTAGTTCAACAAAGACCACATCACCAAGCATTTCTTGGGCATGCTCAGAGATACCGATGGTGGCAGTACCGTCACCGTTATCGCGAACCCATTCATGGCTGTCTGTGAACTTCAGTGTTTTGTCCATTGCTAAATCTCCAAAATAACGTATCGATAAATAGGGTTAAGTAAAGTGAGCCGCTAGGCCAAAGCGCCCAAATGACCATGTTGTGATGTTCTGTTGTTGCACTTTGCTCGACCACTTACCGGTTGAAAACTATTGTTTTACTGTTTGCTTAATGGGCATGAACAGCATTATTGACTGTTAAGATCTACGCTAAGCATAGGTGCTTTTTTATCGAAAAATAGTTCAGGGTTACGTCCTGTGATCTTCGTAAAATTTCCTAGTTAAAACCGATGGCAGCGTAAAATCGGTTGATTGAATAAAATCAGTTTGCAACAGATATGCCATCATGTTTGTGCCTTTGATCACCGATTTATGCCATGCCAGTTAGGCACAATAATTAAGTAATCGTTTGCGTAGCCTTTGGCTTTTAACCTCATTATGGCAATGATAGAAGCAGAGAATAAGAACGAGGCAAGCGTGTGGACATCTCGATATTGAAGATGAATAACGCTATGTATCAGATTTGAATATTTGAACAGTCGTGGTGCACCCATCGTTAAGATTTAGTGCATACTCTGAAATCAAATGTGAGAGGTGTTATATCACTTTTCAGAGCCGGATTATCCATAATCTTTTTTAGCTTCCTTCGCTCTATTTATCCACTTTACATCACTGATAAATAGTTTATCGCCGAAGTTTTCACCGATAATCGGGGGGCTTCGGCGTTTGGTAACTGCATCACGATAAGTTATTCGAACTTACCTTTGTGCATTATTCACCAATAAGTTGATAACATACTCGGTGTGGTAACAATGATCAATAGAAAAGTTTCTTATAGGAAACTTATGTTCATAAGGTGAAGCATGCGCTAGGATTAAGGCATACTATGAGCATCAATAATGAAAGTGTATTACTGCTTCGTAAATATACGCCTAACAATAAGTTGAAGAAATCATGTCCGATAATATTTTTGATGAATACCCCTCAATGACACTAGCCAGAGAAGCAAGTGAAGCACCAAATATTGAGCCATTACGTTTAGGGGAGCGGATCAAAACCATTCGTGGAGAACTGGGCTTAACCTTAGAAGAGGCTAGTCAACGAACTGGACTCGCTCGTTCTACACTAAGTAAAATTGAAAATGAACAGATTTCTCCAACTTTCCAAGCGATGCAAAAATTAGCGTTTGGGTTACAGATAGATATGCCTCAACTATTTGAACCACCACAAAAAATTATTGCAACAGGCCGTAGAGATATTACGCGTAAAGG
The DNA here is from genome assembly GCF_015686695.1 of Vibrio nitrifigilis. Classification (NCBI taxonomy): domain Bacteria; kingdom Pseudomonadati; phylum Pseudomonadota; class Gammaproteobacteria; order Vibrionales; family Vibrionaceae; genus Vibrio; species Vibrio nitrifigilis. The sequence continues at coordinate 1,178,462 of NZ_JADPMR010000004.1, read as the reverse complement.
CTCAGGAAAGCCGCATCCTACTCAAACGTATGAACATGAGTTACTCGCCACACAGTTGTCGAATAAAAAGATGATGCCATTTAAAAGTCGTGTGCGCGCTAGGGCATTTGACGAATATCGTGACTGGATTCGTCATGATGGTGAAGAGTTTCTTTTGATCTTGGAAGGTTCTGTGATGTTCTATTCTGAATTTTATGAGCCAGTAGAATTAATGACAGGGGACAGCGTTTATTACGATGCTACGATGGGGCATATGCTCGTTTCGACAAGTGAAGAAGACGCTTTAATCCTGTGGGTTACGGCGAACACTCGATAAATATTCTCCCTATTCTTATATCAATGCATAAAAACGCGCCATTATTGGCGCTTTTTTTATGCTACTAAGGTTTCCTATAATGAATGCAAACGTTTGCCTTTGATTGTTTATCCATTGGTTTTTACGTTAAATGACCGCTTGTGACGACTGTAATCGCGAATTTGGCTCTTTTTACTTGTCTATTGAGAGAAAATTTCGCATTCTGTTTATTATTGGAAACATAATGGTATTTAGGAATAACACGTTAACGCTCATTTACTGTGCGAAAACGATCAAGGGAGAAAGTTATGAGCCAAAACTTAGATGCTGGCCAACCGTTGTTAACCACACCTCTTCACGCACTTCATCTTGAAGTGGGCGCTAAAATGGTCCCATTCGCTGGCTATGATATGCCAGTACAATACCCTCTGGGTGTAAAAAAGGAACATTTGCACACTCGTGAGTTTGCTGGATTGTTTGATGTGTCGCACATGGGGCAGTTACGTTTAACGGGCCCAGACGCCGCCGCTGCATTAGAAGCCATAGTCCCAGTTGATATTATCGATTTGCCTCAAGGTAAACAGCGCTATGCGTTTTTCACCAACGAGCAAGGCGGAATTTTAGATGATTTAATGGTGGCTAATCTCGGTGATCATCTGTTCGTGGTGGTGAATGCGGCATGCAAAGCACAAGATATCGCTCATATTCAATCTCATCTTCCTGATAACGTTAGATTAGAAGTGATCGAAGATCGCGCTCTGCTTGCTTTACAAGGGCCACAAGCCGCGAAGGTACTTTCTCAACTACAACCTGCTGTTGCATCCATGTGTTTTATGGATATCCAAACTATCGATATCGCTGGTATCGACTGCATTGTTAGCCGCAGCGGATACACGGGGGAAGATGGCTACGAAATTTCAGTCCCTGCAGATAAAGCACAAGAGCTAGCTTGTAAATTAACGGAATTTTCTGAAGTCGAGTGGATTGGTTTAGGAGCTCGCGATTCTTTACGTTTGGAATGCGGCTTGTGTCTCTACGGTCACGATCTTGATACCACGACAACTCCCGTTGAAGCGAGTTTATTATGGGCAATCAGTAAATCTCGTCGTGCAGACGGAGAAAGAGCAGGGGGATTCCCTGGTGACTCAATCATCTTAGACCAAATTGCGACTAAGAATGTCGTGCGTAAAAGGGTTGGACTTGTGGGGCAAACCAAAGCACCTGTGCGCGAGGGGACAGAACTTTATGATGCAAACGACAATAAGATAGGTATTGTCACCAGTGGTACCGCTGGACCAACAGCTGGAAAACCGGTCTCAATGGCTTATGTAAGCACTGAATTTTCTGCCATCGATACTGAAGTTTGGGCGTTAGTTCGTGGTAAAAAATTACCGATGACAGTAAGTAAAATGCCTTTTGTTCCTCAGCATTATTATCGCGGTTGATAGCACCTGATAATTTGTAACGACAAAAACAGCACTATGGTAGTGCTGTTTTTATTTTTATCGAGGTTGATTTGGGCTCTTATAATGCATCTTGGTTAATATTGTGATCCTGAGCCAAATATGTAAATCAATGAAAAACAGGTTAGATAATTTGGTGCGATTGTATAAGCTTAATGTTGCTTATCCACTAGATTGTCCCTATGAAAAATATCACGTTATTACTTACCTTTTTGCTCACTAGTTTGACTGCTTCTGCGGCTGACGTTTCTACTTATATCGTTAATGGTACGAAAGCATCCGCCAGCGCCTATCCAGCCTATGTCACCCTATTTTATTATCGTGAATATTCGGGGGGCTACACCTATGGTATGTATTGTGGGGGAACCATGATTGACAGTACCCATGTACTCACTGCAGCCCACTGTATTACCGATGAAGATAGTGAACCGAATGAGTCATACCTTCTCTATACTGTCGTTGCTCAAGTTGATGAACTATCAGATTTCCCTGGAAATGCGACCTACGTGCAGGCCAAATCATTTTATTATCCCGATGATTATGAATACTCTTCCACTGAGTTATGGCCAAATGATATTGCGGTGATCACATTGGAATCCAGTCTGAATGTTAGTGGGGTCGTTAGCTTACCAAGCCAAGATTACAATAGCTATCGAGAGAATAGTGATGATACCTTTATCACAATTGGTCATGGGAAAACGTCATCAAGTAGTAGCACAAGTAACATACTGCTCCAAACTGAAATGGACTACGTGGATAACGCGACATGTGAGACAGACCTTGCCAATATTAATGATTCCCAACTTTGTTTTGCCGGTACGAGTAGTGGAGATAGCACCACTAGTTTAAGTAGTGGCGTTTGTTCAGGGGACTCTGGTGGCCCCATGTATGACACCACGGATTCTAGTGCAACCGGTAGTGGTTACCTACAAATTGGCGTGACCAGTTTTGGCCCCTCGACTTGTGGACAAGCTTTAGGTTCGAGCGGTGTAACAGGGGTATTTACTGAAGTCTCTAATTACGTGGATTGGATTAACGAAGTTGTTGCAGGTTCGGTGACAGCAAAATACACAGCCACAGATGCAAAAAGGGCGAGTTACAGTGGAAGTCTCGATTCCAGTTCATCTTCTGATGATGATAGCAGTGTATCAACGACATCAAGTGGCGGTGGTGGTAGTGCTGGTGTCATAGGATTAATGATGTTAGCTCTTATTGGGCTAATGAGAGTGAATCGACGTAGCTAAATCAACGAAAAAGTGTGAATTGAAGGGGCAGGGGGGCTGTCCCTATCTGTGCTGCTGGTTAGGCGGATTATTTATTCATATACGCGGGGCTCGCTAAACTAACACATTGTTATTATTTGTTTGATAGCGATAAAGGTGTTATTGCACTAGTGTTAGCGGCGTTTCTTGGTTCGCAGCGCTTAAGTTATTGCTAGATAATGTATAGTAACTGGCACTGGCTAACGATAGTGGTTTAGAGAACCAATAGCCTTGTAGATATGAGGCGCCTAATTCACTAAATTTTTGATACATGACACTGTTTTCAATCCCCTCAATCACAATATCAATTCCTTTTTGCACACAAAGATGAATGATAAATTCAAGATATTCATTGAGGGCGAAGTTCTGCATGGTTTTGCATGCCATGGTGCGATCGATTTTTATTTGATTGAGTGGTAAATCAAAGAAACTATTGATTGAGCTAAAGCCGGTACCAAAATCATCTAATGATAATCTAAAGCCTAATTCACTGAGTTTCTGTAGCTGGATCAGCGCGTTTTTATTTCCATCTAAAATAACGGTTTCAGTTAATTCTAAAACAATCGATTTTGTCTCTATCCCATACTCTGTTGCGATACGCATGATATGTTCGGGGAAAGAACGATCTAAAAGTTGCAGTACTGAAACGTTAACGTTGACTCGCACCGTTACATGATTTTTATGGTTGTAATGAGTGATAAATTGGCAGGCTTTAGTAAATACTTGATAACCCAATTCATTAATTAAGCCTTTTTTTTCTGCGACGGGAATAAATTCATCTGGATAAATCTCGCCGAACTCTTTTGATTTCCAACGCACTAAAGCTTCAAAACTTGCTACTTTACCTGTTACAGCATCAACAATTGGTTGAAATTTGACGCTTAACGAATGTGAATGTAAGGCTTCTTTTAGACCTCGTTCGACAAAAAAGAAACGATCGACTTTTGATTGGGTTTTCCCTTGATAAATCGCTATCCAAGATTCTTCTTGCTCTGAGGCAAACTGACAAGTACGTGAGGCGATATTAATGATGTCTTCTGGACTGACGTTAAGCTCGAAATTAGGATACACGCCAATACTGATGTTTTCACCGTATAGATGACCATGTCCTTGAATGGCACTTGTGTAATCTGTGTAGATAGAACGGCAAAGAGTGTACAGCTCTTCCTTGCTGTGTTCTCCTTTCACGATAATTGCGAAATCATCAGACCGAGCTCGATAACATTCAACTAAGTCATTTGAATCGACTTGGACCGCCGCGATAACATGGCTAATAAGATGTTCGACGACTTCATTGCCATATTGATTTACGTATGTGCGAATATCATCTATCTGCATATAAATAAGACTGTGTTTTTCAGCTGTATTTTGTGCCAGCTCGATATCGGCTAATAATTTTGCTCGATTGAACATACCGGATGCACTATCGAAATAAGCGGCTTGCTGGAGATAGGATTCAAAAAGCTTTTGTTCTGATACATCGCAATGACGGCCAACAATGAAGAATTCATCACCATCAAATTTCAAAACGGAATGTGTTTCTATCCAAATGTATTGGCGGCTTGTTGTTCTTAAACGGAATTGGATATTACGGATTTTGTTGGGTTCTGGACTGTAGACTTGTCGCTCTATCGCTGCGCTTACACTTTGACGGTCAAGAGGGTGAACGTACTCTAACCACTCATCGACACTAATCGTTTTAGATTTAATGCCAAATTTTTGATAAAACTCGGGATTATAAAACGTTACTTGTAATGCGCTATCCACATGAAATAAACCTTCGGAAAAAATATCTAGCACATGTGGCAGACGTTTTTCGAAAAGCGGATGAAAGTCATTTATGTCTAATATTAATTCTTCGCTTAAAGTCATGGTTACACTACTACAGTCGTATATGTCAGTGGAAGATGGTCACCGTACGTAATTTATTCTGCATTTTTATATAAAACGCTACATCATAATCAAGAGATGTATTTTATGTATATATCAACATTTGCTTATAATAATCAACTTGTTGAGTCAGTTATCCTATCACAATTATCAATATCAAGTGACATATTATTATACCCAAATGACCTCAAGATGCAGGATTCAGAGCTTCATCAACGAGCCTAGGTCAAGCTCAATCACGGCAGGAATGGTCATTCCCTTTTAACGTGATTGGGCGCAGAAATAGGTTTGTTGATGAGCTCCCGAAGGGCGAGTTTTATTCGCTCTTAGGCTGTGTTACTGATTTTCAACGTAGAATGACTATGTCTTCAAATCAGTGCCTTGCCTAAGAGCGAAACCATTCTCGCTGAAACAGCATCTTGAGGTTACTTGGGTATACTTATCCGACGTTTTTTAAAATTATAATTTTTATTATTCAAAATCAGCTGGTTAAAGTTAACCGGTAACAAAAGAGCAGCCTTAAGCTGCTCTTTTGTTTGATGTGTTTGCTTAACGCTCCCAATATGCCTCTTCAAGGCTATCTTCACGCTCTGGCAGAGCTTTAGACAGTCGTGGTGAGTGTTGGGTTAACACTTCATAACTTACGCGGTTTGCGTAACGACATACCTGAGACAAAGATGAATAGGTCAAAAATGGGTGTTGATGCTTGGCTGAGTTAGGAACATTTTTCGCATGATAGCTGTTGGCTGCCATATCGTGTAGCAAAGCAGCGAGTGCACCATCGCCCGCACCATTAGTATTTTTTATTTTAGCCGGGCCACCTAAGTACGGACCGATGTGAGAGTATATCTTCACAGGGGTATCACATACCGATTTTTGCATCGCACGACTAAATTCATATTTGTTAAATTCAGGAATGTTGCCAGGCAATAACGAAGATTCCGTTTCGCGTTTCGCAGCGTCATCGACATAGCCAGCCATATATAAACCGATTGGGCCAGCTGTGCATAAGACTAAATCAACCCACTCAAGCGCCTGATTGGATGCCATAAGTGGATCGTCGTGTCCGGTTAAGGCTAATCCTTCTTCTTCGTTCATAGCCAAAACGGAAACGTTTTCCTTAATGTAGTTTTGCCACCATTCGACATTATTTTCAATAACATATTTCGTTCCAAGGGTTAAAACCACAGGAACATTGTTCTTTTTGGCTAATTTTACAGCACGTTGAACAGCTTGAGGCATAGGATCGCCAGGGTTTCCACGCATCAAATAAGAAGAGAGCAGTAGGGCTGAGGCTTTCTCAAAAATGTGATCTGGGATACTTTCTGGGCGCAATTGATTCATTTGCCCTTGGTTGATGGCAAATGTGCGCTCACCATCCTCAGAAATCAGTGTATAACAGCGTCCTATCGGTCCATCTACGGTTTGAAAGTGGTTCATATTAACGCGTGAAGAAGTGCGGCACAGGTAGCGGTAGGCATAATCACCTACTTCAATGTTTTTGGACATCACGCCGAGTAAGACAGATTTACTGTCAGCAAGTACAGAATAGTTGTGTAATGTATTACCAATTGTGCCACCAGGGTGTTGGTGGGTTATTAATTCCCTGTCGACCAGCTCTTGGTAGAGAGCATCGGCTGTCTGTTCCTCGACAACAAGTGAGTGTCCTTTACTCAATCCGTATTTATTTAGAAATTCGGTGTCGACCTTCGCTTCAATATCAACAAGGGTTTGCCCTATCCCAATAATGGTTGGGTTATACAGTACAGGGGCTTGCTGCATTTGTTTCACGAGAGGGTCGCGTTTTTCTGTTGGGAAATAGTGTTTAGATTTACGTTGTCCAGGAAATTTCATGAGGATTCAGCTACAAAAAAATTTCGCGGATAATAGCATAAAATAGGTGAGGTATTGGATTTTTTGATCTATCAATAACGGATTGACACTCTCTGAAATTACATCAGAGAGTGTACGTGTCGACTTTATTTGTTATCAGCTGGGAAAGCATTAAATGCCTTAGTTCCCCATAATGGAACTGTCGATAAACTGTGTTTAAAACTGCCAGAAGTTTCTTTTGTTGAATAAGAAACATACATGAGTGTTTGGTTTTTAGCATCAAATATGCGGCGTATTTTCATTGACTTAAAGAAAATGCTTTTTGATTTTTTGAACACAATTTCACCTGAGTTCGATTTATCAATATCAGCGATCATTTCTGGTGTGATTTCGCCGGTTTGGCGACACGCAATGGATGAATCGGATGGGTCTGATAGGCTAAGGTTTGCTTCAATACTTGCGATATGGCAAGTGACACCTGTCACGATGGGGTCATTTAATGTGTCGATTTTGATATCTTTGGTGGTGAAAAGCCCAAGGCTGACATCACCCACCTCTGAGTTATCACAGCCGTTCAATACTAAAGCGATGATGGCCACACCAAGTATTCTTTTTAACATATTCTTTGATCCATTATTCGTCTGAGCTGTGCCTGACATGAGCGACATTGTACAACAGCTACTAAGTTATCCTATGCTATCAAATCAGTGCACTCGCTAGAAGGTAAACTCTATTTATGCCCTAGAATATGGACGTGATTTAGATTCAAATATCGCTTTTTTGCCTTGTTAATTTTATACCAAACTTACCTTAAGATGCTTTTTCAGTGCGAATGTATTGGCTTTTAGGCACAGCACTGATTTGAAAATTTGGTCATTTGGGTATAAATCAGTACAAATACCTTGTTGCTAGCCGCAATGCTCAGTATGCTCCAGACTCAGATTCTTGTTATTCCACTTAAGTTACAGTTATTTTACCATCTGTTTCATGCTGATGTTAAAGCTTTCTCAGACTGTTCAGGATAGATGAACCAATATTATGACGACGATGCCTTCTCAACTACTAAACGTGAAAAATCGCTGGTTATGGCAGCAAGTAGAGGTCGATTACCCAACACCTGAAAGTATCAGAGGACGTCAGGTCTATGAATCACTCAGCCAGAAAGCATCAGCTATTCCATTCACTGATTCACCATCGCACCAGCAGAGCCTTCATCCCAACGTGCTTGCCGCTGACTTTCACCGCATGACGATCATGTTTTCTTTGCTGCAAGCGAATCGGGTAACTGCACCGGAAGAAAAAGAAGCACTAGTCGAATTTTTCACGCAAATTATCTATTCAGAACCTTGCACTCTTTATCTCGGATTTTCTCAAGGAGAAGCCGTTGCGGCAGCCCTCTTGACCATCGATGATAATCAGTGGTTAATTTCTGATGTAGTCATGTGTGACAACCAAGAATTCAGTCACAGTCACGTATTTATCAACCAGGTCATTGCCAATCATTCCGCCCAATGTTCGGTTTGTCCCGAACGAGTATGGCTAGAATCTTTTGGTGAAAACGCTTACCCAGAATTAATGTAATCGGTGCATGGCTTAAGTCACTCTATTTTGTTGTTGATTTAGCTGATTAAGCACCGTTTAGTGACTTGGTTTGAATATATTTACATTGCCCAATAGGCAAGAGATTATTCTGTTAACTCTGTCCTTACTTGATAATCATCTGCGCATACACTGCATTAACCGAAATTTATGATGGTGAAGCCACCGTATGCACAATAATAACAAGCAATGTGTGATTTTTGATTGTGAAGGCACATTAGTAGACAGTGAACGGCTATGTTGTCAGGTGCTTCTTGGCTTGTTCCAAGAATTGGGCGCGGTGCTCACACTTGATGATGTGGTAGAGAGTTTTGATGGTGGTTTGGTTGCTGAACTGCTCAATAGGCTCGTTGAAAAAACCGGTGTTAATGCTGATATCGATTCACTAGAAATAGAATATCGGCATCGAACGCATGAGTTATTTGACCATCAGTTGCGCCCAATGTCTGGTGCTGTCTCCCTACTCGAGCAATTACGTCGTCATCATATTGATGTTTGTGTGGCATCTAACTCACCCAAAGATAAAATTGAATCGCTATTAGAACTGTGTGGTTTGCGTAGCTATTTCGATGATCAAATCTATTCTGCATTTGATGCAAATAGTTGGAAACCTGAACCGGATTTAATTCATTATTGTGCGATGAATATGGGCTATAGTCTCGATCAATGTGTCTATATTGATGATACTTATCAAGGTATTGAAGCTGGGATTAGTGCGGGAGTAGACACGATTCATTTTAAGCCCGCTATTAAACAAGTATCACCGATAGAACATTTATCGTTGGTGAAACAACCCGCTCAGTTCAGTGATGTTGAAAGTGATAAAGTTGCAGCAGAGCGTATTGAAGCTCATGATTTTCTGGATAGTAAAGTTGTGGCAGTCATGCATAAATTAAGTGAAGTTGAACAATATTTAAGTATTTAAATTTGGTTTGATTGTCATTTGGGTATTAAACATTTATCACGTTAAGGAAGTCAGCTAAAATTATGTGATGATTTCCTTTGGAGGTAGGTAATGAACCCCCAAGATTTTTGCATCGTACTAACAACGACGCAGCGTGCGGAAAACGCACAAGAATTGATTCAAAGTTTGCTGGATAAAAAGTTGGCCGCATGCATTCAAACCATGCCTATTGAGAGCCATTATGTGTGGCAGGGTGAAATCTGCCACGACAATGAAATATTAATGGTGATCAAAACTCAGCGCGAATGTTACGTGGATGTAGAGCAAGCTATTACGGCACAACATGATTACGATGTGCCGCAAATTATTCAAGTTCCTTTTACTGAAGGCTTCCACCCTTATTTAGCGTGGATTAAACAAAACACCCAAGCTCATTAGCCCTATTTAAAACGTGCTGAGTTGGCACCACATTGCCAACTCAGCAGAATGAGTGCAGCGATAGCGCCGAGGGTATCGCATAACATGTCTTTTTGAGCATCCCAAATATCACCTTGCGAACCTAAAAATGCCGCACCATCTTCCCCGCCAGCAAGCGAAGCGTACCACCATTCGATGATTTCATAGCTTGCAGCAAGGCTCATAATTGCGAACAGAGCAAACACTCTTGCTAACCATGTGTGGGCGAGTTTACGACGAATCACAAACTCAGCAATAGGATAGGCGTAAAGGCCGATAGCAAAGTGCGCCACACGATCAAAATCATTCCGTGATGAACCAATCATGTGATTAAACCAATCGAAAGGAACATTGGCGAAGGTATATCGTGCCCCTATTGTATGCAGGGCTATCCAAATAAACATTAATATATAAGCTGTTTTGCTGAAGGGCATATAGAGTGACACACACCAGATCATGGCGAGAATAAGCACGACAGGAATAATTTCAGCAATCCAAACGGAACGAGAGGTAGGGGCAACAGCCGAAAAGACAAAAAGCAAGGCGTAAATTAATGTTAACCACGTTAGATGACGAGGAACGGTCATGAGTATGTATCCTTATACTTTGAGGTTACCGAGGGAAAAACGTTAACTCTCTAAAAATATTAGTCATTTTTTACGTACAATTATCTACCTTGTTCTATTCTTATTGCTAGAGCCGTGTCATACCTCAGTTAACAGTTTGATGCCGCGTTGTTTATCGCTTAGATGTATCGATAAATAGGCTTGGGACTGCTTCGTGCTTTTGAGGGGAAATATTGATGCTACTCGACATCAGTAAATGGACTCTAGGTCAAAATCCTGTTATTTCTCCATCTACGTCTATCGACAAAGAGCAGGGAATGGATTTGAATGGTACGACGAAACTTGCAGTGGATGCGCTATGTTAGAAACTCAACACCTCACAAAAACGTTCCAAACAGAAATGGAAAATCCGCTTGTTTGGCCTATTTTTGAAGTATTGAAGCACCAATCATCCGGATGGAAAGTGCACACGTTAGCTTCCCATCTTGGCGAATTAGGATTTATGCCGAACTTGGATGATGCACCTGAGAAGGATTTGTTCAAACGTAACTTCCTCATGATGAATGCGCTGTATCAGCTCCAAGATACTTTGTACCCAGAAAAGTGGTTACAAGTAGAAGCAATGAACATTGTGCTTAGTCCAATGTTTCGTAGTGACATGCACTATATTGATACTGATGATCCACTCCGAGATTATTATATGGAATGGTCAAATTATGAGGCGAGCGAAGGTGAAGTTAGACGCCTACTGAATGAATTTTGGACTCGCTATCGTAAGTTTGTCGGTGGAGATGAAACCGAGCACAAGAATTTAAATCGACTACAAGCGTTGCGTTTGTTTGAATTGGATGAGTCAGCAACATGGAGTGATATTCGTAAAACATGGCGCAAGCTTGCTTTACGTTGGCATCCAGACAGAGAAAATGGCAACTCAGATAAATTTAGAATCTTGTGTGAGGCGTGGCACGTGCTGCGTTGTGACCATTAAATGCGAGATATTTCGCGCTAGTTTAAGGAAAAGGAGAGCAATGTTATTGCTCTCCTTTTTTAATTAAGCTTTAAACTGCGATTGGCGCATGCGATTGAGTGTCGCTAAAATATCCAAACGGCGTGGACGAGCTAAATCGCCATGCTTAGGCAGGTGTTCATGCCAATGACTATTGAGTAAGTGGTCAAACTCCTGAATGATATTTGATGACCAACTCGGTTGTTGTGCAAACAGAAACCATAACCAACCAATCGCGTGTACTTCGCTAGCCGATTCTAATTGTTCTAAAGCGCTAATATCGATAGTTTCTTTACCAAAGCGTAATGCTTCTTTCCCCTTTGGCGTGACGCGAAATTTGCCGTCGGCCAGAATTTTTTGTAAAGAGCCCCGGTTAAATTGGCGTGGTTTGAAATTTGCGAGTGGTGTTTCACACTCATTAGTGCGTTCACTCGGATATTGTTGCATTATTGCTTGTGCTTTTTCTGTCACATCAACGGCTTGGTAGTCGTGCATTTGAATGACTGTATCCGCAACATCAAGATAATCGCCAGATCCGCCCATGACGATTAATGTTGAGATATTTAATTGATCGCGCAACTGACCAATTCGGTCAACGAGCGGAGTGATGGGCTCGTCATTTTTTGCGACTAAAGCCTGCATTCGTTCATCACGGATCATGAAGTTAGTCGCTGATGTATCTTCATCGATCAGCAACGTTGAAGCGCCACCTTCGATCGATTCTTGTAACCAAGCAGCTTGGGAAGTGGAGCCCGAAGCATCCTGAGTACTAAAGTCATCAGTTGCTTTTCCCATTGGTAAGTGGTTGATGTAATTTGACAAGTTTAGGTTATGTACACAACGACCATCTTCTGCTCGGATCTTCATCGCGTTTTGGTCAGTTACGATGTATTCACGCCCATCGCCGGAAATATGATCGTAAATGGATCGTTCAACTGCGGTTAAAAGCGTTGATTTACCATGAAAGCCACCACCAACAATGAGGGTAATCCCTTTCTTTATACCTAAGCCGCGAACATTGCCCTTATTTGGTGCTGTTAACGTCACCGCCAATGATTCAGGAGCACTAAAAGCGATAGCATCTTGCATGGGTAAGTCACTATTACCAGCAAGACGAGGCAGAATGCTTCCGTCTGCAACAAAAGCCACTAAGCCCTGCTCAGATAACTGAGATCGTAAGCTCTGTTGGTCTTCAATGACTTCACAATGATGTTTGAGCGCGTCAATATCAAGTTCTCGAGCGATGGTCGCACGACGAATGAATTTCGGTAGATGAAACGTTAATAGATTCAGGGCCTTTTTAGCTAAAATATTGCGGCCTTCAGCAGGAAGGTCAACTCGAAAACGTAGTTCAATGCCTTCTTCGGTAAATAGTACGGAAGTTGAGTCGAGAACGGTTTGCCCCGTCAGTGCGATAGATACCGCTGTCTCATGACGAGCAAACTCAGCAAAACTACGAGCGATGAAATCTCGGGCTGCAATCTGATACGCAGGTGAGGAATCGAGTAACCACTGGAGCCCAGTTAAAGACCACGCGCGAAATGCTCGTAGTCGCGATGCCGGAGCATGTGAGTCGGCCTGTGTATGATCGATATACAGAGTGAAGTCTCCAAAATCATATTGGCCTTTAATCTGTTGGTAAGCGCGATAATTCTGCTTTTCGAGTTTCTTCAGGCGCGATGTTAATTGTTCCATCGTATTGCTGCTCGTCTTTGAATGTCTATAAAGGGGGTGGATTATAAAAACCGACTTAGTGAGAGTAAAGGTATATTGAACGTGAAGAAGAAAGTTACCTTGTATTCAAGGTTAACTATAGAACATGATACAGTGGCCTCAAGATGTCAGTTGTAAAGACAACTACAGGTTAAGCTCAATAACCACAGCAATGGCCAATTCCTTAAATCTCGTTGGATGTTTTATTCACTCGATGAAGAAAGCCTGAGTAAACTCAGGCTTTTAACACAGTTGCTCATTGCTTTTTGGGGTGTAATTTACAGTGTAATTTATGCCCATTCGTTATCTTTTTTGTAGATGCTCAGATCGACATCTTGTGCATAGTCAACGTTATCGAAGCCAAACCCGTTGAGGTGCATAAACTCTTGTTTGAAACCTGCATAGTCACCGATTTGAGCAAAATTCGCTTCATTCATTTGTGCTAGTAGGGTATTGACCGCTGTTTGAGTTTGCTCACTTAATTCATGATCATCCATACGAATCAACCGTTCACCATCGACAGGTACTGTGTCTAAGAACAGTTTTTCACTGAATAAACGTTGCATCTGTTGGATACCTGTTTCGTGCGTGCCTTCAGCTTTCATGACTTTATATAAGGCAGTCATGTATGGGCTCAAACCAGGAATAACCATACTTGCTTTGGTGACGATAGCTTTACACACAGTGGCAAAGGCCCCACCGTCGTAATTTGCTAGTTTCAAATTAAGTGAATGACTGGTTTGGTGTAGGTCAATTTTCGCTTGGCCTAATGTTCCATCAAGATAGATTGGGTGCGTAATTTCTGGGCCCATGTATGAAAAAGCAATGGTTTTACAGCCTTGGGCAATAGAATCGACATTAATAAGCGCATCAATCCAGTTCTCCCAATCTTCACCACCCATGACTTTGATGGTGCTACTTAGCTCTTCATTTGTGGCTGGCTCGAGTTGCAAATTGCTCCAAGCGTCATTCTCGAGAACGACGGTTGATCCCGCGACAGCATCGCCAATTGGTTTGATGTATGAACGCCAAAACTTCTCATTATCTGGTTGGCGGCGTTTACTGCTCGCAATACTATAGATAATAAGGTCTACTTCTCCTTCGAAGTAGGTTTCAATGGCTTCAATAACTTGATCTTTCATGTCTTGAGAAAAAACATCACCTTGCAAATTAACCGCAATACGTCCAGCTTTTTCTGCTTGTTGCTTAAAGTAAAAATTATTGTAAAAACCAGCACTTCCGCTTTGGGATTCCGTTGGAGTTCTTTCTAATGAAACGCCAATTGTATCTGCTTCGGCGCCACCGAAGGTTAGCGCAATTCGAGCCGCAAGCCCGTAACCAGAAGATGCACCCAAGATCAGAACTCGTTTCGGTCCTTTAGTGATCGGTTTTGCCGTTTTCACGTATTCAATTTGTTGTAAGACTGCTTGCTCACAACCTAATGGGTGTGCGGTTTTTGCCACAACACCCTTAATAACGGGTTCTATGTGCATTATTGTCACCATCGTGTTGAGAAGAATAGACAAGAATACATGAGCAATAGCGGGGATTTATTGAGCTAGACCATTAAAAGTGTCGATTATTGACAAATTATTGCGGCGGTTAGTATGGGTAAGCGAGTGTGTATAAAACGTTAAATTTAATCGGTATTTATATACCCAAATGAGTTCAAACCCACAGAATTGAGCAGCTTGAGTTCATTTAGGTATATGCTTGTTAGAGATAGGGCAATAATGATTGTGCCATAAAGTTAGCGATCCACGGCTGAGCTTTTGGTCTTGGGTGTAATCCATCTTCAAATATCCAATCTTGGCGAGTAATGATACTCGCCAAGAAAAAGGGGATGACGGGCGTGTTTGTTGCGTTAGCGACATCGGAAAACACATTGGCGAAAGCTTGGGTATAGCGTTTGCCATAATTGGGTGGCATACGGATTTGCATTAGAATAGCTTTGCTATTGGATTGTTTTATCTGAGTGATAATTTGGTTGAGATTGGATTCCAAGACTTGTGTCGGAAAACCTCGCAAACCGTCGTTCGCACCGAGTTCTATTAATACGATATTAGGATGATGTTGTTGGAGTAGACCTGGTAAACGCGCCAGTCCGTTACCTGATGTATCGCCAGAGATCGCTGCGTTAACAATGGTAACATTTTTACCTTTTTCTTTAAGTTTGCTACTGAGTAAACTGGGCCAAGCTTGTTCAATTGGCATTCGGTAACCCGCGCTGAGACTATCACCAAGAATCATTAAAGTCTGGCTCATGGCGCTGGTGGAACACATCAAAAGAAACAGCAAGGAAAGAAGTTTAATCATGCAATCATCCATTATTTCTGCAAATTCTGTATCTAAAACAGTCTCCACCAAACAAGAACATTTAACAATCCTCAAAGATGTAAATATTTCTATAGAATCTGGACAAAGTGTTGCTATCGTTGGTACCTCGGGGGCTGGCAAGTCAACGTTGATGACATTACTCGCTGGCTTGGATACTCCCAGCTCAGGCGATATTGCGATTCTTGGCCAATCGCTTTCTACCATGAGTGATGAACAACGTGCAGCGATTCGGGCCGATTCGGTTGGCTTTGTATTCCAGAGTTTCCTGTTAATTCCTAGTTTGACCGCGATAGAAAATGTAACTTTACCTTGTTTGCTCAAAGGTGAAAGAGAAAATGTCACTCGGGCAAAAGCGTTATTGGAATCCGTTGGACTTGGTCATCGGATCGATCACACACCCGAGCAACTGTCTGGTGGCGAGCAACAGCGCGTTGCTTTAGCCCGGGCATTTATGATTCAACCCAAAATTTTGTTTGCTGATGAACCCACGGGGAACCTCGACCAAGAAACCGCAAAAACGATTGTTGATCTTTTGTTTGATTTGAACCAACAACACGGCACCACGTTAGTACTTGTCACTCATGATCCTGCATTAGCCGAGCGATGCCAACGGCGCTTTTACATGCATAGCGGAGAGTTGGAGGAACAGTCATGAGCCGTCATTTAACCGGTTTGCAGATGAATGGACGTCTATTCCATTGGAGCGTCATGGAAATTCGTCAAGGAAAGCTTTGGCCTGTGGTTTTGGCGTTAACACTCATTATTGCTTGTGTTTTTGCGTTGACGGCTTTGGCTGCAAGAATGGAACAGGTGATTGTAAAACAGGGAAAAGATGCGCTAACAGCGGATACGGTTTTTGTCTCTGCGAATCCGATTCCCCCACAGGTGTTGAAACAAAGTAATGCAGAGCAGTTGGTCACCGCGCAGATGATTCGCTTTGGCACGATGGCATTTAGTGATGATAACAAAATGCAGTTAATTTCGGTCAAAGCGGTGGATGAACGTTATCCATTGCGCGGAGAATTGCGCCTAAAAACGGATAGTTTAGTGCAGCGCCACGTGCGTCCAGGAGAGCTTTGGCTTGATGAGAGAATTTTAGCTCAGCTTAATGTCAAAGTAGGGGACCACTTAGCCATTGGCGATGCTGATTTCACGATTAACGGGGTAATAGAGCAAGAGCCGGGTCTGAGTTTTAATCCGTTT
This sequence comes from Vibrio nitrifigilis, assembly GCF_015686695.1. NCBI lineage: Bacteria > Pseudomonadati > Pseudomonadota > Gammaproteobacteria > Vibrionales > Vibrionaceae > Vibrio > Vibrio nitrifigilis. The sequence goes on along the minus strand of NZ_JADPMR010000004.1, from coordinate 1,161,935 downwards.
CAGCAAATGCCTAGTGCGTTTATTAGCCGTGAAGATGTCGCTAAAACAGGTGCAGTGCAGACAGGAAGTCGGGTGCAATATCAGTTGTTTATCAATGGTAATGAACAATCGATTGAAAAACTTAAAAAGAGTGTTGTGCTAAGCCCTAGTGATAAATGGCGTGACAAAAACAGCGCGAGTCGTACATCGGATGTGTTTGACCGCACCGAACAATATCTTTCTTTAACCGTTGCTATTGTCATTATGATGGCCGCGACTACGTTAGTGTTGACCTGCCAGCATTATGTTTCGAGCCGCAGACAAACGATAGCAATGCTTAAAAGCTTGGGAGCGAGAAAAACGTGGATTATTCGTTGGTTGGCAATCCAATTGATGATCTTATTTATCTCTGCATCAGCGTTAGGCTTATTAGTAGGCGTTGGTCTGGAATATCTGTTGCGCTTGCCTTTAAAAGATATGTTGCCGACCCCATTGCCTGGTTACGGCTGGACACCCTGTTATACCGCATTAGTTACTTGTTTCTTGATTGCTGTTCCAGCATTAGGGATTCCATTTCATCAACTACTGAATATTAGCGCTTCCAGTGTTATGGGGCAGGGCTCTCTAGAAGTCAAACAACGCAAAATCTGGCTGTTACTACTGGTGCCGATAATACCGTTGCTAACGGTCTATTTTGATAATGTGTTGGTATGGATGATTTTCGTTGGTATTTGCGTTCTGTTTGTTGTTTTGGGCGGTGTGAGCTTATTGATAACACATCTTTTGAGCAAAGTTGCCATTCATCCAACATTAACATTGGCCTTGAGTCGAATTAACCGTTCTGGAAAGGCATCAAGCCTTCAATTTGGTGCGCTGGCCTTATCTTTAATGTTACTGGCTGTCATGTGGTTGGTTCGCACTGATTTACTGAGCGATTGGAGTAAAACAATACCGCCGGATGCGCCGAACGCATTTGCTTTGAATATCGCACCGTATGAAAAACAATCTTATCTGGATGCGCTGGATAAAGCGGGTGTAGAGCGGTCCCCCGCCTATCCAATCACTCGGGGACGACTCACTGAAATTAATGGTATCGATGCTAAATCGCGAGCGGAAGGTCGTGAGGGGCATGATGCGCTGCGGCGTGAGATTAATTTTACATGGAGTTCAGTATTACCTGATTACAACGACGTTATTGCAGGTAAGTGGACCCCCCATGCTGGCGTTTCGGTTGAGCAAGACTTAGCGGAGGATTTAGGTATACAAATTGGTGACACGTTAACGTTTGTTATTAATAGCCAGACGTTATCCGCTCAAGTTAATACCATTCGTCACGTAGAGTGGCGACAGATGAAGCCTAACTTTTATTTTATTTTCAGTCCGGATGTCATGGCGAATATGCCTGCTACTTGGTTAGTCAGTTTTCGATTAACTCAACATCATGAGTCGTTATTGGTTCAGTTATCTCGAGCGCACCCGACTGTGAGTGTCCTTGATATCAGGACGATGGGGGCCAAGATTGAGTCTCTGTTACGCCAGATTGTCTGGTCTATTACTGTGCTTGCTGCTTTGGGCGTGGTCGCTGGATTATTGCTTATCTTTACGTTGTTGCGGTTAAGTTTAAGTCAGCGTCAAAACGAGATTCGTTTATATAGGACATTGGGAGCAAGTCGTCGAAGAGTTGCCAATACCATTTGGTTGGAATATGGCATCATGGCTCTTGTCGGTGGTCTTGTTGCAAGTGCGGGCGCTGAGCTAGTGGTGGGCCTGATGATGAAGTATGGATTTAACCTCACTCCAACGTTTCACGTCATGCTGTGGATAGCTCTTCCTGTGGTGACTTTTGCCATATTAGCTGTGGTGATCAGCAGTTTAATTCGTCGTTTGTTGGTTCCAATAAATAAAGCGTTTAGCTAAGGTCGCAGGGGAAAACTTGCTTAGTTATCCACAAAATCAGTGGATAAAGTTTTGGATAACTTTAGCTGTTGATAACTCATGATCTGCCGCTAGCCATTGTACCACCTCAGGAGGGCGTGAATTCGTTATGCACAAAAGGCGAAATCGAACGATCTGGAAGATCTCAGTCAAGCTTTTTTTTTGCAAATTTTGCCTTGAAAATTTAGTATTCGTGTATATGCCTATGCATAAATTTCGTGCTGAAACTTGTTGCTTGAATTTGCTCACGCTTTCAGTAACAGTAAGCACTACGGAGTGTGAATAAAACCGCGTAAAAGTTGTGATTTTTTTCACTGTGAGCAAGGATTACAATAGCGGGAGATAATGATGAGTAGAGAGATAATGTCTAAAAAAAACCCGCAAGCCGTCAAACCTCTTATCGCTGTGATCGGTGGTGGAGTCGCTGGTGCTACCGCAGCAGTACACCTCGGAGAGCTTGGACAACAGGTATTACTGGTTGAAAAAGGACCAGGCTTAGTGAATGGCCCACCTATTTGTCATTTGCATGCTGGTGGCAACCTGTACCGGGAAATTTCTGAGCAGCAGTGTATTGAATTATTGAGTCAGTCTTTAGAAACCATTCGTCTGTATCCTCATACGCTAAACAAACGTCCTACTGTTATTGCTGTCCCGCATTCTGATCCTGGACAACCACAAGATATTGTTCCTCGCTTAGAGGTGATTCGTAGCGCTTATCAGCAACTGGTGGATGAGGATGCTCGGAATAAGTTGTTAGGGGAACCAGACCAGTATTTTTGTACCTATCAACGTGAAGAATTAGAAGCGATTGCAAATAAGATTCAGCCGATTAATCCACAGACACTGGAAGATTGGCTAATTCCTGTTGTGCAAAATGTGGATCTGGATGCAATAAAATACCCTCTAATCGCAGTGCAAGAGTATGGTTGGAGCGTTTTTCGTTTAGGTGCCAGTGCTGAATTAGCCCTAGACAGAATGCCAAATTGCGATGTTCGGTTGAGTACAACAGTCATTGATATGCAATATGTCGACGGTAAATGGTTGATCACCTTATTGAATCACAGTGGTGAAACTGTGGTGATCAGCGCTGACTATGTCATTAATGCGTGTGGTTACCAAACGGGGTCGATTGATGACATGGCCAAACATTATCGCCATCGTCTGGTGGAGTTTAAAGCCGCCTATGTGACTCATTGGCAAGATTGTTGCCAATCATGGCCTGAAGTGATTTTCCATGGTCCTCGAGGCACTCCTCAAGGCATGGCACAGTTAACACCGTATGCAGATGGTGTATTTCAGCTGCATGGCATGACGGAAGGTATCACGTTATTTAAAGATGGTTTGGTGTCCTCTGATTTACGCTCAGCTCAGCCTAAGCTACCAAGTTATCTAGCCGCTAAATTGAATCAGGGGTGGTCGTTAGATGCGCAAATAGAACGGACAGGCAGAGCCATAGATCATATGAGTCAGTTTGTGCCGTCATTTGTCACTGCCGATATTGCAGGTAAGCCATTATTTGGTGCTCAGCAAATACCCGGTGAAGATGCAACATTGCGAGCGGCGGATGTGAGTTTTGAAGATGATCACTATGCCCGGATCGAGATCGTAAAAGGTTCATCCGCATTAGAAGCAATACAAAAGATAGTCGCCACTTGGCAATTGGCTGATGTTGATCAGCATTCGATTGAACTTAATCATCCGATTAGTTTGTCACTGACCGCGCAGCAGGTGGAGGAAAAAGCACTGCAAATGGCGGATGACCGTGGTTATCCACAGGCATTGGCTAAAGTGCTGGGGATGCCTTGATACCCCAACAAAATGATATATACCCAAATGACCTCAAGATGCAGGATTCAGAGCTTCATAAACGAGCCTAGGTCAAGCTCAATCACGGCAAGAATGGTCATTCCCTTTTAACGTGATTGAGCGCAGAAATAGGTTTGTTGATGAGCTCCCAAAGGGCGAGTTGTATTCGCTCCTAGGCGGTGTTACTGATTTTCAACGTAGAATGACTATGTCTTCAAATCAGTGCCTTGCCTAAGAGCGAATACATTCTCGCTGAAACAGCATCTTGAGGTTACTTGGGTATAGCTGTGAGTATGAGTTAAGTTTGAAAAGCGCCATGAAATAGTGGCGCTTTTTGTTGCTACTAACCTGAATCTTGTTCCCATAATTGTGTTAGACCTATGTGAAGCTGTGACCTTCTGCTCAAGGAGAAAGTAATGGAATAGTGAATCAAGGTCAGTATCCTGTAAAAGTAACGGTAGGCATGACGTTAACCGCGTGATTTTCAAGATTTTAGTCGCTACAATCGACCTAACGTCAAAGGAGGCTAGGAATGAAGGTATTAGTAACCGGCGGTATGGGCTATATTGGCAGCCATACTTGTATTCAAATGATCTCAGCAGGTATGACGCCTGTGATCATCGATAACCTATATAACAGCAAACCGACGGTGTTAGATCGTATCGAAGCTGTTTCGGGGCAGCGCCCAGTCTTCGTTAATGGTGATGTTCGTGATAAAGCATTACTCGTTGATGTGATGACGTCTCATAAGGTCGATGCGGTGATTCACTTCGCTGGGTTAAAAGCGGTCGGTGAATCGGTGCAAAAGCCGCTGGAGTATTATGACAATAACGTGAATGGCACATTGGTTTTGGTTGATGCGATGCGCGAAGCGGGCGTTAAATCTATTGTATTTAGCTCTTCAGCAACCGTATATGGTGATCCCGCAAGTGTGCCAATTCGCGAAGATTTTCCAACGAGTGCAACCAACCCTTATGGTCGAAGCAAGTTGATGGTTGAAGAATGTCTGACTGATTTTCAAAAAGCGAATCCAGACTGGAGCATTACGTTACTGCGCTATTTCAATCCTGTTGGCTCACATCCGTCAGGCCAATTAGGCGAAGATCCGCAAGGGATTCCAAATAACTTGATGCCTTTTGTATCTCAAGTTGCCGTAGGTCGTCGCGAATTCTTATCCGTGTTCGGCTCTGATTATCCGACTAAAGATGGTACGGGTGTCCGTGATTATATCCATGTTATGGATTTAGCTGATGGTCATATTGCAGCACTAAAAAATGTTGGTACCAAAGACGGACTGCATATTTATAACCTAGGTACTGGTATTGGATATAGCGTGTTGGATATGGTGAAAGCATTTGAAAAAGCATGTGGTACAACCATTCCTTATAAATTAGTTGACCGTCGCCCTGGTGATATTGCTGAATGCTGGGCAGATCCTGCGAAGGCCAAACAAGACCTTGGGTGGACTGCAACGCGCTCTCTCGATGAAATGACTCAAGATACATGGCGTTGGCAATCGGAAAATCCACAAGGTTATCCTGAGGTATAAATAGTTAAAAAGAGCCGCATTTTACATGCGGCTCTTTTATAAATAAAAATGATAATATATTTTAATTTTCAATAGATTGAAATGAACTATTATAAGGTTCATTTATCTCATTTTTTACGAGCTCTTTATATAAATATATTGTGCTATAAACTATTAATGAATAACATAATAATTCAATGCTTTCTTCAGATATATTTTTTATTACACGAGCATAGCTTTCACTAGTTAGGCTAGACCACAACTCTTTCATACCATATAACCGTGAGAAAACGAGTAACATTAATGTTGATGTAATCACACCATTCATATGTTTAGTTTTAAGTATTGTAGCCATTTGTTCGATTGTATTCTTGCCACCTTTATAAGCCAATCTTATACCTATGGCAGTAACTAAAAGAGCGGGTACTTCCCAAGCACCATGGTAGATATAGTCAAGTGCTCCATCGTTTTCTCGGATGAAAAGCACAGTATAGAAAGCAGCAATAAGAAAAGCGGCGTGGCGCAGTTCTGGTTTTACTTTTCCTATTTTAATAAAACTATAGATGGTAATTCCTAGCATAATAAGCTGCATTGTTTCGGTGACAGATTCTTCACCCATGTTATTGTGAAAATATAAAATATCTAGTTGGATACATCCGATGACTAGCAAAAACATCCCAATTGTACATAGTGCATTGATTAAAGCTTTATTTATCATAAGTATACTGTTAATAAAATGAGTAAGTTATATATTTTTAATAGAAGTGTTATATTAATTTAAAGGCGTATTTATAGTAACGCAGTGATGAGTGTATTCTTTCGTATTTATATATAAGTGTCAAACTTTAAAAAACATTGTTCATTATAATTTTATAATTTTATGCTTTTTTATATTTTTATCTTTATCGAATATTAAACTTCTTGCATCAAATTTTTGATTATGTTTTTTTGATTTTATTTGATAGTGATGATTTGTTACAGTAATAATTCACATAAAACAAGGAGATAGTTTTGCTAATAAATGATAAAAAACCTCAATATTTATGGAAATTTCTTGCTCTAACTATTCTAACTATTGTACCACTTTCGACTGTTTGGGCTTTCGATATTCCTGAACATGCGATCATTGCTCACCGAGGAGACTCATATGACGCTCCTGAATCAACGTTACCCGCTTATAAACTCGCTTGTGAAATTGGGGCTGATTATTTAGAGCTCGATTTGCAACGCACGAAAGATGGTAAACTAATCGCTCTGCATGATAACAATCTCAAACGTACCACCAACATTGAGAAGGTGTTCCCTAAACGAGCAAACGAGCCTGTCAGCCACTTTACTTGGCAAGAGTTACAGCGACTCGATGCGGGTAGTTGGTTCAATCACCGTTATCCGACAAGAGCACGATCCAGCTTTAAAGGTTTATCTATCGTAACTCTGAAGCAAGTGAGCGATATTGCTCATGCATGCTCTCATCCTGTAGGCCTCTATATAGAAACGAAAGTACCTAAACTTTTTCCGGGTATAGAAAAAGATTTAGCTAATTTTCTTAAGCGTGAGCACTGGCTGGATAAGAAGCATGACGGAAAAATCATTTTGCAAACATTTGAGAAACCCAGTTTAGTTGCCTTGCAAAAGGTGATGCCGGATGTGCCTAAAATTTTATTATTATGGACAGGAGATGGGTATATTGATGCTGCTCCCGGGCAAAAGAAAGCGGCGGATGAGTCCTATGCTGACTATTACGCGCATGTAAAAGTTGCATCTAAACAAGCATTCGAAAAATGGTTAGATTTTGCCAAAGAACATGGGGCGATTGGTGTTGGGCCATCAACCGTTCAAACTCATCACCAAGGACGTTTTTCTAGTCAATTTAGTTACATGGATTTGGCTGAACCGTGGATGGTAAAAATGAGTCACGCTAAAGGCTTGTTGGTACATGCTTATACTGTTGATCAGAAAGTAGACTTCGAACGCTATGTTAAGTCTGGTGTCGATGGATTCTTTACCAACCGGACGGAGCTCGCCGCTCAAGTTCTACGAAATAAACCAGCGGTAGATATTGATGCTGAACTGACGTCTTTGGGCTATTAGAGTTATAAGTGAAAGTCACCATTAGATGATAGTAATAAGAAAGGCCAGCTCTGTGAGCTGGCCTTTCTGTATCGTTAAAGTTCGGTTACATTGCGCCGAATGCCATACTAACATTTAATGTCGCATTAAATGGTTGGCCCACCGCAACGGAATACGCTGAATTACCAATCGATGACGTGTAATAGGTTTTGTCGAAGATGTTATTCAAATTCAACTGCACCTTAATTGGGTTACTGGTTTCAAATGTATACGCGGCAAATAGATCGGCAATCGCATACTCAGGCAAGTAGAATGAGTTATCGTTATCGCCAGCGCGTTTACTAGCGCCGTGTACACCGCCACCGTAACGTAGGTTGTCGTTATCTTGGAACAAGTTGCCCTGATCGTAAGATAAGAAGATAGAAGCGGTATGCTTCGCTACGTTAGGTAATGCTTTACCTTCATAACTCGGATCTTCAAGCACTTTTGTGTCCGTGAACGCATAGCTACCAATGGCTTGTAGGCGGTCAGTAACCTGCGCTGTCATATCGAATTCGATACCTTGTGCTCTAACTAGGCCAGCCGTTTTGTAAACTTTTTCGCCATCAACTGTCTCTGAATAGGCCACGTTTTTCTTACGCGCGTAATAAGCAGCCAATGTGGCATTAAAGCGTTCATTGACATCAAACTTGCTGCCTAACTCATAAGAAATGCCTTGTTCTGGATCTAAGTTACCATAAGCGCTGGTCATGGAACTGTTTGGTCGGAAAGTCTTACCAACGTTAGTATAGAAAGAGATCATCGGGCTTACTTTCCATACTAAACCAGCGTTTGGTAGTAGCGCGTCTCCATCGGTTTTGGTGTTTTCTGTGTCACCTCGGCCTGCTTTAATATCAAAGTATTGATAACGTAGACCACCAACAACAATCCATTCATCATTGAGATGTAATTGGTCTTGCGCATAAATTGATGCGGTATTTATAGTCTCATATTCCTCTTTGTTTTTAGAGGAATCGTAATCCACTTGGTCGATATTGCCGTATTCAATATCATCAATTGTCATGCTGGTATTTTTACTGCCTTTTTGCAATTTAGCGCGACGAGTTTTTTCATTATCGTATGACAATCCAAATAAGACATCACTGCGTTTAGAGAAAGTATCTACGGTACCAGTCACATCTGTGCGTACAGCATGAATCTTACGCTTGTAATAACCACGGGTGTCTGCTCGGCGAGTAATAACCCCAGTTTCGGAGTTATAACCTAAGGTTCGAACTTGGTCAGCTTTAAAATCATCTTGTGAATAGGCATAGCGTGCATCAAGATTCCAACCATTGATTAATTCTTGGTTTAAAGAAATTTTGGCCATGTCTGAGTCACCTTCAATTTTAGAGAAGGGTTCGTCAAGGCGGGTGCGGCGGCTCACATCAACAAACTTATTATTATCGGTATCGTAGATGGTGCCACGATCATAGGGAATCAAATAATGTTGATGTAGGTAAGACAGTACTAATTCTGTTGATTCATCGCTCCACATCAGTGATGGTGCGACTGTCCAGTTACGATTGGTGCCAAAGTTACGCCAATAGTCGCTATCTTCATATTCACCGATGAAACGATAAGATAGGTTGGTATCCTTAATCCCGTCGGTAATATCCATACCATAAGTTTGTCCGTAACGACCAGCTCCCATTGCCGACAATTTAGACCAAACTTTAGCGCCAAATTCAGTTTGAGGTTTCTTTGTCACCACATTGACCATACCACTAGGGTCAAGCACGCCATACAAAGTACTGGATGGACCTTTCAACACTTCGATCTTATCTGTGGTCACGTTAAAAGAGTGCGGTAGAGCCGTTTTTAGCCCATCAGTAAGTAAAGAACCATCACGTGTTGAACCAAAGCCACGGCGAATAATGGCATCCTCTTTACCACCAATATTATTGGCTTGGGTGACACCACTCACATTGGTTAAGGCGTGAATGAGTGAATCACTGCCTTGGTCTTGTAGAACTTGAGAGCTGACTGTCGTAACCGCTTTGGGAACATCCATAACAGAGACATTATTACGTGTCGCGACTGAACTTGTGGGCACTGTATAGTGACCTTTAGTTTGCTTCCCTTGAACAACAACAGTATCAATCGATTTCTCAGAACGATTGTTCTGTGATGTCTCTGTGTTTGCTGCAAATGCAGAGGAGGCGAATAGTGCCAAATAAAGAGGGGATAGCCCAAAAGATCGTGAAATGATTCGTCTGCTATCAAATGGTAATTTAAGATCGTAGTTATTCATTATTATGCAAATTGATGTTTATTTATGGGGTTTGTGTGAAATATGTCAGAAATATGCAAATCAGGTTTTCTCATATATTAAATATAAATACAAATGATTTTCATTAATAAGGTGGGATTTATCGTTTTATGGACAAATTATCGGCAAAGATAACCGAGTAACGCTAAGTGATGACAGTTAATACTAATTAGGTGTTTTGTGTGATTTACATCACGTTGGATTTGAAGCTAAAAGTAATCAGTCTAAAAAATGATCAATAATCAGCCATTGCTAATTTACGGAGTGATAAGACGGTGTTGGTGGGCTCATTTTTATGTAGAACAAAAACAGTATTCTTGTTGGGAACCTTATTTCTAACACGTGCTGCTATGGCGGATCCAGCCAACCTACAATGCCCAACATTTTGGAATGTGTCTTTGCTCTCTTCTCAAACGTTACAATCAGTTGAAAATCCGCATTCTTTGGTTTCTCAGCAGTGCGTTGACTTAGTCTTTGGAGCTGAACTACAGCTTTTAGAACATGACGTCGTCTCAAATCGCATTCAAATTGGCCCGACATTACCTGTTATGCAGCGTTTTCCTGCGCTTGGAGATGTCAGTTTATATGTTGGTCAAACGGTAACGACACAAAAATGGGGTGAAAATCGCACCAAAACCATCACTAAAACATCTGCCGATTTGAGTGTCTCGGTTGAGTATAGTGCTAAAGTATTTGATTCTTACTTAACGGTTACACCGAAGGTGAGCCGTGGGGCGCAATGGTTTGATGATCCCGTGATTAGTGATCGCACTGCCCTTTATTCAACGCCAATAGATAAAGAAGAAGTCACGCTCAATTACGATTATCCACTGTCGACAGACATCAATTATTCGACCCATGTTTATGCGATTTGGAGCTCTGATGAGATCAATCCAGTGAAAGGCGTGAGTGTTAATAACAGTTATACGGTTAGTGGGTTTGAGTTTGTTCATGCATCCAGTAATGAAGGGTACTTCTGGCGGAACAATTTGGCGTTCGATGTCGGTAAATTGGCCAGAAGTAATATTGTTCGCGCTGCATTATCACTTGATATGGGCCAGGTGGGTGAAAATAAAATATACTCTTTAGCCAATGAAACCGTAGTCGGTGCGGCAGTTCGCTTAGGGTTGTACGACAAAGATTACTTTACTGTTTTATCGGTAGGTGTTCCTGTTGATCATCCACAACATTATTATTCTGATAATTACACACTCATGTATTGGTTGAGCTTTAGCTTGTAGTTCACTTTTCGATAACTTGTTCTGGTGAAAGGAGGGAATAAGACTGTCGTTGAGAGAGGAGTTGCCTAAACTTATTAATAATATACCCAAGTAACCTCAAGATGCTGTTTCAGCGAGAATGTATTCGCTCTTAGGCAAGGCACTGATTTGAGGACATAGTCATTCTACGTTGAAAATTAGTAACACAGCCTAGGAGCGAATACAACTCGCCCTTTGGGAGCTCATCAACAAACCTATTTCTGCGCTCAATCACCTTGAAAGGGAATGGCCATTCCTGCCGTGATTGAGCTTGACCTAGGCTCGTTGATGAAGCTCTGAATCCTGCATCTCGAGGTCATTTGGGTATAAGGCCTCATAGGATGTGTGAGGCCTTGTTGATTTGCGGCGGGACTTTTTATGCTCGTCGGGAAATAGGGGATAACCCTAGTAATGCAGAAAGTTTCGTCTCTTCTTTAGATGGTCGTTCCTGCGATTGATTGAAGTATTGATCTGCGACTAGGTAGCTAATTAATCGTTCGCGTCGCTGATCTTTAAATTGTTCTACCCACTGATTCGCGTTAGCGATAATGGCTTCGGCTTGTTCTGGGTGAGCAGTGTAGTAGTCCATTTTTTCTATCAAATCTGAAAAATCATCATTAATTTCAACGTAATGAACTCCGGGAATGAGTTTTCCTTCCATAAACCATGTTTCATAACGTAATTTAGGCGTGAATACCAAAGAGTTCGAAGACATGATCCACTTTAGATTCGTTGCGACATCTTTGCCTTCTAAGCTCAATATAAACTTATATTTTAGCTGTTCTTCAATACTCATTTTAGGCAGCACATACTGAAGTTGGTCTGCATCTTCACGATCAGTTCGGCCAAAATTACAGCGGGGGTGGGAGAAATAACGTTTTAATAGATTACGGCGGTTAGCTCTAAAACCGCTGCCACGCCACACGGCCATATCACTCTTTTCCCTGTATGACAGGGTGTCATTGACGAAACGATAGTGTCTAATTTCATTTAGTTTGAGTAGCACCGAGTTATCATTATCACCGGCGATAGGGCGACTTTTAACGAAAGTGGGCTCTTTAGGCACATCGACGACATCACCATGAATAAAATTAAATTTCAGCTCTGGCTCAAATCCCTTAATGACTTTAAGCATATCGAAGTAGTAAGTACTTCCGCAGTGTTTACGAAACGATTGTATCTGGTGATTTTGCTGATTAAGTGTATATGGCTTACTTATTTTATTGTAATAAGAGACGCGGTCTTGCAAAGCACTGAGTTCTTCTTTGGCTGTTGTTGCAAGACGAAAAGAGACGATTTGACGAACGAGACTACTTGGTAGTTGGCTAAACAGCGCACTGCTGAGGTAATAGTTAAATTTTCGCATAGCTAACACCTTTAGCTGAAAAATTTTTGAATAGATAACCCAACATTGTTGTTGATATGAATGCGAACTAGAAACTGGCAACGTTGATTTTTTATTGTGGTTGTCTCGTCATTCATCACTGATAGTAAACCGTAAGAAGATGACAAATTGATTGCGGTGCCAATGATGTTTCTATATTTGTTAGCGGCGTTAAGAGTAAGAAATTGAGTGGTTAGTTCTATTTTTATGTCTGATAGGTGATATGGATATCAAAATTGAAAACTAACAGGAGGATATTTGTAACAGTTAGTAAAATTTGTCGTGTTAAATTTACAAAACTAGGCTTTATTCCTTGATATATAAGGAATTATTGATGTAATAAAAAAGGCGAGCTTGATAGCTCGCCTGACGGATTTTACTAAGAAATAGAATCTATCCTAATGCTGGAAGTAAACCTAATGAAATGAGAATCTGGATTGAAATGATTGCAATCCCAACCACTCCCGTAATGATCAATGCAGGAGTACCACCTTTCACTTGATAACGTGTACCAGAGTTTGCCTGCTGTCTCACTTTTACGACCATGAATATCGGGAGGAATATAGCCAATACAGCCAATGCAATGGCAGCATATCCCAGTGCCATGATAAACCCTTGCGGATAGAAAAGCGCAAACACTAGCGGTGGTAAAAATGTGATGACTGATGCAATAGGGCGGTTTATTGTGCCTGTTGATTTACGTAGAGTGTCCCCCAAAAATTCAAATAAGCCTAAACTCACACCTAAAAAGGACGTTAAAAGGGCAAGATCAGCAAATATTCCAATGATTTTACTTAAATTGGAGTGATGGACTTTTACTGCTAAATGACCGATTAAAGCGGTTAAACCTGAATTTTGAACTAACTCCGTTTGACTGATGACGCCAAGTGTTACTAACTGCCAGAATACGTAGATGATCAGTGGAATCGCTGAGCCAATAATGATCGCTTTACGCAGTGCCTTTGTATCACCATCAAGGTAATTAACGATTGCTGGAATACTGCCGTGGAAACCGAAAGAAGTAAAAATCACAGGAATAGCCGCAATAATTAATCCTTGCTTTAGTGGCATACTGAGTAGGTATGACTCAGTAACGTTAGGTGCTAGAAAAAATAGCACTAAAAGCATGGCGATAATCTTACCCGTAAATAAAATCCGGTTAACCCTGTCGACACTACTCGTGCCGATAGTCACAACGGCTGCAACAAGGACGGTAAATAAAATCGTTCCCATCGATGTTGGCAAAGAAATGTCGGTAAAATCTTTAATACGATGCGTGAATTGAGAGCCCCCTCCAGCGATATAAGCAGAGCAGAGTGAGTAGAATAAGAATAGCATCGCAAATGCGGCTACCCATTTACCTTTGTCACCTAAAATGTGTTTAGCCAGAGTATGTAATGTCGCTTTGCTATCTGCGTATTGGTGTACTTCGACCATGAGTAACGCAGTAAAAGACATTAATAGCCAAAGAGCGACCATAATAAGTAATGAAGTTGAAAAACCGATTCCTGCAGAGGCAAGAGGTAGAGCTAACATTCCTGCACCAATTGTGGTGCCTGCAATGATCAAAGTACTACCTAAAAGCTTTGATTTAATCATATTGTAAACTTTTTTTTACGAATTGTTCTGTTTGCTTGAGTGTTTTGTTCGATATTGAGGCGTTTGTATAATAAATATCGCCTGAACATTGCCATTTTCTAAGAGAAAATGACTATAGTCAACTCATTTGTACGTTATTGATGTTGTTTGTGTATATTTTAATGTACACGTGGCGTGTTTATTAACGTTAAGTGACAATGCAGTATTAAATGTGCTAAACCATAACTCTCAGTTTTGTTATAAATAGATACTTCCATGTCGTGATAATGTGGATGCTGACTGCGTTGGCTGTCACAGTACTGACACAAAACTGCGATAAAAAGGACACAACGACGTTACAATCGTTGCACTATCAGCAAGCTCTTGATTTTTTCCCTATTGGAACCATATACAGAGCAGCTAGGTAATTATGATAAAAAGGAGGTCGACAATGAGTGACCAAGTAATCAAAGCACAAGAAGACAGTTTAGAGCTACTTGATGCAATGGAAATCGGATTTGAACTTACCGAATACCAAGAGGCTGAAGATAAAGAAGCGACAGTTTAAGCTGTCATAACAGAGAAGCCAGCGCGGGTCGCTGGCTTTAGTATTTTATTTAGTATGAATTATCTTGCTCACCTCCATATCGCTGAACATTGTCAAAGCAACTTATTAGGAAATTTGCTTGGGGATTTTGTTAAAGGTAATGTTCAGCATCAGTATTCTGAATCCATCGTCTTAGGGATACAGCTACACCGTAGGGTTGACGCCTACACCGACTCACATCATTTGTGCCGACACGCAAAGCAACTCTTTCCCGCGCATTTACGGCGTTTTGCTCCTATTGCTCTTGATATGTTTTGGGATCACTGTTTAGCAAGTGGATGGGAGCACTATCACGCATTATCGTTACATTCATTTATTAATCATGCTGAACAAATGATCAAAAATGAATATCCAGATAATTTGCCAACGTCCTTTATTCATGTGACTCATAAAATGTGGTCTGGAGGCTGGTTAAGTTCTTATCAAGAATTAGATAATGTGCAGTTTGCTTTGCAACGTATTGCTCAGCGGAGAGAACGGATCAAGCCATTAGCGCATTGCAACGAGACGCTAGAAAACCATTATGACGAACTTCATGCCATCTTTCGGCAATTTTATCCTGAACTTTTGAATGCAGCAGCGAAGTCGGCCAAGGTCTGATATAATCCGGCTCCTTTTTGCTTACGATTAAATTTTAAGGTGATAGGTCGTCGTTATGTCTAATCAATCTTCGTCTGATAATACGCCCACTGCAAATGTTTCATTTACTGATCTGGCTATCGATTCAACTTTGGCTCGTCGATTAGAAACGCTAGGGATTGTTAATCCGACACCTATCCAACAACAAGCAATACCGCATGTTCTCGCTGGTAAAGATGTGTTGGCTGGTGCTCAAACGGGCACAGGGAAAACGGCTGCTTATGGTGTGCCGCTTATTCAGCATTTGTTACAAAACCCAATCGATGCTCAACAAAAGCAGGGAACAATCCGCAGCCTTATACTCGTGCCGACTCGCGAATTAGCCCAGCAAGTATTAGAAAGTTTACAGTTATACGCTGCTGAGACAGATCTGACGATAGTCGCCGTTTATGGTGGAACGAGTATGAAAGTGCAAGTTAACAAGTTGGCGGACGGGGCGGATATCTTGATTGCGACGCCTGGTCGATTGCTCGATCACGCACATGTGAAAACATTTACACTCGCTAAAGTGCAAACTCTCGTATTAGATGAAGCCGACCGTATGCTGGATATGGGATTTATGCCTGATATCCAAAGAGTACTTAAACGCGTTCCTAAGCAGCGTCAAACACTGTTCTTTTCTGCAACATTCACGGCAAAAATAAAATCAACGGCCTATCGTTTACTGAATGACCCTGAAGAAGTGCAGGTCACCCCACGTAATTCAACGGCTGATACTGTGCAACAAATGGTTTATCCAGTTGATAAAAAGCGTAAACGTGAATTACTTGCGTATTTGATTGGTTCTCGTAACTGGCAGCAAGTACTGGTGTTTGTTCGAACCAAGCAGGGTAGCGATGCTTTGGTAAAAGAGTTAAAGCTCGATGGTATCAAAGCGGTATCTATCAATGGTGATAAAAGCCAAGGGGCGCGTCAAAAAGCGCTCAATGACTTTAAAGAGGGTAAAGTTAGAGCATTGATTGCAACGGATGTTGCTGCCCGAGGATTGGATATTGAACAGTTAGCTCAAGTCATCAACTATGATATGCCATTTAAAGCGGAAGACTACGTGCACCGAATTGGTCGCACAGGTCGTGCAGGTCAGCAAGGCCTAGCGGTATCGCTATTGAGCCGTGATGAAGAACCAATATTACAAGCGATTGAGCGGTTGCTGGATCAACGTTTACCACAAGAGTGGTTAGCGGGTTTTGAACCTTCGCTGGCAGCAGATATAGATTCAGAGGGGAACTCACGGCGTAAAAGTCGTTCGTCTGAGAAGAGAAAGCTCAAAGCCCAACTAAAAATTCATTCAGGACGCGGTAAGCGTCGTTAACTACCGATAGCCAAATGAGCCAAGATGTAGGATTGCAAGCTGTATCAATCAGTTTGTGACGATCCTAAAGCAATGGCTATGTCCTTTAAACGTTATATCTCAAGGGAGCAGATGAGGCTCCCTTACTGTATTTGTTAACAGAAACCTTTCCAATCGTTATGAGATTCGTATACAAGGTCGGCTACTGACGTCGGCTTTAATATGTACTGCGGTTCAACGTGGTACTTTTCTATCAATGATTGATTAAACATGTTCAAGTGTTTTAGTAAGATTTCATCAAGATTTTTAGCGTCTGGCCATGTGCCACATAAAAATGGAGTGAGACTTGCGGCGCTATGGGCATACATCATCAATTCCCATTTCACTTCCCATATATTAAGGCGCTTAGAAGGAAACTGTTTATGATAGTCATCAGCGAGCGTTTCCATCAAAGTTTCAATTTCGCCAGTGCGTCCTATGTAATAGTCAAATAGCGAATTGTCTTGGCGAACAGAATCAGCAATCAATTGGATAGGTTGACGATTCATTAAGCTGTGTGCAAGTAAGCGAAGCGTGAACTCATAAATGATGATATTCGCAGGTGCGGAATCTGAAATCTGCTCAATGACGTGTTTCATATATTCACTCATATAAGCATTTAATCCATCACTTATTGCGTGCCATATTTTTTCTTTGCTGCCGAAATGATGGCGTAATAAGCTGTGGGAAACTCCAGCTTGATCGCTGATTTGCCGTAGTGATACGCGGGCATAGCCCATTTCACAAAATAGGTCTGCTGCCACTGAAAGGATATGAAAACGTGTTTTTGCGGCGTCTTCTGCGCTGCGGCGGCCTTGGCGTTTTTCTGTCATGGTCGGACTAAACTATTACTCATTAATGATAAGAAAACATAGTGAATGATCTTTGCGTCAAACGTGTTTAATTCTTGGAAGCAAACGATTACCTATGTACGTAAATGGCATTAGGGCAGTTTACCAACGCCCTAATATCGCAAAATTGGGAAAACATGTCTTATCAGATGGGATACAGCGGCTACACCACGGTATCCTTGGGTTTTGTTCGAATTTGTCGCCGATAGCATAGAATGATACCGACAGGTGTAATGAAATCATATGTGTATTTGAAGTGTGATTTACTTTACGAATCTTTACGCTTTACAGATACCCAGCGAGTTTGGCTTTGTATAAACAAGCGACAGTCTTTGAGTCGCTGATTTCGCCGTTCGCGATCATGGTTTCAAGCTCTTGCAAAGAGTAGGTTTGTACCTCAATGATTTCATCGTCATCGCATTCTAAGCGTTGAGTGAGGTGAAGCCCCGTCGCTATATAAAGGTGTTGTTTTTCGTTACACATACCTGCCATTGGGATCAGTTGCCCTAAAGATTGGAAAGTGTCAGCACTGTAGCCGGTTTCTTCTTCCAATTCTCGCTGTGTGCACGTTAGCGGATCTTCACCAAGCTCCATCGTTCCCGCTGGTACTTCAATCGTCCATGCTTTTACTGAAGGGCGATATTGATTGACCATGATGACACGCTTCTCTTGAGTAATGGGAATGATCACTGCAGCGCCAGGGTGTTCAATCGTCGTATGAATGATGGTCTTACCGTTGGGTAATGTTATATCTTGTTCAGTAAGAGCGATGGTTTTTTTCCATTGATGAATGAGTCTGTTCATAGTGATGTGCTTAATATTTTCGCTAAATTTTATCTACCATAGCGCAAATTGTATGCTCAACCCAGATAGATTTGGCGTTTTGGTTAATCTAAGGTTGCTATTATTGTGATATTTGCGAACAATATTAATAACAAATAATTTATGAAAATGGTCATTTGGTGACGAATTAACCCTAAAGTGGGTAAAAAATGTATAAATCCTCGCAACCAATGACTAAGAGAAAGTAATTTCGCTAGCTAAGGAGCTCAAAATGAACTCATCTATGCAGGCTTCACATGCCAGTAAAGCCTTGTTGTCTGAACGAATTAATAAGCTAGCTAAAGCTTTGTGTGAAGGTGTCTACGAGCGTGAAAGTACAATCAAGCTATGTTTACTGGCAGCATTAAGTGGCGAGAGTGTGTTTTTGCTAGGTCCTCCCGGAATAGCGAAAAGCTTGATCGCGAAAAGACTGATCCAGGCCTTTTCAAACAGCAGTTATTTTGAGTACTTAATGACGCGTTTTTCTACGCCAGAAGAAGTTTTTGGTCCACTCAGTATTCAAGAGCTGAAAGATAATGGCCGCTATGTGCGTTTAACGGATGGCTATTTACCGAGTGCTCAGGTGGTATTTCTTGATGAGATTTGGAAAGCGGGTCCAGCCATCTTGAATACATTACTGACTGTGGTGAATGAGAAAACGTTTAAAAATGGCAGTGATGTTGAAAAAGTGCCGATGCGCCTTCTTATCTCAGCATCCAATGAACTACCGGAAGAAGATAGCGGGTTAGATGCTCTCTATGATCGTATGCTCGTTCGGGTGTTTGTTAATCGAATTCAGGACAAGCAAAACTTCAAATCGATGCTCACAGTCGGTACGACTCAAGAAGCACAAGTTCCAGCAGAACTTGCAATATCGGATGACGAATATTTCACTTGGCAACAAGAATTACAGAACCTTGCCATTAGCGATGATGTGTTCGATAAACTCTATCGTTTGAAGACGGCATTAGAAACACAAGAAGAGCGTTTACCTGAGTTGTATGTGTCGGACCGTCGCTGGAAAAAAGCCGTTAAATTGCTAAAAGCCAGTGCGTATTTTAATGGTCGAGATGAAATTAATCCGCTCGATCTTTTACTGTTAGAACATTGTTTGTGGAGTTCTCCAGACTCTCGAGAAATTGTGCAAAATACGTTGCAGAAATTTGCAACGGAAGAGGCATTTGATCAACAGCGTGTTGCCCAAAGTTTTGCATCGGTAACCCAAACATTAGAATCAGTACAACAGGAGTTGGAAGATAATCTTGCGATAGTTTTGTCTTTGGAAACCGCATCGGGAATCCGTAAAAAGCAGGTTTATCACTATGATTTCAGTCGTGCGAAACATTATCAAGTTGGCAGTTCACAACCATTAATTAAATTGGTGATGCTGCAGAGTAATTTGTCGGTTTCGGAATCTGAAAAAGGCGATAGTCGCTGGGTTTATGTTGTACAATCCGATTTGGAAAAACTGTTCCGAGAAGGGCATGGCGATGTGTACGGTTATGTGAATCAAAATCCCAAGTTATGTCGGTTACATTTTGAATTGGATACGGATGAGCGCTTAATCATAAAAGACATTGCGAATCGTTCCGTCCTGACGGCGTTGGCAACAGATGACGCGTTAGACGTCACTACCTACCATGTTTGGCTTGATAAAGTGGCTCAGGCGGAAGTGTTACTTAACAGCACTGAGCAAGATCTACGACGAATTCGTAGCCAGTTTCATGCTGCGTTGCCGCATAATTTTGTGGATCCTTCCATCCCAACGTCGATAGAAGCTAATATTCAGCAACTGGTTGAGTCTCTAGAAACTCTTCAAGAGCGTTACGATAAATATCAATTGCGCCTTAACCAACTTGAACAGGTTTTTAGTTAAGTGGATGTGAGATAGATGCTTGGTGCCGACGGATTAAACTTAGCCATGATGATTGCTGATTCTGGCATTATCGATGCCGCAGTGAATGATCTCATGGGACGTTCGCAGGTGATGATGATGGCGGAACATCGGGGCGTGGGAACCTCGATGAAAAAGCATCTTCTAAAATGGCGTAGTAACGCGCGTGAACGACTCACTCGAGTCTGTGAAACAGAACGTTTTCAACAGGAAATTGCGCTTTACCAAGAAGTGATTCATTGGGATGAAAGTCAGTTTTTTGTGCAACTGCCTGAGCTGATGCGTCAGTTAGAAAGGGATTCGGTGTATTACCGAAAAGCAAAAAAACTGGTAGAGCGTAACCATGGGGAAAATAATCCAGTATTTGCCCATTTTTTCTGTGACCAATGGTATCAATCGCTATCCGATTCCATTCGTCAAGCACAAGTTCTTGAGCTGGAAGAAAACAAAGAAAAATTGCTCGCTGATCTGTATCAGCGTATGGAAACCCTACGTGATATGAACAATGTCACCGAGCAAGGTGATGTTAAGGGACTGGGGCGGTTATGGGATATGGCTGGTGCTAAGCTCAGCCGCAGTGATGTTTCAGCGATGAAGTCACAAGCGCAATTTTTGCGCAAAAATCCCAAGCTGTTGGATATGGCTGAAAAGCTTGGCCGAATGGCGAGTGACGTCGATGATCCTAGTTTAAATAAAGCGCCCGCAGAAGAACCTGAAATGGTCGAAGAAAAGTCGGATATGGCCGTTGACGATATTGTTGGCGTTCATGAAGATGATGACCTCAATAAGTTACTACCTAACGAAACATTATTTCTTGCTTATCCTGAACTTGAAGTTGTGTTCTATAAACGTTTTGCTGATAAGCGGTTAATGAATTACCGCACCAGTGGTAAAACGCGCACGTTACGTAAAGTAAAAACGCACCGACCCGAGCACCGCCAAGCCGATATTGAGAAAGGGCCCTTTATTATTTGTGTCGATGCCTCTGGCTCCATGAGTGGTTTTCCCGAACAATGTGCCAAGGCAATGGCTTATGCGTTAATGCAAATAGCGCTTGAAGAGGATCGAGACTGTTATGTGATGTTATTTTCAACTGAGCATATTATGTATGAGCTGACACACAAGCAGGGGTTAAGAGAAGCAAGCGATTTTCTCAGTTATACCTTCCATGGTGGCACCGATTTCGAACCTGTTATTTTTAAAGCGATAGAGCTAATGCAAGGTAAGCGTTATCGTAATGCTGATCTATTGATCGTTTCTGACTTTATTGCTCCGAAGCAGAGTGAAGAACTTGCCCATCAGGTCACCGAACTTAAAAAGAAACATAACCGCCTTCATGCCATTTGTTTATCCAAATATGGCAACCCAGAATTAGTTGGGATGTTTGATCACTGCTGGCACTACCACCCGAACTTAATGGGACGACTATTTAAGCGTCGCTAAGGGAGCAGTATCGTGAATTATCCCGATACTTTTAACTGTTCCATTACCCAGCGAATAAATCGCTGAGCACTTTTCCTGTTTGCATTATCTGAACAAGATAGAAAGAAGGCATTGTTGTAACACTCAAGTGGTGGCGTTAAGGCGATCAGCTGCTCGCTTTCCAATAGTTGTTCAATATGCCAATCCCAAGCAAGCGCAATACCCGCGTCGTTAAGCGCTGCTTGGATAACGGCAATTTGATCTTCCATTACCATCATATTGGTCGGCGTGCGGTAGGTTTTACCACTGCGCTGCGCCCACGATTGCCAATTCTCCCAAAATTCGGGTGCATCTCTTAGGCCTAATAGAGGCTGATCCCAAAGTGTCGTTAAATCGCGACAATCTGGGCGCTTTTCCAAGAAACCTGGGCTACACACGAGCAACATTCGTTCGTCAAAAAGTAAATAATTTTCTTTTTGAACTGAATCGATAGGGGCGTAATAAAAGGCTACGTCGTAGGGAGCAATCGCATTTTCTGCAATATTTCGCTCATTATTGATCGAAATATTCAGGGTGACTTCTGGGTAGCGGGAACGAAAATCATCTAAACGAGGAATAAGCCAGAAATGGGAAAAACAGGTCCCAATTTCTAGGTTTAATGGGATTGGTTGACCTTGTTTTTGTAACGATGTACTCGCTTCTGCCAGAGTATTTAACGCTTGTGAAACATGAACTAAATATTCATTTCCCTCGGTTGTCAGTTCTAAACCGGTTTTCTTTCGGTAAAACAGCTGAGTGTCTAAAAAAGCTTCTAATTGTTTGATCTGTTTTGCCACAGCCGTTGGTGTGACGCATAACTCATTGGCTGCATTTGTAAATGTGCCTAGACGAGCCGATGCTTCAAAAAGGATAAGGCCACTAAGGGATGGAATGGTCTTGTTATTAATCGGCATAGGTTGTCCTGAACTTTTAGTTCAGACTACCTTAACAAAATGGCGTTTTACATACAAATTCACCCCTCTAATATAAAAACTACATTCTCAAAAGATTGGACGGTTAACTATGCATAAAATTCAAGAAATCCACCACGCGATGCTTCCACTTCCTGATGGAACACGGCTCGCATACCGTGCATGGATGCCTGAAAATGCGAATACTCAACCGGTTCCAGCTATTCTAGAGTTTCTTCCTTATCGCAAAAACGATGGTACTGTCGTTCGTGATGAGATCACCATGCCGCAAACGGCCGCTCACGGCTATGCATGTATTCGCGTCGATTTACGTGGGTGTGGTGAATCTGAAGGTCATCTAGTCGATGAATATAGCGCACAGGAACTGCAAGATGGCACTGATGTTATCGCTTGGATTGCGAATCAACCATGGTGTGACGGTAATGTCGGTATGGTGGGCATCTCTTGGGGGGGCTTCAACTCACTGCAAATTGCTGCTTTAAACCCACCACAATTAAAAGCCATTATCACTCAATGTTCGACGGATGACCGTTATCGCGATGATATTCATTTCATGGGTGGGTGTTTGCTTAATGACAATTTAGATTGGGCATCATTCTTCTGGGCCTATGCGCAAGGTCGTGCACCCGATAAAGCTCTCGTTGGTGAGCAGTGGAAAGAGCAGTGGTTAGATCGATTAAACACGATGCCGTTTCTTGCTAAACCTTGGTTAACAGAGCAGTTACGTCAAGACTACTGGAAACATGCATCTATCTGTGAAGATTACTCAGATATTAAAATACCTGTGTATGCCATGAGTGGTTGGGCCGATAATTACCGTAATACGGTATTTAGCTTATTACGTCACTTAGATGTACCGCGCAAAGGACTTGTCGGCCCATGGGCACATAAGTATCCCAATATTGCATATCCAAATCCGAAAATGGATTATGTCAAAGAATCAGTACGTTGGTGGGATCGTTGGCTAAAAGGCATCGAAAATGGCATTGATGATGAGCCACAGTTGACCTACTACCTGCAAGACAGTGTACGTCCACAGACTGACTACGATGTTCGCCCAGGTCAATGGATCAGTGAACCGTGCTGGCCATCACCGCAAACAGTGACAAAATCCTTCTTCCTTGATGATGGTCGCTTGGTGGCTGAATTAAATCCTCACGCACCGCAACAGTCAATTTGCTCTCCTCATTCTACAGGGCTCAATGGCGGACGTTTGTGTGTCGGCATTCGTCAAGATATGGAGCAACCTGCTGACCAACGTGCTGATGACGCAGGCTCCGTCACTTTTGATACGGCGCCTTTGCAAGAGGACCTAGCATTAGCGGGTCAGGTACTGGCCAATCTTACCATTCAAAGTGACAAGCCAACGGCGCAATTGGCGGTTCGAGTGTGTGATGTTCATCCTGATGGTGCATCCACTCGTATCAGTGTTGGTACCTGGAACCTAAACCATCGCGACAATCATTCTCGATTTGAGCGACTTGAAGCCGGTAAATCGTATCAGGTGACGGTGCCGATAAATCACGTCGCCTATAAAATTCCAGCAGGTCACCTATTACGCATTTCTATTTCGACAGCCTATTGGCCACTTGTTTGGCCATCGCAAGATCATCCAACAGTAACGATTGATCCCGCAACCAGTGTCATTGAAGTTCCAACTCGTGACTCTTGGACAACAGAAGTAGAACCCCCTGCTTATGATAAATCTGTTAGTTATGACGGTGAAAGTTTGCGAGACTATGACAGTCAGCGCATCGTTCATCACGATTACAAGACAGGAAAAATTTGTTTAGAAACGATTGATGATTTCGGTCGTCAACATTTCAATTCTTGTAATACCGATATTGATCTGCGCATGAAGCAGTATCAAACCATCCATCCTGAGGATCCATTAACCGCTGAATCGGAGCTCTTTTATGAGCTAGATATGGGGCGTGACGGCTGGTGGACTGGTTTGAAGGCGCATTATCACATGACATGTGATTACGACTTTTTCTATATCACAGCGAAATGGCAAGCCTTGGAAGGCGAGACAGTGATTTTTGAAAAAGAGTTTGAAGAAAAAATCGAACGAACGGGCGTGTGATTCAATTTATTAAGGGACTAATTATGTTTAAAAATATTCGACCATTAGTATTTTTCCCAACTTTTATTATTTTGGTTGGGGCTTTGGTCTTTAGTTTGGTCAATCTTGATCAATTCTTACATTACACAGGTGTTGCCAATAGCTTTGTGTTAAATCACTTCTCTTGGCTATTTAGTTTGGGCAGTTTTTACCTACTCGTGTTAGTTGGGGTAACTTACTGCTCAAAATTAGGTAATATCCGCATTGGTGGTGAAGATGCTAAACCACACGTGAGCAAGCTCCGTTGGTTTATGATCGTGTTATGTACCACGCTTGCGGTCGGTGTGTTGTTTTGGACAACGGCTGAACCTTTATATCATTTACATACGCCGCCAAAGAGTTTGCATATTAAGCCGGATAGCCCTGATGCCATTTTGTTTGCTTTCTCGGCCATGTTCCTTCACTGGGGGCCCACACCTTACGCGATTTATGCGATTCCAGCGCTTATCTTTGGTTTAGCGTTTTATAACTTAAAAATGCCGTATTCGATCAGTAGCTCTTTGAAACCGGTATTAGGAAAATGGGTATCGGGTAAAAAAGGCGATGTTATTGACGCATTAGCGCTGTACTCTCTGGTCGTGGGAATGGCTTCTTCGTTAGGGACAGGTGCGTTAACTCTCGTCGGTGGGGTTAGCCAATTTATTCCTATTGAACGAAATGCTCTCACCTTAGGGATTACCATTGCTGCGATCGTTGCTGTATTTGTTTTCTCAGCCGCGCGCGGTTTGATCAAAGGCATTGCCCGTCTTTCAATGGTCAACTTCTGGTTATTGATTGCTCTCTTTGTCTTTGTTCTTGTGCTGGGACCGACTCAATATATTTTGAATATTGGTGTTGAAGGGGTAGGGGCTTATCTAGAAAACTTCTTCCGCCTCAGTCTATTTACTGGTCAAGCTGCTCATGATAACTGGCCACATTCGTGGAGCGTGTTCTATTGGGCTGTCTGGTTTGCATGGGCACCGATTACCGCAATGTTCCTCGGTAAAATTGCGCGAGGTTATACCGTGCGCGAATTTATTATGGTGAACGTGATATTCCCAAGCCTATTTGTACTGCTCTGGATTGCAGTCTTCTCTGGTACTGCGATCTTTATGGACCAAAGTTCTGGGGGAGAATTGTACTCAATCTTGAATAATGGTGGTATTGAGCAGTTGCTTTACCATATCTTTGGTGAACTCCCTCTTGGCTTATTGACTACCTTTATTCTGGTATTTGTGGCGTTTGTTTCTTATGTAACTGCGGCAGATTCTAGTACGGATGCGATTGGTGACTTGTGTATGAAAGATTTTAATGCTGATTCTAATGACACCCGTGGTATTGGCGTCAAAGTATTATGGGGCATTATTATCGGATTAGTGGCTTGGATTATGGTGAGCACGGTTGGCGTGAAGGGAATTAAATCGTTATCCAACCTCGGTGGGTTACCCGCCACTCTCATTATTCTTGGATGTAGTGCGACATTAATTAAGTGGATTAAAAAACCTGAATTATTAGATCGTCCCGAAATGAAAGCGGATAAAAAATAATTATTAAATAGGCAGAGGTTAATCACTCTGCCTATTTTTTTATCAAAAATTCAGTAACATATCATTCCACACAGCACCACCGTGCGTTGAGTCCGAGACTCCCTGACATACAAAGCCATGCTGTTCATAAAAGCCAACCAATTTATCTTTACAAGTGAGTACGAGGCCTTTTACGCCACGTTCCTTACTAACCGTAATAAAGTGTTCAAGTAATTGATGTGCTAGACCTTGATGTTGAAAATCCGGTGCGATCACTAAGCCAAATACGGTTTGATAAGCCCCCTCTTTTAAGTGCTGGTGCTCATCTTCATATAAGATGTCAGGCAGCTCTGGCGCGCTATAGCGGCAGCCATTAATTTGGCCTACGATCTGATTATTTTTCTCGAGAACAAAAAAACATTCCGGAAACGCGTTAAAGCGGCGTTGAAAAATTGGCAGTGTCGCGGCTTCTTCTACTGGGAATCCTTGTGATTCAATTTCAGCAATACGTTCGATATCGAGTGAGGTTGCAAGACGGATAGTGGTCGGCATAAACGTTCCTTGTAGAAATAGTTAAGCTGCAAATTCTAACCATGTGGCAGAAATTGGCATAGCGATAATGAGCGAGGGTAACAGGTTCGCGAGGGGAAAGTTGATACTGCCACAAATGCGAAATCCGGTAGCAAAAACTAATAACCCACCAACAGCAGAAAAATCAGCAATCATTGTTGGCGTAGTTAACGGCATGATGGCATTCGCGGAAAAATACAAGATCACTTGTACGAGTGTTTGCGGAATGGCTAATGTCGCGACCGGTAAACCTAAAGTGATGGCAAATATGGCCGCGGTAAAGAAATCGAGAAACGATTTAACAATTAATAGGGAAGGATCGCCTGTCATCCCTTCATTCATTGACCCAAAAATACCCGTACCGCTAACGCAAAAGAGAATCAAAATGGAGATAAAGCGGTCCATATAGGCGTTCTGTTCCATCGAACTATTCGGGGGAGAAACAAAACGTGTGATTAGCGATTTCAGTATGTTGGCGACACGTTTTATGTTTTCTTCTAAATGAATGAGTTCGCCAATAATGGCACCAAGAATAAGTGATAAAACCACCGCGGGCAGCAGTTTTACTTTGATCGCCATAGATAGCCCAATCCCCATTGATGCTAAACCGAATACCATTGGCATTCTTTCCTTCATCGAGTTAGATATTTTGTTACCAAATAGCGTACCCAATAAACTGCCACAAATGATGGCGGATGCATTGACCAATGGTCCTATCATTATGATTATTTCCTTGAATTTTAAGATGTTGAGATGATGCCTAGGCAAGTTGTCCGGTAAAGTCAGATAAAACTGGGAGATATCGACCGATATATTGTGAACTAAATCTCATATTTTGGCAATATTAGGAAGTTACGCATATAAAATTATCTTATTGATAATCCTATTGATTTTTGAATGTGGTGCTGGCTTAAAACGATGTTGTCAAATGTCAAACAAATGAGCGATAGCTTGATTTAAACGAGATGAAATGGGTCAGTAATCACAAATGGGGGCATTTATTTTCTAGTTAATTAATTGTTTTTATTAGTGTGAGTACAAACCCATTTTACGAATAGGGCATTTTGTAGCATCAGGATGTGAATCAGAGTGAATAACAAGAAGGATAACAACAATGAGTACTCCCTACACCTGGCTTCATATTGGCCTTGGATCGTTTCATCGCGCTCACCAAGCGTGGTACTTTAATCAACTTATGCGTAATGGTGACCATAGCTGGCAGATAGCGGCAGGTAATATTCGTAATGACAGTGAAGCAACAATCGAAACATTGCAACGGCAACACGGTGAATATGTACTTGAAACCGTGACGCCACGCGGCCATCGGCATCACGAGTTGATCAAATCGATAAAAAAATTGATTCCATGGCAAGCCGATTTGGCTCCACTGATTTCATGTGGTGCAGAACCTAATACAAAAGTTATCGCGTTTACAGTCACAGAATCTGGGTACTATTTAGACACCGAGTTTAATCTGCAAATAAACAACCCAGACATCAAGCAAGATCTGCAAGGTGGTAACCAAACGATTTATGGGACCATTAGTAAAATATTAGAGCAGCGTATCGAACAGCAAGCAGGGCCTGTAACTCTGCTAAGTTGTGATAATGTGCGCCATAATGGACAACGTTTTCGTGATGGACTGATAGAATTTCTGAACCTTACACACAATGCAAAAGTGTTGGGCTGGCTTGCTGATAACGTCAGTTTTCCTAATAGTATGGTCGATCGTATTACACCAAAACCTGAGCCTAATTTAACCGACCGAGTGTTGGACAAAACGGGCGTTCACGATGGTGCTCCTGTGATGGGAGAATCGTTTATTCAATGGGTATTGGAAGATAACTTTATTGCTGGCAGGCCAAAATTGGAAGAAGTGGGGGTTGAATTGGTGGCGTCAGTTGATCCTTATGAAGAAGCGAAAATTCGGATCCTGAATGTTTCTCATGCAGGAATTGCTTGGACTGGTGCGCTGATTGGTCAAAAATACATTCACGAAAGTACCCAAACCGGATTCATTCGTGAAATTGTGTATAAATACATTACCCGCGATGTTATTCCTTGTCTTTCTCAACATCAAAACGATATCGATTTTTATCAATATCGAGATGTGGTTCTCGATCGTTTTACCAATGAACATATTAAAGACACGATTCAACGCGTCTCTGGCGATGGTTTCTCTAAAATTCCCGCTATGATTACGCCAACTCTAGTGGAATCGTATGCACAAGGTAGGGTGCCAAAAGCGACTGCATCGCTACCCGCCATTTTCTATGTGTTTATGCAAGAGTGGCACATAGGCCGGTTAGCCTTCGATTATTATGATGGGATTTTAGATAGTGCATCGGTTCATCAAATGTACGAAGCGGATGACCCTATTCACCTCTATGCATCTAATCAATCTTTGTTTGGGGAGTTGGCGCAGAAACCAGAATTTGAAGCGCTGTTGCGTAATCGTATTGAAGCGGTATACGCATTATTAAGTTAGTAAAGAAACAGGGAGCCTTTGCTCCCTGTTACTCGTTACACGCATATAGTTAGAGTTAAACCCCGATAAAAGCTCAGCTTTAGTTACGGTGTCACTATAATCTTCATGCCCCAAGCCGGTAAAGAGACCTGAGAGTTTTGTGCGATGGATTGTTGAGTAAAGTTTGAGTAACTCCATCCAATCACATGCTTACGTAACCAATTTTTAAGCATGTGATGTTTATTCATAAGATGACTTGAACAATAGGGAAATTAGAAAGGGCTTTCAATGTTGAGGTTATTACAGATCTCAATCACAACAAGAGCGAGACTAGAGCGAATCATTTGTTGTCTGCGTTGAACTTGCAGTTGATAAAATTCTAAGTCGATTTCTCCTTCAACGTCTTGTAATTCGAATGGAGGAAGAGGTAACTGTTTAATGGCGTTTATTGTTGTGATTGCATTGGTGACTTTAGTGTCAGTAAATTCATGTTCTAAGCCATCGGCATTTAACTGATTTTTAAGTTTAATAATCGTTTCGATATCGTGAAATACGCTATCGCTTACCACACCAAGACCGTAGAGCAACTTTAACCTAACTTGAACATCACCTAGTGGACCTGAGTCATGCAATAAAGGTCCTACAACAGATTGAACAGCGAAGTTATCCTTGAGGAAAATACGTTGCATTAGGGATTCAACGGCTTCTGCGATGATTTCGCTGGCCGCGATAAAAAAGCCTCTTACTGACGGTGTAAGATTCAGTCTTTCAATTATTTCTGATTCGTTAATTTGTTTTACCATTTACGGATCTAGTTATCTTAACAGCGAGAGGGCACATTGTGCCCTCTAAAAAATGAATGACTAAAGCTGATTGTAGTTGGCTTCAACTTTCGCCACTTCTGTACTTTGAACATCCAGACCAGTGTACTTAGACAGCGTTTCTTTAACACCTACAGCTTGAATGGATTCTTGCAGTTCTACTGCTTGAGGGTCATCTGCGTTTGTATATTTTAAAGCTGCAGCGACACCGGACAATAGGGCATCATTTTCAGTGCCATACTCAATGGTACCCAGTAACGGCTTAATTAAACGGTCGTTAGCGCCCAATTTTCTTAGTGGTTGTCTGCCAACACGATCAACTTCATCAACTAAATATGGATTCGCAAAGCGGCCGAGAATTTTATCAATATACGCAGCATGTGCATTCCGATCAAAACCATAACGGCGAATTAATACTTCACCACTTTCTTGCATTGTTCGTTTCACTTGTGCGCAAATTATATCATTTTCAATCGCTTCTCGGATAGTTTTAAATCCATTTAGACAACCCAAATAAGCAGTGACACAGTGACCTGTATTCAAAGTGAATAATTTACGTTCGACAAAAGCCATTAAATTATCAGTCTTTTCCATTCCCGGTATATTAGGAATCTCACCCTTAAACTGGGTTTCATCAACGATCCATTCACTAAAACTTTCCACAGTGACGTCGAGAATATTGTCAGAAGCTTCGGCTGGCGGGACGATTCTGTCGACAGCTGAGTCAACAAACCCAATATATTTATTAGCTTTTTCTACTATTTCAGGTTTTAGATATTTAAATACTTCCTCTTTGAGGTGAGATGTACCTCTGACCATGTTTTCACACGCAATAATATTTAAAAATTTGGTATTGTTGTTTTCAAGACGTGTTTCAATACCATTAGCAATTGTTTTCGCAATAATATCAAGTACGTTAGGACCTACCGCTGTAGTAATAATATCCGTGGTAGTAATCTCTTTAATAATATCTTCACCAATAGAGCTAATTGCAGTGACATTAGTGACATCATGTAATTCACAATTTTCACCAACAACTTTAACTTGATATTGATTGTCTGCTTTTAACTTATTTACAACATCATTATTAACATCCGCAAATGTAACATGTATGCCTGCATCTGCTAATAATTTACCAATAAAGCCACGACCAATATTCCCTGCACCAAAATGAATTGCATTACTCATAATAATTTACCTAACTAAAATTTTAAATAAAGCGGGTGCTAAGGTCAGACTGGGGGAGACTGACCTTATTTAATAACGACTCAGGAGCTAATGAGAAAAGTTATGCTGCTTGATTACCCGCAAGAATTTCTAGCACATCACTGACACTTGTAGTGGATGTCAGCTTTTGTATGGCTTCATCATCATCAAGTGCATTGGTAATCATGGTAATTACCTGAATGTGTTCGTCATTTTTTGCCGCGATACCGATGACTAGTTTGGCAATGCCATCATCTTCATCGTTAAAACGGACGCCGTCAGGATATTGGCATATTACGATACCAGTCGTGATAACACTTTCTTTCGCTTCAATTGTGCCGTGAGGCACAGCAATGGATTCTCCAAGGTAAGTAGATACCATTTTTTCACGTTCAAACATGGCATCAACATAGGAAGGTTGTACATAACCAAGTTCAACCAGTTTATTCCCAGCAAAACGGATGGCTTCTTCTTTATCACTTGCTGAAAGACCAAGGCAGACGTTTTTTGCTTCAATTTTGAATACTGATGGTTGTTCAGTAGGTTGCGCTGCAGATTGTTCTACTGTGTTGGTAGAGTCTGATTCTTTACTTTGTAGTTGGTTCACTAGGTTGTCATATAACGATGCGTCGAGGAAGTTCGTTAATGATATATGCAGTGCATTTGGCACTTGGTGTCGAGCTCTATCTGTGAGGTCTTTGTGAGTGATAACAATATCGACATCATCAGGTAAGTTATTAATAGCAAGGTTTGTTACGCTAATGTCCATGCCTGCAGATTGCACTTTCTTACGCAGCATGCTTGCGCCCATCGCACTAGAGCCCATACCTGCATCACAGGCAACAATGATTTTTGCTACGCTTGCCAGGTCAGCAACGTTTACCGCGCCAGTTTGTGTTGATTGGCCTTTCGCTGTTGCTTTCATTCCTTTCATTTGCGCGTTTGCTTTTTCTAAGCTGTCTTCACCATCGTCTTCTTCTGTTTGTTTTTGTAATTTCATTAGAATCGAAGCCACAACAAACGATACAACGGTTGCGCCAGCAACAGCACATAGTACACCCACAACTGAATCTTTCGGTGTCATTAGTAATACGGCAAAGATAGAACCTGGTGAAGCTGGAGATACGAGACCAGCGTGGAACATCGTTAATGTAAATACACCGGTAATACCGCCGGCCATTGCCGCGAGTATGAGACGTGGGTTCATCAGGATGTAAGGGAAATAGATTTCGTGAATACCGCCAAAGAAGTGGATAATCGATGCCCCACCTGCTGTTTGACGTGCTGTGCCTTTACCAAAGACCATGTACGCTAACAAAATACCAAGACCAGGACCTGGGTTTGCTTCAATTAAGAAGAAAATGGATTCACCAACTTCTTTTGATTGCTGAATTCCGAGTGGTGTAAAGATACCGTGGTTAATGGCGTTATTTAAGAACAATACTTTAGCGGGTTCTACGAAGATCGACGTTAAAGGAAGTAGGTTAGCACTCACTAAAAAGTCAACGCCAGATGCTAGTGCGGTAGAAAGGGTTTTTACAAATGGACCAATCAGCATATAGGCGATTAGAGCACAGATCATGCCGATAATACCTGCTGAGAAGTTGTTGACTAGCATTTCAAAACCGCTTTTGACTTTTCCGTCTACGCGTTTATCAAATGCTTTAATAGCCCAACCACCGAAAGGACCGACAATCATCGCCCCTAAAAACATCGGAATATCTGAACCGACAATAACACCCATTGTTGTGATAGCACCAACCACGGCACCACGTTCGCCACCGACTAGTTTACCACCGGTATAACCAATAAGAAGTGGCAGTAAGTAAGTGATCATTGGTCCAACCAAACTTGCTAAATTGGCGTTTGGTATCCACCCTGTTGGTATGAAAAGAGCTGTGATAATACCCCACGCGATAAATGCGCCTATATTTGGCATTACCATATTTGACAAGAAGCGGCCAAAATTCTGTACCTTGACCTTAGCATCTGGTGATATCATAAGAGTCCCCGTTCGATATTCCGATGATTAATTGTTGTAGTAACGGTCCTGAGAAAACCGTCGATTGCTTAGTACCCAATCAATTTACCACACAATTTACATGTTGAATCTCGTTCGGGGTTTTTATGATCTAAGTCACTAATAATTTCATGAAAAGCTTTTTATTAGTGATGGTTATCATAATTTATACATGTAATATTCTTTCATTTTAGTTATTAATTTTTATTCAACCATTTTGTTATGTTTTAGATCACAAAATAGATACCTATAAATAGAAATTAATAGTGATAATGATCACATCTAAGATTCCCTCAAATTAATGAAATATTACATAAGTGATCTTAATCACTATGAGTTATTTATTTTACGTTACGAAATAAAATGCTGATTTTGTGCTAGTTAGATTTGTAATTTTAAAACGTTAAATTCAATGAAATATTTCATATCAATCAAATTTCCTAATAAAGCCCGTCATTGGGGCATATTTACGCCTAGCTTGTGCTAGGTTAACGTTATTCTATGAATTAGCATGGTAATTTAAGCTCATATCCAAACACCGAGTTTAAGTAGGTCCTTCGGTGATTGAGTTTGACTTAGGCTCGTTAATGAAGCTCTGAATCCTGCACTTTGAGGTCATTTGGATATAAATATTCAGTGATAACAAACAAGTAGATATTATGAAAAAACAAGCAGTGATATTTGATATGGATGGCGTCATTATTGACTCAGAACCACTATGGCAACAAGCGCAGGATGCTGCGTTGTCACAATATGGTGTTAGCGTTACCCCTAAGCAGTGTGAAGATACCACCATGGGAATGCGTGTTGATGCTATTGCACAAACTTGGTGTGATTTGTTTAAACTCACTGTTGATCCAAAACAGTTGGAAGGGGAAATCATCGAACGTCTGGAAATGTTGATTGCAGAACAGGGACAACCGATGCAAGGCGTATATCAATTGCTTGATTACCTAACGTCCTTAAAGATGAAAATTGGCCTAGCGACGTCTTCGAATCAGAGTGTTATTGAAGCTGTGTTTAATAAGTTGGAATTGTGGGACTACTTTGATATTACGTGTAGTGCTGAACATGAAAAACATGGTAAACCAGCGCCTGACGTTTATTTAACCGCAGCGCAAAAGCTGGGGATCCCCGTTGATGAGTGTATTGTAATTGAAGATAGTTACAACGGTATGCTCGCAGCCAAAAATGCTCATATGACGACATTTGTTGTGTGTGAACAATGCCAAGCGGACAAGTTTATTGCCGGTGATGCGCATTTTTATCATCTTGATGAA
Organism: Vibrio nitrifigilis; assembly: GCF_015686695.1. Classification (NCBI taxonomy): domain Bacteria; kingdom Pseudomonadati; phylum Pseudomonadota; class Gammaproteobacteria; order Vibrionales; family Vibrionaceae; genus Vibrio; species Vibrio nitrifigilis. Next base: position 1,127,555 of record NZ_JADPMR010000004.1, on the reverse strand, counting down.
GTCGTAAGTTATTGCCAAGAGCGTGAAGACAATCTGTTTTTGTAATTCATGGTTATTATGCCCTCACGTTAGAGGGCATATTTGAATGTTGACTATCCCGCTAACGAAGCCAGCAATTCATAAGAATACAATTTACTTGGTTGATCATAAATCATTGAGTTGACCATGATTTCATCTGCTTGAGTCCGTTCAATCAAGTGTGATAAACGAGCTTGGGCGGTTTCTGGTGAACCAACAATAGACTCGCGAAGTTGATTTTCTAAGTGATGCTTTTCATGAGGAAGCCACAAAGGCTCCATACTTTTGACCGGAGGCTTCTGTTTGGTTCGCTTGCCACGAATCATCCCTAAAAATTTCTGTTTTTCTGTTGTAGCGAGATATTGGGCCTCATCATCGGTATCGGCTAGGGTGATGTTGACACAGACCATAGCATAAGGTTTATCTAACACCTCTGACGGTGTGAACATTTTCCGATAAATTTCAAATGCTTTAAACATAGCATCGGGAGCAAAATGCGCAGCAAAAGCGAATGGCAGACCTTTAATTGCCGCTAATCTGGCACTGTAAGTACTAGAACCTAACAGCCAGAGTGGTACGTGTGAATTAGCACCAGGATAAGCACTCACCGGTTGATTATCCGACACTGGACCCATAAAAAATTCTAATTCTTCTAATAGCTCGTCAAAATCGGGATCCATGCGTTCGGGGTCGCGGCGAAGCGCATGCATTGTTGGGTAATCCGTACCCGGCGCTCGACCTAAACCAAGATCTATCCGGTTAGGATAAAGTGCTTCTAGCGTACCGAATTGTTCAGCGATAACTAATGGAGCATGGTTGGGTAGCATAATACCGCCTGATCCGACACGAATGGTTTTTGTCTGAGAGGCAATATGACCAATGAGTACACTGGTTGCGGCGCTTGCGATGTCTGGCATGTTGTGATGTTCTGCTAACCAAAAACGCTGGTAGCCTAATTTTTCGGTATGTTGAGCAAGTTCTACTGAGCGCTGATAGGTTGCTCTGTGATCGGCTCCCTCGATAATAGGGGCGAGATCGAGCACTGAAAGTGGAGGTAAATTCATACGTCTACTTCTCCTTATTTTTATCCAACCAAATATTTTCAAAGTATTTGGTTATAAATGTAAATTTTTGATGGCACCAGTATGCCACTCTCTTTCCTTATGTAGAAAGTGAACGAATCAAAAATGACTATTGCAAATATCGAGATAATCTAAATATCTAAGCTGAGCACAAACAAAAAACCACCAGAACACACGCGGTGATTGGTGGTAAGACATCAGGTCTTCAAGCTGATATTGAACCAGCAGTGGATTATTCCCTAACTGACAGAGAGTCTAGTCAAGGAAATAAAGGTTAAACCCAATCGGTGAGGATTGGGTTTGAAGACACATTATTTCAGCTGTGCAAGCAGGGCTTTAGCCACACCTTCTGAACTTGCTGGATTTTGGCCGGTAATCAACTTTCCATCTTCAACGATGAACGGTGCCCAATCAGGACCTTTTTGGTAATCAGCACCTAATGCGATGAATTCATCTTCAATTAGGAAAGGTACGACGTCAGTCAATTGAACACCGGCTTCTTCACCATTGGTAAATCCAGTAACTTTACGGCCTTTAATCAGAGCCTCACCACTAGCGGCTTTCACGTTACGTAATACGGCTGGCGCGTGACAAACGAAGCTGATAGGTTTTCCGGCACGTTCAAAGCTCTCGATTAAGTTAATCGATGTATCAAGATTAGTTAGATCCCAAAGGGGGCCATGGCCACCTGGATAGAAAACAGCATCGAAATCGACTTGATTCACACTGTCGAGTTTTACTGTATTCGCCAATGTTGCTTGCGCATCGGCATCATCTTTAAAGCGGTAAGTCAGCTCAGTTTGGAAATCAGGTAAATCACTTTTTGGATCAAGAGGAGGTTGCCCGCCTTTTGGTGAGGCTAAAACAAGTTCAGCTCCGGCATCTTTGAATGTGTAGTAAGGAGCGGCGAATTCTTCAAGCCAGAAGCCTGTTTTTTCGCCAGTGTTACCAAGTTCGTCGTGTGAAGTTAGGACCATTAAAATTTTCATAGTTGCCTCTTTTATCATCGTTGTTGAGCAATTGGGTTATCAAGGCGATAGTTTGATCGCCTAGTTGTCATTTGTTATGCGCTTAAAAATGCTTCTAATGCCGCTAGATTATCAGCATAGGGTGCACGTAAGCGTAGGTTAGATGCTCCGTCTTCGCTCTGCACAACCACTGGTTTTGCGTGAGTAAACTGACGGAAACCGTGAACGCCATGGTAGGCACCAATACCAGAGGCTCCTACGCCACCAAATGGCAGTTCGTCAATGGATGCATGAGTCATTACATCATTAATGACTAGGGCACCAGATGTTGTAAATTGGGCGAAACGATCTTGATTAACCGTATTGTTACTGAAGAAGTATGCAGCGAGAGGTCGATCGTGGTTATTGATATATTCTATCGCTTGGTCCAGTGCTTGATACGTTTTAACTGGCAGTAAAGGACCAAAAATTTCTTCTTGCATAATCGCCATATCATCGCTGGCATTCAGCACCAAATGAGGGGCTATTTTGCGAGTTTTGGCATCGTATGCTGGCTCATTTTCTGGGCCAAGGTTAATGATAGTCGCGCCTTTTTCTTGAGCATCGTCTAGCAAACCCACTAAACGTTGGAAGTGACGGTCACTGATTATCGCTGTGTAGTCTTCGTTAGTTTGAATACTAGCAAAGCTCTTTGCGACAAATGCTTGTGCCGCTTGAGCAAAAGCACTTTCATTTCCTTCAGGAATTAACATGTAATCTGGCGATAAACAAATTTGTCCTGAATTAAAGGTTTTAATTGTTAACGTGCGTTGTACGGCGGTTGCGAGGTCAAAATCTTGATCGACAACCACTGGGGATTTGCCACCAAGTTCGAGGGTAACCGGAACTAGGTTTTCAGCTGCAGCTCGCATCACATGTTTTCCAACCACAGTACTACCAGTAAAGACCAAATGATCAAAAGGTAGTGCGCTGAACTCGCGACCAACGTCGGCATCACCTAGCACGACTTCAAGTTCCATTGGGTCGAAATAACGACCAATCAAGTCCGCAAGTAATTCTGAGGTTTGTGGCGTTAGTTCTGATGGTTTTAACATTGCAGTGTTACCCGCCGCGAAAATGCTTGCCAAAGGACCAAAAGACAAGTTAATCGGAAAGTTCCAAGGACTAATGACCCCAATAACACCTAGTGGCTGTTGCTGAATCCATGCTTGGATACCACCTTCTAAGTCTTCGACATGCTCAGGTTTCATCCACTCACCGACATTGTCATGGGCATTTTGGAGCATTTTAATGGTGGTAACCATATCGGCAACCATCGATTGATATTGACTACGATGACCGAAGTCGGCGCTCATTGCAGCACAGATGTCAGTATAGTTTTCTTTAATCAAACGAATTGAACGTGCAAGACGGTCTTGTCGTGTTGCAAGATCGGCTGGGCCAGATTTGATATGAGCACGTTGCATTGATTTGAGAATAGAATGCAAATCTTGATTTGATTGTGATGTTGACATGTGATTCCTCCAATTAAAGGCTGACTGTCTTAATTCTAGAAATGAGCAAATCAGTGCTCATTATGCAGCGGTTATTTATGAGTAAGTCTGTTGCCGCTGTCGATGGGGTGTAGATTAAAGGAGCTGGCATAATTTGGCTAACAACGCTATTTTAGAAGGGGTATAAATTTATTTATGGGTTATCTATGTCTCTGATTAGGTTAAGAACATTTGTTGAAGTGTATCGGAAAAAGTCAATTAGCGCTGCCGCGAGAAACTTAAATCTCACTCAGCCAGCGGTCTCTCAGCATATTGCTGGACTCGAAGTGGCCGTTGGTCGGCGACTATTTACCCGAGAAACGGGCGGGGTGACCCCGACGACAGTTGCTGACGAATTAGCCAATGATATTGGTGACAAATTAGATGCTGTTGAAAGGGCGCTATCACAAGCTAGGGCACGATCGATGAATATGGATGGTGCATTGCAAGTTATTGGCCATACGGATTTTCTGGCGGAAGTAGTGTCACCCAATTTGTTGACTCTCCTTGAATCGGGTATCAAAGTGCGTATGCACGCTGGAGATGGGGATTTGATCCACAATATGCTGGTGGAAGGCCACTGTGATTTAGGCTTTACTGCTCACCCGATAACGGATAAGCGTTTGCGCAGTGAGACCATGATGACCGTTCCTGTTTATGCGGTGGCGTCGCCTAAAGTGGCACAGCGTATTAATCAGGCAAGTGAATTTACGACGGCTCTTATGAATGAACCAATGCTTACCTACAACTTAGAGATGTCTGTCATGGATACTTGGCTTATCAAGAATAAAGTGAGCCCTGAGCAAGCGGCACCTTCTGTGGTCAGTCAAGATTTACGAGCATTACGGCAATTACTATTGCAAGGGTTTGGCTGGACAGTACTACCGGATTTTCTTTGTTGTGAATTGCTGCATAGTGGTGAATTAGAGAGAATTGAAGCGCCAATTGGTAATACACAGCTCACCTATTATATGGCATGGGCACCAAGTGCATTACGTCAGCCTCGCATTGCTCACGCAAGGCAAACTTTGCTATGGAGTTTGAAACCTATAATCGAATCAGACAAGGCTAATACAGTGAAATAATAGTATTACTTAGTAATTTGATATGGTAATTATTGGTTTAATCAATAATTAAAAGGAACACACCATGGGATGGTTAACAAAAATCGCTAAATTAGGGGTAATGATACTCGCAGTGACATTGTCGGTGTTTGCACATGCTGATCGTTTGGATGATATCCAGCAGCGTGGTTATTTGCTAGTGGGTACAACTGGCGACTATAAGCCATTTTCTTACTACGATGGTAAGAATTACTCAGGCTATGATATCGATGTCGCAAAATATATGGCTAAGCAGCTGAATGTGGATATTCGTTTTGTAAAAACCACATGGAAGGGATTGATCCCCGATTTGCAGCAGGGCAAGTTTGATATCGCGATGGGAGGCATTACGCGCCGTATTGATCGTCAACTCGCAGCAGAACAAACTCAAGGTTACATGACCTTTGGTAAATTGTTTTTGGTTCAACGGGGCCAAGCGCACTTATATAACACGTTAGCTAAAGTGAATAATCCAAAAGTTCGAGTCGGCGTTAATATTGGTGGTACTAACGAAAAATTTGCTGACCAGTATCTAAATAAAGCCACGTTAGTTAAGTTTGAAGATAATCTTGCTGTGCCTAAAGCCGTATTGGCTGGGAAAGTGGATTTGATGGTTACTGAAACGCCTGAAGCTCTCTATTATCAAACAACCAATCCGAAATTTGGTGTGGTTAGGAAAAACAATCCGTTTACCAAAAGCCAATTTACGTATTTGATTGGTAAAGGTGAACAGAGATTACTGAACACGGTTAACTTTTTGATGGATGACATGCGTTTACAAGGTATTGATCAGCAAATGATGCAGAATAATCATCTTGCTATACCCAAATAACCTCGAGATGCAGGATTCAGAGCTTCATCAACGAGCCTAGGTCAAGCTCAATCACGGCAGGAATGGTCATTCCCTTTCAACGTGATTGGGCGAAGAAATTGGCTTGTTGATGAGCTCCCGAAGGGCGAGTTGTATTCGCTCCTAGGCTGCGTTACTGATTTTCGACGTAGAATCACTATGTATTCAAATCAGTGCCTTGCCAAAGAGCGAATACATTCTCGCTGAAACAACATCTTGAGGATACTTGGGTATAAATAGCCTTTCCAAAAACGAAAATGCAGGAGAGGGCGCCTGCATTTTTGTCTTACTATGAACACATAGCGTGTCTAAAAGATTTAATAATCGGTTTCAAATGCACCTAAATCAGGGGCCGCGCCGTTGTAGTCATAACCAACGTAGACTCCTGCATCAATTAGGTCACTGCCTTCTTTCAATCGAGCTGTTTTGATCACGGGGAGAGAACCATCAGATTGGCGGTCATACATGAGCTCTGATTCCTTCAAACGGACGAAATCCTTCGAAGTCACGGTGACATCAAGATCAAAGTAGTTATAAGCCAGATCGTTTTCTGTCTCATCACCAAGGTTGATCACTTCATTGTAGCCACCATAACCTAAGTTGTTACGCATATAGTGCCCGTAACCATCGACATCAGTATCATTGTCGTCTTCAGTGGAAAGCATATTGTAGTTGGCACTTTGATTATAAATAGCGGTGTTGTTGATCCAATTTTGCCCGCCGATATGATGGTTAGCATAAAAACCTGCAGAACGATTATGTACCGCCAGGTTATTCAATATGGTGTGTCGAGGAATCACACTGGGTGGTGTGCTCCCATCACTACCATAGCCTCCTGCTTTAAACCCGTTACCATCGCCAAGAGCATTCATATCCTCGTCATAGCCGTTATAAAATGCCCAGCTATTTTTAATAGTTACAGCTGCGTATGCATTGATTAAGTCAAAACCGTCATCACTATTAAACCATGCTCGGCAGCTATCAATTACATTACCTGTGCCAGAAGACGAACGGGGATGGACACCGAAACCATCGATATTGCCGTAAGAATAACTATTCAATCCGATATTATTGTAAGCATCGACGTTATACACATAGTTGTCACTGCCGGCGACTAAATACCAGCCGATAGCCATGCCATCATGAATGGCTAAGTTTTCAAAGCGGTTGCTGTTACCGTGATTAACCATGAATGCTTCTGATTGAGTATGTTCATCATCTATGGTTATTTGCACACCGACGACATCGAAACCTTTAAATACACAGTTATCTGCTCTTACCATAAAAGCTGTATTTCTATATCCATCAGGTGTGACATTAGAAAAGTCAAAAATAGGATGTTCGTCGCCATAATTAATATAGGTAATATTATCTTTAGTTATATTGTTTACAATCGCGCGTACGCTTTGATATTGGGTGATGTTTGAGTCATCCAAATAATAGGTACCTCCTCGAATATAAACCGTATCTCCTGAAGAAGCGGCATCTTGAGCTGCCATAATCGTTTTCAACGGGGAAGATAACGTGCCAGAGTTACTGTCTGAACCCGATGGAGAAATATAAAAGTCTTGGGCATAAACAGCGGATGAACATGCTAATAGACATAAAAGTGAAATAACTTTTATTTTCATGGGTTTGTTCCAATATTTAAATTGTGAATATTCCAATTATCTAATGAAATAGATGATTTGGCCGTGAGTTTGGATTGATTAATTCCAATAATAACATGTACTATTTTTATACTATTTACTATGGTGCAATATGAAATATTTTTTATTATGGATCTTTATCACGTAATATTGATAGACAAACAAATTTTATATGGAATGGTGTTTTATTTATTAAGGTTTATGATTTAATTAGTGGAATATATAAAAGATAATGGTTTTTTAGTATTTGATAACTATGAAATGGAAAACAGAATTATTCGATCTTTTATATTTTAAAACGAATGACATGTTTTAATGTGAATACAATATATCCCCAAATGAACTTAATGTGTCGATTCAACAGTTCTCAACGACTTGCTCGGTGGAATAACGGAGGGAATACTCATTCCTTTTCAACATACACCCAATAATTATAATGATTGGGTGTCATGGTTCTATTTTGCGATATTTTGTGAGTATTCTGCACGATGCAACATTATGGTGGATAGGTTGTCTTCAATCCAACCTGTTAAATCCCGAATTCGTGAAGAAACCTCTTCGCCCATTGGCGTCAAAGAATATTCAACATGAGGAGGTACAACGGGATAGGCAATACGATTAACGAATCCATCGGCTTCAAGTGATTGCAATGTTTGTGATAGCATTTTTTCGCTGATACCACTGATTTTGCGTCGTAATTCACTAAAGCGCAGTGTTTCTTCGGTTAAAGCGAGTATTGCCAGCACACCCCATCGATTAGTGACATCACGCAATACTTCTCGTGATGGGCATGCTTTCTCTAATACATTACCTTTTTTTACCTGCTCGTATAACGAACGAGGTCGCTGGTTCGAGGCTATTTTGGGAGACATGACAATTCATCCTAAATCCATCTTCACAGAGGGAAGCATTATATACTGAAAGATCCTCAATAGGCAGTACTGATACGTTATACGGTTAACACAACTGAAGATTGACGAGCTGTGAGCTTATTGTGCTTAAGTTCAACGTTAGACATGACCCATCTGAACACAAGCGATATGTTATAAAATTGAATTCATATGTTGCGCTTTGTTTCATCGAGATTCCTGAGAATGTGATCTTGTGTCAATTGCTAATCGATACTGACATTATTATTGGCTAACGCCTTGACGCCTTTTTGTTGCTTATGTTCCTATCTATACAATAGTTTGCCTATCAATAACTTAAGTGATCTCTGTTCCAAATATATGATTGCTCGGATAAGAGGCCTGTAGCTTCTTTACCTGAATTATGGTGGTCAACTAAGAAAGCAGAGGCATACTCTGCGATGGCTAATATCAAGATATCAATCCGCTACCTAGTGTAGTAAGAAGTGAATTGTAGAAAGGAGAAACTCAGTGGCTAAAGTATTAATGATCACAGGTGATTTTGTCGAAGATTACGAAAACATGGTTCCATTCCAAGCACTTATTGCGATGGGGCATCAGGTAGATGCAGTTTGCCCAAATAAAAAAGCTGGTGACACTATCCCAACATCGATTCATGACTTTGAAGGTGACCAAACTTACTCTGAAAAACGCGGACACAATTTCGCGCTAAATGCGACTTTTGATAACGTAAATTTGCAAGATTACGATGCGTTGTATCTACCAGGTGGACGTGCGCCTGAATATCTTCGTCTTGATGCTCGCGTACTAGACTACGTAAAACACTTCTTCACCACTAATAAACCTGTTGCGGCTATCTGTCATGGCGCACAGATTTTGACTGCTGCTGGTGTTATTGAAGGCAAAAACGTTTCTGCATACCCTGCATGTAAGCCTGAAGTTGAGCTTGCTGGTGCAACTTATGCTGATATTGCTGTCGATTCAGCAGTGACTGATGGTCAATTAGTCACTGCGCCTGCATGGCCTGCTCACTCAGAAATGCTAAAACAGTTTGTTGCTCTGTTTTAAAAATTGAGTTTCAGCAAAGATGAGAACGAGGCCTTTAGCCTCGTTCTTCGTTTTTAAGGGAGTGAAATCCCCCTCTTAGGCAACTCCTTTTTGGTAGAACGTTTCCAGCATTTCAAGCATATCATTTAGAGTTTTCTCTAGATGGTTCAGATAGCGGCGCATTTGATTAGCTGTTTTATAATGACAGGTTGAAATAAACACCAATTGATCTGCGTGTTTGAAATAACGTAATCCGTATCCGTCTTCAACGACAGGCCCGTAACCCGCAAGTTCAACACCATAATCACTGGTTGTACTGGTACAAATTACCGTGTGCATAAGTGTTTTATAGGCAGGAGTTGAAAACAAAGCTGGGTGTTGGTTGATAGCATGACGTGATTGCAGCTGTTCGCTCGCGTATTTTAGAGCCATTAAATGGGTATAAATGCCGTGACCTCGTTGACATTCCTTCGCTCGACTAATGTGTTTTTTAGCGGCTAGATATAACGCATCCACACAGGCTTTACTACGTGTTTTATGCATGAACAGTTGAATAAACTGCTGTGTTTCCGGAGTGACGGTATATAACACATCAATGCGTCCTTGAGAGAACCGGCGAGTCATGATCGCTTCATAAGCACTGTATTGAGTGTGTGTTGTCTTATATTCCGCTACCTGCAGGGCGATTTGGAGAAAGGCATCTGGGCTAATGTTCAGCGATTTTATTTTCTCTTTACCAAAGTAATTAAAGCGCATTACTTGTGTGGTATAGGTTGAATGATGTAATGCAAATGCTTGATAGGCTTTGTTGATATCAACGCGTAATGCTGGACTTAACGACCATTTTAAGGGCGTTATCTGTGAGTTAGAATTAGATTTAGCTGTAGATAAACTCGATGCCATTGTTAAACCCAAAGCTGAACCGTCATACAAGTGACGGATAAAGCGCAACATGATTGAGCCATCAATGTGGGTATGTTCATAATTGATGCCACTACTGCCATTGGCAAATACAATCAATTGTACAACTTTGTCGAAATGTCGATTATGACCGCCGCCATGTAGCAGCGCTTCTGCTTTTTCCCTATCGGTTTGCGGGGCGAGTGAATCAAAACATAATGCAAATGCCGCACTCTCAATGTTGTGAAAGTTAGTGGCATTTTCGGCATGGAATGTGAGTAGTTCTTCTCGAGTTCTGGCCCACAAATCACGCTGACCACTGGTTAATATACCAATATTTTCACCATCTTCCGTGTATGAATAAATGGACGCTAAGTCGTGATATAACTCAAAATAGGATCGCACATCGCCATCAGGATTAAACAGGTTCACGATGAAGTAATGGTCGTGATGCAACACGACCATATGATTTGAGTCGACGGTGATGGATATTTTATCGCAGTGATATTGTGGTATTCGAGTTGCACCGAAAAGATATTGGTATTGCTCCATGCAAAGGGGATTTTTTCCTTGGTATTCTTGGGGTAACTCGCTGCGCCGAATCGATAGCATGAATTTAGCTGTATTAAACGCAATTTGCGTCGCCGTATGCAATGGCGTTAATTGGTCCGAAGATGTTTTGGATTTAAGGGCATAAAACACATTACTGTTAATGACTAATGAGTCGCGGTGTCGTAGATAATGGTCTTTCCATGCTTGTTTACTCCAGTTTGAGTAACCCAAAGCTCGGCTTTGTTCGATTAATGCCTGCTGTAGTTTGACGCCGTCACCATTAGGGGCGGCAAAATCGCAAGCAGTTTTCATTGAGACTTGGCATTCTTCAGCGGTAAGTAAGGGAGTGGCCCACTCTATGAGTTTATGGCAGGTACTCTGCAGGTCGGGTAAGGGCTGTTCGGGAAAGATAGGATCATTAACACGTTCGTGACTGCTGTTCAAATTAAACCTCCTTAGGAATAACACGCCCAATCATAGCTATGTAATGAAGCCAGTTTTATGTCGTTATTTTTGATGTTTATAGAGGCAACGTTTACGTATGTATGATCTGGGTATAGTAAACGGATTATTATCTCTTTTAGTTATAAGAGTTTTGATGAGTATCAATGGGTAAGTGGTTAACCATTTTATCAACAACATTAAAAGCGTTACGAGGCTAAACAAAGATGGTATGTTTTGAAGAAAAGGAGTGTGAATGAGAGCTTTTGATTCTTTATTTGACAGCCACTTACATATCATAGAGCCGGGTTTCCCTTTGGTTGAAAACCAAGGATATTTGCCTCCCACGTTTTCTGTGAATGAGTATTTGAATGCGATGAAGCCTTATCCTTTGAGCGGTGGGGCAGTGGTGTCAGGATCGTTCCAAGGTTTTGATCAAACCTATTTGATTCATGTGCTGAAGGCACTTGGTCCTAACTATGTTGGTGTCGCACAAATACCGTTAGACACTTCTGATCGGGAAATCCTTGAGTTGCATGATCATGGGGTGAGGGCGGTAAGGTTTAATTTGAAACGAGGTAGCAAAGAGCAATTAAAGCATCTTTCCTCCGTCGCTGCGCGAGTGTTTGAAATTGCAGGTTGGCATGTGGAACTGTATATCGATTCTGCTGACTTAGCTGCGCTGCAAAAGACATTGCGTCATTTGCCTAAAGTGAGTATCGATCACTTGGGTTTAAATCACGAGGGGCTTGCCGACTTAGTTAAGCTTGCCGAATGTGGGGTGAAAGTAAAAGCCACCGGTTTTTCCCGTTTAAATTTTCCAGCCCAAGAGGCAATTACTGCCATTTACCAAGCTAATCCACAAGCGCTCATGTTTGGATCGGATTTACCTTCAACGCGAGCCCCGCAGCCATTTTCTGAGCGAGATATCGATTTGCTTTGCCAGTGCATAGAACCGAGTGGTTTGAACAACGTGTTGTCAGCTAATGCTTGTTCATTCTATTTAGGTAGGTAATGATACCCAAGTAATCCGAAGACATGTTTTCTGCCGTTTTCGTTAAATAGATAGGCCACTTTATGGTGACCTATCTAAATAGACCGTTTACTCAATTTATTTGAGCGTTAGTCGTTAACACATTAGTACAATTCAATCGCATCGTAACTAACACCTGGAGATAACCAATCGTCACCAGATTGCCCACTGACCAGATCAAGTTCAATGGTGTTGTCGCCCACTTGTTGAGCACTTTCTGGAATGGTGTATACAAACTGTTTATTGTTACCACGCCAAGTACCGATAGTCATGATTCGACCTGTAGGTTGTGTCGTTGCTGTCGGATAGCTTGATGTCCAGTCATCATTGACCACTAATTGTTGGCGAGCACCATGGTACGATGCGGTAATACCGATACGTAAGTGACGTGTTTTTAGGTGACCGGATTCAATGGTGTAATGAATGATGATGCCATTGTTTACACCGCGCCATTGGTACGCTGGAAAATCGCTATCAGCGCTGTCACCAGCAACGAAGTTAGTCTGCTCCCAGTCATCCATACGGGTATCAGATGGATGCATATCAGTTAAGTTATCGTAGTTACGAAAACCTTTAGGTGTACCATCAAATTCACCAATGCGAAAAACAACACTGTCATTATCTGTAAACGTATCATCTACCTCCACATCAGACGTTGTATCACCTGCGGTTACAGTGACTTCAGTAGTGCCGACGGCTAATTCGCCACGGTATAGAGTTTCTGTGTAAGTACCTGGTTTCATTGCTGGGCTAGTATATTCACCTGAATCTGAATCAGCAGTTGTCCAATATTGCGCGGTATCATTAGACCAACCAACAACAACAGGGAAATCGGTACTAAAGTCTGCTGCAGTACCAGAAACGTACCCTCGGTCTTCGTTGGCTACATAACCTTTTAGATCCAAATCCGCGATAAAGCTGGTGTCTGGTGCGTCAGGGGTTTCTGAACCATCATTAAACATTAGAGCATACGGGCCATATAGTACGTTAACACGACGGTCTTCGGTTTGAGCGTGACCTGAATTCATGTAGTTATAGACTTCTGCACTTTGGAATTGAATATCACGATAGAATGGGCCACCAGATGAACTTTCTCGATTACCGTAATACATAAACACACCGATATCGCTGCCTGTTTCACCTTTTACGCTTAAATCCATAGCACGATCATTGCCATAGTATTTAGAAGAGGTGGTGCCATCAGAATGACCAAATACATCAGAAGATTCAACAGTGCTAGTTGTGTCTGCGTTATTAGATGGTGACTGCAACGAGTCAAAACTTGATTCTTGTAAACGAGTTATCCAACGTAGCTCACCAACACTCGGCTCTTCAGTGATGTAAGTGGCCATGTAGATGTTGTCTTCACCATCTTTTGATATAAGGTAGTGAGTTAATCCATCCATCTCACAAGTGATTTTGCTGACAGTATTGGTATCGTTAATTTCACCTGTAACTGTAACATCCCAAAGGCCAGAGTTAATTTGTGAACGACGTGAGCCACTACTTTTTTGACGTTCGGTACTGTCATATTTAAGCGATGTAATATCACAGTCATCGGTGGATACGTAATACACCAATTTGTTGCCAGTATCGACTTTGTAATAATCATCACCTTCGGTCAGCGTTAAAGCATGAGCTGTGAATGCAGAGCTACTTAACGCAATGGCCATTATCGTAGTAAGTCGAGTGTGTTTTAATTTCGTTTGTATCATTAAAATTATATCCTGATGTGATTAAAATTTCGCAATGTTATAACGTAACAATATAAATTTTAGGTATAAAAATATGACGCCCTAACAGGACGGAGCTCGTAAAGTTATTGCGAATAAACGATGTAAAACTGCGTTTAGAACGATGACTTATGGCAGTTTTAAGATCAAGTGAGTACGTTTTGTTATTCGCCGAAAGAGATGAATGGTGAGGATAAGTTCAATGTCATGATAGGGGAACACTATTAAACAACGAACTTTGTGGGGGAGGCACTGCACTCACCATCCATTTCTTATTCGGTGAAGAAATATTTTCTGGAAACGTTTTCTCACTTGCCACTATCTTACCGTTAAGACTTAAAGTGAATAGCCTATAACATAATATTTATGATCTTGATTCATAAAATTGTCAGGAAAATAAATCTTTCTCATTATTAAGATAACACTAATTTATATATTAGATATCAATAGCTTATAATTTGGTTCTTTATCAAAAATAATCTATATATGTATTTGGTTGCCTATTGTAATTTGTTGAATATGTTCAATAATTAGTCGGTATTTACATTGAATTAACATTGAAAGTAATGACTACATTCGTACCTTCATTCGGTTGACTTACTACTTTAATGTCTGCTTTAAGCTGAGTGAGTAAATGGTAGGTAATTGACAGTCCCATTCCCCGGCCTTCTGTTAGGCTTTTGGTTGAATAGAATGGGTCAAATATATGACTAACAACCTCCTCTGACATACCGATACCGTTATCACTGATGGTTAGAACTATCTTTTCGCGGTCAGAGTTTGCAGAGAGCTTGATACTAGGGTTCTCTGTTTTCTCCAAAGCTTCAATGGCATTTTCAAGCACATGATTAATGGCCTGTAAAAGTTGGTTACGATTGGTCGATATTTGTAACTCATTGGGAATATGGTTGTGAAACGAAATCTGTTTATGATCTGAATAGGAGTGGAGTTTTAGAACATCTTGGCAAGCATTAAACAGCGAGAATTGCTCAATTTCAGTAGGATTCTGGTTGGTAAAAGACCTTAGGTCAGCAACAATGTTGCGAACTCGTACCAAACTTTCCTTGGAATCTTCGATCACCGCTGACAAATCATCGCGAATAAAGTCAAAATTTGTATCTGTTTTATATTTTGAAAGTTGTTCTGAAGCTGACTGATTATCTTGTAGATGTATATTTTCTATTAGTTCATCGTGCATGTTGATAAGGGTCATCATCGAATCAACATAGTGATTAAGAGGTGTAAAGTTACCTAAAGCTATACTTAATGGGTTATTGATTTCATGAGCAATACCTGCTGCTAGTCTTCCTACCGTTGCCATTTTTTCAGAATGGACTAAATGTGACTTGGTTTGGTGTAATTCAGTCAACGTTTTTTTGAGACGTGAATAGTGAAACTTCATCCGTCTTTGGGCTTCGAGACTTTCTAAGCTTATGCGTAATTGAACGGCGGCCTCTTCGATGATTTTTACTTTAGAAACTGAGAGGTGATCAGCTTTGTCGCTTTCAACACAACAGAGCACGGTACAAAAACGTTCACCGAAGATCATGATAGGGAAGACTAAGGTTGTCTGAGTTCGAGTTTGTTCAGGAAACAGGATATTGGGTAAATCATTATGGGCAATTTTGTCCATCAGCGAAGTCAGATTTTTGGGAATCGTAGGTAAAGATATGAGTTTCCGACTCGCGTCTAGTTGAAAAAGTTTGGGTGTTAACTGACTCTTGGATGGTTTGACAATGATAGTTTGTGTGGATTGGCAAAATACATCTAGTGCCGATACAAACTCAGTTAATGAGGCCTGCACCACTAAATCACGCCGGTTGAATTGGTTAACTTTGGATATTAATTCAACATTGAGCTGCTGCTCTTGTAACATCTGCTGGCTGGCAAATTGTTTGTTTAATTCATTGGTGATTGCCGCTAATAAAGCCGGATGTTCGAGTTCGCTGACACGTACAATACGGTCTGGCCAAAGTAAGTCATCGTCGACATGATAGTTATCACATTCATCACAGATCAACCATAAACTGAGACGAGGATTTCTCAGTGTCATCCGAGTATAACGAATCAAATCAGATGCTAAGGTAAAGCCACAAGTGGCAAAATCGATCATGATGAGGCCATGAGCATTATCACGAATCCATTTCTTAATTTTTTGTGTTCTAACTTCCACTGTGGGAGAGAATTTGTTTAAAGCGCTAAGATCGTTTTGATTACTAATTAGTAGAAAGTTAATCACCGGCTTTACCCTTTTTAGCTTCCTCGACTATTTTTAAAAATAGTGCAAACAGGTCAAAAGGTGGAGTAATGAAATTGATTCGTCTGCTTTATTTTAGTGAAGCAACTAGAGATATGTCGTTAGCGGACATGAAAGCGATTTTAGAGAAGGCCCGCACCAATAATCATGATCTGGATATCTGTGGCATGCTCTGTTACGACAACAATTACTTTTTGCAAATATTGGAAGGAGAGGCGGCCGAAGTGACCGAACTTTTTCTAACCATTTCCAACGATGAGCGTCACCACTCAGTGGTTATTGTTGGAGTTCAAGAAATTGAAAATCGTGTGTTTCCACAATGGGATATGGGGTATGCAGGTAGTAGTGATACCTTATTAAAACTCATGCAAGAAGTTGGGTGTGACCAATTTCAGCCACAGGCGCTAAGCTTTAAGCAAGCAGCAACCTTGCTTTATGAGCTGTCTAAATCGCAAACGCAGGTTTAGACAGTAACCTTATACTTGGGCATGTGATGGTTTGTATTAATTATTGATTTTATTGATGAAAGGCAGCTAAATACAGAGCTTTGTCACGAAAGAGATTAAGAATACAAACCTTGGTTTATGGGGCATTTAAAGCGTAAGAACCATCACTTTTTTTCTCCTATTGGTATGTCTCAATGAGTTGAGTATAAATGTTTACCAATGTGGAGAAGAATTATGAATCGTTGGGTTATTTCGGCGTTTGTCGGTGGGGCGAGTTTAGTGTGCTCGCTGGCAAATGCACTGCCGACGCTGACGGAAACGCATGCTTTGCCCGCTTACCATGCGTTATCAGGAGAGAGTTCTGTTTCAGGTTTATCTTCCGGCGGATTTATGGCGGCGCAATTTCATGTGGCCTATTCGCACAGTTTGATAGGGGCTGGCATTGTTGCTGGTGGTCCTTGGGGTTGTGCAGGTGCAAATTCACTTGCTGCTCCGGCATTTAATGCAATTAGCCAATGCATGAATCCGGATTATTATCAAACGCGGTTACCTAATATTGAACATTTAGCTGCTCTGGCACAACAAGCTGCTCAGAGAGGTGATATCGATTCTTTAGCTGATTTACGTTCTGATCATGTCTATCTATTTAGTGGTTCGAAAGATAACATAGTCGTCCCTGCCGTTGTTCACGCAACAGAACAATTTTATGAAGCCGTTGGCATACCCGCACAATCCATCATTTTTAATTACACTATTGCGGCAGGCCATGGTTTTATTACGGATAAAAAAACAGACAATCAATGTGGCAAGACGGCGGCGCCTTACATCAATAATTGCCATCTCGATCTAGCACAGCAGATTTTGGAAACCATTTATGGCCCATTGAATCCTCCAGCAAACTCGATAAGTGGACATTTAGTGATGTTTGATCAACAGCCTTTTGTACCGGGAGTCTCAGACAAACAGCGGCAGCAAAGTTATTTAGCTGATAAAGGATATGTTTATATACCAACCAGTTGTGATACCGATGATTGTCGAGTTCATATTGCATTCCATGGTTGTGAACAAAATGCGGGAACAGTCGGTACTTACTATATTTCCGAAACGGGATACATGGAAATGGCTGAAACAAATGATTTAATTGTGCTGTTTCCCCAAGTGAAGAAAGGTGTGATGAATCCACATGGGTGTTGGGATTTTTGGGGATATACCTCAAACAATATGCCGCCCTATCAATATTACACAAAACGTGCTC
Source organism: Vibrio nitrifigilis (assembly GCF_015686695.1). Lineage (NCBI taxonomy): Bacteria > Pseudomonadati > Pseudomonadota > Gammaproteobacteria > Vibrionales > Vibrionaceae > Vibrio > Vibrio nitrifigilis. The sequence goes on along the minus strand of NZ_JADPMR010000004.1, from coordinate 1,109,820 downwards.
CACATATGGCCGCCATTAAAGCCATGTTAGATAGACTGACCTCGGCTGAGGTGACTGCGCGTATTGTACGTTAGGAGACCCGGCGGTAAAGGCGCCGAGGACGGCCACCGGTGTTGTAATTCAAAACGAGATTCACGACGCCTTCGGACTCGAGAAATTCAAGATAGCGGCGAGCAGTGATACGACTAACATTCATTCGCTCGCCAATGTCTTCTGCTGAAAATTCTTGAAGGTCTTCATCTGATAGTAACTGCTTAAGATTAGATAGTGTCGTTGCATCAATCCCTTTCGGAGTGCGACGCACCTCTTTGGGTGGTGTTTTACGCAGTAAAGTGTCTATCTTTATTTGATCTAACGTGTCGTTAGAGAGCTGCTTGCGATAAATTTTATAATCACTCAATGATTGATGGATGCGTGAGATACGAATAGGTTTGACCAAATAATCACTGACGCCAAGCTGGACTGCTCGAGCAATAGTGGTGGTTTCTCGCTCTGCGGTTGTGACGATGAAATCGCACTTCGCCCCTTGCTTACGCATACGGTGAATAAAATCAATACCGTGACCATCGGGTAGTGTGATGTCTACGAAAATAAGCATGGGTTGGTAAATAGAATATTGATGTAAAGCATCAGCAACACTTTCACTGACGGCGACCACTGAAAAATCACCATCTTGTTGGATGGTGGACTCTAGCATGTAGCTGGCTCGTACGTCGTCTTCGAGGATCATTACGCTAATGTTAGTCATACTGCTCTAAATTATTTTTATTTAAATAAACACTGAATAACGTGGTGTGTTGTTCAGTTCGCTCCCAATCGATAGTGCCTTCCAATGACTCAATAAGTTGCCCGACTAAGTAAAGTCCCACACCATGCTGTTCATCACCTTGTTTTGAGCTGACTCCAAATTCGAGAATGCGATCGGCAATCGCTTCATTAATACCGATACCGGAGTCTTGAACTTCGATGATGACGTGTTGATTACGGTCACTGAGATAAATTTGAATTTCAGCTGGACGTTGAGAACGGTTTTCCCATGCGGCCAGCAGGGCATTATCTACTAAATTGCCAATAATGGTAACCAATTTATCAGAAACTGTTTTTGCGTAATTGCAAAGAAATGTGTCTTGATCGATAGAAAATTTTATGCCCATGTCCGTTGCTTTATTGAATTTCGCCAACAGTAAGCCAGCAACAAAACTGTTATGAACTGAGCGCACGATGGTTTGTATGACGGCCTGATAATGATCGCTTTCTCGTTGGATAAAACGAATGGCGTCGGTATTTTTCCCGAGTTGCAGCATACCCGACAGGGTATTCAATTTGTTCGCGTGCTCGTGGGTTTTACTCCTGAGCAGCTCTGAATAGTTTTTTAAATACACTAATTCGCGTTCGAGTTCTGACTGATTAAGGTTGGCAAAAAAGACCACAACATGGCCGAGTGCCCCTTTGGCATTTTGTAACGGATAAATATTCGCGCGATAGGTCAATTTACCAATGGTAAAATCACCTTGATAAAAGCGCTGCTTGGCTTCAAGTACTAAATGACTGAGAGTAGGGGAAAAGCGTGCGAGTGTTTGAGACAAGAATTCTTGACGACTCGTGTTGTCTAGTGAGAGTTGCTGAATAGCTGAATCATTGATGGTGCTGATCCGCTGTTCATTATCTACGGCGATGATTGCATCCCGAATACTATTTAAAATAAGTTCATTCTCACTAAACTTATGGACGATAAGTTCTGGTTCGTAATTGAGAAAGGTTCGTTTCATCTTAAACACAAGCAACGTCATCATGGCGATGGCTATGATATAAACAATCGCTATCATAAGGCCTATGTGACCGTATTGCTCAAGCAATATCGCGAAGGCTTTTTCTGATAAATAGCCAATACAAATAGCGCCAATCACTTCGCCGTTGTTTTTTAGTGGAACAAAGTTTCGAATGGCATTGCCAAGCGACCCTCGAGCAACGGTACTGTAGTATTCACCAGTGTTCAACGCGCGGTAAATATCATCGCCAATAAAGGTTTTTCCTAATCGTTCATGATTTGGATGAGATAAGCGAATCGCGTGTTTATTGACAACCACTATATAAGATGCAGCCGTTTTGGCTCTTAAATGTTCAATATACTGCTCAAGATCTGGTGTGATGTTGCGGTTACTTTGTTCAACCGCATTAATAATTTCATGATCCTGAGAAAGAACTCGGCCAAGTTCGATTCCTCGTTCCTCTAAGCCTTTTTGATAAATATTCTGCAACAAAAAGAAAATGACAGTAGTGACGACAATAACGATCGCGGAAGAGGTAGCCACTGTCGATAACGCGAGATGACTTTTAAGTTTCATATATCAGTATTTCCGAAGTATTTGTTCGTATAAAACGATGTTATTGCCCTTTAAAAAGGATTTTGTTCAGCATTTTCGTGTGTGATTAAGAAAAAGGTGCCCATTATGAATAAAAAAGCAGCGAAAATCCATGAACAAAAGTTACAAAAGGATCCGTTAGTTACATTAGTGCTTTGCTCAGTATCCACATCCCTCGAAGTTGTTAAACTCCGCCCAAAATTTAAAACAACCCTACAAGAGAGCAAAAAATGTTTAACAATTCTGTCCTCTCTGCCAAAGACAAACGTTCGGTTAATATCGTGTTTGCTTTGTCAGCTATTATCATTTTGTTTGCAACAATCGCGAATAAACTTCCTAGTGGCATGATTGGTGCCGTTGGTGTGATGGCCGTAGTGGGTTATATCCTTAACCTAGTCGGTAATAAAACTCCAATTGTTAACCAGTATTTTGGTGGCGGTGCTATCGTCGTTATCTTCGGTTCTTCTTACCTTTTCCATAGTGGCCTTGTTCCTCAGGATACAGTGGCTAACGTAACAACTTTTATGAAGAGCGGTGGTTTCCTATCATTTTTCATTGCTAGCTTAGTAACGGGTTCTGTTCTAGGTATGGACAGTAATGTTTTGAAAAAAGCAGCACTTAAATACATTCCTGTTATTCTTGGCGGTGTTGCCTGTGCGTTCTTGTTTGCAGGTATCGTTGGTGCGATGCTTGGCCGTGGTTTCTTTGACTCAGTGATGCTGATTGCACTACCTATCATGGGCGGCGGCATGGGGGCTGGTGCAGTACCTCTTGTTGAAATTATGTCTGGCCGTACTAGCATGTCTTCAGATGAATTAATGTCAATCATGGTGCCAGCGTTAGCAATTGGTAATGCTATTGCGATTGTCACTGCAGGTTTGCTTAATAAACTTGGCAATGCGTACCCAAGCCTAACAGGTAATGGTCAATTGATTCGCGGTGAAGAGAACAAAGAAGAAGAAGATCTAGAAGAAGAAATGCCACTAACCGTAAACACACTTGGTGTTGGTGCTCTTCTTGCTATCGTTATGTTCTTAATCGGTACACTACTTCATATGTTTATCGATATGCACCCATACGCGCTAATGATCATCTCTGTTGCAGTGATCAAAGTGACGGGTTTTGTTCCTCGCCAACTAGAACGTGCTGCGCACGTTTGGTCTAAGTTTGTTCTCGACAACTTAACTCCAGCCCTTCTTGTTGGTATCGGTGTGGTTTACACCAATCTCGATCAAATCGTTGCGGCACTAACTGTTTCAAACATCCTAATGGTGTTCTCTACTGTTCTGGGTGCAGTTTTTGGTAGTGCAGTGATTGGTCGTCTAATGGGCTTCTACCCAATTGAAGCAGCTATCACTGGTGGTCTATGTATGGCCAACATGGGTGGTACTGGTGACGTTGCGGTTCTAGCATCATGTAAGCGTATGGATCTTATGCCATTTGCACAGATTTCATCTCGCTTAGGCGGTGCGCTAATGCTTATTCTAGCTACTTTCATCTTACAACTATTTCTTTAATTAGGTCCTTTCATGTCACAGACAGCTGAAATTGCGACCACAACAGAAGCGGGCATTAGCCCGCTTTCTAAAGTGGAACAGTCACTTAACAGTATTAAACACCAAACAACACAGGTTCGTTTTTCGCTAAATTTAGCCCAAAGCAATTTGTCTAAATACCTGACATTACGTCATGTACAAGACCAAAACGAAGGCCTATTTTTCCACTACATTCGTGATAATATTCGCGATAGCCTGCCTTACATCTACACACCATCCGTTGGTGATGCATGTCAGCAGTACAGCTATCTCAACTTTGCACCTCGTGGTTTGTACCTTTCAGCTCATAATTCACAATCTGTGAAAGAGCAAATTGAAAGTATTAATCAGGACGTGGATATCATCGTTATCACAGATGGCTCTCGCGTACTTGGTTTAGGCGACCTTGGTATTGGTGGCATGGGTATCTCTATCGGTAAACTTTCTCTTTACACTGCAGTGGGCGGTATCGCTCCTGAGCGTACACTTCCTGTTTGTATCGATGTAGGCACTAATAACGCTGAACTTAAAGCCGATCCTCAATATCTAGGTAATAAAGAAGATCGCGTTGATGACGAAACTTTCTACTCTTATCTAGAAGAGGTGATGACTGCGTTGGAAGCTCGTTGGCCGAAAGCGATCATCCAATTTGAAGATTTTAGTAACAATCACGCTTATCCGTTGTTGAAAAAATATCGCCATACACACCGTTGCTTTAACGATGATATTCAAGGTACTGCAACTGTAGCAGTCGCGACTATCAAACGCGCATTGAAAAAAGCGAACAAGCAAGCAAGTCAATCCAATGTGTTTATTGTTGGCGGTGGTTCAGCAGGGTGTGGTATCGCTGATCTGATTCGTCGTACATTTGGCTTTGAAGGTGAAAATGGCGTTTATGTGCTAGACCGTGATGGTGTGGTGTATAACGACTTTGCCAACCTTAACGAAATGCAAGCAGAGCTCGCACGTCCAAGCGAGGAACGCCCTGCAGGCAAAGATAAGCTAGAGCTATTAGACGCGATTAATTACTACAAACCAGACGTAATTGTTGGTGTAACGGGCGTAACCGGTCTGTTCAGTGAACAAGTCATCAATGCTTTGGTCGAACATGCAGATATGCCAGTGATTATGCCATTGTCTAATCCTGTTAGTTCTTGTGAAGTAACACCGAGTCAAATCTTTGATTGGGTAGGGGACAAAGCGATTGTGGCGACGGGTAGCCCATTTGCGCCGATTGATTTTAACGGCAAGTCTCACGTTATTTCTCAATGTAATAACGTGTATGTATTCCCTGGTATTGGCTTGGGCGCACAAGTTGTTAGTGCAACAACCATTTCTGAAGGTATGCTAACTGCAGCGGTTAATGCTCTAGGTAACTATGAATGTAACCTTGCTTCTCATTACGAAGTGTTACCAGCGATTGAGTCTACTTTAGAAGTATCAAAAGAAATTGCAGTTGCGGTTGCATTACAAGCTATTAGTGAAGGCGTGGCTGAAGTGGGTGCTGATTTATCGCGAGATGAATTGATTGCTAAAATTAATGCCGCATTCTGGAACCCAGAACTAGGTACGGCAAACCATTAATATCTACGATTAAATCGTTTTAATAAAAAGGATGAGCACCTGTGCTCATCCTTTTTATTTGAATTGCTAAAATCGATATTCAACACCAGCAGTGACTTGGTTGAAATCAGTATTGGTTTCTTCTCCATCTCGAACATCGCTCGCGTCTAAATCGACGTCATACCAAGTATATTCTGCGTTTAGCACTAAGTTATCAGTCACTTTAAATCCTACGCCTGCACCTGCGAATACGGCTTTGTCGCTATCGGTACCGTTGTATCCAGCAATGCTGTAATCGGTGTCGTACCAAAGTTGACCACCTTTCGCATATACATCGACTCGGTCACCAATTGGAGCAATCAGTTTTAGTGCACCAGTATAACCATCCGTTTTCGCATTAGCTAAGTGGTTACCGTATTTACCAAAGTCAATATAACCACCTTCAACCGCAATATAGGGGTTAATTCGATAACCAAGTAGTCCTTGGTAGACTTGGTTATCGTCATCAAAATCATCTTCCCCATCAATTTTGACATAACCAAAGTTGCCACCGACATAAAGGCCACTCTCATTCCCTGCGGCAAAACTGCTGACCGAAAAAGAGGCTAAAAATAGTGCGCCAGTAACAAGTGGTACGATCGTTTTCATTTTGGAACTCCTCGATGAATCATTAGGTTACGTACTATGTTTCACTGTACATCTTTTGCTATGTGTTCTGGATCTTGCTAAGCGGGGTAGGGCTGGAAAGCATCCTGTTTCACCCGAGAGCACTATGGTCATACTAGATTGATGAGTTGGATGAATATTCATTAGCAGGTTATTTTAGTGTTATTGATATGTTAGTAATCTATGGGAGGGTGTTAATATCAATACATTCTCATTGAAACAGCATCTTGAGAGCACTTGGGTATAAGATATTGTTCAATAAGATCTTAATTGTATATTTCATGTTATGCTAAATGAATCTAGGGTAAATGAAATGTTTGGGAGAGGCATATGACGAATCCGGAATTTATTGACGCATACTGGGGAATGATAGCGTTAATAGGTGTGTATTTTGTGCAATGGGCAATTGCCACTATGGTAAAGTCCAGTCAACCTAATGCGATTCCAGGCAAGATATCTGAAACCTTAGGGCATGATTCTTTTGTGTTTCGTTCCCATCGAACTTTTATGAACTCCCAAGAAAACGCCGTCATTTTTTTACCTACCGCCGTGCTCGCTTTTTTTGTACAAGCTAATCCTACTTGGGTGGCAATTTGGCTTTGGACCTACGTTGTTGCTCGAATTCTTCATATGGTTCTCTACTATGTGATATCAACCGATAAAAATCCTAGCCCGAGAAGCTACTTTTTCCTTATAGGTGTTATTGCTAATGTTGGCTTGTTCATCACTACCGTTATGGCAATATAAATTGAGAGATTAGCGTAAGCTAGAGATCTAAATCATGGTAAGGGTAGAAGAGGAGAAACAACTCGAGGTCTTAGAGCTGCTGAGCTTATCCAAGGGTATTATTTTTCTAAACATAAACGGTTAGAAGAGCTATTAGGCCCATTTATCGCATGGCCTAGATTGGAGCGTACAGCGGGAATCGAACCCGCATTTTTAGCTTGGGAAGCTAAAGTAATAACCATTATACGATGTACGCGTTGATGGTTAATATACTCTTAATATCCTGAATTAAAAGGCTTATTAGAAAAATATTATGCATTTGTTTAGATATTAACCTTGCTGATTTTTTTATCGATAAGTTTTGATTATCTTACATAAACTAAAAAGCCCACCGAATCTGAATCGGTGGGCTTAAAAACGGACGTTACAGCGTCGTTAGATGCGACGGCGCCTTAGCAATGCAAGCGGCAGCAATATCAGTAACCAAGAACCCATCGAACCGCCACCACTGTTACTATCATCCTCGTCATCACTATCGTATTTGTTCGCTGAGAGCATAGGATCGCTATCGAACGAGTAGGTGAGAGAAAGTGAACTAAAATCGTAACTGCTATCACCTTTTAAATCACCAATATCGCTGTTGATATCATCTTTAAAGAAGTTGATATTGGTAAAACCTGCGTGATCATCGTCATCGGTAAAATTACAATTGTCGCCAGTATCAGTTGAAACATACGAAGAGATCCCAACTAAACGAACACCATAGTCTGCATCAGAACTGTGATCTGGGTCTTTCCATATGAGAGGACCACCACTGTCACCACTACATGTGCCGTAATTTATGGATTCATCGGTTGTTGTTGCACAGATATAGTCATTGGAGCTTGGGTAACTGCCACTATAAATAGACCCACTGACTTTGATACCCAAACAGGTAGATGCGGGTATACCTGCCATCAACACACGATTAAGTTCGTCATCCGAGTTACCCTCTTCGTCTTCGCCATATCCACTTGCCTGAACATTTCCTTCGTTATCTTGGTTTGCTACGTAACTATTAGAAAATTGATTGTACATCGCGGTCATTTCGGCGGTAGACGCGATTTTTATTTTTTTAGAATTAGCAAATGTACCTGAAGAATATATTGCAGCGTAGTCATTAGAGTTGGTTAGAGAGCCTGTCCAACTACTACTGCTTTTGATATAGGTAGGGGTGACAAGGACTGATTTTTGAACAGAATTGGTGTAATCCAAGTAAACGACCTTAACGCCTTGGAAATCATAACTGTCACTTGATTTATCAACGCAATGAGCTGCAGTAAGTACTGTATCATCATCAATAATTGTTCCGCCACACAAATAGGTGTATGTGTAGTCACCTTTATTGAAATAGGTATAAATTTTAACTTGAAACGGCAATTTTTCTAATGACGTTTCTGTACCATTTAATATCGTCGGTGAAAAGGTAAGGGCGACTGACGTTTGTATGATCAATAAGTTTATACAAAGTGCAGCAAGTACCCTAATGACCCAACTATTTAACATGGTTTACTCCCAAAGAAGAGAAGTTAGACGACAAAATGTTGAAGCTGAGTTCACTTAAAAAGTTATTAACTCACCTTGTGTAAATTTTTTACGTATTAATTAATGGCTTACTGACTAATTCTGTCATTTTCAAATACTATAAAAGTATTTGCATAAATACCGCTATGTGCCGATAGGAATCCATATTGTTTAACGGTTTTAAATACGGCTAATGATCAGATCTAAATAGTTTTAAGGTTCGAATTAATATGTGTCGCGCTATTATCAATATTATTCGTGCAAGATCAATGGTGAAAGATGAAAAATAGTCCCAAATAGGTAGTAAAAATATCCAATAGGGTGAATATAAAATGTTATTTTTATAAATTTGTCTTATTGTTGAAACACATTTTGTGAGTTTGTGCAGGAATGAGTGAATCAGTGCAAGATATATGCATTTATATGTTTAGGTGTGTCGTTTTCTATTGGTATTCTATTGCATGTTGTTAGTTGAGTTCCACTCTAGGACATTTTAAGTTCCAATATGGGACGTAATGTGACTTATGAATGAATGGTAATGGATTTGCTTGAACAATAATTTGAATTAGATTTAGATAGATTTAAACAGTGAGTTATTGGTGTGGTTTGAATTCAATAAATATTTAAATTCCACTAAAATATTTTAATTGGTACTGATATATGGAAATAAAATATTTAAATGATAAAACAGATTCGTTAAATAATTTACTAAATATCACAACTAATAAGGTTTTGATAATAGCTATTAATAGAGCAGTAGAGCTAAGCAATGAGATTCCTAGTAGTGTTTTCATGTACAATCATGCGTTACAGAAACTCCCTAGTATCATTGAAAATACAGAAGCTTATCTTGATAAATTAACTTCAGAAACTGCCGAGAGTACTGTGCGTCACACGGTTAAAAAACAAGTGAATCAATCAGTAATTAGTTCTGATATTGAAGAGGTTGTTTATGAGAAACAGTGTAATTTACTCTTGGTGCGTAAAATGATTCACCAACGTAATCTTGATAATATTCAATTCGCTAAAAAATTATTACCAAAAATATTAAATAATGATATTTTAAAACCTGACTTAGACGCGTTAAATCTAGATGCTATTAATGATGCACTAAGTGTTTTAGTTGATTTATCATCAATCGCTAAAAATAGTGATACGCAAAAGAAATATTTGGCGGAACTGCATAGCGCACACAATGATGGTTATCATATTAAAAATAAACTGAATAGTGATGATCAATCAATTTTGAGACAAATTAACGATTATATTTATGCGTTGAATTTATGGAATAACGCTGTTAAAAATACCATTCAAACTATTTACCAATTACCCAATGAGTTCTAAAAATTGACAGAGATTCCTTAACCGTACAACAGTGCAGTTAAGGAATGGTCGGTTACCTGCTAAGTGTTAATTGGTGGCTAAAGCATTTAATTGTTCAATATTTTCTGCGCTAAGTTTTACTTTCATTGCATCTAAGTTGTCTTGTAAATGAAGCAGTGATGATGTCCCTGGTATTAATAAAATGTTGGGTGAGCGTTGGTGTAACCAAGCTAACGCGACTTGCATAGGTGACGCATGTAATTCCTGAGCTAAAGTGTTAAGAATATTATTTTGGATTGGGGTAAAGCCACCAAGAGGAAAGAACGGTACGTAAGCAATATCCTGTTTTGCTAACCAATCGATTAAGTCATCGTCTTGTTTTGCAACGATGTTATAGTGATTTTGTACACAGACAATTGGTGCAATATTTTGGGCTTCTTCTACTTGTGTTTTAGTCACATTACTTAGGCCTAAATGACGAATTAGCCCTTGTTGTTGGCATTCTGCTAATACAGATAAAGGTTCGGCGATTGAGCCTTCAGCCGATCCATGAGCTGAAAACATGGCTCTTAGATTGACCACATCCAGTTGTTCTAAGCCTAAATTCTTTAAATTACTGTGTACCGCATCAATTAGTTCTTGGCGAGAAAATGCAGGTATCCAAGCGCCTTCTTGATCGCGTCGAGCCCCAATTTTTGTCACTATCGTCAAGTCTTCAGTATATGGTGCAAGGGCTTCATGGATTAATTGGTTTGTAATATAAGGCCCATAGAAATCGGAAGTATCAATATGATTGACGCCTGATTGAATTGCTTGCTGCAAAATGGCTATCGCTTGTGGGCGATCTTTCGGATTTCCCATAATTCCTGGTCCGGATAATTGCATTGCGCCAAAGCCCATACGATTAACGACTTTGTCGCCCAGCAAATATTGACCTCCGAGTATTGCACTGTTTGTCATCGATTATCACTCCGTTAAAAATCTCTTGAACCTATAAAAGGTATCCTATACCTATTTTGACTTACACCCAAATGACCTTGAAACGTAAGAGTCAGAACTTCGTTTACGAGTGTAGGTCGAACCGAGCAAAGAATAGCAGGGTATGCTTTAGCATGCTGAGTGGGAGTAGAAATCGACTCGTTGCTCAACTAATAAAGGAGTTGAAGTGAGTGATATTTGTACTTATTGCATATAACTTATGCGGATTAGATCGCTTTTTAATCACTCAAATCAAAAAGATATAAATTTTTGTTGACGGAATTTTTCAGTCGAGTAAAGTACATCTCGTTCTCAAGGGCAAGCCTTTGAAACCTATGTCTTTTGAAATCTTTTAGAAGACACTGCGACACTAGCTCAGTTGGTAGAGCGCAACCTTGCCAAGGTTGAGGTCACGAGTTCGAACCTCGTGTGTCGCTCCAAATTTCATTATTTATGAAATTCTGTGCTAATAAGTACAATAGATGGTGTCTCCATCGCACTGTTTTAGTGTGCCCTGGTGGTGGAATTGGTAGACACAAGGGATTTAAAATCCCTCGGCGTTCGCGCTGTGCCGGTTCAAGTCCGGCCCGGGGCACCATCATAATTCAGAAACGGCGCGTTGGCAGAGTGGCTATGCAGCGGATTGCAAATCCGTGGACCTCGGTTCGACTCCGGGACGCGCCTCCATATCTTATTTTCTTTCAGATAAAATCCCCGCAGAAATCATTTTTTCCTTGTTGTTCAGCATAAATTCGATGAACTCATGTTCAGGCATTGGTCTGCCTGTGTAGTATCCCTGTGAACGATCACAGCCCAAATGACGTAAGAATTCCAGAGTCTCTGCATCTTCAATACCTTCAGCAACGGTTGTCATTCCAAAGCTTTGCGCCATTTGAATAATGGTTTTAACGATGATTTCATCATCACTATTAGAGGCAACATCTTTAATAAACTCCCGATCGATCTTGAGAATATCAATAGGGAATCTTTTTAAGTAGGCCAGGCTAGAATATCCCGTTCCAAAATCGTCGATCGAGAATCGACACCCAAAGTCTTTCAGTGTTTGTACAACTTCTAACACTCGACTAGGGTCGCGAATCATGATGGACTCAGTCAGTTCTAGCTCTAACATGCCTGGTTCAATATTCGCGTGCTTAATGGCTTGATACACACTTTCTTGAACGTTGCCTCGAGCAAATTGTAGCGCTGATAGATTCACTGCGACTAATGGTTGGGGCATGCCCATTTCTCGCCAGCGAGCGACCGCTTCACAGGCATTTTTTAGAACCCAATCACTAATGGGGATGATAAGCCCGGTCGTTTCCGCTATCGGGATAAATTTACCTGGAGAAATCATGCCTTTTTCTGGATGTATCCAGCGGATAAGGGCTTCAGCTCCCATAAGCATCCCGGAAGCGATTTCGATTTTGGGTTGATAGTAGAGTTGTAATTGATTTTCTTCTATGGCTCGACGTAACCCAAATGCAACGGTGAGTTCATCTTCCACTGAGCGATTCATATGTTTGCGATAAAAACGATAGGTATTGCGTCCATCTTCTTTGGCCTGGTACATCGCTGAATCTGCTTTCGATAACAGCATTTCGAAGTCAGTACCATCATCGGGATAGAATGAAACCCCGACGGAATGGGTTAAGACAATTTCTTGGTCATGTATGTATAACGGGGCTTCGATTGCGCTGAAAAGTGCACTGATACGAGATAGGCTATTGTCAGTATTGGGTAGATTAGGAATCATGATAATAAATTCATCACCGCCTTGGCGACTGACAGTCCCTAGCTCTTCAAAGCAGTCATTTAATCGTTGTGATATTTGTACCAATACATCATTAGCACCGCTGTATCCTACTAAGTCATTAATTGTTTTAAAATTATCGATATCAATACTCATCACTGCGATGTGGTAGTGATAGCGATCAGCGCGTACTTTAGCTTGGTCAAACCGGTCCGATAGGAGGTGATGATTTGGCAGCCCGGTTAGATTATCGTGTTGTGACATAAACACGGCTTTTTCTTCTGAAAGCTTCAAGTGATTAATATCATTAAAAATCCAAACGCTTCCTTTGTGGGGATGCTGTTTATCAATCGCGTTGCCTGTGAGCTCACACCAAACCGTATTTCCGTCAGCTCGTTTGAGTTGGATGGAGCCAGTGTAAGTATCCTCAGTAGTCATGACTCGGTAAGCTTCTGAGCCAAACATTCGATATGTTTCTGCTGAGTCATAAAGGATTTCTGTTGAAGCGCCAATAATCGCTCCGGGTTCATAACCCAACATATCTTCGAAACGTTGATTACAAGAGATGATATGCCGATCCTCAACCCAAGCCATACCAACTAACGTATTGTCAAGTAGGGCATTCTTTTCTATAAGCAGTGAGTTGAGCTTTTCATTTTGTTGAACAAGTTCAGTGACGTCACGGCCAATAACAACACAAAAATCGGCTTGGTCAAGCTTAGCCAATTGGTAACCGAGTTCAAGATAGATCTGAGCGCCGTCATTCTTCATATAATCAATGACAACAGATCCTGAGTTTTTATTATCAGGGCTCTTACTCACACTTAATAACGTGTTAATTAGCCCACTGTTGTCCCCCCAGGGAAGGTCTTGTATTGGGTGCTCGACGAGTGCGTCGGTAGATTTACCAAAAAGCTGACACACCGCTTGGTTGACGTCAGAAATCTTACCATCAGGCAGACTGATCAACATGACCATATCTGGCGTGTAATCAAGCAGTGCTTTAAAGCGCTCTAATCTATCTGTATTACGTTTAAGTTGGGGATAGTAGTTTTTTCTAAATGACCGATCTCCTAACCCAATAATATTTTCTCTGCGTTTTTCTAAATTTTTTTTATCACATTGCTTCACTATAAATGGCCTTGATATCGCCTAAAGATGCTATTCGAGGATTAGTTACAATACAGGCATCATTAACGGCGTGACTTGCTAGTTCAGGGATGTCTGATGAGTGAACACCAATTTTAGATAATCGCTCACTGATTCCTAACTGTGTTCTGAGTTGGGTAAATTCTTCGGTGATACGCTTACAAAGAATCTTTTCTCTGATGCCTCGTGTATCAATGCCCATGAGTTGCGCGATTTTTTGGTAGCGGTCACCACTTTTCGGCATATTAAAACGCACAACATGATCGAGTAGTAAGGCGTTACACTCACCATGAGGTACGTCTAAGTAGCCACCAAGTGAGTGTGCCATGGCATGTACTGCTCCCAAACTGGCATTAGAGAAGGCTAATCCCGCTTGGAGTGAGCCCAGCAGCATGTTTTCACGAGCGGGGACATAACTGGGATCTTTTACCGCACGATCAATGTTTTGCCATAGCAATTCAATGGCACTTATAGCATGCACATCGACGATTGGAGAGCTTGCTGTTGAAACATAAGCTTCTATCGCGTGAGTAATCGCATCTACTCCGGTGCAAGCAGTTAAATAGGTGTCTAAGGTGGTGGTGGTCTCAGGATCAATCAGAGCAATATCGGGCACGACTGTTTTGCTGATGATGGCCATTTTATAGCGCAGTTCGGAATTAGTAATAATACAAAACTGAGAAATGTCAGCAGACGTCCCTGCAGTAGTAGGGATACAGATCAATGGAGGTCCAGGAATATCTACTTGGTCGATACCCTCAAAATCCGTCACATCACGCCCGTTAGTAATGACAATACCAATGGCTTTCGCACAATCAATTACGCTGCCACCACCAATCGCAACAATCACATCGCAATGCTGTTCTGCGTAAAATTGTGCACCAGCCATCACTTCATAATCTTTAGGATTGGGAGTAATTCCGTCAAAAACAACTGATTCAATGCCGACTTCATTAAGATCATTGATAGCTTGCTGAACCCAACCTGCTTGAATTACTCCGGGATCAGACACAATCAAAACTCGTCGAGCCTCCATGTTTCTTGCATAAAGAGATACTTTATGTCGAGAACCAACACCAAAAATAAACTCTGGAGCAACAAATTTGCGCATTTCGTAAAGGGCCATCACTCTACCTCTCAAATTCAGGGGGAGTTCAAGTCATCTAGTAAATGTGACTTTAACTTGCTCTAAGTGTAGTTCAGTGTTGTTGGAAGTGAATATTTTATTGGCCAAAAGTAGTAATCCTATCGATAGCAGAGGAGTGGGATTAATTTTCGATAACTATCTGATAAATATTATTTAAAATCAAAAAACGATGGTTTTGCCTCAAAGGGCGTGAGGTTTGTCGATAAACCTACCGATTTTGTTAGGTATTTCCTCCAACTGCTAGTGGTTTGACACGCGCAAAATGGTTAAAATCTGCGAATAAAATGATATTTGGCCATTAAGTCTCAAGTGCCAAGTGATATTTTTATATATAAAGTCAGTAATATAAGGCGACAATGTGACAGAAGAACAACCAATAAAGCGACGTCGAGGTCGGCCACCAAAAGTTGAGCGAAAATACAGTGATACAAAGCAGGAGTTGATTCGCAGTGGTTTAGCGATGATCACAGAATTTGGTTTTACTGCTTCTGGTGTGGATGCTGTCGTGAAGCAGGTTCAAGTGCCAAAAGGTTCGTTTTATCATTACTTTAAAAGTAAGGAAGCCTTTGGTTTAGACGTGTTACAAGCGTATGGTCAGTATTTTGCCAAAAAACTGGATAAGCATCTTAATAATGAGACACTAGAACCGCTTGATCGCATCGAAGCCTTTATTGACGATGCTAAACACGGAATGGTTCGTTTCGATTTTCGCCGTGGTTGTTTGGTTGGCAATATGATGCAGGAAGTCCCTCAGCTTTCAGAGGCTTTATCTCAAGAACTTCAACGTATTTTACTAGATTGGCAACATCGAGTAAGCCATTGCATCTTACTGGCTAAGCAAAATGGCACGGTATCTCATCAATTCGATGAACAAGTGTTGGCTGAACAATTTTGGTCTGGTTGGGAGGGGGCGGTTATGCGGGCGAAACTGTTTCGTTCCACTCAGCCATTAGATGATTATTGGCGTTATTTTCAGATAATATTTTCTGATATACCCAAGTAACCTCAAAGTGTTGTTTCAGTGAGAATGGTTTCGCTCTTAGGCAAGGTGCTGATTTCAAGAAATAGTGATTCTTGAAAATCAGCCCCACAGCCTAGGAGCGAATAAAGCTCGCCCTTAGGGAACTCATTAACAATGGGTTTGAAGGTTAGCCTTTAATATCGACTACAACGCGGCCTTTAACTTTGCCATCGAGTAATTGATGCGCAATATCAATGACTTGCTCAAAGCCAATCACCGTGCTGGCAGTGTCTAGCATCTCTTTATCGACGAGCTTAGCAATTTGTTCCCACGCTTTAACGCGCTTATCATTGGGGCACATTACACTATCAACGCCTGCTAACGTGACACCGCGTAGGATAAATGGAGCCACAGTTGCGGGGAAATCCATACCTTGCGCTAAACCACATGCCGCAACAACCCCACCATATTGGGTTGAAGCACATACGTTTGCTAAAGTGTGACTACCTACTGAATCAATAGCCGCAGCCCAAAGTTCTTTTCCTAGTGGGCGTCCAGGCTCAGATAATGTATTACGATCAATGATCTCTGAAGCACCAAGTGCTTGTAGGCGTTCTGCCTCTTCAGGACGACCAGTCGACGCGATCACTGTGTATCCTAACTTGGCTAAATATGCGATAGCAAAGCTTCCCACACCGCCGTTTGCTCCTGTGACAAGGATTTTACCTGATTGTGGTGTAATACCATTTTTTTCTAGTGCCTGAACACACAACATGGCAGTGTATCCTGCGGTACCCACCGCCATAACATCATAGGTGCTAAGTGAATCAGGAACGGGGAGGAGCCAATCACCATTGACTTTTGCCTTTTGTGTTAAGCCGCCCCAATGTTTTTCACCTAACCCCCAGCCATTAACAAACACGCGTTGCCCAACCTGAATATTGGGATTGTCACTATGTTCAACGATACCCGAGAAATCAATACCAGGAACCATTGGGAAGCGTCTAACAACAGGCGATTTACCACTGATAGCTAATCCGTCTTTGTAGTTCAATGTTGAGTATTCCACATTAACGATAACGTCACCTTCAGGAAATGCAGCATCATCTAATTGCTTTACAGAGCATTGGTATTGGTCTTCTACCTTGTCGATGTAGAGGGCTTTAAACATAGTTATCACCTAAGTATTTTGTTCACAATTACGCCAGTATAAGGCAGTGTAAAATAATTTAGACCGCTCGTCTAAAAATAATTACGCTCAGACTAAAAGTCTTATAAAACGAATGCAAGAGAATTGTGTGTCCATGAGAAGTTATGGTTGATTTAGGTCAATTTAGTGGCGTAAGAGTAAATAATCGCAAGGTTGGATAAGCACTGTAGGGGAAAGTAACGCGCATAATAAGTTAAGAAACCGTGAAATCTAACTCTTTAGGAGGAATTTATCCTCATTATGGACGATGCTTGGTAAATGTAACTGTCAATGTTAATGATTAATTCCCGTGGCGAGAGATTCAATGGAGGTGATATGAGTCAACACAAGTCAGCAGGTAAATGCCCGGTTATGCATGGCGCGAATACGTCCTTAGGTCAAGATAATCAGAAATGGTGGCCCAAATCACTTAATCTAGACATTCTTGCCCAGCACGACCAAAAAACCGATCCGATGGATCCAAACTTTAATTATGCCGAGGCGTTTCAATCCTTAAATTTCGAAGCGGTTAAAGCGGACTTAAAAGCATTAATGACAGACAGCCAGTCATGGTGGCCCGCAGATTGGGGGCATTATGGCGGTTTAATGATTCGTATGGCGTGGCATTCTGCTGGCTCATATCGTGTGGCTGATGGTCGTGGCGGCGGTGGTACGGGTAATCAACGTTTCGCCCCTCTGAATAGTTGGCCTGATAACGGGAATTTAGACAAAGCTCGGCGTTTATTATGGCCAATTAAGAAAAAATACGGCAACAGCCTCTCTTGGGCCGACCTCATCATACTTGCCGGTAATATGGCCTATGAGTCTATGGGGCTAAAGACGTTCGGTTTTGCTGGGGGGCGTGAAGATATATGGCATCCAGAAAAGGATACCTATTGGGGAGCAGAAGAAGAGTGGCTAGCGACCAGTGATAAGCCACACAGCCGCTATTCGGGCCAGCGAGAGTTGGAAAATCCACTGGCGTCGGTAATGATGGGGCTTATTTATGTCAACCCTGAAGGCGTCGATGGTCATCCCGATCCATTAGCGACAGCCAAAGATATGCGTGAAACCTTCGCCCGTATGGCAATGAACGATGAAGAGACGGTTGCTTTGACGGCTGGCGGGCATACTGTAGGTAAATGCCATGGTAATGGTCGAGCTGAAAACTTAGGGTCAGAGCCGGAAGCGGCTGCTTTAGAGGAGCAGGGATTAGGCTGGATTAATCATAAAACCCGTGGCATTGGACGTGATGCTGTCACTAGTGGTATTGAAGGTGCGTGGACCACACATCCCACTCAATGGGACAATGGCTATTTTTCATTGTTGTTTAAATATGAGTGGGCATCAACGAAAAGCCCTGCAGGTGCTTGGCAGTGGGAGCCAGTCAATATAGCAGAAGAAGATAAACCTGTTGATGTCGAAGATCCTTCTATTCGCCATAATCCTATAATGACAGACGCAGATATGGCGTTAAAAGTCGACCCTCAATACCGTAAGATTGCTGAGCGCTATTATAACGATCCTGACTACTTTGCTGAGATGTTTGCCCGTGCTTGGTTTAAATTAACTCATAGAGATCTTGGCCCCAAAGCTCGATATCTCGGACCAGATGTACCCAAAGAAGACCTTATTTGGCAAGATCCTATTCCAAGTGTCGATTATTGTTTAACAGATAAAGAAATCGATGAACTTAAGCAGCAAATACTGGCAACTTCAGTAGAAATTGGTGATTGGGTCTCATTGGCTTGGGATAGTGCGCGAACTTTTCGTGGTTCAGATTATCGTGGTGGGGCAAATGGTGCACGTATTCGCCTTGCACCTCAGAAGGATTGGATTGGCAATGAGCCGGAGCGCTTAGTTCAGCAGTTAACCGTTTTAGAAAAAATTCAGTCTCATTGTAATAAATCCGTCAGTATGGCTGATTTAATCGTGTTGGCAGGTTGTGCGGCGGTTGAAAAAGCAGCTCAGGATGCAGGCGCGACAATCCAAGTGCCGTTCAACCCGGGGCGCGGAGATGCGGAACAAGCGATGACCGATATAGACTCATTTGCAGTGTTGGAGCCGCTTTATGATGGCTATCGTAATTGGCTAAAAGAGGATTATAAAGTCAGCGCCGAAGAATTATTGTTAGAACGTACTCAACTGATGGGGCTGACCGCGCCAGAAATGACGGTCCTTATAGGAGGAATGCGTGTTCTTGGGACCAATTATGGACACAGTTTAGATGGTGTCTTTACCGATCGAATTGGCGTTTTAACCAATGATTTTTTCATTAACTTAACTGATATGAATTATCGTTGGGTACCGATGAATAATGACCATTATGAAATTCGGGAAAGAGCATCGGATACTGTGAAATGGACGGCAACGCGAGTCGATTTAGTCTTTGGGTCAAACTCGATTTTGCGCTCGTATGCGGAGTTCTATGCGCAAGATGATAATCATGAAAAGTTTGTTCGAGATTTTGTTAAAGCTTGGGTTAAGGTCATGAATGCGGATCGTTATGATCTGAGTTGATTGCATAAACATGGATTCATAAAGTGAGCGATGTCGTCATTAATCCATTTTCGCTGAAACAGCATCTTGAGGTGACTTGGGTTGATATTGAGGTATTATTACTCATCATTCAATAAGATAGCATAAGGCCTAGCTATGACCTACACCCTCAATATGGATCCGACTGACGAAGATATTGCTTCTATCCGTAATGAACTGCGCAAGTACAATACGCCATTTTTACAAGCAGTACGCGATCAGGAATTAACCGTGAGCTTTTGTGATGAACAACAGCATCAGAAAGGGGGTATTGTTGGGAGAGTTTGGGGTAATTGGTTATTAATTAACTTTCTTTGGGTTGATGATATGTATCGTGGTCAGGGAGTCGGTAGTCAGTTACTAAAGGAAATTGAGCAGCAGGCTGTAAAAATGGGCTGTCATTCGGTAATGATTGATACTTTAAGTTTTCAAGCTAGGCCATTTTACGAACGTCACGGCTATCAATGTCAAATGTCTTTGGATAATTACCCAGTCGATGGGCAACTCCATTTTCTTACTAAGTCTTTACTGTAGTTTATTACTACACAACCGGCAGCGATGCCGGTTGTGTATACCCTAGTAACGTAAAGATGCTGTTTCAGCGAAAATGTATTCGCTCATAGGCCTGCATCTTGAGGTCATTTGGGTATGATACTAATGACATTAGATTTTTTGTATGCAGAATATTCTGAGCGTAGCCCCATAATCAGACTCAAGCACATAAGCAGTAACACAACAGTAAAGGGCAGTGCCGTGGTGACAACTCCAGATTGCAAAGCCTGCAAAGCATCTTTGCCACCAATCCAGAGCATAGCTGCCGCTATCGCGCCCTCAATACTCGCCCAAAAGATTCGTTGTGGTACAGGAGCATCGACTTTACCACCTGCTGTGATGCTATCAATCACTAAAGACCCCGAGTCCGATGAAGTGATAAAGAATATTAGAATCAATGCGATGGAAATGATAGAGATGAGATTACCCATCGGCATTTGATCATACATATAAAACAGAGTAAGAGAGATATCTGTAATACCATGCGCACCTAGTTCGCCTACTTTATTTGCTACTTGATCAATGGCGA
Organism: Vibrio nitrifigilis; assembly: GCF_015686695.1. NCBI lineage: Bacteria > Pseudomonadati > Pseudomonadota > Gammaproteobacteria > Vibrionales > Vibrionaceae > Vibrio > Vibrio nitrifigilis. Next base: position 1,089,285 of record NZ_JADPMR010000004.1, on the reverse strand, counting down.
TACCGCCAAAGATACCCATCCAAATCAGCGTAATAATGGTTGGTACGAAAATCACCGCACACATAAATTGACCAACAGTACGGCCACGCGAAACGCGAGCAATAAACATTCCCACGAATGGTGACCACGATATCCACCAAGCCCAGTAGAAAACAGTCCAAGCGTGCATCCATGATTCATCGTCACGCCCGTGAGGGTTACTCAGTGGAATGATGTTTTCGATATAGCCGATCATAGTGGCACTCAGTTCACTCCAAATGGAGCTAAAGTTCACGGCAATCACAAAGATTAGTAGGCCAAATGCGAATAGCATATTGAAGTTGCTAAGCTTTTTAACGCCACCATCAATACCTTTTATCACGGATCCTACCGAAATAAGGGTAACAACAACGATGACAAAGAGCTGTTGTGCTAATCCACCATGCAAACCGAAAACGTAGTTAATCCCACTAGATGCCTGTTGAGCACCAAGACCGAGTGATGTTGCTAGGCCAAAAAGTGTCGCTAAGACCGCCACGATGTCGACAATGTGACCCAGCCATCCCCAAGCACGGTCACCAAAAATAGGGTAAAAAACAGAACGCATTGATAGAGGAAGGCGTTTGTTATAGTGGAAAAAGGCTAAAGAGAGCGCCACGATACCGAACATGGCCCAGCCGTGAATACCCCAATGGTAAATTGTTGCCCCTAAAGCCAGCGTTTTTGCTTCTGGCGTGAGTGGTTCAACATTTAACGGAGTGCCATACCAGTTGGTGAAATAGGCGGTTGGTTCTGCTACCCCCCAGAATAATAGGGCGGTTCCCATTCCCGCGGAAAAAAGCATCGCGAGCCATGACATAGTCGAATGATCGGGAGTGGCATCAATACCGCCAATGCGGATTTTACCCCAAGGAGATACCATTAAAATTAATGAAAAGATTAAGATCGCATTCATTGACCACATAAAAAAGCCATCAAATTGACTGATGATACTGTTTTTAACTGTGGTTAGTGCGTCTTTTGCGGTGGCTGGATCGGCTGCTATTACGGCAACCAAAAAGAAGATGATGAGTCCGGCACTAATGCCAAAAACGGCGTTATGAACGTCGAATCCCCACTTTTGTACGTTATCTTGACCGACTTGGTAATCGGTAGTTTCTATGCTGTATTTCTTGAATGCATCTTGCATTATTATCACTTTGGTTCTGATTTAAACGGGCTTTTAGTAACGCTGTCACAGTTAGATACTCCTAATACAAAAAAGTAACTTCGATTTCAAAGCATATCGGGGCACGAATGGTATCACTTGAATATAGTGAACGATAGGTGCGGGCTTATCGTGTTTAAGGGATTAACTAAAATTTAACTCTTTAGGATTATCCAAATAAAAAGCCGACTTCGCGTCGGCTTTGTGTTGATTATATCATTTATTAATTGGTTACTGGCGTTCGATATACTGCGTATTCTGATCTTAGCCCCATGATTAAGCTAATACACATTAAAATCAGTACGAATACAAACGGTAGTGCCGTTGCAACCACTCCTGATTGCAGTGCTTGTAAGGCATCTTGACCACCAATCCACAACATAGCTGCAGCAATGGCACCTTCAATACTCGCCCAAAAGATACGTTGTGGGATCGGCGCATCGACTTTACCGCCGGCGGTAATACTATCGATAACCAATGAGCCTGAGTCTGATGACGTAATAAAGAATACTAAAATCAGAGCGATAGAAATCACTGAAATAATATTACCCATAGGTAATTGATCATAGACGTAGAACAGCGTGAGTGAAATGTCAGTTAGGCCTTTCGTGCCGAGTTCGCCCACTTTATTTGCCACTTGATCCAGTGCTAAACCACCAAATATACCCATCCAAATCATAGTGATTAAGGTTGGAATGAACACTACAGCTACCATAAATTCACGTACAGTGCGACCACGAGAGACACGCGCTATAAACATACCAACAAATGGTGACCATGAAATCCACCATGCCCAATAGAACACTGTCCACGCGTGCATCCAGGTTTCATCTTCACGACCGTGTGGGTTACTAAGCGGAATGATCGCTTTCGCATAACCGACAAAGGTGTTCACTAACGAATCCCAAGCAGTGTTATAGGTGACGCCAACAATAAAGATAAATAGGGCAGCCGCAAACATCATGTTGATGTTACTTAATACTTTAACACCACCATCGATACCACGTACGACAGAGCCAATTGCAATTAAGGTAACAAATACAATCACGATAAGCTGCATGCCAATACCACCATCAGTACCGAACACGTAGTTAATACCACTGGTTGCTTGCTGAGCACCTAAACCGAGCGAGGTTGCCAAACCAAATAGAGTTGAAAGTACCGCAATGATATCAATCACATGGCCCAACCAACCCCAAGCGCGGTCACCGAACACAGGATAGAATACTGAGCGCATCGATAAAGGTAAGCCTTTGTTGAAGGTAAAGAAGGCTAAAGCCAGTGCGACTACTGCAAAAATTGCCCAGCCGTGAATTCCCCAGTGGAAAATAGTTGCGCCCATCGCCAAGGATTTTGCTTCTGGTGTGTACGGTTTTACGTTGAGAGGTGTACCGTACCAATCAGTAAAGTAAGCGGTTGGTTCTGCCACTCCCCAAAATAACAAGCCAATCCCCATGCCTGCGGCAAACAGCATCGCTAGCCAAGATGTTGTTGAGTGATCGGGCTGGGCATCACTGCCTCCTAGTCTAATTCGACCAAAAGGAGAGACCATGAGAAAAATTGAGAAGATAAGGAAAAAATTGGTTGCCCACATAAATAGCCCATCAAAGTCATCGATGATGGTGTTTTTCATGTTGTTGAGCGCATCTTTGGCGGTTAAGGGGTCGACGACTAACACAGCCGCAAGAAACAGAATGATTAAACCTGCACTTATCCCAAATACAGGGTTATGAACATCAAACCCCCACTTTTGAATGTTGTCTTGACCGACTTGATAGTCTGTCGTTTCTATACTGTATTTTTTAGATACATTTTCCATATTAGTCACTTGAAATGTTTAGTCATCAATGCATTCGGCCTACTAGTGTTGCGTTAAATGTCCGTATAAAAAACAACAAAACTTAGACCCCGAAGCTTTTTGTGACGTAAATGTTATCAGTAAAAAGGGTTTTAGTGCAAGTTTTAATTGTTGGGTGCCCTATTGGCAAGGTTTGTTAGGGCTTGAAAAGTTATTTAAACATTATGTGTACGAAACATTTTAGTTCTATTTAATGTGGGGCGAGTGAACGTATTGGTTAATAAAAGAGAGAAATTAAAGGATAGTTTAAATTTTATGGGTGAATGTTTTTTTAGTGCTACTCATCGTGTCATCACATGATTGCGCTGACCTGTATTCGTTGATGAGGTTCTTAATTCTACATCTTGAGGCTATTTAGCGTGTTGGTGTTAACCTGCAAGAGTGATAAGAGAATTTATAAAATGGGAATGTTTGGCGTGCACGAGTAATAAAAAAGCCGCATAACTGAATCATGCGGCTTAGTAAAATATGGCGTTGAGCGGTTACTTTCCTGCAACCAACTGATGTTTGGTTTTCACGCTAGCCACCAGCATGTACAAGCAAGTGGCAAGTAAAGTGATAAACAGATATCTCATCACACCTTGATGACCTTGCATAAACCAATCTGCTGCTAAAGGCCCGATAATTGAACCGATGCTATAACAAAATAGCATTGCTTGGGTCGCAGAAACGATGTAGTTAGCATTTAAGTTCAAACATGCTTGGTTGATAGCAATAGGGTACAAAGCAAACGATGCAGCACCGATCAAAAATAAACAGATAGCGAGCGTGACGACGCCATCGTCCAGCATCGCGATTACTGCTGCAGCCGCACCGATGAAACAGAGTAGCGCCATTAGTAGGCTGCGGCCCAAATATTGAGTGAGTTTGGGAATCAATACTTGCACAACCATTGCGCCCACAATCACAACGGCCATTAAGCTTCCAGCTTCTTGGTGGTTAAGACCGCGTTTCATTAATTCTAAAGGCATTAAGCCGTAGATCGCAGCGGTGGTTAATCCAGACACGACTCCGCCGATCAAAGCGGCATGACTCAAACGTGAAATCTGCTTAAATGACATAGTAACGCTTTCGCTAACGTCTGGTTGTACACCTTTCGCTTTTACCAGTGTCATTGCTGCCATGGAAAGCACTATGGCGATGAATACAAAAGGAGCATATCCTTTGATCCCTATTGTAGAGATGCCTAATTGGCCGACGGTTGTCCCCATATAAAGTGCAACCATGTAGATACCAAGACGTTTAGCACGACCGGATTCATTGCCGTGCAATAGCCACGATTCCACCACGACAAAAATGCCAGCGACTGCAATACCGCCAACAAAACGCAGTACCATCCAAGCCCATTCATGAGTAAAGAAAGGCAAAGCTAGCGTGGCGACCATTAATGTCATGAGGCACGCGATAAACGCATTGCGATGACCATAAAGTCTTACGCTCTTTTGCGTGTAGAACGTTCCAAAAAAATTACCGATAAAGAAGGCACTGGCTAACCAGTTTGCGATTTGTTCATTCAAACCATAAATTGGCAGAATAAGTGGAATTAGGCTCATTAAATAGCCTGATGCAACTGCAAATAAAGTTAGTGCGGTCACTGGGATAGCGATCCGAGGTGATGCGGTAATGACATCGGAATTGTTCAACGACTTAGCCTCAAAATAACGTCAAACGACCCCTAGAGTTAAGCTTGTTTGCTTATCTCTGAACTCGTTTTGGAACAGGGAAATGGTTATGATCGGGGCGAATATCGATCTTTTTTTTCCTCGCGTACAACGAAAAATTGTGACCTTGACGATTAAAGATTTTTATTGAAGTGAAAAGTATAGAAATCAGCAAAAAAGTCGGCAAATAGTTAGCATATTATGCCGACTAAACTTGGGAAATTATTTAGACAATGCTTCATCTAACCATTGATCAAAATGGCTTTTTGGTAGCGCACCGTTAATCATGTCTACTCTTTGACCGTTTTTAAATACCATGATGGTTGGAATGCTACGAATTTGGTATTGAGCGGCTAATGCTTGTTGCGCTTCCGTATCAATTTTCACAAAACGCACGGTTCCAGCTCTTTCTTCTGCAACATCACTAAAAACAGGTGCAAATCCAACGCAGGGGTTGCACCAGGTTGCCCAAAAATCGACCACCACCGGCTGGGGGCTGTTTAATAACTCAGTAAAGTTATTGGTTGTGCCTTCAATCGGTGCGCCATCTAATAATGGTGCTTGGCATTTACCACAATTAGGGGAATCACTAATGCGTTCACTGGGAACGCGGTTCATGCCATGGCAAGCAGGGCAGCGGGTGTTAAATGTCGACATACATTTCCTCATTAAGTCATCACAAAGGTATACCCAAGTAACCTCAAGATGCTGTTTCAGCGAGAATGTATTCACTCTTAGGCAAGGCACTGATTTGAAGACATAGTCATTCTACGTTGAAAATCAGTAACACCGCCTAGGAGCGAATAAAACTCGCCCTTCGGGATCTCATCAACAAACCTATTTCTGCGCCCAATCACGTTAAAAGGGAATGACCATTCCTGCCGTGATTGAGCTTGACCTAGGCTCGTTGATGAAGCTCTGAATCCTGCATCTTGAGGTCATTTGGGTATATAAGTTTGGGGTTTATCTCATCTATCTCAAGTACCAAAGTGTCACATGCTCATATTGCATTCAATCAACTACACTCAACATAATTTATAGAATAGTCAAAAGGAGTGAACATGGCTTTGTTTGCAGAAATCAGTGGGTGGGGAAAATGTTTACCTCCTGCGGTATTAACCAATCAGCAAATCAGCGACTTTCTTGATACCAGTGATGATTGGATAGTCTCTCGCACAGGCATTAGAGAAAGAAGAATTAGCCATGTCGATACGTCTGATTTGGCAACAGTTGCTGTACAACGCGCCATTAGTTGTGCTGGGTTAGATGTGCAGCAGATTGATGTGGTAATTGTCGCGACGTGTAGTCCAGACACCGTTATCCCAAATGTCGCATCAAAGGTTGCACAAAACTTGGGTGTTGAATCGTGTGTCGCATTTGATCTCAATGCCGCTTGCACTGGCTTCGTCTATGGCCTTGAAACAGCAACGAGGCTAATGCAATCGGGACAATACCAACATGCCGTCGTTGTTGGTGCTGAACATTTGAGTTTTTTTATCGATTGGACCAAGCGAGATACCGCAGTATTGTTTGGCGATGGTGCGGGCGCAGTAGTGCTGAGTGCGAGCGACAAAGAAGTGGGGCTGCTACAAAGTTGCATTGGGTGTGATGCAGCAGGCCGAGATATTTTATCCATTCCCAAATTTGGCACCGCGATGCCACGTTTTGATGAGGACAATGGTTATTGGGATTTTAACTTTATTGGCAAAGAAATATTTAAGCGTGCGGTTAAAGGTATGGGAGCAGCGGTTACACAGGTAATAAAGCAGACGCGATGGGAAATACAAGACATTGATCTAGTGATTCCCCATCAGGCTAATTTACGTATTATTCAGACGTTATGCGACCTTTCTGGTATTGCACAAGAGAAAGCCTTTTTAAATATTGAGCATTACGGTAATACTTCCGCAGCAACAGTGCCTATTGCTTTATGTGAGGCGGTGGAGCAAGGCAGAATACAGCCAGGGAATGCGATTTTGCTTGCGGCTTTTGGGGCAGGCTTAACCTGGGGGGCCAGTACTATTCGTTGGGGACAGCGAGTGACACCGTTAGCAAATAGCAATGCTGCGTTAACTCCGTACCACGGCAGTGCGCGTGAACTGTTAGAACAAGCCATCGATGCCTGCCGTGCTTTCCATCAACGGCCATAATTAGAAAGTTTGTGACAGATGGTGGCGTTAGCGCACAGATTTCTAACTAAGTGATTGTTATTTTTGCGCACTTGCGAAAATGTAACTATGGGAAATGTGGATGAGTAACACTGAACAGCCGATTGAACCGAAATATATTGTGGCCCTTGATCAAGGGACCACAAGTTCACGCGCTGTCGTGTTTGATCACGATGGTAATGTTGTGAGTATCTCACAGCGTGAGTTTTCACAATTATATCCTCAATCTGGCTGGGTGGAGCATGATCCACTAGAAATTTATGCAACGCAAAGCTCTACGATGGTCGAAGCATTAGGTAAAGCTGGGATTCGTAGTGATGAAGTTGCCGCGATTGGTGTCACCAATCAGCGTGAAACAACCGTAGTATGGAATAAAGAAACCGGAAAACCGGTTTATAACGCGATTGTATGGCAGTGTCGTCGTACTGCCCACATATGTGAAGCGTTGAGGAGCCAAGGGTTAGCTGATTACGTAGCGCAAACCACAGGTTTGTTGATTGATCCTTACTTTTCAGCGACCAAAATCAAATGGATTTTGGATAATGTTGCCGGGGCTAGAGAGCAAGCGGAACAAGGTAAACTTCTGTTTGGTACGATAGATACCTGGTTGTTGTGGAATATGACACAAGGGCGTGTTCATGTAACCGACTATACCAACGCATCTCGTACAATGCTTTTCAATATCAATACCCTAGAGTGGGATGATACGCTGCTTAACGCATTAAATATTCCCAAGTCAATGATGCCAGACGTCCGTCGCTCTTCCGAGGTATATGGCAAAACCAATATTGGCGGCAAAGGGGGAACACGAATTCCAATCGCTGGTATTGCAGGTGACCAACAAGCGGCACTATTTGGTCAAATGTGTGTTGAACCTGGCCAAGCTAAAAACACGTATGGTACCGGGTGTTTCCTGTTAATGAATACAGGAAATAGCAGAGTTGCATCAAGTCACGGTTTGGTTACTACGTTAGCTTGCGGCTCAAAAGGTGAACCTGTTTATGCGCTAGAAGGTTCCGTGTTTATGGGTGGAGCGTCCATCCAATGGTTACGTGATGAAATGAGGATGCTAACCGACGCTAAAGATTCAGAATATCTAGCGACTAAAGTTGATTCATCCAATGGCGTATACGTTGTCCCAGCCTTTACTGGTCTGGGAGCACCTTATTGGGATGCCTACGCGCGCGGTACTATTGTCGGAATGACACGCGGGACCAATCAAAATCACATTATTCGTGCGACATTAGAAAGTATTGCGTATCAAACGCGAGATGTGATTGATGCGATGCAAGCGGATTCAGGCATACAACTACAAGCGTTACGAGTGGATGGTGGTGCGGTTGCCAACAACTTTTTAATGCAATTTCAAGCGGATGTACTCGATACAGAAGTACATCGTCCGAAACTCACTGAGGTAACGGCAATCGGGGCCGCTTATTTAGCTGGATTAGCAGTTGGATTTTGGAAAGATCTGTCTGAATTGACGGGTAAAGCTGAGATCGAGCGTTCCTTTGTTCCGCATGATGATGAGCAGAAACGGCAAAAGCGTTATCGTGGCTGGAAGCGTGCGGTTAAATGTGCTCAGGCGTGGGCAAGTTTGGCCGATGAAGAGAACGATGAAGTTTAAGGTCATGGTGTTAAATGAAACAACACCCGGATGACCGGGTGTGTTTCGTGTGCAGAACTTTGTAGGGTAGAACGGTACTATGCAGTTTGTTCTATGTCTGCTTTTGCTTGTTGTTTCATTTTTGCTAGGTAGTAGATGTTAACAACGGCGATGAATGCGTTCGTTGCGACTACTGGCCAAGCGCCAATCACGCTGCCATAAATACAGAAAAGTACACAACCGATAAAGTTGAAAACGCGCAGCTTGGCAATGTCTTTCATCGTTAATGAGATAGCGACCATAATTGATGCCGCATAACCCATCACTTCAATAATGTTCATGTCCATGTGAGACCCTTTAAATTGTCCGAATAAGTACTACGATCGGACCAATCCTCTCTTCATGAGAATTCTAAGGTGGATACCACAAGGTATCTGTTCCCTGCCTCGAATGGTCTGTCTGGCTATGGCACTGATCATCGACAGTTGCTTTAAGCAATCAATGCATCAATGGCCTTAATGAGTGCGGACTATACCAACATAAAAAGTGTGATTAAAGCCACAATTTCCCTGTTCGAGATAGGGATCGATTGCGCAAACGTTTATTTGATTTTCTTGGATGAGAATTCAGCGCTATGGGAGGTCATTTGGGTATAGCAGATATATAAATGAAAAAAACCCGCACGAAGCGGGTTTGTTTTAGAGCTAGTTATTTAAAGTTAAACAACTGATTAGCAAAGCCAAGAATTATTTTTTACCTAGGTTTGCTTGTTTGTCTTGTTCTGTTAGCTCGCGAATGCGGCGGCTAAGTTCACGACGTTCTTTAGAAATCTCTGCGCTCTTAATGATGTGGTCATCAACACGATCTTCGTAGTCTGATTTCATGTTTTTAATGATGGCGAACAGCTCTTCTTGAGTCATGTCCGGTTTGATGTAATCAATCAGGTTTTCTAGAAGATCGACACGTTTACGGTTGTCACGAACTTTTTTCTCGTTGTCGTAAAGTTCACGTTTTAGTTTATTTTTACGGCGAGCCAGGCTTACGATTTCAAATACGCTATTCATAGGTCCTTCTTCCTATAATGTCTTTTACTGTCAATGATTAAATCACATAGTGTTCTATCAGAACAGCTTTTAGATCAAACCTAACAAGGACTTGACCAATAATTAAACAGCCGAATGTGATGTAGGTTGTACTTCGTTAATAATGCGCTATATCATGGAGCCAATTTATGACGAAGCTATGATTTCATTATGCACCATTCCGACATAGTTGTTTCAAGACACAATAATCAAGAACAGACACAACAGCAACCACAAACCAAGACAAAATTAAGTTCTGCTTATAAAGCCGAACGAGAAAGTTTAGAAACGATCGAAATTGAATTGAATCGCTCTAAAATTGTCATGGTCGATGAAACTGGGAAAATCATTAAGTTTCCTCTGTCGCAGGAGCATTAGGCGCTTAACACTTTTATTAGGGCTAGCGCATCGCTGCTAAGCCATTCGACAATATCAGAAGGGATAATGATGAATATCGAGTTAACACCACTTCAAGCAAGAGTGATTGGTTGTCTCATCGAAAAAGAAGTAACCACTCCCGATTATTACCCATTGAGCCTCAATAGCTTAACGACAGCATGTAATCAGAAAAGTAATCGAGATCCTGTGATCTCCGCTTCAGAAGCTGAGATTCAGGATACAGTAGAAAGCTTAATTGCTTTGCGTTTAGTCAGTGATGAAAGCCAATTTTCAAGCCGTACACGCAAATATCAGCACCGTTTTTGTAATACTGAGTTTGGTAACCTACAACTCACTGAGCAAGAGAGAGGGATTGTGTGTTGTTTGCTGCTGCGTGGACCACAAACGCCGGGCGAATTACGCACACGGACCAACCGCTTGTGTCAATTTAGTGATGTTAAACAAGTGGAAGCTGTGCTAGAGCATATGGCCAATGGTCATAAAAGTGGTCAGTTAGTTGTAAAACTAGCTAAAGAGCCCGGTAAACGAGAAGCGCGGTACCAACACCTATTCAGTGGTGAGGTCAGCGAAGAGCTGCTGTCCGTTGCAAGTGAGTCAAGTCCAGCAATCAGTAGTGATGAACTTAGTCTTGTGCAACAAGAGGTTGCGGAGCTAAAAGAACAAGTTGCGCAACTTCAAGCGCAAGTACAACAGTTGCTGGCTGAACAGTAACAATGAGTGTGACAGAGGTTGTCGCCTCTGTCAGCACTTGAGGCGTCTCATGGAAAAAACGCAAAGCCGATGGTGGGTTTATCTCATTCGCAATCGTAATAATGCCCTCTATTGTGGTATCACTACAGATGTTCAGCGCCGTTTTCAGCAACATGTCCGTGGCATAGGGGCAAAAGCCCTCAAAGGTAAAGGCCCTTTGAGTTTGGAATGGCACGCCTATGTGGGCGAAAGTCGCAGTGACGCTTTAAAGGTAGAGTGGAAAATTAAACAGCTGACGAAAGCCAAAAAGGAGCAATTAATAAAAAACGAAGCGTTGCTCTCGATCTTAGAAACTAAAACGAGATCAAATTCACAGTAAAACGTCTTGTCACGGAACTTTTGTCACCAATAGACGGAAGCCTATTAATCTTATATCGAGCCAATGACAATAAGGTTAATAGGATATGAAAACCTCACTTAAACTTGCTGTAATAACAGCCACAACACTGGCATCGGTGCCGACTGTCTATTCTGCAACTTGGGTTGCTGACGCCCGTGGCAATGCGATGGGGAATACTGGTGTTACAACTGCTGATTATCTTCTCGCTCCATTCTACAATCCTGCGCTAACTGCCGTTTATAAAGATGTCGACGATGTCGGAATTTTGTTACCTGGTATTAGCGTTGCTGCTCGTGATACCGATGAAAGCTTGAGCACTATCGATGATATTCAAGATGCCATTGATGACTTTGATGAAAGTGCCACACAAAGCAATATCAATGACCTGAATGGTTATCTTGATGATTTAGATGGGAATTCGCCTTTGACTGTTGATGCTAATCTTGGTGCCGCTATTGCTCTACCCATGGAGTCACTTTCATTAAACCTGTTTGCTCGCGGCTATGCTGAAATTATTGCCACTCCAGACGTGGCAGCGAAAACGGGCACCGATGCAGCCTCAACTCGAACTCGTTATGAAAATTCTGAAGTTAATTTAATCGCATTTGGATATACGGAAGTCGGGATTGCACTGGCAAAAAAATTGGCAATTGCGGGTCAGACGGTCGCTGTGGGGATCTCTCCTAAAATACAACAGATACGCACGTATAAAGAGACAGTGACTGTCGAAGACTTTGATCTCAGTGACTATGATGAAAGTGAAAAAAAGAAATCGACACTTAACTTAGACCTTGGGGCGGTGTGGTTAATAGAAAATTATCGTGCGGGAATTGCGGTAAAAGACCTTTTTGCTCAGAAAATTAAGACGTTCGATGGTGAAAATACTTATCACCTCAATACCCAAGTCACGGTTTCTGGTGCTTATGTTACGCCGTTCTTTACCGCAGCGGTTGATATGGATCTAACCAAGCAAAAACGTTATGAAAGCAGTGGTGATGATACGCAGTTTCTTCGTCTCGGGATTGAAGGCGATGCTTGGGGCTGGGCCCAACTGCGTGCCGGATATGAGATTGATATGAAAAATAATATCGATGATTCATTTACTGCCGGTATCGGAATAAGCCCTGGAGATGTGGTGAGTATCGATGTGGCAGGCACTTACGCTGGAGAAAATCAGATGGGGGTTTCGGCCAATCTCGCGTTCACTTTCTGAGAACGTGCAAACGTTCCCGAATGTTAATAGAGAAAGTGCTAGCGTAGTCATAGCGGAGGACAAAGTTTTTTGTGCTCCGCACTATCATTTAGTAGTGATATGTTTCATAATTCCAACTTAACCGAATCCCTTGTACATCAATGGGTAAGTCGCTTGTTAATCAGCGTCGATCATATTGGCAATACTGCTCAAAGATATCACTATAACGAGAGCTGAATGAAAAAAAGCGTATTGATTTCTTTTTTGCTAGGTACTTTAGTAGCAATTTCATCTCAAGCCGTAGCATCTCAAGTACTGAAAGGGTACTGGCACTATCGAGAATTCCTCAGTGCCCATTCCACTCAAGAAATGTTAACCAAAAAGTTATCGGAAACGGTGCGTGAAACGCCGGTCGCTCTCAGTATCCCCCAAAAGAAAGTACTCACTATCTCGGTTGTTTTTCCTGGGCAACAGGTTTCCGATTATTGGGTGCGCAATATTAAGGCGTTTGAAATGCGCCTTAACGAATTGGGTATTCGTTATAAACTGAATCAGGTGTTTACCCGTCCAGATGAAAATGCACGGCAGCAAAGTTTATCCTTAATGGAAGCTCTGAAGAATAATTCCGATTATTTGATTTTTACGCTTAACAGTGCGCGTCACCGTAAGTTTGTTGAGCACGTATTACAGGCCTCAACAACCAAATTAATTTTGCAAAACATTACGACGCCGATTAAAGCATGGGATGAACGACAACCATTCATGTATGTCGGCTTCGATCATGAACTAGGGACTGAGCGGCTAGTCGATTATTACCGCCATAAGGAGCCTGCAGGGAGCCGTTATTCTGTGCTGTATTTTACAGAAGGTTATGTGAGTGCTGCCCGTGGTGATACCTTTATCGAAGAGATGCAGTCGCAAGGCCGTTATCAATTAGCGTCTTCTTATTACACCAAAGGAACGGAAGAAAGTGGTTATAAAGCGACATTGAATATGGTGAAAAAGGCACCGGATATCAAGTTTATTTATGCCTGCTCAACGGATGTGGCGTTAGGAGCGGTGAAAGCGCTTAAAGAGTTGCATCGTCAAGATATTCTACTTAACGGGTGGGGCGGTGTTTCAGCAGAACTTGATGCCTTAAGTAAAGGCGATTTAGACGTGACAGTCATGCGTATGAATGATGATACCGGGGTTGCCATGGCTGAAGCTATCAAATGGGATTTAGAAGGCAAAGTCGTTCCAACAGTTTATTCCGGTGATTTTGATGTCGTGACAAAAGATGACAGCCAAGACCGCATTCAACGTCTTGAAAAGCGGGCATTCCGCTATTCAGATCAATAATATAAGGTCGTTTTAGTGAGTATAAGAACGGGCATGGTAAGACCAAAAAAGCGCATTGCTAACTTTATTAGTTACGCAATCGTTGTGGTATTGGGAGCACTTACCTTAAGCGTCTTATTCCAGAGTTATCAAATTAGTAGTCGTTTGATGTCACAAGAGGTCAAACGGACATCTGGACAAACGGCCAACTTGATTCAGAGTTTATTTAATTTTCGCCTAGCGAGTGTACAAATTCATCAGGATAGTAGTGCACAGAGTCAAAGTTTGATTGAGGCGTTGGAGTCAAAAAATCCAGTTAACATAGACCAATATTTCGTGAGTGTGGATCAGTTAGAGTTGTCTAACACACCAGATATACGCTTTATTACCACGATGCAAGGGCTCGCTTGGGACGATGGTAATGCTCAATTCTATGGTATGGAGAAAAAGCAGTTAGACAATATCATTCGCAAAGTAGCGTTTAATAGTAACTGGCATCTACTCTCTTCGCCATCACAGTTAGATAAAACCTATCTCTTAGTACGACGCTCACCTCTAATTAATCAAAAAACCGGTGAAGTTGCTGGCTTTCTGTATGTAGGTATTGTGTTAAACAACAACTATGCGTTAGTTGAGACGATGCGTGATGGCAGTAATTCCCAAAACTTGGTGCTGACGGTTGGTAAAAAGGTCATTACTTCGACTTTAAATGGTAATGAACCCTATCGTGAAGCCGATGTCATTAAATCGGGCTTAAGCGATACACTTTATAACCGAAATATGGTGACTCGTGCGCCTTTAGAAGTGGAAGGTGTCCCGACGTATTTGACCGTTTATTCTGTACAAAATAACCAGAATGCGCTGAGATTACGTGATAACTACTATTTCTGGATGATTTTCGCGCTCGTCGCGATGGTGATTGTTGCAGGTATTACTCGCTGGTGGTTGCAACGGCGCATTGAGTCTGAAATTGATGGCTTAATGACCTATACCCATCAAGTCGCTGATAAAGGGAGTAAAAATCCTTTTCCTGGCTCCACTATTTACGAATTCGACCATTTTGGGCGCACTCTCGAACACACCTTTATGCGCTTGGCAGAGCAAGAGAAACAGTTTGAAGACCTGTTTAACTTCACGGCTTCACCTACCATACTTTGGTGGCCTGATGGGCAGTTGATTAAAATGAATCCATCGGCGCGTAAGCAGTTTATTCGCCAGTATGATGATGAAACGTTGCTGTTTTCACAATTGGAACAACAGTTATTGCCGAACATTTTTGAGGCTGCGAAAGGTTTTGTCATCAAATCCGTTAATACGGAACTGGGAGGAAAGATGTTCCGTTGGAACCTTTCACCTATCGAAGTCGATGATAAGATCGAATCGATCATAGCCCAAGGTCATGATGTTACCAGTATTACTGAGGCTGAAAAACAGAGCCGAATTGCTCGTAAAGAAGCAGAAGAGTCGGCTCGTTTGAGGGCCGATTTTCTCGCAAAAATGAGCCATGAGTTACGCACTCCCCTTAACGGTATATTGGGGGTATCACAGCTCTTAAAGAGAACTGTGACCGATCAGGAGCAAATCGAGCAAGTTAATGTACTTTGTACCAGTGGCGAACATTTACTGGCTGTACTTAACGATATTCTTGATTTCTCACGCTTGGAGCAGGGGAAATTCAGAATTCAAAAAAATGAATTCCGTTTATCTGAAATGACAGGGGCATTAACACGTATTTACCAGCCACTGTGTAATGAGAAGGGGTTAAATCTTAACGTTCAATCAAACTTTAATGAATCGGTTATGGTGTATGGCGATCAAGTCAGGATCAATCAGATTCTATTTAACTTATTGAATAACGCAATTAAATTTACCCACCATGGTGAAATAGGCGTTGAATTAGAGTTGGTTAAAAATTCTTCGACTTCACGGATCAAAGTGGTGGTAACCGATACGGGGATCGGCATTCGTGAGGCAGACTTACGTATTATCTTCGACCCCTTTATGCAGGCAGAATCGACCACAACACGAGAATATGGCGGTAGTGGATTAGGTCTGGCGATTGTAAAAAGCTTGGTTGATATGCTGGGGGGAACAATCGATGTCCATTCCCAGCCCGGGCAGGGGACTCAATTTACCTTTGAAATACCACTTGAGGTATTAGCTAATCAAGCGAGTGTGTCACCCAATATTAGTGCTGATGTGCAATATAGCCTTTTTGATGAAACGTTAACGGTGTTGTTGGTGGAAGATAACCATACCAATGCGTTTATAGCGCGCGCTTTTTGTAAGAAATATGGCTTGAATGTTGATTGGGTAACCGATGGATTACAGGCGATAGAAAAAGTACAAACCAATCACTACGATTTAATTTTAATGGATAACCAATTGCCATATTTAGGTGGTATTGATGCGACGATTAAGATTAAGCAGGAATTGAAATTAGATGTCCCGGTTTACGCTTGTACTGCGGATGGGATGGAAAGCACTCGAGATGCATTTATGAATGCCGGTGCTTCTTATGTTTTAGTTAAGCCAATTAAAGAAGCAAGCTTACATAAAGCACTTACGCACTTTAAACAGCAACATAATATGGCCAAATAACCTCATGATCCTGTTTTAGAGCGAATGTATGTGTTTTCAGACAAGGCACTTCGTTGAAGATAGACTGATGTATTCATGAGATAAAAATGCCTCAGATTTGAACTGAGGCATTTTTGTTAGCAATAAGATTGTTTAAAAGCCGAAACGAACACTAATTGCTATTTGTGGCCCCCAAATCCCAGCATTACGGCTTTCTAAAGCAACGGAGAGTTGATCTGTTGAGTGGAAACGTAAACC
Source organism: Vibrio nitrifigilis (assembly GCF_015686695.1). NCBI lineage: Bacteria > Pseudomonadati > Pseudomonadota > Gammaproteobacteria > Vibrionales > Vibrionaceae > Vibrio > Vibrio nitrifigilis. Next base: position 1,072,885 of record NZ_JADPMR010000004.1, on the reverse strand, counting down.
AGTAATAAATACGGTACTTGTTCCCAGTCGGCCCAGTCTTACACTACCTTCAAACTGGTCTGAAATCCAAATCCGGGTTCCAACGCTGATTTCCACTTCTGTCGTATCATCACCGCCATCTTCATCATCTTCGCGTATCTGGTGAAGCATCGCTTCACCAAAGATATCCGCGAAATTACCAAATGGGCCGTTAAAACCCATCCCCGCGGCTAGATCCCAGTCCTTACTAAATTTGGAATCACCACGTACTATAAAATGCGAATTATCAGTGTAGTAAGTACTAAATTCCACTCCAGAAGATTGAGGTCCGACGGTCGTGCGAACTTCCAAAAAGTTATAATCAAAATTGTTGGCCGACGCGACGGTCGGAAGTGCACAGGCAATACCGAATAGACTAACTAGCTTTAATTTTTTAAACATAATGGGCATTCGTCCTGATTGCATAATTCCCCTCATCCACAAAACCATTAACAATAAGAGTCACTATCAAGTGTGTTCTCCATTTTATTATGCAGAAGTCAGGCCAATCTTATTCTCAATAATAAAAATGCGATAATGTTGCTGCTTACGTGTTAATTAAGTAGATACAAAATACAAAGACTTGCGTTTTGCATAGCCTCTATCAAATCTAGTTCATTTTCCTGTGGTTTATAGGACAAAATCAATGATGGATGCCAAATAACTCAATAAAAAATAAGATTATTGAGAATATTTTTGTCAATAACTGTAGTAATAACCCTCCGGATTGTTTTAATGCATAGAAATGAAATGTGCGTCTCTCAAATAAAAAACGAAATAGTGCAGGGTAGAAAATCTGATATTGGCAAAAGTGTTTTAGTGGCAGCAGCTTGTCGAGTTTTAGTGAACGGCTCTCTCATGCGGATGTGAGCGATTTTATAGCTTCATAAACCTATATGAGATGAGCCGTCTTATTTGCCCGAGCGAAGATGGGATAAAGAGATTGAAATACATCTCATATTTGGCGAAGAAGTAGCCTAAATTTGTGAGGGGGAGCAAGTTTTTGGATATTAAATTTTTGATCCACGAGGGAGTAAAACGAAAAAGAGAGTCGTCAATAGCTAGGACTATTACCTATAGAAATCGCATTAACCACATAAAAAGTACTGAAATATTCGCTAGGTATAATGAATTTAGCTGGAAAATAAGCCATAGTTCAGGGCTATGAAATTCATGTTAGGAATACTAAAACGGCGAAAGGTTCGAATTTGCAATCATTAATTACGCTTGAAAAGTCACAAAAAGATGGTGTAATAGACGAATGTAATCAAGTACTTGGTACTTACTTACACGGTATCTTCGACTCCATAGTATCTACCCAACTGATTTCTTTGTGGGTAGGAGCCTGTTCGATCCGACGGCATGATCATCTCGCAGCGCGAAAGTATGCGATTGATCGGATTACAGATTGTGTAAAAACACATCTGAGTCTTGACTTCATTTAGCCAAATTTAACGGATATCTCATGAAAAAACTCGTATTTTTAATCAGTGCTGCACTGGTAGCTGCGCCCACTTTTGCTAAAGATCAACTTCATGTTTACGCGGCTTCTTCAATGACTAATGCGGTAAATGACCTTGCGGCAGATTATGAAAAAACGCACCCTAACGTCGATGTTGTACCTGTATTTGCCAGTTCTTCTTCATTAGCTCGCCAAATTGAACACGGTGCGCCTGCTGATATTTACTTATCAGCAAATGAAAAATGGGTTCGTTACCTCATTAAAAAAGACATTGTCAAACTAGACCATGTGAACTTGGTAGCGGGTAACCAACTGGTATTGATTGAACCAGTTAAAGAACATATCAAAGCCTTTGATGTTAAAAATAAAGGTGAGTGGAAACACCTATTATCAGAAACGCGTATGGCAGTAGGTAATACCGGTTCTGTACCTGTAGGCATGTACTCTAAAGAAGCGCTAGAGCATCTTGGTGTATGGAAAACCGTTGAACCTAAACTGGCTCAGGCTAACAACGTTCGCCTTGCTCTTGCATTAGTTGAACGTGGAGAAGCTGATTTAGGGATGGTGTATAAAACGGATGCTGTCCTTACCAAAAAAGTGAAAATCATCAGTACGTTTGATCCTAAATTGCATACAGCAATCCATTACCCTTTAGTTCAAATCAGTGACAGTGCAGACGCGGCTGATTTTGCTAAATTTGTACAATCCGATGCGGGTAAAAAAGTGTTAGATCAATACGGTTTTAATACTCACTTAGGAAATGCGAAATTTGCTGCTAAATAACCTAGGTTTTCTCAGCGACTACGAGATGACTGCGTTACTGTTAAGCCTGCGTGTGGCAGGCTTTACCGTATTGTGGTTACTTCCTTGTGGTTTAATTCTAGGATGGTTATTGGCTCGCAAAGAGTTTTTTGGCAAAGGTTTACTCGATAGTATCATTCACCTGCCGATGGTTTTGCCACCGGTAGTCGTCGGTTACTTGTTACTGATCAGTATGGGTAAGCAGGGTTTTATTGGTCATTGGTTTGAATCTTGGTTCGGCGTTACGTTTAGTTTCAGTTGGCGTGGCGCTGTATTAGCGTGTTCAGTGATTGCGCTGCCGCTCATGGTGCGTTCAATTCGTTTGAGTATTGAAAACGTGGATACCAAGTTAGAACAAGCAGCAAGAACGCTTGGTGCATCGCCATTAAAAGTCTTTTTTACTATTACGTTACCATTAACTATTCCCGGTATTATTACAGGCGTCATGCTCTCTTTTGCGCGTAGTTTAGGTGAGTTTGGTGCGACAATTAGCTTCGTTTCGAATATTCCCGGTGAAACCCAAACGATTCCACTCGCGATGTATAACTTTTTGGAAACACCTGGTGCTGAAATGGATGCTGCGCGCTTATGTGTGGTATCAATAGTGATCGCTCTGGTCTCTTTGTTTATCTCTGAATGGGTAAGTCGCCGTATGAAAAAACGGTTGGGGGTAAACCGATGAGTGAACTCAATATCCAATTTCATAAGCAGTTAGGTGATACGGTTTTTGACATCGATATTCAATTACCGAATAGAGGCATTAGCGCTATTTTTGGTCGCTCTGGTGCAGGGAAAACATCACTGATTAATGTCATCAGTGGATTAGTCGGTCCAGACAGTGGAGAGATTCAAGTCAAAGACCGCTGGTTATTTAGTACCAGCCGTCGAGTGAACTTGCCAATTGAACAGCGCAGAGTCGGATATGTGTTTCAGGAATCACGCTTGTTTCCGCATTACACCGTAAAAAGCAATCTCAATTATGGGGTGAAACATCAAGATCCTAAGTATTTTGAATCTATTGTTGAACTATTGGCGATTAAACCATTACTTGACCGTTACCCTAATTCGTTATCTGGCGGAGAAAAACAGCGTGTTGCGATTGGCCGAGCACTGCTATCTCAACCCGATATACTGCTGATGGATGAACCGTTGGCTTCGTTAGATTTACCACGTAAACGTGAAGTCATGCCATTTTTAGAACAGCTGGCTGATACGGTAAATATTCCGATTTTATATGTAACGCATAGTCTCGATGAAATTTTGCGTTTAGCGGATTATCTAGTGCTGATAGAGAATGGGAAGGTCGTCAATGCAGGGAACGTGGAAGCAGTTTGGAGTTCTGAAACGATGCGCCCTTGGCACGATATGAGTGAGCACAGCACTTTATTTGCCGGAGAGATTCATCGTCAACATGAGAATTATACGCTCACTGAGCTGCGTTTGGCTCCAAATGTTCCATTATGGGTACAACAAGTTCAAGGTGAGTCAGGAACCGCGATACGGTTGCAGATCCGCGCCAATGATGTCTCGATTGTAACGGAAAAACCAGAGCAAACGTCGATTCGTAATATTTTGCCCGCGACGATTCAACAAATTGAACATCGGATGCAACCTGAAGGGACGCGCCATGTAGACATCAAATTAGAGTTAGCTCCTGACTGCTTTTTATGGGCAACCATCACGGAATGGGCGTTAGATGATTTGCAGTTAAGTGTCGGTCAGGCTGTTTACGCTCAAATTAAAGGGGTGAGTATCACTCAGCAAGATGTCGCTGTAACCCGTTGAAAGATATTCAATAAACTATCAGCTAATAAAAAACCGCATATAATGCGGTTTTGTTGTTTTTGGTTGGTCTATTTTCCACGAGCAAGTTTTTTATGCGCTCTGGCAAAATGGCCAGCGCAAAAGGCACCGGCAATCGAAAGTTCTCCTGCTAGGCAAACACTCGCCACGACTTCTGCCAAAGCTCTTGCATGGCCAGTTCCATTTAACCCCAATATATCTAAGCAGGCTTTTTGGGTGGGCAATTGAGTACCACCGCCAACCGTACCTACCATGATATTGGGCAAGGTGACACTGGCACAAAGGTCGCCATTATCTGCTTGTTCAAAACGAGTCATACCAACTGCAGATTCAGCAACACAAGCCGGATCTTGACCGCAAGCGATATAAAGCGCAGCTAACGCGTTAGCGTAATGGGCATTAATACCAATAGATCCGCTAAGTAAGCCACCAGTGGTCGTCATCTGGCCAAACTGAATCATCTTTTCAACGTCGGTATGAAGGTATTTCTTAACTAAACGGGGTGATATATGGACTTCGGCACTGACTTTTTTACCGCGCACGCTTCGTAAAGTATGAGCATTGGGTTTTTTATCACCTGATAGATTGGCATCAAGAAAGGCGTGTCGTGGTTCGATAGGCGAATGCTCCAAAATGAACTGCATAATGGCATTGGTGGCAATGGTCACCATATTCTGTCCGCTAGCGTCACCGGTAACGTAATCAAATACTAAGTAAACGTGATTACCTTCGATTTGTACGTTGATGTCGTGTAATTGTCCAAAACGAGTGGTACTTTGGGCGATGGATTTGCACCGATCATATTGGGTTGTAATCCAAGCGACGAATTGTCCTGCTTCACTCAAGGAGTGAAATGCAAATCCGGGTGTACGACTCACACCTTCGCTCACTAGCATTGCTGTGGCACCGCCAGCAGAGGTAATCAACTGGCTACCACGGTGATAAGACGCGACTAAAGCGGCTTCTGTCGTTGCGAGGGGAATACGAAAATCGCCGTTTGCGTGCAATCCGTGAATGCTTAACGGGCCTGCAATACCAACAGGCAATTTAACCGTACCGACAAAATGTTCAATATTCTGTGCGTACTCAAACATTGACGTTTTTGTCCAATCATCATAGAGCGCTTGGCGAGAGTCCTCCAGTCTGAGCGTATCCCAACGTTTTTCAACCAATGATTCTGTTAGCTTGCCACTCGCAACGTTACCATTGAATTGTGGTGGGTAAGAAAGCGTGGGTTGAGAGGGGACAGGAGTTTGCTCTGATGAAATTTGCTCATCGCTTGAGCCAGATTTCAAGATAGAAAATTGAGTCATTGATTCGTCGTCGTTATGGTTTGCACGCATTGTACTGATAAAGGAAAGAATAACAACTGAATAGGATCTGTCGACGTTTGGTGGGTGTATTTTATCCGAGATAAGAGCATTTTACTCAGCGTGGTGAAAACCTAGACATTAGTGTAAAAAAATAAAGCCCAGCAGAGTGAGCTGAGCTTTATCCGAACTTGTCTTGCTAGACTCTCAAGTCAAGCATGCTTCCGAGCATATCGCGTTCACGCTGAATAACGGAAACGCCTGCGCGGTTATATTGTTGTGCTTGATTCAGTTTAGTCAAGGAATCAACAGTATCGGGATGGTGTCTCTCACGAGAACGCTCTTGTGCATCTGCTTCTTTGCGAGCTTCACTCGCTTTATTAAACTTCAAAGCATCTTGTTGCTCTAATGCTTGAGCTTGTTGCAGATCTTTGGCAGCAGAGTCTGCCATCTCTCTCGATTTTTGTAGGATGGCATAACCATTGTTACCTGTACTAACGGATGAAACTGTCATACACATCACCTCTATTTGTTCTAAGCTTAATTCTTGTACGTTTTTTAATCAAGTTAGACGACTATTTATCTCACAAAAATTAGGAGAATAAACTCGATAACATATTACGTTCTTCATCACTGAGAATATCTTTCGCAGTTGTTTCAAGAGATTGGTTAATCTCTCCTTGTAGTGAACGTAATTGTTGAGGAGTCAGCATTTTTAACTGCTCTTTCATCGTTTCAAATTGTGCGCTCGACATTCGCTTGCCTCCAAACAACACCATTGGGCTCTGTAATGTGGGCGAGTATTCTGAACTGGCCATTTTTCGCAACTTTTCTGTGTTTAGCTTTGTCATGGACTACACTTACATTGAATAAGCTAACAGGTTAATACTTTCTCACCATTCCCTGTAGAATGTGGGAGCCACTAAAATTATGACTCTGATGTTTGAGTAGTGAAGCCAAGGATTTAGTTAATTAGTTAATATAATCAATATATTATATTTGAATGTATCCGTGTCTAACTCTTCAAACCAAAGTCTATGTTCTAACTATTTAGAGTTATCATACTATAAAAAGTTGCTTAAAAAATGTCCGTACAATGTAAGAAAAGCGCTAATTGATGGTAAGTATCGATAAATCTTAAAAGTGAAACACTCTGAAATTTTCAAGATTATGTCTCTATATGATTGAGTTTATTATCAAAAAGAGCTTCGGGTTGGTATGTTATGCTGGAAAGGAGTTGGCGCCTACTTGCGATGAATTAGACGCCTTTCAAAGTGCTTAACCGACTCGTACGGCAAATTTGTCAGCCAAAGAGTGTAATTCTGGTAGCATTCGATAGATCAAATGTAATTGCTGCAGCACTAAGTGAGCATTGCCTTCACTGTCTTCATGCCATTCTGCTAATTTCTGTTCAATTCCTGCGTCTTCGATATTGGACGTATCGCATTGTTCACAATGAGTAAATAACTGTTGATATAGTACATCCAAGTGCTGATGAATCACTCGGTGTGAATCGAGTACCAATTTGTGTACGTTGGAATCAATACGAGTACGATGCGCTCCAAGCGCTGAAGTATAGCTTAGCATTGCGTGATTGAGCGTGACAAAGCGAAAGCTCTCATCGGTGGCAGAGCGATATTTGCCAGGTTCGGCCAACATATTATTGACTGCAGCAGCTAATGCCGCATCTTGATTATGTGCATTACGTCTTGCGATACGGTAACTGAGGCTGTCTTTTTTCCCAATACGGTATTGAGCAATGATCTGGTCTAAATATTCCTTATTGGCGACGATCGCATCTGCCATGACTTTATGTAACCGTTTGGCATGCCAATCCGGGAGAATGTAAGCCACAGCACCAACAGCCAGAGCACAGCCGATCAATGTATCGGCTAATCTTGGTAGTACAACGGCGAAGCCTTGGCCTAACTGATTAAAGCAGAACAGAACCAACACGGTAATAAAGCCAGTAGCAAAACCATAGTTATTGAGCCTAAAGGCAAAGAACATCACCCCTGAAATGACAATAAAGGCTAACTGACTTTCTTGTGAAGGGAAAAGCGTGAGTAGCATTACGCCAATCAATAAACCAGCGAGGGTTCCAATAATGCGCGAGGTGATTTTTTGTCGTGTCGCTGCGTAGTTTGGCTGGCAGACAAAAAGTGTCGTCAGCAAAATCCAATAGCCACGTTCTAACCCCAGGATTTGTAAAATAATATAACCAAGCGTTAGCGCTATCGACATGCGTAATGCATGGCGAAACAATAGTGAATCACGATTTAAATTTGATTTTACACGGTTCCACATGGTTTTAATCGTGTGGGGTTCGGTGTCCTCTAAAACTTCCTCTTCGAGTTTATCTATGTTGGGGGTCGCAATATTGGTCAGTTGCTTCTCGACGGTCATTAAGTTAGTAAATAGATAACCAAGTTGTGCAAGTAGCGAACGCCATTCGGGACGCTGTTGCTGCTTAAGATAATCAAGAGACTGTTGCAGCTCATCTAAAGCTAAGGCTGAATCGCCTTGGTGTTCGTAGTCTTGGCCTAAACGAATACACTGGGCCACTTCACGGCAGGCATCGGCCTGAGCTTGCAATAAAGATTTAAAGCGAAATAGGATATCAGAGCGACCAAAGTGCTGAGCTAACTCTTGGTAACGATAGTGTGTCGAACTTGCTCTTTCGTGGATATCTTGTGCTAGAAAATAAATGCTTAGATAGTGATCACTGGCACTGTCGACATGTCCGCGTTTTGCTCGAGTTAAAAAGATGGCTTTGCATTGGTTCAAAGCAGAGACGGTTGCGCTGTTTAGTTGTGCTTCACTGATGCGATGAGGCTGTGGAGTAAATTGTGATGTGGGATGGAACATCAATGCCTTAGCATCGAGATAATGACCTAGTTGTAAAAATACGTTAGCTAAGTTTTGCTGCACAGGCTGCATTGGCCAAAAGCTATACCAAAGCATTGATATAAAGAAATACCAAGCAGTACCAATGAGCAGTAATACTGGCTGAAACCAAATATTGGTACTTTGGTCTGCACCGAGCATGGTGTAAACCGCAAGCAGTAGAGATGCGAAGGCTATCGATGCGTAGCGCGAGCCGATAGCACCAAGCATAATAAAGCCAAATGTTGAAACAAATAATCCGATCGAGAATAAGATGGGGTGATCAAATAAAATCTCTATCGAAAATGAAGCGATCGCAAAGCAGATAAACGTCATGGTGATGGCTTTTAGGCGGCCAGAGAAATTATCGTCCCGTTCCGATAAAGCCGCAGCGATCACGCCTAAGATCAACGGTGTGACCCAAGTGTTGAGACTGTACATCCAGCAAGGGATGACCACCCCGAGAAGTGTCACAAGAATCAGGGCGCTATAGTTGAAAGTTTTATTGGCCCAGTAGAGCCTAAGTCGATTTGATATCTGCACGTTGTTCAATGGTCGTAATTGCAAAGTTGAAAGTGTACCAGATGCGGTAACTAACAACCTGATCAAGATGAATAAAAGTGAGAAATTTCTTTGATTTTAAAGTATTGACATTAACTTTTCATTCTCCGATATGATTAAGGTATGATGAGCCGCGAATACAATGAGAGAGTTTATTTCAATGCAGCTGAGTGCGAATAAGACTGCACAGTTTTTTATTTCTGACGAATATCATCAAGTGTCACTTGAGAAAGAGCTTATTGTGCTCTCATCTCATCAAACTGAAGAGCGTATTCCTTATCATATTTGGAATGGATGCGTACGCGTTAATCATGGTCTCATTTGGGGCTCGATGCAATTCTATGCCCATGAAGAAGAGGGCGTGCAGCGTTCATGGTTAGTTCAAGGACTTCCTTGGCCACAATGCCGCGATTTTGCTGAGTATTTAGTGACCGATTATCAGCGCTGGCATGATCTCCAATGTGAGAAGCTCAGCGAATATCTACCACGTTGGCGAGAAGAACTCTTAAGTATCGGTAACTTGCCTTCATTCCTTCCCCATTCATTAACAGAAAGTTGGGTAACCCGGGTGCTTAGCGATCTGGATAGCATTGGGGCCACTATCGAAGAAACACACCAACGTTTACCAGAGGCTATGGAACCACTGTTGCCTTGGCTGTTAAATACGTCTGAAACCTTATATGAGCGCAACCAAGCTTGGCTTGGTGATGAGCAAGAACGATGGCAACCACTCTTTGCAAATATTGAGTCTTCACCAATGAATAATACGCAGCAGCAGGCGGTATTACTCAATGATGATCATAATTTAGTGTTAGCAGGCGCGGGCTCAGGTAAAACCAGTGTATTGACTGCACGCGTTGCGTACTTACTGCAAAGTGGGTTGGCTCATCCAGAAGATATTTTGCTGGTGGCGTTTGGCAAAGATGCCGCACAGGAAATGGAACAGCGGATCCAAGAAAAAGTGGGGGAGAGAACGCAAGGTGTGAGAGTAAATACCTTCCATCAATTGGGGCTCAATATCATTAATCGAGTTGAAGGGGGCAGTGTTGCTTTGTCACCTTTGGCACTTGATGATAACCAGCGTACAGCGTGGTGTATTGATTGGCTTAAGCGTCACTGGATGACTGATACCAACTTTAAGCGTTGGCAGCAACATCTATCAAAATGGCCTATTGCCTATATTACCGGTGATGATGAGCTAGGTAGTCATGTTGAAAACCCCAAATTAATTGCTTGGTTGGTTAAGCAAATTGATCAGCTTTCAATGCTCAATATTAAGAAAAAAGAACTTCAGGAGCGTATCGTTGATCATGAAGAATATGCCCGTTTGAACAGCGAGTTGAATTTATGTTGGCCGTGCTTTCGTGACTGGCAAAAAATGCTGAAAGATGAAGATCAAATCGACTTTAACATCATGATTAGCCGCGCTGCTCAATACGTACAGAAGGGGAAATTCCCATCGCCATGGAAATTTATTATGGTCGATGAATATCAAGATATTTCGCCGCAACGTTTAGAACTGATCCAGTCGCTATGTGAGCAAAAAACCGGTTCGTGTAACTTGTTTGCTGTGGGGGATGATTGGCAGGCCATTTACCAGTTTGCTGGTTCTGATGTCAATTTGACTACAGGGTTTGCTGCTCGTTTCCCTCAGTCAACCATACATCATCTCGATACGACATACCGTTTCAATGAGCAGATTGCCAATGTGGCCAATCAGTTTATTCAGCAAAACCCGAATCAGTTGCCCAAAACGCTCAATAGCTATAAGTCGCAGAAACAGAAAGCGGTTTACGTTGCACCTAGCCACAATGTAGAGAAGATTATTGATCAGCTTAATCGCAAAGCGGATGGCCTAAAAACTTTACTACTGCTTGGCCGTAATCACTACCATAAGCCAGAATTGCTAAAGGATTGGCAAAACCGTTATTTATCGTTGCGAATTGATTTTATGACGTGTCATGCCAGTAAAGGTAAAGAAGCGAATTATGTCATTATTCTTAACGTGGACGAAGGGCAGTTTCCAGCGAAAGTCAAAGCCGTGCATCTTGATGGTGTATTGTCACACAATAATGATGACTATCCTTATGCAGAAGAACGTCGCTTGTTTTACGTCGCGATGACTCGCGCCAAGGAAAAAGTGTGGATTACCCACAGTGGTCAGGGATCCGCCTTTGTCCAAGAACTGGTCAATGGCGATTATCCAATAGTGAAGCAAAAATAATCATTGTGCTTATCACCTGTCACTTTAAAAGAGAGCTGTCGGCTCTCTTTTTAGTTTTGTATCTATTGGAGTGATGAACCGTATAAAAAATGATACCGCGATAGAAAATGCGTTATGGTCGGTATTAGGTCGTTGAAAAAATTGAGATCACTTGTACATATATTAGTGTTCTTGAATGTGAGACAATAAGCGCCGTGATAATCGTGTGTTTTGAAAAGAAAAAGTGATTGTATGAGTATCGTGGATTGGTATAAATCATCTCTAAGCCATCGTATTGGTTCCCTATTTATGTTGCTGCTTGCGACACTTTTATGCGTTATCTCGTTTTCAATATATAAGCTAAAAGTCATTGATAGTGAGATGAAAGAAGTGGCTTACATTGACGTTCCTTTAAACCAAATTATGGGGCGTATCGAGATGCTGCAGCTAGAGCAGCACATTTTATTTGAACAATTTAAGCTTAAGCAAAATCATGGCAAACTGACACCTGATCAAGAGTATGCCTATCAAAAACAGCAGCTTAAACAGCTTCTCGATCAAGCTGTCTCACTTATTATGGATAACCTAGAGAAGAACCACATTCGATTTGCTAAAGGCCAACATCGACAGCTACTTAAACAAATTGAACAATTTCAAGAAAAAAGTGAGCAATTTGAAGTTAAATTGGGCAACGTGTTGCGCCATCACCAGAGCACCATTCAGGAGAAAAAGCAGTTAGAACAGCTTGCGCTGTCTCTAGAACATTCGGTCAAAGATATTTCAGATGAATTGCAAAAATTAACCGCTCACACCAGTCAATATACCGAAAAACATGAAAGGGAATTTTTCTGGATTAATATCGCACTGGGTGTGTGCGCAACGGTTCTGGGACTATTGCTCACTTATTACATCGTTCGTTTTTTCCAGCGTCGAATTCGCCGCATGCAAGGCTCACTAAAACAGCTTGAACATTCTTTAACAATCGAGACCCAATTACCCAAGCCTGAAATGCAACCTGCAATGGATGAACTGAGTGAATTAGAACTTGATTTAAAACAGATGATGCTGCGTTTAGCAGATGAAATAGAAAACCGTGAACAGGTAGAAAAACAACTATTAAAGCTCGCTACGCGCGATAAGTTAACCGGTGCATACAATCGGCATAAATGGGATGAACAGTTAGCGATGCACGTAGAGCTGGGTCGCCGTGGTGCTCCTTTCAGTATTCTTATTATGGATATTGATTTTTTTAAGAAAATAAACGATACCTTCGGACATTTGGCTGGGGATAAAGTGTTGCAACATCTGCCTACCGTAATCAGTGAATCATTGCGTTCAACTGACCAACTATTTCGTATAGGAGGGGAAGAGTTCGCCGTTATTTTACCCATGCAAAATGGTCAAGCAGGTTGTCAGGTTGCGGAGCGAATCCGAAAGAGTATAGAAGCGAGCGAAAAAGATGATTTGCCGCATTACACCGTGAGTGTTGGCGTCAGTGAATTCGAATTAAGTGATGATCGTAAGAGCTTGTTTACTCGAGCCGATAAAGCGCTTTATGCGGCGAAACGACGCGGTCGTAATCAAGTCGTGTTACAGTAACGTATCAAATATACCGAAGAAAAGGGATAGTCTCGATGAGTAAGGCTTTAATTTTAGTTGATGTCCAAAATGATTTTGCCCCTGGCGGAGCGTTAGCGGTTCCTGAAGGGGATCGTATTGTGCCTGTAATCAATTCACTACTGCCACTTTTTGATCATGTGATTGCAACGAAAGACTGGCACCCTAAAGGTCATGCTAGTTTTGCATCAGCAAACAATCAACCTATAGGTAGCATGATAACGTTAAATGGGTTTGAACAGGTAATGTGGCCAGATCATTGTATTCAAGAAAGTCATGGAGCTGATTTTATTCCCGGTTTGAATTCAGAGTTTATTGCACAGACTATTTATAAAGGTACAAATCCGAATATAGATAGTTACAGTGGTTTTTTTGATAATCAACGCTTACAACAAACAGGATTAGAAGATTATTTACGTAGTTGTGATATCGATACCATTTATATTGTCGGATTAGCCACGGACTATTGCGTTAAATTTACGGCATTAGATGCTATTTCATTAAATTTTAATACCTACCTAATTAAAGATGCATGTCGAGGAGTCAACATGCAGCCTGGTGATGACGAACAGGCAATCGCAGAAATGCACGCTGCAGGTGTAAAAATAATTCACTCTAATGAGGTTAATCTTTAGATACTATACATAAAATGACATTATACCCAAGTAACCTCAATATGCTGTTTCAGCGAGAATGTATTCGCTCTTAGGCAAGGCTCTGATTTGAAGACATAGTCATTCTACGTTAAAAATCAGTAACACAGCCTAGGAGCGAATAAAACTCGCCCTTTGGGAGCTCATCAACAAACCTATTTCTACGCCCAATCACGTTAAAAGGGAATGACCATTCCTGCCGTGATTGAGCTTGACCTAGGCTCGTTGATGAAGCTCTGAATCCTGCATCTTGAGGTCATTTGGGTATAGATATTTTCAATGTATTAATCTTTCTCTGCCCTGCTTATATCAGATCGATAAATGAGATGGTCATTATATGACCATCTTTGTCCTTTATATTGTCCCTTAACGAAATTTGACATTTTTATTGGGAGCAATTCTACTATTTAAGTTGTCCGTCCTAGTTTTATATCAAACTTATTTTCTATTATGGCTGCTGAAATATCGAACTAAAACGATATTTCATATTTTAAAAGTGATTTTGAATAGGATATTTCGGCAATATTCTCATTCGAAAAATATTTCTTTTTATCTATATAGGGATTTTAGGAGTTATAAAATGAAATTTTTACACGGTAAATCATGGTGGAAGCAAAGCTTAGTCGTTGCTTTTACCCTGATGAGTGCATCTGCTTTTGCAGAAAACTGTTCAACAACTCCAACGTCGGGTGACACCTACTACATCATTAATAAAGGGTCTGGTCAGGCTCTAGATGTGAACACGAATGACACCAGCAGTGTGCCGAATGTGATCACTTATGAGGCATGGGAGCCAAGTAACCAAAAGTTTGTGCTGACTAAGCAAAGTGACAATTATTGGGAAATTAAGTCTGTGTATAACAGCATGTTAGTTGAAGTATTGGACTCTTCTACCTCTAATGGAGCGAATGTTGATACCTACACTGATTGGGATGGAGACAACCAACGTTGGGAGTTAAAAGTTCAATCTGATGGTGGGTTTAAAATCGTCAACAAGAACTCTTCACTCTCCCTTACTGTTGCCGGTTCAACTAACGGTTCAAATGTTTACCAAAATGAAGATGAATCTGAAAGTTCTCAACGTTGGTATATCAACCCAGTTTCAGGTACTTGTGGTGACTCATCTAGCGACGAAGATCTTGTTGGTTTTGCATCACAATCTGGTGATGATGGATTATCTACTACCACAGGTGGTGCAGCGGGTAGTACTGTCACAGTATCAAGTTGTAGTGCACTCACTTCAGCACTTGAATCCAGTGATGCTGAAGTGATTCAAGTTGCTGATACCTCGATTGATTGTCGTACATCAGATCGTACTGTACAAGCCTGTGCGCTCGATTGTTCTTATTGGAATGATGATGGAAAAACGTGGTATCGAGTACCGACCAGTGCGCAAACTTGTAGCGATTTTGCCGCGAGTACCTCAGACGACACGGTGTCTGTTACGCGTAATGACACCACCATTTATGTTCAGTCAAATAAAACGTTAGTCGGTTTGGGAAGCTCTTCTAAGATCATCGGAGCGAACTTATACTTGAGTGGCGTTGAAAACGTGATTATTCAAAACCTTACTATCTCAAACATCAACCCATCGTTAGTAGAAGCAGGGGATGGTATTACGGTTGATGATAGTAGCCACGTTTGGGTTGACCACGTCGCCTTCAGCAAAATCAGTGATGGTTATTTAGATATTGATAATAGCCAAAACGTAACGGCAAGTTGGAACCGTTTCTACGGTTACAACGCAGAAGTTTGTGCTGATCAACACTGGTACACTAACTTAGTCCAAGATTCACAAGTGACTTTCCACCATAATTTCTGGGACACGGCAGCTGGACGTAACCCTAAAATTGAAGGGGAAGATGCACGAGTTCACTTATTCAATAACTATTGGAAAGATATCACTTACTTCTCTATTGGTGGTGATGACAGTGCGCAAATCCTAGTAGAAAATAACTACTTCGAAAACAGTGCGCGTCCACAATGGAATATTGGTGATGCTTACTTCAGTGCATCTGGTAACACTTACACAGGTGTTTCTGCTACATCACAATATATTGATGATGGCGCAACAGTCTTCTCTGATATTGATATGTATGATTACACCTTAGATGACGCTGACGACCTTGGCGATGAAGTTGACGGTGGTACCGGACCTCAAGACTAATTTTGTTCTTTTGCTATCGTAAAGCCCTTCATTGAAGGGCTTTTGTATTTTATGTAAGCTAAAAGTATTACATATGTATAAAAATTAGATACATTTAATACTTTTAGTAAGAATTTAGCATCGGTGTACTAGTAAATTATTCTCTAATCTTAGAGGAGAGTTTTATGTTCACCAAAAAAATAACCTTACTGTGCTTTTCTATCTTTTTTAGTCTTTCTAGTCACGCATTTTCAATATCAAGTGCAGATATTGAAGAGGGGAAACCATTAGCGAATATTTTTGTTAATTCTGGTTTGGGGTGTCATGGAGATAATTTGTCCCCAGAGTTAAGGATTCATGACGTGCCATTGGGTACAAAAAGCTTTGCTATTACTCTTTATGACCCTGATGCCCCAACTGGCAGTGGGTTTTGGCATTGGGTAGTCATTAACTTATCAAAAGATGCAAAGGTGATCCCGAGGGGGGTAGATGTCAGTAAATGGGGAGGTATCGCTATTCGTAATGATTTTGGCTTACGTAATTATGGAGGAGCATGCCCACCAAAAGGTAATGGTATGCATCGATATACATTTACGGTGTGGGCCTTACCTACGCAAAAATTAGATGTTGGAGACGGAGTTACACCAGCTTTGATTGGGTTTATGTTGAATAAGTTAGCCATTAGTAAAGCTGTTATAACAACCACTTATACCAAAAATTGAATTAAATTATTATGAAGGTGTTTTGTGAATCAATTCGAGATCTCTACATTCAACGCTCATAGACTACAAAAAGTAAGGAATGTGGCGATTCATTCTCCAAGTATTGTCCAAGTTTTATCGGGTAAAAAGCGACTGTTTTGGAGAGATAGTTACATTGATATCGGTGCTTCATCTCTGTTACTTGTTGATAACAGTTTAACGGTGAGTTTTGAGAATATGCCAAGTGAAAATTATTTTTCTTCGAGATTTTTTAGTTTCAATTATCAACCACCAGATTCAATAGTGGAATTAGGAATAAAGAAACAACAAAAAACTGAAAATCCGGTTATCAGAATGACACCTAGTTTAAACTCTATTCTAAATGCATTATTTCATTTAGATACCAAAGCAATTGATAAGCAAAGCCAGCGATATTTTCTATTAGGATTGTACCAACAATTAGCCGAATACGGCGTTCTACCTTTGTTGTTTAAAGGAGAAGACTTCAAATTTAATCATAGAGTTAAACGTTATTTGTCAACCTCTCCTGGTATCAATCACACAATAGAGTCTGTTTCTGAGAGATTTTTTATCAGTCGAGCAACATTAATTAGGCGTTTGAAAATTGAGGGATATCAGTTTAAAGAAATTTTGCGAGAAGTTCGCCTTAATCATGCACTCCATTTAATGCAAAATGGCCTTAATGATATTTTGATACTGTCCGAAAAGTGTGGATATTTATCTGATGTGAGATTTTCGCAGCGTTTCCAGCAAAGGTTTGGCTTAACCCCAAAAGATTATTTATCGACTCTTGGGAAAAAGTAAATGTTGTCGATTTTCTTGTCTGAACGACAAGGCAAGAAGATCGACAATTATATTTTTATTACACTTCATCACCGAAACATTCATTGTAACTGGTGCAGGTTTCGCAGCTAGGCGAGCGACAGACGTAGTCTCCACCGCGTTCACACATTTGGCGATAAAGAAATCGCTTCCAGCGCATGTTGCGGTTATTTAAGGCGTGCAGTTGCGGAAAATAATCGTGAAACAGTTGACTGAGGCGAGGGCGCTCAGGCATGCCTAAATCTTTCCACAGGTGTTGGCTTCCCATGCTGGCAACCGCTATCACCTTCGCCATTTGCTCAGCGTAAGGCTGATTAGTATTCATAAAATCAGTGAGTAGATCGGTTAAGTCGTTTAATTCGTCCTCACGCATGCTCAGAAGTTCGTCGCGTAAAGTAATGGCAGAATATTGCGGTAAGTCTTGAGTGTCTATGGGCGGTAACGCCACGGTATCGGCTAACGCGGTGTATTCTGCGGTGCTCAAGCCTATATGAGGTGTCAGTGCGGTTTCACCATGATGGAAACTGTTAATAATTGGGTACCAATATTGTTCATACACATTGATCATGAATCCCTCCCAATTTGTTCTGGTTGCAAACTTCCCACCGGATTTAAAGGATGCTTAAACCCATCAACAATGGCTTCTTCAACGGGACAAATACTCGCACATTGTGATTCTTCATAGTGGCCTTCGCATTGATCACAGCGTTTGGGATGAATACGAAATTGTCGGGATACCTCGGGGTCTTGGTAAACAGCATGATTCGGGCAAACAAGAAAGCAGGCGTGGCATCCCACGCACTTATCGGTAATGGCAAAACTCATAGCAGTTCTCTCCGTTCAGTTGATTGTGGCTTGATAGAAGGTTCTGCGTTGAATTCTTTAGCAAGGTAAAGAAGAGCATCGACAATTGGTTTAAAGGCAAAATCGATATTTGGTGTCACCCCGCGTTTTTCCAGTTCTCGCCATGGTGTTATGCCAATTCTTGAACAAAGTAATACTTGGCAATCAGCGACCGTTTCAATAACAGCGTTCTTTTCTTCCTCATCTGGGCAGTCGGACTTACCTTTACAATAAAGACCCACATCGCGTTTTTCACGCAGTAAGAATTGCTGCTGCTCACTGCTATATTGATAAATTTCAAATTGAACCGCGTGGCCAAAGTGAGTCGTAATGTGCTCGCTACCATCACTGGCTACTGCGACCAAATAAGGTTTTTCTTGAGTGGGTTGTTCTGAGGCATTATGGGGTTTGTCTACAGTCGTCGCGGCCTCATCATCGTGATGTGAAGAGCAGCCTTGTGTACCATGATTATCCGCTAGCATTCCGACTGCGTCGGCACGGCATTGTTGGCAATGCGTCATCTGTGGCATGAAACTGCCTGAGTTTTGTCGAGCTTGTTGCAGCTCATCATCGGTTGGGCCACGTTGGCCGCTCAGTCCAAAATAAGTACCGTGGCTCGGGTCCGATATGAGCGGCATAATGTTATGTAACAATGCACCATTGGCTTTGACGGCTTCGGCTACTTCTTGGATATGTTCATCGTTTACACCAGGAATTAATACGGTATTCACTTTCACTAAAAGCCCCGCGGCTGCGGCTTTACGTAAACCTGCAAATTGATGTTTGATTAACACTTCGGCCGCTTCTCGCCCTTTAATACGACGATGATCATGAAAAATCCAAGGATAGATTTTTGCCCCGACATCAGGATCAGTGCAGTTAATGGTGATAGTAAGATGGTGCACACCGAGTTCGACGAGCGAATCGACATGTTCTTCCAATGCTAACCCGTTGGTTGAAATGCATAATTGAGCTTTAGGATCGGTATTTTTGATCTGCGCTAATGTCGCAAATGTCATTTTGGGATTAGCCAGAGCATCACCAGGCCCAGCGATACCGACCACGGTTAAGTTTGGTGCACGACGTTTTATCGCTTTGAATTGGCGTAATGCGTAGGCAGTATCCATAACTTGTGAAACCACACCTGGGCGAGATTCGTTGCTGCAGTCGTATTTGCGATTGCAATAATTGCATTGGATATTACAGGCAGGGGCGACAGGTAAATGCATCCGCGCGTACTGATGGGCTTGCTTTGAATAACATGGATGCTGTGCAATTTGATTTTGGACATCTTTGCTAAAAAAGTGGTGAATATTGTCGTTATTAGAATGCTCTGAACAGCTTGTATGAGAAGGACTTTCCATGTCGACCTCTTTTCCGGTGTAAGTAATAGGGATCAGAGTGCAAACATTGTACCTAAGTTAACCTATTGAAATTTATTGTTTTAAAAGCTGGTGTAACATTGTGACACGAACAATTGTCGTAAAAATAACAAACAAATTTTGCTCAGGTTTGTTCGTTTTAAGTCGTGAGCCCGACAATTGAGGGTTAACGTATACGGTAACGGTGTTCTAAAGAAAAAGATTCGTTTTAGCCAATCGAATGACTCAACACGGCTTGTTACGTTACAATTCAGTCGTTTTGTTTCTAGGCGCTTGTTTTTCGCGTCGTTCTTTTTGATTAGGTTGATAATGCACACACTTGAACAATTACGCTCTGGATCGTTAAAAGGTCTGCGTCGCTTGAAGCTCGCTTGTGGTTTAACGGATTTTCCTCGAGAAATTTTTTCGCTATCTGACACGCTAGAAATTTTAGATTTGACTGGCAATCAACTTTCATCATTACCCGATGATCTTGACCAATTAACGAATTTAAAAGTCATTTTTTGTTCGCAAAATCAATTTACACAGTTGCCTAAGGTGTTAGGAAAATGCTGCTCGCTCAGCATGATAGGATTCAAATCTAATCAAATCGATGACGTTCCCCCAGAATCATTACCTCCTCAATTACGCTGGCTTATTTTGACAGATAACTGTATTCGTGTCTTACCTGAACGTATTGGGCAGTGCGATAAATTGCAAAAATTGATGTTAGCGGGTAATAAGCTGTCTCGCTTGCCTGAGTCATTAGCACAATGTGAGCGTTTGGAGTTAATGCGGGTGTCGGCGAATCGACTCAACGCTTTTCCTGAATGGGTATTTTCTTTACCGAAATTAACGTGGTTTGCATACGCTGGTAACCCCTTTGTCGAATTGTTGGAACAGCAAGCGTTAACCGCAGAGATGACGCCGATCGATTGGCATAATGTCACAACTAACGTTTTACTCGGTGAAGGGGCGTCGGGATTGATTTATCAAGCGGATTTGATGCTTAAAAACGACGTTCATCGTGTTGCGGTCAAACTATTTAAAGGCGCAATGACAAGCGATGGTTTGCCTTTATGTGAGATGGCAGCAACGATAAAAGCGGGTCAACATCGGGCGTTAACTCAAACGATTGGGCGGATTGACAATCATCCTGAAGATACGGATGGCATCATAATGAACCTTATACCCAGAGAGTTCGTTAACTTGGCAGGTCCGCCTAGTCTAGATTCATGTACGAGGGATGTGTATCCGGCAGATAAGCAATTTACCACAGTAGAACTGTTTCGCATCATAGGAGCCATTGCACAGGCCGTTTGTCATCTCCATCAACAGGGAATTATGCACGGTGATTTGTACGCGCATAATATATTAACGACCCCAACCGGGGAGGCATTGTTAAGTGATTATGGTGCTGCTTCTTTTATTGATTTGTCTGATCCCGAGCAATCTGCGAGTTTGCAACGACTAGAGGTGCGGGCATTTGGTTGTTTACTTGAAGAGTTAATCGCTCGGTGTGATGACATTGACACGACCATGCGGGCTCAATTAAATAAGTTAGTGTCTGATTGCCAACATATTGAGCTTTCCAAGCGGCCTACATTTACAGAAATAGTGGATCATTTACATCAGGTTCAATCGATGGCTGTAGCCTGATTCGGGAGCTCATCAACCAGCCTATCTCTGCGCCCAATCATGTTGCAAGGAAACGACCATGTAACATGATTGGGTTTGGCTCGTGTCGATTGATGACGCCCTGACTCAGTAACTAACAGTCAGTTGGGTATCACAGTCATTGCCATTAGATCTGCTTCATTTCAATATTCATGATTTGAATCCGATAGGCGATTTGGCGTGGCGTCATATTGAGTAATCGAGCGGCTTTCGCTTTTACCCAGCCTGTACGCTCTAATGCATCAATGACCATTTCGCGCTCATCATGAAATTTTTGCTCCTTGGACACACTAGGTAATTCAGTAGCCGGTTTAGGCGTACTTTGAGCAGGCATCGCCTGATATGAGCTGCTAGGAGTGTGCATCGCTGGCGTGGATTCCATGTGAGAGAAGGTAATTAACTCAGGCTCAATGACGCCCGCTTCACTTAAGACCGAAGCACGTTCAAGGGTGTTTTCCATTTCTCGTACGTTACCTGGCCAATGGTATCCCATCATGACTCGTACAGCAGGATCGGTAAGCGAGATTTTGCGCTGTTGGGCTTTGCTAAGTTTTTTAATCATGTGATCAGCCAGTTCAGGAATGTCTTGAACACGTTCACGCAGTGGTGGTAAATACATGGGCATGACGTTTAAGCGATAGTACAGATCTTCACGAAAATCGCCTTTAGCCACTTCTTCTTCCAAATTACGGTTAGTTGCCGCAACAATACGTACGTTAACGGATATAGTGCTGGTGCCGCCCACTCGTTCAAATTCCTTCTCTTGCAATACGCGCAGTAATTTAGTCTGAAACGCTGGGCTGGTTTCACCGATCTCATCTAAGAAAATCGTGCCGTTGTCGGCGAGCTCAAATCGTCCTTTGCGTTGCTTAACCGCACCTGTAAACGCGCCTTTTTCATGACCAAACAGTTCTGATTCCAATAAATTATCGGGAAGGGCTGCGCAGTTGAGTTTCACAAACGGGTTATTCGCTCGTGGCGAGTTGTAGTGAATAGCGTTAGCGACGAGCTCTTTCCCTGTCCCTGATTCACCGCGAATCAGCACGGTAGAATCCCAACGAGAGACTAAACGAATTTGCTCAAAGACTTGCCGCATGACCTTAGTATGGCCGACTAAATTGCGGAAACTGTAGTTATTACGAACTTGGCGGCGCAAGCCATCGCGTTCATCAACCAATTGTTTTTGGGTATTTTCGACTTTAAATGCCAGTTGCACATTCTGCGCGACTAAGTTTGCCACCATCTCCATAAACTTGGTGAGTAGTGTCAGGTATTGATCATCTAAAATCGGAGGCTGTGCAGCGAGTGCGCCAATAGGGTGAGTACGACTATCTTTAAGAGGCACGCAGATAAATGGTTTTTCGTAATCGTACAAGGCTAATTTATCAGCAAAGCGCATATCACTACCGAGGTTACGTACCACCATGGTACTGCCTTGACGTAATACTTCGCCAATAATGCCTTCGCCAACTTTATAGTGAGCTCGCTTTTGTTCAACCGCCATATTGGGCGTTGGTGTGTGCACTGCTTTAATGATCAAGGTTTGTTGATCTTGATCGAGGATAGTCAGTAGGCCACATTGCAGCCGGCAATCGTCGTGCAATATTTGCAGAACTTTATCAGCTGAGTCTTGGTATTCGAGACTGCTATTTAAGACACTAGCAATGCGATACATTGCAGCTAACAACTGACGTTCTAAATCTAAGAGAGATAAATCTTCAGTCATAAGGCATTACCATTCAGAGCTAGGGAAGGTGAGACAAATATACGCACCCTTCAAGTGATCACTTTCAGAGATCGTAATGGTCGCTGAATGCTCATTCAGCACTTGCTGCACAATCGATAAACCGATACCACGGCATCCGGTTTGATGCTTGGGTTTGGTACTGAAAAAGGGTTGAAATACTTTCAAACGTAAATCATCGGCAATGCCGCCGCCACTGTCTTCCACAATGATTTTGGTCTCTTCATTAGCCGCGTACGAGGTAATCAAAATAGAGCGTTCGTTACACTTGGCCGCTTGAATGGAATCGACCGCATTATCGATTAACTGTTTTAATGTCAAAATAAGCCGGTGCGGCATACCATTGATGGAATTGAGTTTAGGTGACAGAATCAAGTCTAATTTAGTCGATGACATCAACAGCTCATCGGTACAAATCGCCGTTGCATCGCGGATCACTTGATTGATATTAACGGGTTGGAACGCTTCACTGTTGCGTTCAGGAATGGCTTGTTTGATATCGTGCATCGCGCGAAAAGCAGTTTCCATCGCTTCATCCATCGCGATGAGCCCAGGACATGATGGACTGGTGCGCTTTAGAATGTTCATGGCGGAATCGATCATATTGAAGGGCCCTTGCAATTGATGCAATGTCGCCATCAGCGCTTCTTGCATCGCATGAACATATTTATTATCGCGGGTCATCAATTTGACCGAGTTGATACGGCGCTCTTCAACCAGCAGTTTTTCTCGCGTGCGTTCTGTGATGGTAATGACGGTGTAAAACGCATCTTGAGGTTTGAAATACGTATCGGCAGTTGTGTCAGATACAGGGATTTTTACTAACGAATAATCAAACCAACGCTCACGTACTCCTCCTTTATTTTCGATATGAACGCCTTTATAGCGGTGTTCTTTATTTTTCATAAATTCGTTAATCGACGTGATACCGTAATCGGTATTCAAACTATCCAGCAGTTCCTTAACGGGGGAGCCGTTGATACTTTGTCCAATTTTGTCGAATTTAGCATTACTAAATAAGGTGTTGTGATCTTGATCGATCATCGTGATGGCAATTGGTGTGGCATTCAGTACAGCCTCAAACATGACCGATTGATTTTTTAAGTTAGTGACGGTTTGGTGCGCTTCGGTAATGTCTTTGTGGATGGCGTAGTAACACACATCACCTTTCATGGCGACAAACCGTGAAATAGAGATTTCAGCGATATAGGGCTGCCCGTTTTTTTTGCGATTCACCAGCTGTCCTTGCCAATGATGCCCTGTACTGATTGCATTCCATAAATTTTCGTAGACACTTTTCGGTGTTGCCTTATAGGAAAGCAGTGAAGAATTCCGCCCGACCAGTTCACTTGCTGTGTAGCCGGTGATTTCTGAAAACATCTGATTAACGAATAAAATAGTGCCGTTAGGGTCGGTAATACTGATCGCAACCGGAGCGTTTGAGACGATCTGAGAAAAGGTTTGGTCACTGAACATTGGCGGTATTGCATCTTGTAACACCGTATCGACTTGTCCCATAAGAGCCTTCCTTAGCGTAATTATATAGGAAACAAGTGTCATGCATTTCTTATTCCACAAACAAAGTGTTGTTTTATATGGCTTTGAACCATAAGCCTTTACTTCAGTCTTGTTTGATATAAGACAAATTTTAATCTCTCCCATGAAATTGTCAGCTTTAGTACAAGGCTGACAAATGTCCTTATGGGCGTTACTACCCCGGTAAATTCACCGTCTGATAAGGGATTGAAGGTTCAAAATGGTGCAGTTCGATTGCGATGGCATAGGCTATGCACCAATGCTGGGAAACGGATCTCAAGGAAAGAGTTATGTCAGACGGATTCATAATTTTACTTAGTGCCGCCTTCGTCAATAACGTCGTGTTGGCAAAATTTCTCGGATTGTGTCCCTTTATGGGGGTCTCAAGTAAGATCAGCAGTGCGGTTGGGATGGGGGTTGCAACAACCTTCGTATTAACCCTCGCAACACTAGTGACATGGATGATTGAATTCGCCATCTTGCGTCCACTCGGGCTCGAATTTATGCGCATTATTGCGTTCATTTTAGTGATTGCGGGTGTGGTTCAATTTACCGAGTTGTATGTAAAGAAAGCGTTTCCCACCTTATACCAAGCTCTCGGGGTCTATTTACCACTGATTACGACTAACTGTGCGGTATTCGGTGTGGCTTTACTTGCTGTTCAAGACGACCTCAATTTTATTCAAACCTTAATGTTCAGCGTCGGTTCTGCCACGGGTTTTCTTATTGTGATTACGCTATTTGCGGGGTTGCGCAGTCAGTTATCAATTAGTGAAGTGCCTGCCGCTTTCAAAGGGACGCCAATTGCATTTATTACGGCAGGATTTCTGTCGATGGCATTCATGGGCTTCTCGGGAATGGCGTAGAAAAGGGGGGAATCTCAAATGGCTATGGTTATTTCAGCATTAGTGTTTTTTGTTTTGCTTGGGGCGATCTTAGGAGCACTACTTGGCGTGGCTGCGAAGTATTTTCACGTTGATAGCAACCCGCTGGTAGACCAAGTAGAAGGGTTATTACCTGGTGGTCAATGTGGCCAGTGCGGTGAGGCTGGGTGCCGTCAAGCCGCTGAAAAAATGGTCAGTGGCGAATTGGGACCTGATTGTTGTCCTCCTGGTGGCGCAAGTTTAGCGGTGACCGTCGCCGATCTGCTTGGTGTCTCTGTTGAGGTTAGCGACGAAGATAAAGAATATGTTGCGGTGATTGAAGAAGCGCAATGTTCTGGGTGTCACCGCTGCGTGAAAGCCTGCCCGTTTGATGCCATTGTTGGTGCTCCTAAGCAGTTGCATACCGTTTTAAAAGACGTGTGTACGGGGTGTGAACTGTGTGCCAAGAGTTGCCCGCAAAATTGTCTTGATATGGCAGAAGTAGAACCCGATGCCAAGCATTGGTACTGGCCTAAACCCACCTCAGATGCAGCTTAGGAGTAGAAGATGTTACGCTTATTTTCACACGGATTCTCTGGTGGTGTGCACCCTAAAACGTTTAAACACTTAACCAGTGACAAGCCCATCGATGAAAATTTTTGGCCTCGTTATGTTTACTTGCCACTACAGCAACGCGATGGTGCCGTCGTTAAGCCTTTGGTTAACGTGGGTGATATGGTATTTCGTGGTCAATTAATCGCCCAGTCGCTCAGCGAGCGTGTCGCGCCTATTCATTCTCCGGTTAACGGGATTGTCACCAAGATTGCGCCTTATATCACACCGCACCCGGCAAAAATTTATGCAGATACCATAGAGATTCGTGCCAATGAAGACCGTCACTGGGGCACGCCAGCAGAGCTAGGCGCTTTTCATCAACTTGATCCAGATACCATTTTAGAGCGCATACAAAAAGCAGGTATTGTTGGACTAGGCGGCGCCGGATTCCCTACTGCAATGAAATTGAGTTCTGCACGTAAAGCGGGGGTAGAAACCTTAATTATTAATGGGGGTGAGTGCGAGCCTTATCTCACCAGTGATGATGTCACAATGCAGACTTACGCAGCGGAAGTGATATCTGGCATAAAGTTGATGCAAATCGCCAGTGGTGCAAAACGCGTTATCGTGGGGATTGAAGACAACAAACAAACCGCTATTTATGAAATGACCGATGCCGCGAGTGAAGAACCCAATATCGAAATTCGCAGTGTCCCTAGCATTTATCCCATGGGGTCAGCGAAGCAGCTTATTAAGACGTTAGTGGGTAAGGAAGTGCCTCAAGGCGGTCGTTCATCGCACATTGGTGTCGTGGTTAACAATATTGCCACAGCACGTTCCGTGTATCACGCAGTGCGTTTTCGTCGTCCTTTAGTCAATCGCATTGTGACTATTTCTGGGCAAGGCGTGAGTGAGCCTCGTAATGTAGAGGCACCAATTGGTACTCGAGTACAAGATTTGATCAATTACTGTGGTGGAACCAGTGAAAGTACCGAGCGTTTGGTTCTCGGGGGACCCATGATGGGGCAGATCATTACTTCGCTGAATGTGCCAATTGATAAAATGGTAGGAGGAATATTAGCCCTTACCAGTGACGAAATCATGAGCAAATACAAGCATCAACAATGTATTCGCTGTGGTCAATGTGTGAGAGCTTGCCCTATGAGCCTTATGCCGTTTCAAATGGCTGCTTATACCAAAGTGTCTGATTTTAAAAAAGCAGAGGAGCTTGGAGTGCGCAGCTGTTTATCATGCGGTGCGTGTTCCTATGTGTGTCCTTCTTCTATTCCGTTAGTCCAATATTTTATGCATGCCAAAGGTGTTATTAACTCAAATTGGCAAAAAGAGCGTAAATCGCAACAAGCTAAGCAGCTTACTGAAGCGAAACGTCACCGTATGGAAGAAGAAGCTAAAGCTAAATTGGCAGCGAAACAAGCGAAGCAACGGCCTGTTCGTGGCGCCCGAGTGGCTGAATCTGGTGCGAATGAAGCGCCGGCTCGCCCTACCAGACCTGGACGTCCCGGTCGCCCAGCAAGGCCAACCACGCAAGTCGTGAGTGAGGAGAGTTCATTAACAGGCAACACTCAGCAGGACGTGGCCAATCTGAGTGAACGACCTGCTAGACCCGCAAGGCCAGCGCGTAAAGCTCGTAGTAACAGTGCAGTGACTGAAACTAAAGATAACGTAGTACAGATGGAATCTCACGAGAACTCAGCACAAGTATCATCAAGACCAGCACGTCCTACTCGTCCTGCACGTCCGCCAAGGAGACCAACAGCGCAACTCAATCCAGATGTTCAATCACAGCTAGTCGCTGAGCCTACCGAATCTCAACCTGATATTACGGTGAAAGCCGAGAGGCCGGCTCGACCACCACGTCCAGCGCGAGTCGCTCGCAAAACGACTGTCACTGAGGAGGATCAACAATGATTAAATATGATGTCGCCATGGGGCCCTTTGCCCATAACGCGAATTCCAGTGTCAGAATTATGTATACCGTGTTACTGACGTTGTTACCGGCTGCGTTGTTTGGCGTGTACCAATTCGGTTTGAGTAGTTTTGTGGTTTTGTTGGTCAGTTGTTTAGCGGCGGTCTTGTCAGAAATAGCTTGCCTTATTCTGATGAAAAAATCATGGAAAGCCTGTTTAGATGGTTCAGCATTACTCACAGGGATGTTACTGGCAATGAGCCTGCCTTCGACTTTTCCTATTACCTTAACCATCATCGGTTCAGTATTTGCTGTGGTCATGGGCAAACAGATCTACGGTGGGCTTGGACAGAACTTATTTAATCCAGCGATGCTCGCGAGGGTCATGCTCTTAATTTGTTTCCCAGTTGAGATGACTCAGTGGGCAACACCTACGCCACTTGATTTTAGTCACTCGTTATTAACCGTGCCGGAAGGGTGGTTACATTTTGATGGTATGACGGCTGCAACCGCGTTAAGTACCGAACGTAAATTGCCGGTTGAATTATTTAATATTTTCTTTGGTCAACAAGCAGGTAGTTTAGGGGAGACCAGTGCGATCTTCATTTTGCTTGGAGGTATTTATTTACTCTATCGCCGCATTATTCACTGGGCAATCCCCACCTCTTTCTTTTTGGGTTTAGGTATTCCCGCGCTTATCGCGCACTTAATTAATGGTCAACAATATCTGCCTTTTTGGAATGAATGGTTTAGTGGCGGTGCGATGTTAGGCGCATTTTATATTGCCACCGATTTAGTGACGTCTCCCACTAGCGTGCGTGGCCAGCTTCTTTATGGGGCAGGATGTGGCTTATTAGTTTGGTTAATTCGTACTTTTGGCAGTTATCCCGAAGGGGTGGCGTTTGCTGTGCTCATTATGAATGCCGCCAGTCCCTTGATTGATCACTACATGCGCCCTGCGGTGTACGGTAGTCGCAGCTTGAAGGAACAAAAGTCATGATGTTGTCGTTAGATTTATGGAAAGAAAAAGTGGGCTATCAAAGTGGCCTCCTAGCGGTAACGTGTGCGATCGCCGCTATTCTATTGGTGTTTACCGAAGTACTGACGAAACCCGTTATCGCTCAAAGGATTAGTGAAGACCAAAACGCTCTCCTCAAACAAGTGTTGGGCGACATCACATTCTCAAACGATGTCTTTGCAGAAGGGCATAGTGTCCATTATGCCAAAGAAACGTTCGACATGTTCCCGGTGAAAAATGCCCAAGGAAAGGTCACCGCATGGGTTGTGCGCGGCGCGGAAGATGGTTACAGCGGCCCCATTACTTATCTGATGGGAGTCAACATGCACCAAGAGATCATTGGGGTTCGAGTGGTGAGTCATACTGAAACGCCAGGGCTGGGGGACAATATCGAATTGGCGAAAAGCCCGTGGATTCTCAGTTTTAATCATCACTCATTAAAAAATACACCAGTGTGGGGCGTAAAAAAAGATGGTGGGACGTTCGACCAATTTAGCGGCGCAACCATTACTCCACGGGCTGTGGTCAAAGGTATTCACTTAGCATTGGAAGCACTAAAACAGGATAGGGAGTCAGCTCATGAGTGAGGGATATTCCAACATTATTAAAAATGGGCTTTGGGACAATAATATAGTCCTTAAACAGTCGTTAGCCTTGTGCCCATTATTGGCCGTCACCAGTAGTGCAACGAACGGCCTTGGTTTAGGACTTGCAACTTTGGTGGTGATGGTTGCCTCAAACCTTATCAACTCAATGGCAAAAGGTGTCATCAGTAAAACCGTACGTATTCCCGTGAACGTCATAATCATTGCGACACTAGTGACTTTAACGGATGCGTTGCTCAACGCCTATTTACACCAATTACATAAAGTACTGGGGCTTTTTATTCCTTTGATTGTAACTAACTGCGCGATCTTAGGGCGAGTTGAATCGTTCGCGAGTCGTTCAAAGGTCGTTCCATCTCTGGTCGATGGGGTGTTTATGGGCATTGGCTTTACTTGGGTATTAACGGTGCTTGGCGCTATTCGTGAAATCATTGGTAGTGGAACTTTATTTACCAATGCAAGCCTATTGCTCGGTCCACACTTTGCCTTTTTAGAAACCACCATTATCCCCGATTACCGCGGGTTATTATTAATTATTTTACCGCCAGGTGGCTTCATTATGTTGGGGCTTGGCTTGGCACTAAAACAAAAATTAGAAGCCGTGTGGCAAGAAAACAAACAACGGCAGAGTGGCATGGTGCCGGAAGGTGATATGTAAGTGAAGGAGCGACGAAATGAAAGTCTCAGTAGTTTATGCCTTGCCCAGTGAACAAGTATGGTTACCGATCAATGTGCCTGACGATGCGACGGTATTAACTGCGATTCACCAATCGAAGATATTGGAAGTGTTTCCCGATATCGATCTGCAGGCACAAAAAGTGGGCGTGTTTGGCAAGGTTAGTCCTCTTACTCATGAGCTCAAAAATGGCGATCGGGTAGAAATTTATCGGCCACTCATTTGGCAGCCAGATGACGATGATGACGACGACGACGATTAATGTCGGCTTTATGACAATTTGTCACGACTGACAGTCATTTAAATAAAAGGCTTTATGTAACTAATTGATTATATGTAACTAACTAACTGGTATGCGCTTTGCTCTAATAACAATGATATACCCAAATGACCTCAAGATGCAGGATTCAGAGCTTCATCAACGAGCCTAGGTCAAGCTCAATCACGGCAGGAATGGTCATTCCCTTTCAACGTGATTGAGCGCAGAAATAGGTTTGTTGATGAGCTCCCAAAGGGCGAGTTTTATTCGCTCCCAGGCTGTGTTACTGATTTTTAACGTAGAATGACTATGTCTTCAAATCAGTGCCTTGCCTAAGAGCGAATACATTCTCGCTGAAACAGCATCTTGAGGTTACTTGGGTATAGAGAGTAACAAAGCATGAATTGACGTTTCAAAGGAGTGAATGATGGCTAAAGTGGGTATTTTCTTCGGTACAGATACAGGTAGTACACGTAAGATTGCAAAACAGATTCAAAAACTACTCGGCCCCGACATTGCCGATAAACCTAAGAATATCAACCGCACAACAGTAGAGGATTTAAATGCATATGATTGCCTAATCCTAGGTACGCCAACTCTTGGTGAAGGTAAATTACCGGGCTTATCTTGTGATTGTCAGGAAGAAAGCTGGGAAGAGTTTATGCCCAATTTTGAAGGATTAGATCTGAGTGGTAAAACCGTTGCTCTTTACGGTTTAGGAGACCAAGTCGGTTATGCTGATGAGTTTGTCGATGCGCTGGGTGAATTGTATGACTACGTTGCTAATACTGGTGCAACAATGGTCGGTTTTTGGCCACTAGATGGTTATGAATTTAATTCATCGAATGCTGTCGATGGGGATGAATTTGTCGGCCTAGTTATTGATAAAGACAATCAATCTAGCTTAACCGATCAACGAGTTGCTGGTTGGGTCGAACAGATTTCAGCGGAAATGGGATTATAAATTCACAATAGCCCGCATTCAGGGGAGCAATGTGACTGATTAGCGGTATACAAGTCAATTTCCAAAAATATTGTCACCTTTTCTTTCAGAGACTTGCTGAAGTTAAGGTGACTTTTTTATCGGTTTAGTCGCTAACTGACGTAACTGAGAATTTCAATCAGATTTAACTGTTCAATTTCATTAACGGCTAACACGCTTTCGTTCGTCGCCATTCTCTGCATAAAACCACGTAAATACGGGTAATCCATCGGGGTTTTTTCTAATGCAAAACACCAACTGCACAACATAAAGAGAAAAAAATCACAGGCATATATTTCATCATCGATTAAATAGGTGTGATGACTTAGCTGATCATTAATGAGGGTAAGGCTCTCATCAATACGGGCTGCTTGGGTACGTTTTACACTATCATGCTCTGTGTTATGCACTCCGTGCCTCGCAGGATAAAAATAGATCATTAAATCGTTTTGCAAGGTGTTCGAAAGGTACAGCATCCATTGATAAAAACGTGGCTTTTGTGCTGAATGGGTTGGAGGCATCATGTGCTCGTCGGGATGTTTTTCGCACAGAGTCATCATGATGGCCGCTGTTTCTGCTATGGGTTGACCATCTATAACGAGTGTTGGGATTTTTCCTACAGGATTCAGTTTTCTATAAGCATCGGATTTTTGCTCATCTTTTTTCTTATTAACATAATGCAAACGATAGGGAACATTGAGGTGATGAAGCAACCAGTGAACGGCCATGCTGGCAGAGCGAGGGGAATAATATAAATGATACATATTAGTATTTTCCTCGACAGTGGACAGCGGAAGGGGAGAAAAATCGCATTTTTTTGATCAAGGGAATAGGTGAAATAAGGCTCATAAATTCATCTTTACTCGTTGATTGGCTATGTATATGTTTGAGTTGGTTATAAATTAATTCAATTTCAGCTTCAAGCAACCGGATTTATCTCATATTGTGGTACCGGTTGCATCAACTTTATGAATTTGTTTATAACCACTCAATTTGTGGGTTTATTATTGTCTGTCTTGTTATTTCTATGTGAGGCGGTAGGTTTTTATACAAAATCAGTGTGGCATAGTAAGGAAAAAGCCGTTTACATGGTGCGTGGGTGGCACGTGTTTTTGTTGTGGATGCGGCTTGAATATTCATTGTTCAGGCGTAAGATAGTAAGAAAAATCAGGGATCTAGTATGGCGAAAACCATAGAATTTAAAGCGGCATTATTTGATTTAGATGGTACGCTTATCGACTCATTAGGCGCGGTTAAACGTTCTTGGACGCTACTGGCGCAACGCAATAATCTCGATCCAGATCGGGTCATGTCTGTCATTCATGGCCGCCCTGCAAGAGAATCGTTGGCACTATTGTTGGCTGATAAAGACGATTCGTTCATTGATAATGAAATGGATTGGTTAGAAACTCGAGAATCACAAGATACTGAAGGTACAATCGCTTTGAATGGGTCGCTTGAGTTCATTCAATCACTTGAAGCGCTTGGTGTGCCTTGGGCCATTGTGACCTCAGGAACGTTACCCGTCGCCTCTGCAAGAATAAAAGCATCGGGTATTCCCATGCCCAAAATACTGATAACAGCAGAAGCGATTAGTAAGGGCAAACCCGACCCTGAGCCCTATTTACTTGGCGCAAGTAAACTCGGCGTTGATATTCACGACTGTATTGTATTTGAAGATGCTCCGGCAGGAATCGAATCAGGCAAGGCGGCGCATAGCCAGGTGGTAGCGATATTAAGCCACTATACCCAACAGCAATTAGGGGTTGAACATGCCATTTCGGCATTGGACAAAGCAAGTGTTAAAGTGGCGCGCGGTTCTTCAAATACATTCGAATTTTCCTACTGATAATATGAGTGACTCATTTATCCGGAAAAAATAACAAAAAAGGTAAGCCTAGTCGGGCGAAGCGATTTTATGACATTAACAACGTGGTTTTCATTATTTGCCATTGCTCTACTTGGTGCGATGTCACCAGGTCCCAGTTTAGCGATGGTGGTTAAACATAGCTTAGCGGGTGGGCGCTCAAATGGCATTTGTACCGCTTGGGCGCATGCTTGTGGCATTGGGGTCTACGCCTTTATTACTATGATTGGGTTGGCGGTTGTTTTACAACACTCTCCTTTGGTGTTTGACACGATTACTTATCTAGGCGCTGCCTATTTAGCGTATTTGGGGGTTAATGCACTGCGCTCTAAAGGTGGTGTCGCAGCTCGTTTAGAAAGTGGTGAACGTGTTAGTAATTGGCAGTCGGCGAAAGAAGGCGCACTTATCTCTATGCTGAACCCCAAAATCGCGCTGTTTTTTATCGCTCTGTTTAGTCAGTATGTTGATGCGGGACATAGTTTGTCTGATAAAGTCACCATTGTTGCGACCCCTTTTGTTGTGGATGGATCGTGGTATACCTTAATCACGTTATTGTTATCTAACGCAGCCGTACTCGATAAGTTACGTCATAAAGCTGCGTTGATCGATCGATTATCGGGATGCGTGTTACTTGCACTCGCGATCCGAGTCGTGGTAAGTATTTAACGGTGTTAAGGCTTCGTGTGCTTTAACAACCATGATGTTTAATTGTGGGAGGCCTTTTCATGAATCACTTCTTCGTATTCTCCTTCAATCACATCATGACTGGCATGTTGGCGATGATTGAATGAGTTACGCTTCAGTTGATCATTAAATCTTTTACCCTGAATTAACGCAATACAAGCGAGAGGAATCGCGATCACTAGGCTAAACATCAGAGCAAATATGCCTGTAATAACAGCTAATGCAGTGACAATCAATCGGCTCATAGTGAGTACCTCTAGTTATTAAGTTAGTGCCACCATACCAGAGCGAAGATGAATTCCACATGAATACGAAGTTCATTCACCCTCTTATTCACTGATACGGGCTAGTTTCTTTTACTAAGAGTGTCGTGATATTTTGCTCGTTTACCTCAAATCACGGCACCTGAAAGGTTAGAACTTTTTCTGTGATCTTAGTTCCCTAATAAATCGAGTATCCAAGCATTAGCAATCAATCATGTAAGAATCTCTTCCTAGTAAAAAAGGAAATTCGATCTTCTGTGACAATACTTATTAATTGCGCTAATAACATGCCTAGCTAATGATCCCTAGACATTGTTTAAATAAAGACTTTTATCATTAAATAAAACCATTTTATTTATATGTCATTTTTAATGAAGTTCTATAAGTTGCGTTGTTCTAACTGGTATCTCACTTATATATAATGCCAAATCAAACGCATCAAAAATGTAACATAGGTTATTGTTATATATAGATCTTTGATTTTTAAAATCAATTGGGTCAATATGGCGGTTTGTTACAAGCTAGCCAGTTAGCAGAGTAGGGATAAATTTACATAAGGAATGCCTTTACTATTTTTATACAAGATTAGAGCCCGAATAATGAAGCGTTTTTACGGTATATTTAAGCTGATCTCTATAAAATAGTATTTAGTCATTAATGAATATGGATAGTTGTTTACTTTATATATCCAGTGATTTACTGGTCTCTCACGCAATGGGAGAATATGCTGAAATCTTTGATTCACAAAATGTTGTTGGTCGAGATATTAATGATCTTCTCTCCCTTAACGAACGTTTAACGGCAGATGAATTAAAGCAATGGTCGATGTCGCGCAAAATGCACCATCTGACTATTCATGGACAAACCAAAGCAATACAAATTAACTGGTACTGCCATTCAAACTTTGTTGCGGGAGTGCATTACGTATTATGCCTCACTGATGTATCGCCACTAGAACATTTACAGCATTCACTGCACAAAGCCGATGTATTACTAGAAACGATGAACGATCAACCCTCTTTAATTTTGGTTTATAACCTTGATTATCAAATTGAATATGTCAATCGGCGAGTATCAGAAGCGCTTAGCAAGCCCATTGATGAGATCGTCGGCAAAAATGTGTTAGAGGTTATTGAACCTGAGAACGTTGGAAGAGCAAAACGGCAACTTGCTCGTTTAACAACCGATTCTCCTTTAGCTGTTCACGAGCACCGACAAGACAGGTTAGATGAGCACGGCAACCGAGTTTTTCGTTGGTTACAGTGGACAGACCGCCTAATTATGTCCAAATCGGGTAAACCACTTGGGTATCAGTGCATTGGTTACGATATTACAGAGCGTAAACTCGCTGAGATTCAGATGGAAGACATGCTACATAAAGATCCTCTTACAGCGGTATTGAATCGTCGCCGTTTTTTTGAATTGGCTAAAATGGAATTGGCGAAGGCGGAGCAGTATAAAGTACCTTCTTCATTAATCCTGATTGACGCCGATTTTTTTAAAGCGATAAATGATACCTATGGGCACAACATGGGTGACAAGGTACTCAAAACGTTAGCTGATACTTTGAATCTCTCGGTTCGAGAGCATGATCTGGTATGTCGCTATGGGGGTGAGGAGTTTTTGATTCTATTACCAAGCACGGAAAAAGAAGAAGCGCATGCCATTGCTGAAGATCTGAGAACTTCCGTCGAATTATTAAAGCTTAATGTCCAAGGAATCGAGATCCAGTTCACTATTAGTTTGGGTGTTAGTTGTTATCTGGGCAAAGCTGAATTTGATACCTTAGAACACTGGATTGTTGATGCTGATAATGCGCTTTACAAAGCGAAAAAGCGCGGCAGAAACTGCGTTGTAACCTCTCGATTGGTCGAGAAACCAATCAAAATTTGAGTTGTTGCTCTTAGCACGTGCTCGTTTTGAGTACGTGCCAATATTCCCAATTTATTTCTATTCCTAAGTCATCTCAAAGTTCTCATTCTGAGCGAATGTATTCGCTCCTGGGTAAGGCTCTGATTTGACGACAAAGTCATTCTACATTGATCAGTAGATATCATTTATTTTAATTCTCTTTCTTACCTGTAAGCTCCTCTCATGTCGTTGAGCGCATGATGCGTTGTCGTCAATCATTAGACGTGGAACGTGAGAACCACGCTCCAGCTGATTGAGTGCGATTTGCGTTAGTTAGGGCCGTCTGATATTTGTGTTTACCTTGTTGAAGAGCGATATGGTTACGGCGGGAAGCTTCGGCATTGTATTTTTTATGTGATTCTGAAATTTAATGTTAATTAAATGTATCAAATGTTATTACTGTATAAATAAGAGAAAGTAGGGGGGTTATGGCTTTAAGAGTTATGGAGACTTGTGCTGTAAAATAATAGTTATCATCAATATTCATTTCTCAATAAAATACTAAATTAGCAGGTGTTAATTATACATGGTAGTTAAATTTTTCGTGTGCCAATTTTAATCAATCAAGATAGGACTAAATGTAAATTTAACGAAAAATAAACCATAATAAAATAGTGGAAATTAAAATTAAGTATATTCAATAAAAAGGATAAAAATATTTATCATAAATCTATTCGCAAACGTTTACGTGCTTTTTCTCTTAAATTTGTTTTCATTTTATAGAGCCAAGGTTAATGATCTTTACTTTAAATTCCTTTAAAAACAGTAAGTTATTGTTGTATTGTTTGTTTTTGACAAAAACTTACGTTTGTTTCTAATCTGTTATTTTCAATAAGTGATGAAACTGAAATGATTTTAAGATTATTATTTTGTCATTAGTGATTGTATGGTTATTTTTAATGAGATGGTTATTCACCATGTAAAGCACAAAAATTAACAAATTCTAATTTTATTTTTGTTTTAAATAAAACGATTGTGAGATGTAAATATTTTCAAAATTTTATTTAAAATAGTTTGTTTGGTGTTTTTTTGTACTAATTTTATGAATATATACTGTCTTTTTTTGATCTACATTCGTATTTTGTGGGCTACAGGGTGATAATATCTTTATCAATCTTTTTAACTCACATTTTTATGGTAATAACATGAATCTATTTGAGCAAACCAATCCATCACGTAGACGTTATGGTTTAGCTGCGTTTATCGGCCTAATCGCTGGTATCGTTTCTGCATTCGTAAAATGGGGCGGTGAAGTTCCACTTCCTCCACGTAGCCCTTCTGATATTTTTACAGCAGCATGTGCTCCTGAACACCTAATCCGTGCAGCAGCGAACGTTGACTGTTCTCGTAATTTCCTTAACCCTCCATACTTGTTCCTACGCGATTACTTACATGTGACAGATCCAAACTCACCTGTATACACTTTCGCAGGTCACGTGTTCAACTGGGTTGGTGTAACACACATCACGTTCTCTATCGTGTTTGCTGTTGGTTACTGTATCGTTGCTGAAGTTTTCCCTAAAATTAAATTGTGGCAAGGTCTTCTAGCTGGTTTCCTAGCAACAGTGGCAGTTCACTGGATCTCATTTACTACAATGGGTCTGACTCCTCCACTATGGGACCTACCTTGGTACGAAAACGTATCAGAAATCTTTGGTCACCTAGTATGGTTCTGGTCAATTGAAATTATCCGCCGTGACTTGCGTAACCGCATCACCAAAGAACCCGATCCAGAAGTGGCTCTAGACGCAAAAGCACGTTAATCATCATTGATAGATAACGTCTCAGTCTAACATTCTGAATAAGTAAAGGTCGCCTCGAGCGGCCTTTATTTTTGTAGTATTTGATTTTTATTGTATCTTTATCAAAAAGTTACATACGCAAGTAGCAAGATTATGATTGAGTCTATGAAAGTGTTTTGTCGGGTTGTGGAATACAATGGGTTTCGTGCCGCAGCGAATGAGCTAGATATATCGCCAGCAATGGTAAGTCGACATATATCAAAACTAGAACATACTTTAAAAAGCCCATTGCTCAAACGTAATACTCGATCTATTGCGTTAACGGATTCAGGGAATGCTTTTTACCAGCGTTGCAAGCAAGTGATCAACATGTATGAACAGTGCTTACATCAAGCAAGTAATGATAACCAAGCACTCAATGGCCATCTTAAAATTGGAATACCTCACTCGATCAATCAGCGCTATGTGATTCCATCATTGAAGCAATTTTATGAACACTATCCAGATATCAGCCTAGATATTGTAGTGGGTAACCATTCACTCGAACTTTTCAGCCATGGATATGATTTGGCGCTGCACTGTGGTGCGTTGCCTGACAGTGAGCTTTATTATTCGTTGGTAGGATATTGGAAGAAACGTACGGTTGCATCTCCTGAATACCTTGAAACACACGGGATTCCTCAACAACCGGAAGATCTTGAACACCATAGCTGCTTATTGCACTTTGATAACCGCCAAAGAACTTGGATCTATCAAGAGCATAATAAACCGTTCGCGATACCTGTGTATGGCGAGACACGAGTAAACAATAGCTTGGATCTTACCGAACTCGCTATCGCAGGGCATGGCCTTGCTTACTTGCCTGATTTTACAGTAAAAAATGCTTTGGAATCTGGGCGATTAATATCGGTGTTAGATCAATATATGCCTGCCCCTTTACCCATGTATATTGTGCATGTTAATGCACAACCTTCAAAACGTGAGCAGGCATTTATCGATTTTATTAAAGCGCTTTCAATTACAGAATAGTGGCCGAACGTTAATTTGTTATAGCCTTAGCTGCGGGGAATCCCTCAATGGTTTTCGATGGGATGAATTCAATGACATCGTATTTTGCAATATTGTGCTGATAAAAAGGGTCCTGTTTTATGACCTTTTGTAGCTCGGATTTTGATATCCCTTGAGCGAGTATAATACCTCCTGTTCGTGGTTCTTTTCTTCCCGCTGCTATAAACACTCCCTCAGAGAAATAGGGTACCATAAATTGCCGATGTATGCCCACATATTTCTCTACCGTTTCGATATCACAGAGATAATTTAAAGACACAATAAACATGATTTTTCCTCGGTTTTTAAGTGTCTAGTTATCTTACGAGTTTTATAGAACAGTCCTAGGCGTAAGAGTGCAACGCACTGTTTAATGTCATGCAACAATCACTTATGCTCTCTAGAGTCGATGGTTTAAACGCCAGTCTAAGCTGTGCCTGTGGCAATTTATATCAATGAGAGCATAATATTACCCATTCTTAAAATAATGGAAGTAAAGTCGAATGAATCAAATTACCCCTTTAAAACGTCTACGCCGATTACGTAGAACACCGGCGATGCGCGACATGCTGCAAGAGCATGACTTCAAACTGACAGATTTAATTCATCCACTTTTTATTGAAGAGGGGATTATTGAACCTCAACCAATTTCAACGCTACCTGGAATTGTGCGTTTGCCAGAAAGCCATATTGCGGATGAAGTGAAAGAGCTTTATGCGCTGGGAATTCGCGCAGTTATGCCTTTTGGTATTTCTCATCATAAAGATGCGTGTGGCAGTGATACTTATAATCCTGATGGACTGCTGGCACGGATGATTCGAAGCATCAAAGAGGCATGTCCAGATATGTTGGTGGTCCCTGATATTTGTTTTTGTGAATACACGACTCATGGCCACTGCGGTGTATTTGATGGAGAACATGTTAATAACGATGCAACCTTAGAATTATTGGTAAAACAAAGTGTTGTGGCTGCTCAAGCGGGTGCTGATATGCTAGCGCCTTCATCTATGATGGATGGGCAGGTACGAGCTATTCGAGATGGCTTAGACGCCGCAGGTTATGAGCATGTTGCTATTTTGGCTCACGCAGTCAAATTTTCATCTTCATTTTATGGCCCATTTCGTGTTGCCGTTGATAGCGAATTACAAGGTGATAGAAAGGCATATCAAATGGATTTTGCGAATGGCCATCAAGCAATGCAAGAAGCATTACTAGATGAATCTGAAGGGGCTGATATTTTGATGGTTAAGCCGGGAACGCCTTATCTTGATGTCGTTGCCAATCTGCGTCGAGAAACTCATTTACCTTTGGCTGTTTATCAAGTGGGAGGTGAATATGCGGCAATCAAATTTGCAGCAATGGCCGGTGCACTTGATGAGAAAAGCACTGTGTTCGAAA
This sequence comes from Vibrio nitrifigilis, assembly GCF_015686695.1. Classification (NCBI taxonomy): domain Bacteria; kingdom Pseudomonadati; phylum Pseudomonadota; class Gammaproteobacteria; order Vibrionales; family Vibrionaceae; genus Vibrio; species Vibrio nitrifigilis. The sequence goes on along the minus strand of NZ_JADPMR010000004.1, from coordinate 1,032,923 downwards.
CGTTAATCGGTTTTAAAAGAGCGGGAGCACAGGTCATCGTTAGTTACCATACTAAACAGATCGCTCAATGGTTAGCAGAAGATACCGAGTGATTTTTTAACCAATTGATTATATTAATAAATCTTAATATAAAAATCTGACAGATAGGCCGCCTTTTGAGCGGTCTTTTTTGTCACAGGCCCCATATTTACAATAGGAATTACGGTAGTGATTTGTTATAAATATATGCAATCGGTTTATATGTGGTGGTTGTGATATTTCGTGCTCGGAAGGGCGGTAGCGTGGAATATTATTTCATAGCATAAGATGAGAAAGTGGACTTTTTACCCCACTAGCGCCACGGTCAATCACATGAGTATATATTTGTGTCGTCTTTACGTCAGAATGTCCAAGCTGCTCTTGTACCGTACGTATGTCGGAACCAGATTCAAGTAGGTGAGTAGCGAAAGAATGACGCAGAGTATGGCAAGATAGAGGCTTACCGATGGCTGTTTTACTGGCAGCCTTTCGGACCATCTTTTGCAACGATGTTTCGTGAACGTGGTGACGATACCAACCTTGCATAAAACCGTACTGGCTCAAACGTTGTGCGGGGAATAAAAATTGCCATTCGAAACTTTTTGGTGCGTCGGGATATTTAAGTGCTAATTGATTGGGTAATGATACTCCCGAATAGAACTGAGTATTGAGATCTTGCTGGTGAATAATTCGAACTAACGATATTTGCTGTTGAAGAGCTGGATAAAGTTCTTTTGCAAGTGTTACTACCCTATTTTTGCCACCTTTACTTTGCCAAATTCGGAGAGCTCCGTAGTCAAAATCGATATCCTTTATTCTTAAGCGGACAGTCTCCATTAGTCTTAGCCCAGAGCCGTACATAAGTTGATAGGGCAGTAACGTATGGGGTGGAATAGCGGAAAAAAGAGAGACAACCTCCGGTGGTGTTAGCACAACAGGAAGTTTACGGCTTTTGGTTGAACGACGAAATCTTAAGTCAATATCCAATGGTTGTTCGAGAAAATCACGATAGAGGAACACCAATGCGTTCAGCGCCAAAGATTGTGTAGCAGAAGCGCATTTAAGATTAACGACCAAGTGGGTTAAAAAATCTTCAACATGGGTGCTGGTTAGCTTTTGGGGATGCTGATTATTATGATAATGGATAAATTGAACTGTCCAATAGAGGTACACTTTAATCGTTTTACGCGCATAATGTCGAGCTTGCATAAACTCTTTTAAGCTGATTAAAAAAGGTGATTTCATACATAATCTCACTACTGTTTTTATATACAGTTACTATGAAAACATAGTGTGGACAAATTAGATAGAACAAGTCGGTACTTTGTGATGAGTAACGAATAAGATCATACTTTTTTACTACTTATGTTAGATAGTTAGATGAATTCTTTAACAAACGAAAGTTATTATACAGAAGTGTTCTCATAGAATGGTTCTGTATAATAACTGTTATACAAACGGAGACAACTGTGAGTTTAGAAGAACTTAATCTCGAAAATCTTCCCCTTCAACATGAGCTGGTTAAATCTGTTTATACTGCGTTTATTTCCGAAGACAACGTGGTCGCCGCAGTGTTAGTAGGCTCATTGGCTGCAGGTAAGGGAGACCGAGTATCTGACGCTGATATTTTGATTCTTACTCAAAATGAATTCCATAAATCCACACAAGAGTGCTTCTCGGCTTTTGAGCGTGGTAAAGAAATTTTCTATCGCAATCAAGGCTTCCATAACGAGAATGCTTACTTTACAAAATACATTTTCACAGACTTAACCAGCACAGAGATTCATTGCTTAGATCTAAGCGAACCTTTTGATATCTCCAAACCTTTTAAAGTGCTATTTGATAAAACGGGTGCAGTTGAGTCACGATTAACCGATGCTCCTGCACCAAAGCACGAAGATTTTCCTGCATATACAAATGGTGACCAAGGTTTAATCTGGGAACTTTTAGAGTGTATAAAGTGGTTAAGCCGAGGCAAAAATGAATTAGCCAAATCTTACCTTAAGAAATTGGCGGATAAGCTGTAACAGTTTGTATAACAAAGCATTTAAGAGTGATTCGCAACGCTTGGCAGTTTCGCTTCGCTCAAGTATAGCCAAGCGTCACTCACACCTTAATGCGGCGTTATGTATTTCGAGGTGAAAATGAAAATTGATCAAGAGTATTTAGATCTATTGCTGAAGCCTTTGGCTGATAACGCAGTTCCGAATTTAAAAGAATACCTTGAAGAATTAATGTCGCTAGGTGTTCATATCGAAGATGGTACTGGTCGCATTGACAGAAAATTTGAAACCCATCTTAGATATATGAGTACTAAGAGACTTATCTCGAATATGGATGGCAAAAGTGACCTCAAAGCTATCGGTATCACTATTGGTGCAGGTGGTCATATATTGATTATCGGCGACAAATTGATCATGAAAACAGAAATTCAGGAGCCAGCAATGCCACAAATTAATATTGGTTCGATCAACAGTAAGCAAGTTCAAGTTGGTAATCACAATAGTCAAGTAACCAATATCAATGTACAGGAGTTGGTAGAAAAAGTAGCTCAATCTAACGATGTCGAAGCAAAAAGTATTCTAAAGTCCTTGCTGGAAAATAGTACTGTTGCAAGTGTTGTGGGTGCAGGTATTTCTGGTCTTATCGGGTTACTTTAAAACATACATAACAATGCGCTAAAGACGGACTAACAAACGCTTGGCATTTTTAATTTGGTTAAGTTAAGTGCTTATGGTGTTCAATTTAGGTTTTTGCCAAGTTTGTTAGCCACTTAGCTTAGCGTTATCCGCCATCATGGGATTTAGCAATGAAGATTGAAGACGATATACCTCTATTGGAAGAAATCATTTCTGATTGGAAGAGTGTGATAGGCGCAGAGTACCAAGGCTATAGAAACCATGTCTATCGAATGATCCACTTTTGCTTTGCTCTGAGGGATTGTAGTGATGAAGAGAGGGAAAAAATCATAATAGCGGGTGTATTTCACGATATCGGAATTTGGGCAGAGGAAACGATGGACTACATTTCCCCTCTTTGCCACTTGCGACGGCGTATTTAGAAAGCAGAGGTCTTGAATCGTGGTCAGAAGAGATTAAGCTGATGATTACAGAGCATCATAAGATTCGTGAATGCGATTATGATCTTTACCCATTAGTCGAAGTATTTCGAAAGGGGGATCTTGTGGACTTCTCGCTTGGTTTATTTAAGTTTGGCGTTCCCAAAACTTATGTCCAAGAAGTTAAGGACAACTTTCCAAATGCCAGCTTTCATAAAAATATAGCTAAAAGAGTCGGTAAGTGGTTTCTAAAACATCCACTAAACCCGGCACCGATGATGAAGTGGTAACGCATTACAATCAATTTAAACGGACTGCCAACCAGTCGCACTTTTGGTTCGGTCGGCAATGGTGTTTACGGTAGTCTGGTTTAGTTTTGGTGCGTTGTCAGCCGCTTAATTGGGCGTTAAGAGCAGGAGTTAATAATGAGACAGCCTTTTTCTATAAATACCTTTCTTTACCGTGTAGAGGAAGGGAGTATTCGATTCCTTTTGCTGAAACGTGTTCAGCGTTCAGAGCTTAGTTTGCCTGCTTTCTGGCAAGGTGTTACTGGCGGCATGGAAGAAGGCGAAACGCTTGAAGAAACAGCTGCTAGAGAAATATTTGAAGAAACTGGTTATAAGCCAAATTTGATTGAGGCTGCAGGTTACGAGTACTCATTTCCTATTAAGGATGAATGGCGTGTTTCTTACGGTTCAGGGCCGACCGAAATAATAGAAAAAGTATACTGTGCCAAAGTAGAAGGTGAACCACAGTTATCAGATGAACACAGCGAGTATAAATGGGTTTCAGAATCTGAAGCTAAAGAGTTGATGCACTTCGATACCAATAAACTGGCACTTGAAGCAGCAAATAAGTGGCTTAGTTCTTAACAATCCAAGGTCGGTCATGCCCGCCAAAACCGCTCCGCGGCGGGCATCGGACTCACTATCGTTCGCAGCAACTTAGGAGCGTTATACGCTTAATGAAAAATGATACAAAAAGGACGTTATGACGTTATCTGAATTACAAAGTCATATAAAAGAGTTCGATTATTCGCCAGAGCAATCTGAACACTATTTTTTAAAACTAATCGAAGAAGTTGGCGAATTATCGGAATCTATTCGCAAAGGTAAAGTGGGCAACCAACGCTAGATGAACTCAAAGGTTCAATCGCAGAAGAGTTATATGACGTGTTGTACTATGTTTGTGCTTTAGCCAATATTCATGATGTAAACCTTGAGAAAACGCATGAGCTAAAAGAAGTTTTGAATAAGGTTAAGTACAACAGATAGGACGCGTATAACAAATTTTTTAAGAGTGATTCGCAACGCTTGGCGTTTTCGCTTCGCTCAAGTATAGCCCAGACTTTGCGCACGTTAGCTTTGCATTATGTGGCAATTCAAATAAGGATGTTAAATTGAAAATTGTATATCTAGCTGATCATAAAGAATATCTCCAAGAACTAGCAGAGTGGTACTACAGTGAGTGGGGGCGTTTACTTAAACACCCTGAAAATAATGAATATGTTAATCGACTTGAAGGTTGTCTAAACAAAACCAGTTTTCCATTAGTCATATTAGCTATTAATGACGGTGAATTAATTGGAGCTGCACAGATAAAATTGCACCAAATGCCAATGTATCCCGAAAAAGAGCATTGGTTAGCGGGCGTGTATGTTAAACCAGAATACAGAGGTCAAAACATTTCAAATACTCTACTAACTGAACTTGATAATATTGCAATAAATCTAGGGGTTAAAATACTTCATTTACAAACAGAGCATTTAGATGGTGGCTTGTACTCTAAGTGTGGTTGGCAAGCGGAGGAAATCGTCAATCACAGAAATATTGATGTTATGGTAATGTCGAAAGTATTGATCGCGTAATCACATAAGAGACTATGGCGTCATACGAGTAAGGAAAATTCGGAATATGGACATAAAAATAGACGACTTGTCAGGTGTTGAAGTGATCAAATTACTCCATGAACATTTATCGGATATGCACGCAACGTCGCCTCCTGAAAGTGCTCACGCTTTGGATGTTGATGCGCTTAAATCCCCAGATATCACATTTTTTAGTGCTTGGATTGGCGGTGATCTGCAAGGTTGCCTAGCTATCAAACAGTTAACTCCTCAGCATGTCGAACTTAAGTCAATGAGAACTTCCAACTCATCACGCAAATCAGGTGTAGCGACTAAACTGCTTACTCATGCTATTAACTTTGCAAGTGACAAAGGCTATCAAAAAGTTAGTTTAGAAACGGGGACTCACGAGTTCTTCCTACCAGCAAGAAATCTTTACGAAAAATTTGGGTTTACTTATTGTGAGCCCTTTTCTGACTACAAAACTGATCCACATAGTCATTTTATGACGCTGGATTTGGTAGAAAAATCGTATAACAAGAGCAAGCATCAGACAAATTAATCGATTAGGCACTTGTGGTTTAAAGCTAACTGTTTGCTGAGACAGTAAACAAAATACTGCTGTGTTTAGCGTTGTGCACCAAGGATCGGATGAACGTCCATGCTTTTGTGCAATATCCTGATAATTAGAATATTCTGGCTGCCAATTTGTTGATAAAAAATAACGTGACTTCCTTGGGGAAATTTCCGATATCCTTCTCTGATATCGTCACATGTTTTGCCAATATCAGGATTTTCTGCAAGTAGCCAAAAAGATTCGTCAAATTGTTTAAGATAAACGTTACGCTGCTCTTTGCCCCAACGTCGGGAAGTAAAGAGGGCGATGTCTTTTAAATCTGACTTCGCCTTGTTGGTGAGTTGGAGTGGTTTCATTTTCTTTCTTCGTTATCAAGTTCATTGATAAACGAATCAAGGTCATAGTCAGCCATGCCGCTTTCTTCGCCTTCAACCAGAAGTTGGCGTAGTGTATTCATTTTGGTTTCTTGGGTTTCAAGCAAGCGTAAAGCAGAGCGAATTACTTCACTTGCAGAACCGTAGCGTCCACTTTTGATTTGGCTCGTAATGAAACTATCGAAGTGTTCGCCTAAAGTAATACTCGTATTTTTAGCCATTACAGCCTCCTTGGTACCAAATAATACCTAATTATGGTATTGAAAGAACTTTGGTGCAAGTGGAGGCGCATAAGAATCGCAGTAATTGACAAAAATACGTGTCATGGTTTTTACAACAGTGTTTAGCGTCATAAGCTTTGAGGAAAATGATGAAAATTAGAAAGAATAAAAAGACAATTATTTTTCTACATGGTGGGCCTGGTTTTGATGATTATCTAGAATCATATTTTTCAAATTTAAATGATACATTTAATTGTGTCTTTTATAGTCAAAAAAAAGGCCCTAATATAGTTATAGATGAATTAGTAGAAGAAATAGACGTATTGGTAAATAAATGCGAGCATAAACCTATAATATTAGGGCACTCATGGGGTGGAGTTCTTGCATTAAAATATAACTCTTTATTTAAAAATAAAATTTGTGGCTTAATCCTAATGAACACAGGGTTGAATACTGAACAATGGCTACAATATAGAGAAACGCTAAAATCATTAAAGCTTGAAGACGCTGAACCTGAAGATATTTTTATGACAGAAAAAGAAAAATTAATAGGATTAACTTTTTTTGAAAATGTGTCTAGAACATTATCCGTGGATACCTTTAGTTCGATATTTGAACGGTTTTTGTCAAACTTTGATCTAATTAATGAATTGTCAGCAATTTCTTTTCCAATTTTGAATATTTTTGGAGGAAAGGATTATCGTTTTCCAGTAGAGATTGCGAGATCTTTTAAAAAATTTAATCCAAATATCATTGAGTTGGAGTTGAGGGATTCTGGTCATTTCCCTTTTATATTAGAAGATAAATTGGATAGGATTTGTTTGACAATAAATAATATATTTAACAAAAATGATTTAATTTAGAGCGTTAATAATTTTAAATAATCAAGTTGTATAACAAATATTTGAACCAGTCGTATTTTGTCATGAGCTTTGTGACTAACTGGGTAGGTTAAATGGACGTTATAAAGCTCGAAGAAAAGGCCATTTTATCAGCTCAGTGTGGTTAGAAAAGGCGTTTAACGTAGAGTCCGATTTATAACAAACAATGTTAAGAGTGATTTGGCACGTGTGGCACTTTTGCTATGCGGTGGTTTTTGTGGCTACGGTGGTCAGGATTGATATGGCAAGTATATGAAATACATTCTCTTATTGTTTATAAAAAGTGAGCGTAAATCTAGCCAATCATCCTCATAAAAACAGTCTGTTTGAAAAAAGACAACTCAATAAAGATAACCATAAAGTTAATTATTTCATCGATAGCAAGGGCTTCTTTGAGTTTTTAAATAAACAAGAAAAAATAGGTATGGAGAAATTGGCAGCATTGCAAAAAAATGCCAGTAAATTTATACAGCCGACGGCGAAAGCATCGGCCGATTGAAGTGTTATATTTTTATTTGAACCAGGGGCTCCGCATGAAGCGATCTAAATCACATTATCTTCTATCATTAGCTCTCAAATTCCGGTTTATCTGGTTACATGATGAGCGTTTTGGGCTCAAAAGTGTGATCTAGATTCTTTCGTGCGGTTGCCGTGTTATTTGAACAAAGGAGCGTTCAATGAGTTTTGAAATATGGATTATGTTTGCAACCGCATATCTCTTGGTTACATTGTCACCGGGGCCAAATGTCATACTGGTACTTAAGAATAGTATTCAGAATGGATGGAAATCAGCATTAATTACCATTTTGGGTAATTTGTCCTGTCAGTTAATCATCGTGTGTTTAGTTGGAATTGGCGTTGGCGGTATATTAGCTCAATTACCAGCATGGTTTTTTGTGATGAAATGTGTTGGTGGACTTTATTTGATTTATCTTGGAATAAAGAGCTTGCGGTCAATACATTCATCAAAGATAGAATTGCCAGAAGCGAATCAAAAATGTGTTCGTCACTCTTTGCCACAATTGTTCATTCAAGCATTTTTGGTGTCAGCAAGTAATCCTAAGACATTGATTTTTCTTTCAGCATTTTTACCCCAGTTTTTGGATATTAGCCATCCTCATATTGAGCAATTTTCAGTTATGTACCTGACAATATGCGTCATAGTCACTTCAGTGCATCTTAGTTATGCACTAATAATTAGTCGCGTAGGTCATCGATTACAAACAAAAGGTTTTGACCGTAAATTATCCAAAATTACAGGTGGGCTTTTTATTACAATGGGAAGTGGTGTTCTTTTAAGTTCAAGGACATAAGTATAGCCATCTACGGCAATTGATGCAGTCAAGCGCAGCAGTGGTGGTTTAAAGTGATTTACTCGCTTCACTGCTTGCGTAGTGCGTAATTGACTGGAGCGTTAGCACCAAGGAGGAAGTATGAAGGTAGTGTCATTAAGTAAGGATTCTGAACATAGGTTTTCTAAAGAAACATGTGATTCGCTAACTTTCTTAAAGGGACTTGGGATAGAGGGAGACGCACATTGTGGTGATACGGTGAAACATCGTTCCCGTGTTAAAGCAGATCCTTCACAACCTAATTTACGACAAGTGCATTTGGTTCATTCAGAGTTAATATCGGAACTTCAAGAGTCTGGTTTCACGGTAGAGGCCGGGACTATTGGCGAAAATGTGCTGACCGAAGGTGTCGAATTGCTTTCGCTACCTAGGAATACATTGATTATGATTGGCGCAAAAGTTGTACTGAGAGTGACTGGTTTAAGGAATCCGTGTGCTCAACTAGACAACTATCAGCGTGGTTTGACTAAAGCTGTTTTAGCTCGAGATGAAGCCGGTAACTTGGTACGTAAAGCTGGAATTATGGCTGTCGTCGAAGAAGGCGGGATCGTAAACGTGGGAGATAGCATTTCAGTACAAATGCCACCGAAACCATACAAGGCACTTGAGCGGGTGTAGCCAAGCGTTAATCACACAAAGTATGTAACTAAGGAATCATTCAAGTGAAAGGAAGCTGTTTATGCGGAGAGGTATCGTTTGAATTATTAGGCGAATTACCTCCGATCTATCAATGTCATTGTTCGTTGTGTCGCAAAGTCTCTGGTTCTTCATCAAACTCGGCTTTGATAGTTAAGTCATCCAATTTTAAATGGTGCACTGGCGAACATCAGATTCGATCATTTTCAACTAGCTCGGGCTTTAAATCTGAGTTTTGTTGTCAATGTGGTAGTCCTGTCCCCAATATCAGCTCAAATGGAGATTCATATTGGGTGCCTGCTGGTTTGTTATCCGAGCCTGTTAATACAAAAGTTGCTGCTCATGTTTACGTCGGTTCTCATGCAAGCTGGGACGTAGGGGTCATAAACGATGGGATTCCGAAATTTGAAACGATGCCAAATGAAAAAGATTGGTTAGAGTTAGGTGGTTTCGATGAGAGCGTCTCTTAGAGAAAAAATTGTACAAGTTTGTAATTCAAAGATCGCATTAAAAGGCGACAACGTCGGGCTTTCTTTCTATGCCTTCTTTTCGAATAAAAATGAGAATCCGGAACTGCTCATGGAAGCGGCCACTTGGTGGATACAAACGCACCAACTCGATCATTTTGTCAAAGCTCGTATTATTAAAGCAATGGTAGAAAGTGGTCAGTAGCATTTATGTTCAAGTGAAAATGCTGGTTTTGATGTATTAAATTATGAGTGACTAATGATAACAATTGAAAAGTATAATTTAGAACGAAAGTCTGAAGTGGATTTGCTTTGTGTTAAACCTGAGCAACAGGCGTTTACTGTCGGTGATATTGGTGATTTTATTTCATCATTAAAATCACATGAGCATCCCTATTTAATTATTAGTGATGGTAACGTTGTTGGTTTTTTTGTTCTGGATTTTTTATATACAGAAACCTATGGTTTTGGTGATGCGAAAGCTTTAGGTATAAGGGCTTTGTTTGTCGACCATCATTTTCAAGGAAAGGGTATCGCAACCAAAGCCCTTAACTTGTTACCGTCTTATGTTGTTACCCATTACCCTGATTTTGAAGTACTTCAATTAACGGTTAATTGCCGTAATACGTTCGCATATAGTTGTTATTGCAAATGTGGTTTTGAAGATACTGGGAATTTGTATCTTGGAGGTCCATCTGGTCCTCAACATATCATGCAACGGAATATTAGATTCGATTGAATCAACGGGTAATATGAGCATTAGAGACACTATCATATGATTAAAGTTAGCAGATATAGCGAATCTGATATTCCTGCTTTGTGGGAGATTTTTTATCACACGATTAGAAATATTAACATCCGAGATTACTCTCGAGCCCAAGTAGAAGCTTGGGCTCCCGACAATTTCGATCAGGCCATATGGCAGCGAAAAATGCATTCGATTGCACCTTATGTTGCGGTATTAGACGGGGAAATAGTGGGATATACCGATCTTCAAGACGATGGGTTAATAGATCATTTCTTTTGTCACCATCAATACCAAGGCAGAGGTATTGGCAAAATCATGATGGAACATGTGTTTGAGCAAGGTAAATTGCGAGGAATTAGCAAGTTTCATTCTGAAGTGAGCATTACGGCGAGACCATTTTACGAAAAACAGGGTTTCTGTATCGTAGAAGAACAAGTCGTGAATGTTCGTGGGCAAAAATTACGTAATTTTTTGATGGAAAGTCACCAATAAGTATCCACGTAAGGACCGCCAAAGCCTGCCATGCTAACTCCAAGTGTTTAGGAAATAATGAATATGAATAAAGTAGATTGGCATAAAAATCAGATCGATGATGCAACAATAATTACGGATAGTTACAAGACGACGCAGAATGTTCGTCGTTATTTTAAGGCGAAATTCGGTGAAGATTTTTCGTTTAATCGTGATTTTATGCAATGGATGCATAGTGCAGTTGGGTTAACCATGAGTGATGCCTGTGATGAGTGGATTCAACGTCAACAAAGAAAAAACTAGAGCGTTTTAAAAGGAAAACTTTATGATTAGACACGCAATTAAAAAAGCTTAATAAGCCGGCTTTCGATATTGATGCCACCTGACATTTCTAGATAGGAGACATCGTCGCGATACGGACTATGCTATTCCCAGTGGATCTCTAACGATAACTGAGGCGAGCATTGTGTATTGGATCATAACAAAATATTTAATCACAGCAGGGATCGTTGTGTTTATCTCTGAGGTAGCGAAAAGAAGTGACCGATTGGGAGCGTTTATTGGCGCTCTCCCCACGGTGACTATTTTGGCATTGATTTGGATGTATATCGAAAAGCAGCCTGCTGAGAAGTTAACTCATCACGCGTTTTACACGTTTTGGTATGTGCTCCCATCATTACCCATGCTTCTTATTTTTCCATATCTGTATGGACGATTCTCATTTTTAATCTCGTTAGTGAGTTGTTTAGCCATAACAATTTTGTGCTTTTTATTGGTGATATGGATTGCTAATCTGTTTGGCGTTCAATTAGTGTAAGACTGAACATATTGGTTGTTTATCAGTATGTTGAACTGGTAATTTAAGGATAAAGTAGTGCAACAAAACATTGTTCATATTGCATTAGTCGTAAAAGATTACGATGAAGCTATCGATTTTTATGTTAACAAACTTCAGTTTGAGCTTATTGAAGATACCTATCAACCAGAGCAGGACAAACGTTGGGTGGTCGTTGCGCCACCCAATTCTCGTGGCGTGACATTATTGTTAGCCAGAGCATCAAAACCCGAACAAGTGGATTTTATTGGTAATCAAGCTGGTGGGCGGGTATTCCTATTTTTAAATACCGACGATTTTTGGCGTGACTATGAAAGAATGAAGTCCATTGGTATCGAGTTTGTTCGTGACCCTAAAGAGCAAGATTACGGAACCGTTGCCGTATTTAAGGAGCTTTATGGCAATCTTTGGGATTTATTGCAGTTAAATCCCAACCATCCAATAGCAAAAAGACAACAATAACTCTTAGGGGAACACAATGGATAATTTTCATTACCTTGCTAGAGGCGTGATCGTCAGTGAAGGTAAGATTTTAGTTGTAAAGGCGGATGGCGTTGATAATGCCTTTTTGCCGGGTGGGCATATTGAAATAGGTGAGAGTGCTGAAGTCGCTCTGGTACGTGAAATAAAAGAAGAATTGGGGTTTGATTCCACCATTAAAGAATTTTTGGGCGCGGTTGAACATCACTGGGGTGACAACCAGTTTGAGATAAACCTTATTTTTCGTTTAGACGTGCCAGAGATTTCATCTACCTTGGCGGTGGCCTCTCAAGAAGAGCATCTCAAATTTATGTGGTTGGAGCCGCAGGAATTAATCTTCCATAAAATGCAGCCTTCTCCAGTAATAGAGTTAATATTAAATCTGGATGCTGAGAGTCGTGCATTTTGGGGATCTACCATAAAAGGTGAAGTACAATAGCGCGCTGAATCCTTCTATCCATTTATGTAAAAAGTGCCTAACAAATGATGCTAGGCAAGACTTCTTGCTTCTATTTGTGATATTCATAGCGCCAAGAAAATGAATGTTGCTAGCAACATATGGCATTGTATGCAGTATAGAAAGGAGGATTCGTTGAAAGATACGATTCTTATCGACTTTGATGGTGTGATTAGGCACTGGAGAAGTGAGGTAATTGAACAAGTCGAAGCGGTTGAAGCGGCGATCGACTACGATTTTATTAAATGTATTCGTTCTATGGCGCCTGAAGCGCGCTTGGTTCTTGTGACGAATGCGACCAGCAAACTAACAAACGACCTGGCGCAATACGATTTAATTGGAAAGTTTGATTTTGTCATTAACTCTGCCGATATTGGTGTTGCTAAACCCGAGCCTGAATTTTTTGCAAAGTCTGTGCGTTTAGTGAATCGTAATGCAGCAGATTGCGTATTCATCGATGATTCCGTTGAAAATGTTCAATCGGCGCAAGAGGTTGGAATACAGAGTTTACATTTTAAATCTGTCATTAAAACCCTCCAGTTCATAAAACAGCACTGCATTATTCAATAACATCACTGACCGTCAGTGCATTTCTTGTGCGCTGATGGGGATGTTTAGTCGGTGCAGTGCACTGGAAATTTCCACAATCAGCAGAGTTGCTAGCTGAAACACACAATCGTAGTTGTGGTAAAGGGTGGACTTAACTAGAATAGCGCCTCAAATTAACCATTAGGTCTACATCATGAGCGAAAACATTTCAAAACCTGATCTACCCGATCACCTAGCCGGTAATCCACGCAGCCCACATTACATTGCCGCTTGTTTTGAACATCCAATTGGTATTCGTTTAAACGGCAAAGAACGTAATGACGTTGAAGAGTACTGCATTAGCGAAGGTTGGGTGAAAATCGCTTCACCAACCGCGAAAGACCGTTGGGGCCATCCAATGCTTATCAAGCTTAAAGGTGAAGTTGAAGCTTACTATAAGTAACCTCAAACTTATCTTTAATAACAAAAGCATAGAGACTGTTTCTCTATGCTTTTCTTTTTTCTGCTCTTGTCTCAACGTTCCCTTTATCCTATCGTTTTCTCTTTTCTTTATTTTTTAATGTGTTACAAATAAGTAACTATCTCGAAATGCTCACATATTCATATGTTGATTCGCTTTAGGATGGAAGCTATCAATGCAAACCATGAATGAGCGGTCATTCTTGGTTGAAATAACAAGGAAGAGAATGGAATCCATTAAGAATTTTGTGCAGTTAACCAGTACGGTTGCAACGGGAGGACAGCCCAAACGCCACGAATTTGGGCAAATTGCCGCAGCCGGATATCGATATGTGATTAACTTAGGCATGCCGGATCATCCTCAAGCTATTGCCGAAGAAGATAAGGTATTGGCATCGCTCGATATTACTTACATACATATACCGGTAAGGTTTGATGAGCCGACTAAAGAGCAAGTGCGATTGTTTTGTAATGTGATGGCAGCACTTAAAGACCAAAAGGTCTTTGTTCATTGCATAAGGAATTATCGAGTTGCGGCATTCATGTATCACTATTTGTCCAAAGTAGAGAAACAAGATGATGAACAGGCCAAATCATCCATGTTTAAATCGTGGAATTTAGATGCGGTATGGCAAGATGTCATGACTTGGACTGCTTCAGATATTGGGTTGAGGCAGTAGGGGGCGGGAAGCCCATTCACCATAACATCCGAGCAATAAAAGGAAGTGTTGATGTCACAAGATGTTGTGCAAGTAATCTTTATTTCTGAATCAAAGTTGTTATTAGGTTTTCGTCAAAATGCTGCTTAAACGCTATTTAAAAGGTCTGGAATGAAATTAGTCATCTTTGATTGTGATGGGACGTTAGTCGATAGTGAATTACTGTGCAATTTAGGCTTAGAACATCAACTTGCCGAGCTAGGGATTCAATGTAAGGCAGAAGACCTAGTGCAACGATTCAGAGGTGGTAAATTGGCCAATATTTTAGCTAATTTAGAGCAAGAGTTTTCAACGTCTTTTCCCGCATCATTTGAACAGCAATATCGCGCTAAAGTGGACAAACTGTTCGATCAACATTTAATACCATGTGACGGTGTCGTTGATTTGTTGGAATCGCTGACAGTGCCATTTTGTATTGCTTCATCAGCTCCGCGGACAAAAATAGAGAGAGCACTACAAGTGACGGGACTATCACACTATTTCACAGAGTGTATTTTCAGTTCCTATGAAGTTGGCTCATGGAAACCAGAGCCGGATTTGTTTCTACACGCGGCAAAATCCATGCAAGTGAAGCCTCAAGATTGTTGTGTGTTAGAAGATAGTTACTTAGGAATAGAAGCCGCCAATCGAGCGAATATGGTGAGTGTTTATTATGCGCCGAATATGGGTGAAAAATATCCCAAAGCGTCAGTCCAAATCGCTCATATGTCGGAATTTAACCATAAGATGGCGCAACACGAATCTCCTTAGATTGTTCTTTCTGATACTACTAAGCATCAGGTAGGAACGTGCGGATTAATTAGAACGAAGGGAACACATTGAAGTTTGTATTAGATAAATTTAACGGCGTTATTATCAGCCACGATGAACTGCCTGAAGATGTTGCTACATTTCGATTAGAGTTACACGATGTCATCGCATTTGCCCAGCAGGAACAAAAAAATATTGTGTGGCTGACTCTTACCATCGAGTGTGCTCAATTTGTCCCGATTGCGACTGAGTTAGGTTTTGTCTTTCACAATTGTTTGGAAGACCAGATCACATTAATTTTAAAAGCGCCAACTACAGAGTTTGTGCCTTTTATCCCGACTCATACCCTTGGCGCGGGGGCGATTGTCAAAAATGAACAGGGTCAGCTATTGGTTGTGAAAGAACAGGGTATGACAGGTTATAAATTGCCCGGTGGTCATATTGAACTGGGTGAAAAAATAGAAACTGCCATCATTCGTGAAGTGCTGGAAGAAACCGGAGTTGAAGCCTCATTTCAATCGATTGTCGGCTTTACGACCCGCCACCCATTTCAGTTTGGAAAAACGAATATGTATCTGGTTTGTCGACTTATCGCGGGTACGGAAACTATTGCTATTCAGGATACGGATGAAATAGCAGACGCTAAATGGGTTGATGTCGCTGATTACTTGTATGATGAAGGCAATGCAGACTTTAACCGTCAGATGATCGGCGCTCTGCATGATGTTGATGGCCTATTTACATTTGAACCTGACAATAATACTGGGCGATTTAAGAAACACGAAACCTTCTTTGCACAATAGACGGTATACTCCATCTTCAATAAATAGCAAAAGAGTTGCTGAGTAAGACCGGAGATAGTGATGCAAGAGATTAATAGCGGTGAATCATATCTTGATGTTTCTTTTGAAAAACTAGAGCAATTGGAATCGGACTATCAAGATATCGAGTTTGAAGATTGTCGTTTTCTCGATAGTGATTTTTCAGGCTCGCAGTTTAAAAACTGCAAATTTATTAATTGCGAATTCAGTCGCTGTAATTTGAGTTTGGTGAAGCTCTTACACTCGCGCTTATTTGGTGTTCATTTTATTGATAGTAAGCTGGTGGGAATTGATTGGACTCGGGCGAGCTGGCCTGTTTATCACGCTGATTTTGAACTCAAATTTGAACGCTGCATCATGAATGATGCTTCATTCTTTGGTTTAACATTGAATGAGCTGCAATTCGATGAATGTAAGTTGCATGATGTTGATTTTCGGGAAGGAAATTTTCAGAATTCAACCATGATTTATTGCGATTTTACTCATAGCTTGTTTACGCGAACTAACTTACGTTCTGTGGATTTTAGTGATTCAAGTCATTACGCCATCAATGTGTTAGAAAATGATGTTCAAGGCGCGAAGTTTTCACGCTATGAAGCGTTGAGTTTATTAGAGTGCTTAGGGGTTGAGTTAGTGGATTAACAGTATGAGCATTTGGATGCTTGCCATTACTAAATCAGCATATGAGGTTACTTGGGTATAGTGAGTAAGGGAAGAATATGGAAGTGAAATCTCTTGAAAGGAATGCAGAATACTTGAGTGTATTAGAGGTGTTGTTACAGCTCAGGTCTCAGTATGATGTTGACTCATTATCTGCACAGATAGAAAAACAAAAATTAGGCGGCTATCAGATAGTCTATGTTAAAGATGAGCACCAAGTGCTGGCTGTTGCGGGATACTCTTTGGGAGAAAAGCTTGCTTGGGGAAAGTATATCTACATTGAAGATCTAGTGACTAATGATCGATGTCGTTCCGATGGCGTTGGTAAATTTTTAATGGAATGGTTTAAAGCATATGCATCAAAGATTGGATGTCAGCAGATCCACTTGGATTCTGCTGTGCACCGATTCCCAGCCCATAAATTTTATTTACGTGAAGGTTTCAATATCGCAAGTCATCATTTCTCAATTGTTGGGTGTGAGAGTTTTGAATTAAGTTAAATAAAAAGGCCAAGTGGCGTGTCGGCAATGCGACAATGTCTATGCGGTTTAATTAACTACATCTGAATTAATACATATGTTATCTTAATGTTTTCATTGGATATTATTTTCAATAGGGACGTTATGAAGTTACTTGATGTTAATAGCCTGACCAAAGCAGATATTTTGCAAATATGGAAAAACGTATCTGAAGAGATGACTGAGCAACTACAAGGCAACGTTGCTTGGTCGTTTGAGGGGAATGGCATTCGAACTCGAACTACCTTTATTCAGGCATTTCAAACGCTCGGGTTGAATTATGTTGAGTTACCTAATTTCTTGAAAACGGGTGAAGCGGTCGATGATTTGGCTGGGTATTTGGACCCGTTCTATTCTCTGTATGTCATTAGAGACAGTAATCACCAAAGGATGACGGAGTTTGCCAATGCTACTCGTAAACCAGTGATTAATGCCATGTCGAGTGACGCGCACCCCTGTGAAGTGCTAACCGATGCGTATTATCTCAATGCGAAATACGGCGATATTGAAAACCTACGTATTTTATTATGGGGCCCGAGCACTAATGTATTTAAATCCTGGCACGCCTTAGCTCAAGTGTTAGATCTTAATTTGACGCACTTTTGTCCAGCAAATCAGCACGATGATGAATCCAACGTGCGCTATATTGATCAACTTAC
Organism: Vibrio nitrifigilis; assembly: GCF_015686695.1. NCBI lineage: Bacteria > Pseudomonadati > Pseudomonadota > Gammaproteobacteria > Vibrionales > Vibrionaceae > Vibrio > Vibrio nitrifigilis. Next base: position 1,015,367 of record NZ_JADPMR010000004.1, on the reverse strand, counting down.
GGGTGAGTTTGATGTGGTCATTACTGACGCATGGCCAAAAGGATTTGCTGACAGTACCTATTCATTATCTATACCTCTTTTAGAGACATTGGGGCATCCAGAATTTTTGCCCGTTCCTCCCGTAACCGTAGGGAAAGAGATGATATTCGAGCCTAATACCTATTCTCGTTTTTCTGGTTATGATCAAAAGCGTTGGCTATTACCCGTTCAAGCCGCGGTTATCCATTATTTAATGATGCACTCAGAAGGGTAATCAACACTATTGTCATGCAATAAAACGATAAATATGGGGGAAGAATGTTCGATACCGTTATTTTTGATTATGGGAATACACTGTGTGAAATGGGGGATCTCGCTGAATCCTTAGAGAACATTAGTGGGTCAGAGTACGCCAAAGAGATAGGCGCGCTTATTGAGCTCTCGATACAAGATCTCTATATTCCAGAACAAGTCGAACAACCCAATTGGATTGAGGTATGGCAGAACGCCTTTACTCACTACGCAGTTGATTTTGATGTATCTATTGGCTGTCAACATTTACGCCAATTTGTTCAAAGTGGTCAGTTATATCACTATTCCATTCCGTTACTTGAACAGTTACATAATCAGGGAACTGAGCTGATCTTGCTGTCGAATGTGACAGGTGATACAGATATTTTCCAAAATGACCTAAGAAATAGAGGGCTAGATAAATATTTCCATCAGGTAATTTGGTCTTCAGACATTGGCTATCGTAAACCGAGCAAAAAGGCATTTGAAATTGCTGTTGATCTTGCTAAGAATTCTCCGTCCAAGATAATCATGGTAGGAGACAGTGAAGTTGCGGATATTCAGGGTGCTAAGCAAGTTGGTTTGCGTTCCATGAGAGTCTCCGACTACTCTGGTGTTGAAAGTTCTGCTGATTATGTTGTTACCCGAGACTCGATTATGACTCAGCTTATTCACCTGACAAGCCGTTAAAGATTACCCTGAACTTCTCAACGTGGTTTAGCAAGGGAGCGTTTCTCAATGCAGTACTAGACGTAACTAAGGTTAGATTCTGTTACACTGCGCCTTTGAATTAACACTATAAGAGATTTCCTATGAGCCAAGAACAACCCAATAATCCTTTACACGGATTAACGCTCGAGAAAATTTTGGTTCGTTTGCAAGAGCATTATGGCTGGGAGGGGTTGGATGCAAAAATTCAGCTCAACTGCTTTTACAATAATCCTTCTATAAAATCGTCTTTAAAATTCCTGCGTCGAACACAATGGGCACGCGATAAAGTTGAAGCACTGTATATTGAAACATTTTGCCAGTAAATTTAATTTCTTTGGCAATAAATGACTTCTCGAACGCTACGTTGGTTAATTGTCTAAATATAGTATCGCCATCGATGGTATGGGAAGTTATAGTTAGATATTTCAATAAGTTAATATAGTTGGCGTGGACATGTACAAGTTAGACATTTGCTGTAAACCAGAGCAAAAAGAATTGGTATTATCGACCCTGCATGAATCAGGCGTGGATAAAATAGGTCATTATGATCACTGTTGGGCCATCGCTTCTATCGAAGGTTCGCATCGAGCGTTAGAAGGGGCCCAACCTGTGTTTGGTGGGGTAGGAAGTATAGAAAACTACCCGTTATTAAAAATAGAAATTAACGTTACTAGAGAGCAAGTGTCGCCCGTTATAAAACAGCTCAAAGCTTGTTTAGGCTGGGAAGAGCCATTAGTTAATATCTTTAAGTTGTATAACAATGAGTTCGATTATTAGTTATTAAGAATAACGAAACGAGTGATTGCTTTCTCCTCAACACTAACCGTGTTTTCTTTAACATTTATCAAAACGTCTCAGCGCAAACAGGATCAAAATGACGCCAAGATTAAAAAACATTTAAATTTTGGTAATTAACCTTGATGGGAATCGAATTTGTGCAATTAATTGGGTACTATTACTGAGTTGATTGGGTATCGAGCACCACTGAGGGAGGGCGAAGAGCACAGCGCATATGGAACAAACGATTATATTGAATTTACCTTATGATCTTTCCGAACAAGATAATGAAAAGGTGACCGCCGTCTATTCTGAAATGGATGGTTGGCAAGCTAAGACTGATTTCCCATGTTGGTTTGGTACACCCAACGATGCACAATATATTACCGTTTCTTCAAAGCCAAGCGGGCTTGTTGTGATAGGAAAGGTCAATGGTCTTATCTGGATGGGGTGGATTACAAAATTGTGCGCTAAGCTATCCATCGCTCTAAATCGAGAAATCTACGATGCAGAAAGCGAGAAAGCGAAACCGCGTCGTCGATAGCTCTGAGACTCTGAAGAATGAAAAAAACGGTGGTCAATATCATTGACCACCGTTTTTATATCTGCCTGATGGCATAAACATTATGCGGCTTGACGACCAATCGCATCAGCGGCCAATATCGCGGCAATGAATTTTTCTTGCGTTGGTGTGCCAGGTGCGACTTCCCACTCAATGACTGAGGCCGCTTTCTCTGCCACAATAGGTAAATCTGCTTCAGTAAGGCCAATCTCGGCTATCGTGACTGGCAAGCCCAAGCTTTTATTAAATTCCAAAATGCGATTGAATTCTTGTTCGTTATTGTCGTATTTCAATAAGCAAAGCACGCCAAATGCAACAATTTCACCATGTAAGTGCTGTGATTCACTGGCTGGGATCAACGAACTACCATAGTAGACACAGTGAGCGAGTGAACTGTTGTAGTAGTATTGATCTTCAGGAGCGATTTGATCGCTGATATGCACTGCACAGTTGGAAACAATCCCGGTTAACATCACAATAGCGAGCACGACTTCTTCTAGTTCAGCAGAAACCTGATTATTACGACAATCTTCAAGTGCCTTTTTACCATTGTCGAGTAATGGAGCGGTACAGGTTTTGGCAATGCCTAATCCTAGCTGTGGTAAATGGGTGAGTTTTTTATCGCGGCAGCAATATTCAACCTCATACTCTTTACTTAACGCATCACCAATGCCAGCCCAAAACATTTCTGCCGGAGATTCTGCGATAATTTGCGTATTGATAAAGGTGTGCAGTGGTGGGTGACTTTGGTAGAAGTATTCAGCGAAAGAGCCATCGTTGTGATACATCACACTCAGAGACGTGCACGCTGCACAGTTAGAAGCAAGAGTCGGGAAGGTGAAGACAGGCTTACCTGTAATGGCGCCAAGTACCTTCACTGTATCGCAAGCACGTCCGCCGCCAACACCAAATAGCATATCAGCGTCTTTGACATGTGGATGCCCGGCCAGTTGATGGACATTATCCATTGTTGCAGCACCGCCGTACCACAGAAAGTCTAATAATACGGTGTGGCTACCTTCGATGCCGTTAAGCAGTGCTGGTTTAGCTTTTTCTATTGCAGTTTCACCACCAATAACCACCGCTTTATTTCCATATGGAGCAGTGATGTAGCCAATTTTACTATAGGCATCTTGGCCAACAGTGTAATTAGGCAGATAGATGGTTTCGTTCGACATAGTATGATCCTTCTTACTTTTAGTTCTAACATTCAATCACATAGGTGTTTTCAGCACGAATTTGGTCACAACTGTTTCGCTGGGTAGGACATTGAGCACAGAGCGTGGCAGCGCAATTTGTCTCTTCCATGACAAGCGAGTGTACGCGTTCATTTCGCCTGATGATCACTTCATTTTTATGGTTTGGTATGCTGCGGTTAGGATTTGATATCACGACTCAAGTGAGTATCAACCTGTGGGTTAGAATCATACTGACGTATAAAATAATACGAGAGTATGGCACCAATAATCCCCACTAAACCACCGACGAGAAACACATACGGCAGGCCCATCCAATCAACAAATAATCCTAAGATGATGGGGCCAGACATTTGCCCTAATGCTTGCGCGCTGGCAAAGCTTCCTGTCACGGTTCCCATTCCAAGGGTGCGTCCTCGCTCAGTTCTAACGACAATAATGGCCGCACGCGACAAGGCACTGAAAACACCCATTCCAATAGCAAACAGGTAAAGAACAGCCACATTTTGATGAAACCAGAACAGTGCTGTCATGCAGACTGCACTAAGCAAGCTTCCCCATAATATAAAAGGGGCTTTCCAGTTTGAAAACCGGTCGCAAAGCAAACCCATTGGGTACTGTAGCACTGAACCAAATACCATATAAAGAGACAATAACACACCAATATTGGATTTACTCATATAACTGACGGTTAAAAGCGGAATAAATGTATTGAAGCCAAAACGGTAAAACGCTCGAAATAGTATATAGGCTAAGACCCCACGCATGGGCCTATCTTTAAGTACGTTCAGTAATTGATGGCGTTTGTGGGGTTTACGTGTAGGTTTACTTTGTTGTTGATGAGGGATAAAAAACCAGACTAGCGCGAATGCAAATAGTGACACTGAGGTTAAGGCGTAAAACGGCATATGTAGGCCAAAATGATCAGCCAGTGTACCACCCACAATAGGGCCTAAAGCGCTGCCACTGAACATCGACATGCTAAACAGGTTCATGTATTTGCCTTCTTTGCCCTTGGGAACAATATCTCCTACGTATGCTTGAGCAATAGGTGTCACCATCGCTGAGGCGATACCATCGAAAAACCGGAGGGCAAACAAGTAGGTAGCGTTAGTCACAAATGGATAGAGAAAGGCGAAAAACGCGTACAGAGCTAAGCCCCACAGCAATAATCGACGTTTACCTAATCGGTCTGATAATGCCCCCAGATAAGGAGCGAAGAACATACGGGAAAGTGCAAAGGCTGAAAATAGTAAACCGATAGAAAGCGCACTTGCGTGTAAGCTTTTTGCATAGAGTGGCAATATAGGCAGAATAATGCCAATGCCCAACATAGCGGCGCATGTTGCAATAAATAAACTGACAAAGGTGGATTTAGACACTACTTCTCTCTTCTATATGGTGGTGGGATAGAAGACCGAAAGTGTAGGTTGCTAGGAAACGGAGAGATCTTCCACACTGAAAATAAGACATACGGAACTTTACTAAAAAATAGTCAATATTTCATTTTCTTTACAGTGTAAGAGATAAGGTGACACAGTAGTATTTACCGGCTATGAAGATGATGGTGAAATAATCAGCTAATCAGCTAATCAGCTAATCAGCTAATCAGCTAATCAGCTAATTAGATAATTAGATAATTAGATAATAAGTAGAATATTATTCATATTTTAAATGTCAAATAGAATGAAATATAAATAATCATATGCATGATAGTTATGTGATTAATTATGCATGGGTTAAATAAATGAAAAACCCCTTATTAATTAAATGGAATTGCACGAATGTTGTGCGATAAGACAATTATGCACTAATAAAAAGCAATGCTGAATCATTTTAAATTGGTCTTGTAAATGATTGCGTTTATTCTTATTTGTATATTGATAAAATTATTTATCAGATGGTTTTTTATTTCTTAATAATAATTATCCGATTTTATTGGATGTATTATTGTGATGAATTTTTATATCAAAAAACATTCAATATCTGGTTTTTTTACCTTGCTGAGAAAATAATGGAATATTTCCTGCAATGTGTATGGTTCATATCTAAATAACGTAGAGCCCTAAATCATAAACGACTCTAGGTTACTTAGTTAACAACAAAAAGATAACACCTAAGCCGATATGCTCTATCTGCATTGAGTACTTTTAGATTGGGTGAGGTTCATGTTTAGCCCTCATAAGCTTAGGTAATAACAGGAAATTCAATAAGGGAGAGACTATGTCCGGTGGCGTATTGAAACAGAAGTTGGGGCTTCTAGACCTCACTTTGTTGGGCATTGGGTCCATGATTGGTTCGGGCTGGCTTTATGCCGCGTTAAATAGTGCTGGCTATGCAGGATCATTAAGTGGGTATGCGTGGGCGCTAGGGGCGGTCATTGTATTAATGATTGGCCTTGTATTTGCTGAGCTTTCCGCCAGTATTCCACGTGCTGGTGGTTTTGTTCGTTATCCGAATTTTACCCATGGCAATGTGGTTGGTTTTGTTATTGGTATTAGTGCACTGTTAGCTTATACCAGTACAGCTGGCGTCGAAGTCGAAGCTGTACGTCAATATGCAATGTATTGGTGGCCATCATTAGGCCACAAAGATGGCAGCCCTAACGAATTGGGCTTTACCATGCAGATTGTTTTGTTGGTATTGTTCTTCTTATTAAATTATTGGAGTGTGAACTTCTTCGGTCGCATTAATACGGTCATCACTACTATCAAGTTCATTGTTCCAGTCGTCGCTATCATCACTTTCTTCTTGTATTACAATAGCGATAATTTAACCGTTCCTTCAACGCATCCTGGCGGCGTCCATGGAGTGTTCTCCTCATTGACTGGTGCTGGTATCGTTTTCGCCTATTTAGGTTTCCGCCAAGCGGTCGATTTTGCCAGTGAAGCAAAGAACCCACAGCGCAACGTACCTTTAGCTATCATTCTAGCGATGGTGGCCAGTTTCGTTATTTACATGTTGCTGCAGTTTGCTTTCATGGGGGCAGTGCCTGCCGATATTTTAAGTGCTCATGGTTGGCACGGCCTGGTCGATGTTTTCCAATCGCCATATGCAGATCTTGCGCGATCATTAGGTTTAACTTGGCTTATTAATCTGATTTTGATCGATGCGGTCATATCTCCAGCCGGGACAGGAAATATTTATCTAGCGGGGGCTAGTCGAGTATTGTTTGCTTGGGCGAAAAACGGCCATCTATTTAAAATATTTGGACAAGTAGACGAGAAGTCTGGCGTACCTCGTGGCGCGTTATGGTTATCTCTTATTTTGGCGATTGCATGGACGTTACCGTCTCAATTTCAAGTTTGGGGTGGATTAATTGCAGCCGTAACATCGGCTACTGTATTTACTTATATGCCAGGCCCCGTTAGTGCCGCGGTATTTCGTGCTCGTCGTCCCGATTTGAAACGACCATTTAAACTACCGGCGTTTGCCATATTAAGCCCATTAGCTTTTATCGCCAGTACGCTGTTAGTGTATTGGAGTGGTTGGGCTGTTAATGAATTACTTTTACCGATTTTAATTGTTGCTTGGCTTGCTTATGCGTTGTTCGGTAACAAAGAGCAAGGGGCGAGTAAAGAAATTAAAAATGGCTTGTGGTTATTGGTGTATTACATTGGTATCTATATTATTTCAGCATTAGGAACTTATGGCGGCAATGGCGCTTTAGGTGGCACATTGGCCATGGTATTAATTGTGGTTTTGGCCATCGCTGTCTATTTCTGGGGCGTGGCATCTGCCGTTGAATACCCTGAGATTCCCGATGAAGTAGATGAATTCAGTATTGAAGTGGATGCTGAGCTGGCAACAGTAAAATAACCCCAAATATACCCAAATAAGCTTTGGGTATATTCCCAATGATTTGGTTGGGAATATAAATGGGTAATAAAACACTTACATAAAAGAAAAGCAGTGGAACCCAAGCCTCTCTATTTAGAGAGGCTTTTTTAGTGCGGGTAGAGAAACATTCTCAGGTTTAAATCGTTAGAAGTTATTTGGGTATAGAATGGGTTAGGGGTTAATGCTCGGAATCTTAGAAGATATTTTTTGGAGAAGTGAGAGTAATTCTTGGTTTTCAGTACTGGTCAAATACCTTGTTAAATCTTGATTGACTTTATCGGCGGCGAGTCGGGCCATGGCTAACATTCGTAGTCCATCGTCGGTAATTTCGACTTGTTTTTGCCGCGCATCATGAAGGCTAGGGGAGCGCTGTATTAATCCTTTACGTTCCATTCTTGCCAGCATATCGGTTAGTGTTCCGCGCTTAATAGCGCTCGCTTCGCCTAAAGAAACCTGATCGAGAGGGCCATTTGCGTCCAAACTTTCTAATACCGCGTATTGGGGTTTGGTCAGTGTGGGCATGACATTACTCCACTGCGCAGTATGCTCTTGATATATCACTCTAATTACATGAAATAATGTATTGCTAAGCATCGTTACTACCTATTCTACCGATGTGTTATAAGGTTTCGCTTATATTAACAAAACCATTCGTGTGCGGATGATGTCTTAGCTCACGTTCCATGAGATTGATGCCCAATAAAGCCCATCGAAGTCACATAAACAAGTAATATCTTAATAAATTCAACCCATTCAATGTGTTTTTTCTTTAACAATATCAATCATATCAATGACTTTGTCTCAATTAAAAAACGAGGGTGTTAAATATCGATCGCGGTGACATTCTTTTTCTATTTGTTGCTATTAAATAGAGTGAATAATTGATTGAGTAAGCTAGTCTTTAAGGTAACACAGTCATTCTCGGATTAGCTGGTGTGATTTATATATTCCAGCCTCTTCGCGAGTAGTGAGTAACCATATGACTTTATTAATAATATTCAGCTAGCTGCAGGGATGGGGTGATTATGCTGCACAAGTTACGCCAAGCGAAGTTTGGGATCAGACTTACCGTATTATCTCTGTTTATTATGCTCACCACGTTAGTGGTAGCAGTCGCGCTTTGTCTACAGTTTTACTTTTCTCAATCGCTAGCAAAAGATGCAGCTCGTGGACTATTCAATCACACGGCGCAGAATGTCAGTGAGAAAATTGCCAATATCGATAGTGAAAGCAGCGCGATCGCTTTATTGCTTTCAGAGTTTCCAGATGTCGATTCACGAGAAGAAGACCATAATATTCGCCCCATTATTTCAGTTATGGCACAAGCTATGCGTCAACGAAGTTATCTTCATGGTATTTATATTGGGTACAAAAATGGTGATTTTTACGAACTGATCAATTTAAATACTGTTCGTCAGTTAAGTTCTAATTTAGACGCTGATGTGAATGACCGCTGGACGATCGTTAAGATCCAAAATACAGATAAAGGACGCATTCAATATCAATATTATTATGATGATCAATTTAACTTAACGCATCAATCCCAATTACCTAGCCAATATTTCGCTAATGTGCGGCCGTGGTATAAAGATGCCATGAATAGTCCAAATGAGACAATTAAAACCGCGCCTTATTTCTTTCATTCTATTCGTTCTTCCGGCATCACTTATGCTAAGCAAATCGATCATACTGGCAATGTTGTCGCAGTGGATATCTCACTCGCTGATATGTCAGCGTATTTGCAACAAAACTTGCCTTTTGCGCAAAGTAGCACCTTTATATTTAATCAGGCTGGTAAGATTTCAGCGCAGTCAATGCCAACCAATTCGACGTCATCTGTTACTCCCACTAAACCTATTCCGCTAACGGAGGAACAAAAGCAATATATTGCTAACCTAGGCGTATTAACGGTGTCTAACGAACTGGATTGGGCGCCATTTGATTTTGCTTATAGCGGGATGCCAAAAGGCTATTCTATTGATGTAATGAATTTAATTGCGGAAAAAACCGGATTAAAGTTTGAATATGTCAACGGGTATAGTTGGAATCAATTATTAGGGCTATTTCAATCTAATAAGCTTGATATTGTGCAGTCTATTTTTGAAACTCCAGCACGGCAACTTCTCGGTGACTTTACCATTCCTTATCGCAATCTCTCGACGGTTTTAATTACTAGAAAGGGTCATGACGTGGGAGCAACATTAGGTGGAATGGGTGGGGAAGTGATCGCGATTCCAACCGGCTGGGCGTTAACTGAAAAAGTACAGCAACAATTTCCAGATATTGATGTACTAAAAGTGAAATCTCCCATTGATGGATTACAAGCCGTCGTTGATGGAAAAGCGGATGCTGCACTAGAAACACAAGAAGTCGCAGAGTATTTTATTCGGCTTAATAACATGCAAGGGCTTGAGGTTCATACGGGCAATAATGGATTGCGCAATCAAGGCGCCCAACAACTGAGTATTTTGATCACGAAGCGATACCCTAAATTGCGCGACATTTTTAATCAAGCTATCCAATCTATTACGGCCCAAGAGAGCGCTGCGCTGGAGCAAAAATGGCTAAGCGATAACATGATGTCTTCTATGCAGCGATTGATGATTGCTGGCATGGTGCCAGCAGCGATGTTACAGCAAATAGAAGAAAACACATCGAGTAAAAACGGTGAACAATCGCTAGTGCGAACCCAGTTAGATGGAAAAGACTACATTCTTTATGTTGAGCAGTTACCTAGTAACGCGCAAGAGGCCCAGTATTTGGGAATTATTGTTCCAACCGCTGTTATTCAAAGTCCAAATATGGATCGGGTATACATCTCTATTTTGATCACCTTTGGCTTTTTGATTTTGTTGTCACCGCTTATCTATCATTTTGCTAATACGATTGTTGACCCGATCAAATCACTCTCACTCGAAAATGACAAGATTCGTCATCGTCAATTTTCAGCAGTGAATTTGGTGCCAAGTCGAATTCAAGAACTTGATCAGCTATCTAAGTCGATTCATTCCATGGCGGGCGATCTTAAAGAGCATCAATATCGGCAACAACAGCTCATGGATTCGTTTATTCAGCTCATTGCTCAAGCAATCGACCAGAAATCGCCTTATACCGGAGGACACTGTGCTCGAGTGCCAGTGATTGCCAATATGTTAGCGGAATCTGCGCATCTTAGTCACGCGGCCGAATTCAAAGATTTTCACTTCGTTGATGAAGAGCAACGTAGAGAGTTTCAAGTGGCTTCATGGCTGCATGATTGTGGCAAAGTCACAACCCCTGAACATATCATTGATAAAGGCAGTAAGTTAGAAACGATCTATAACCGAATTCATGAGATTCGCATGCGGTTTGAAGTACTGCGTCGCGATGCGGAGATTAATAGTTTAAAAGAGCGGCTTGCTGGTGGTGATGAGAGGGAGTTAAATCGTGAGTTACTCAGTCGATACCAACAGTTAGATGAGCAATTTGCCTTTATTGCCCAGTGTAACGTTGGTAGTGAATTTATGGATGACGAAAAGATTGCTCGTATACACCAGATAGGTAAGCAAACTTGGGTTAGACATTTCAGCGATCGAGATGGTTTATCACCGGAAGAAAACAAACGTTTAGCCCAAATACCCGAACAGGAACTGCCCGTGACCGAGCCATTGCTCGCTGATAAAGCCGAACATATACAACCTTGGATAACAGACCCACATAACTTGCTGAGTGCTGATATGAAAATGACAGTACCTGAAGTACAGGCCAACTTGGGAGAATTACACAATCTCTCTATTCAACGTGGGACTTTAACGGCTTCCGATCGTTACCGAATTAATGAACATATTATTGCAACAATTCATATGCTTGAATCTCTGCCTTTACCTCCCGAATTAAAACGTGTTCCTGAAATTGCTGGCGGGCATCATGAAACACTCATCGGTACTGGGTATCCTAAAAAGCTGAGTGGAAATGAACTCTCAATTGAGGCGAGAATCTTGGCTATTGCTGATGTCTTTGAAGCACTCACTGCTGCAGACAGACCATATAAAAAAGCCAAAACACTGAGCCAATCTATTGCGATTTTGGCAAAAATGGCGGAGGACCAGCATTTAGATAAGGAGCTCTTTAAATTGCTGTTGACTTCGGGGATCTACCGAGACTATGCGGAACTTTACCTAGAGCCTAACCAGATTGATGAGGTTGATATTGAGCCTTATTTGACGTAGAGGACGTTAAGGTTGATTCAAATTTGTTGATTGAGGATCGTTGTAGGCATATTGCTGGTCGACGGCAAGATAAAAAACATGTTTAGGAATGCCATTTAATCTAAGCCACTGGTTATCGATAAGGGCTGTATTTAAAGAGGTTTGTCCGGATACAGGGAGCCCTGTTTTAGGGTCGATAATCGAAAGGTGTTGCTGTTTAGCGGTGAAATAAAAACGATCTGTTAAGTCTTTTACGGTGGCATCTGGTTTTAAATGACTCATTAATGTTGTCACATTGATCAACCATGGTGCGGTTGGATGAGTATTAAATTGTGCCATTTCTTTCCATACTAAATAAGGTTGATTAAGTAGATTGTCTTGATTCAAATGATGATGCTGACTGGATTCTTTTGCTTGGATTTCGTCCGCGTTAATGATAAATGAAATAAATAATAGTAAGCCAGTGATTAGAGCGACCACTTTTTTAATAATACCCAATGTAAATGTTCTGATATTAGTATGAATTGGTTTTTTCATTATTAAGCCATTTCCGCGATGTTGTATGCAATCTAATTAACTTTTTGTTGTTATATGGCTCATTTTATCTCAAATCGGCTTGTATTAGGTCATATTTTTTTGCCGAGACTAATGAGTCTATTAAGGTTGTAAGCATAAAACTTTCACTTCAAAAGCGGGAACAAACGGAAACTATTTTGCGATTTGGATCCAAGATATTTCTCTTTGAATGTATCAGGTTAGAGAAAATAGGCTGAAATTTTGGCTGAGCCGTGTTCGTTGATGCCGTTCTGAATCCTTTATTCTAAGGCCACTTGGGATATTAGTTTGTTATGTTCTTTGTTCAAATATTTTGATGTTTCTATATGTTTAGTATTGATGAGTTACTTTATTAGTGTTTATTTATTTTGATATTCGAAAATAATAAAAATTAGTATTCATGCTTAATTCATTCCATTAAGCCTATGAAAAGTTAAGTAATATGAAATTTGAGTTTTGTGTTGTATTTTTAAAATGGATAACGCTTTTTAACGTGATCAAACCCATGTTCCAATTTATTTGTGGTGATTGTTTAATTATATAAAGATACCATAGGAATATAATAAAGCAAAAATAGAATCCTAAGTTTTGAACTTATTCTATCCAATAGCAGTGACGTTGTTGAATTCAGTTCGGCCAATTTTTCCCTACGTTTAGTTCTGTCTGATGTTGACTGCTGGTAATGAATAGTGCGCAAAACCGTGGGTTTTCATTGATACCTCTGGAGAATCACGATGAAAAGAAACAACGCCTTATTGGCGCTATCAATAGCCTGTGCGTTATCCCCTCTACAAAGTGCCATTGCTGCCCCAACTCAAACACTTGAACAACGTGTTAGCGAATTAGAAGCGCAACTGAAAGCGACCCAGCAGAAAGTTGAACAAACTGAGCAGACAGCTCAAGATGCAAAAGATGAGGCATCGAGCTTTGAGTTTCATGGATATGCGCGTGCAGGCTTAAACATTAACCAAAATTTCCAAGGTGCTCACGGAGGAAGAAGTAATACGATTGGCCCACAAATGTCGATAGCATCTGGTCTTGGCGCTTATTTTGGCCGACTAGGTTTAGAAGATGATAATTATGTCGATTCTCGCTTAACGCATAATCAGCAAGCGGAAGATGGCACAAAATCTATGTATCAAGTGATGTTATCTGCTGGTGATGAAACAGAAACTGACTGGGTGAGCGCTGATACAAGTAGTTTGAACGTGCGCCAGCTCTATTTGGAAATGTCAGATATTGCAGCGTTTAAGGGCAATGATACGTTCTCAGGCTCAACTTTGTGGGCGGGTAAACGTTACGACAGAGAAAACTTTGATATCGACTTTATTGATACTCACGTTATTTTCCTAACCGGTACCGGTGCTGGGATTTACGATGTCAAAATGGGTGACAACTGGACGTCCAACTTCTCGGTTATCGGTAACCAGTTTGATGCAGATAGTGGTACGAGCTACGACTTAGAAGGGTATACATTTACTTGGAATAACTTGATTGATAATCACTGGGAAGTGATGTTTAACGCTATTGCAGCGAATAAAAACGACCAGCGTGCGTCACTTGATAGTGCTGTTGACCGAGGTGATGTTGCTCAATATGGTGTACACACCATGATTGGTTATAAAGCCGATACCTTTTATGGTGTTAAAGATGGTTGGTCGCGAACAGGGATGATGTATGGTCATGCGATGGGGGCCGAAACCAAAAACATTGGCCAAGATAATCATTTGTTAAAAGATGCGAACTCTGTGCGTTTTTATACTGTGGGCGCAACACAAATGACCGATAACTGGCGTATTGCTCCATCGCTATTAACGGAATGGACCAAAGATCGTTATTTAAAAGGCGATGAGTATAAATGGGCGGTATTTAACGTTCGTTTAGCACAGGAATTTAATCCCAACTTTGAAATTGCCTATGAAGGTACTTACCAATATTTAGATTTGGATAATACATCCAAACATATGACTGGTAATGTTTATAAAGCGACAATTGCACCAACATTTAAAATCTCTAATATCGCTGGTTTCTTTGACCGCCCACAAATTCGTTTTGCGGTGAGTTATATTAACTGGAGCGATAAATTTGAAGATTCATATTCCATCAATGGTGTGGATTGTGCAATGGGTGAAAATAATGAGACAGTGTTTGCCGTACAAATGGAAACTTGGTTCTAATAACCATATGGTCGCATGAAGTAAAGGTGCCTGAGGGCACCTTTGTACCCAAGTAACCTCAAGATACTATTTCAGAGCGTCTTGAGGTCATTGGGGTAGATCAACGGCGAGCCGTTAGGAATTTCGCTCGCCAGGGTTTTAATATCGCGAGCGCTAAAAACGCAACTAAAAAATCGGCACCGATTGCCATGGAAAAGACAATGGTCCATCCGCCAGTCTGTTGATAGACCCACGCAGCCAGTGGTCCGCCGAGAAATGAGCCAACGCCCTGCGCTGTGTATAACCATCCGTAGTTTGCTGTGGCGTAACGCGTGCCGAACGTATCTGTTAGGGTTGATGGAAAAAGAGAGAATATTTCACCCCAGCCAAAGAAAACAACGCCAGACAGAAGTACAAACAGTAGTGCATTATCTCGGCTCAATAACCAGAGCGTCATCGCACAGCCCTCTAAAGCAAACGCAATAAACATGGTGTTTTCTCGGCCAATGCGATCGGATATATAACCAAAAAGTGGCCTTGTTAAACCGTTAGTAAAACGGTCAATCGTCATTGCGAGTGGTAAAGCCGCCATTCCTAACACCGTAATGCCTGTTATACCAAAATCACTGGCAAAGCTCGCCATTTGTGATACTACCATTAGGCCTGAAGTCGACATAATGGCCATCATACAAAACATTAACCAGAACAGAGGTTGACGAAGCATTTCGCGCGGTAGGTATTGATGTCCTTCTTGATAAGGTAAGGATGTTTTCTCATTTAAATATTGGTCACTTCGTTTGGGGACTCTTAATCCTTGGCTGGCAATAAAACCAATAAGAGCAAAGATTCCACCAAACATCCACAAGGTCGTGTTGAGCCCTTGCTCTTCGAGGCTAATCGATATTGGAAAAGTCGTAACAATTGCCCCCATTCCGTACCCTGCTGCAACCATGCCGGTGGCGAATCCCCGTTGAGATGGAAACCAGCGAACCATCAAACCGACAACGCCAATATAAACGATACCTGTTCCTAATCCCCCGACGCAGCCATAAATGAGATAGAGCATCGATAAACTGTGTACATGGGAGGTTAAAATCCAACTGAAACCGGAAAGAACCGTTCCTATAGATATTAATACCCGCGGGCCAAATTTATCGATTAAGCGGCCTTGGAATGGAGAAAAAAAGGTTTGGAGTATGATCAGTATGGAAAAAGTCACTTGCAGCTCTGGTAAATCCACGCCAAGTTTTGCCGCTAGAGGCTTGGTTAGTAATGTCCAAACATATTGTGGACTTGAAATTGACGCCATACATATAAGTCCAAGGATGAGTTGAGTCCATTTCGTTCTCACTGAGTAGGTGAGAGGCAGTTCCATTGTCGCCATAAGTCACTCCTGTTGATGATACCAATAGACTGAAACAGAATGCGTGCCAATATGTGTGGCTATGCATTCTCCCTTTATTACAAAGGGTTGAAGATAAGGATTTGCTTTATAACGGTTTAGAATGTCACTATTTAGTGCAATGAAGGGCGTTATTAGTGCGTATTGTTTTCTGCTGTTTTGACGGTAAAAACTGAGTAAAGTCTTGTTTTTAGAACAATAACGTCTAATATTTTGAGCGTTATAGCAGTTGTTTCTCTCCATACTCTAGGGGTAGCATAAGCAATAGAAAGGAACAGTGGTTCCTTATTGAATATGGAAACTTGTTATGTCTAAATCACGCCAAATACTTTACCTCTCTCATGGTGGTGGCCCGATACCTCTGCTTGGTGATGAAGGCCACCAAGAGATGGTGGATCATCTTACTGCTATCGCTAAAAGTATTCCTAAGCCAGATGCGATTATAGTGGTTAGTGCACACTGGGAAGAAAGTGTCCCAACGATTACCGCTGCGCCTAATCCTGGTATGATTTACGATTATTACGGATTCCCGGAACAAACTTACCACATCACTTACCCTGCACCGGGTGAACCTCAATTAGCTGAAAAAGTCTATAATCACCTGCAGCTGTCGGGTATCAATGCCAAATTGGATGTAAATCGTGGCTACGATCATGGGCTATTTGTACCCTTAATGTTGATGTATCCCGATGCTGATATCCCTTGTATTCAGCTTTCGCTAGCGAATAACTTAGATCCTGTGCATCACCTAGATATCGGCGCAGCGTTGAGTGAATTGGATTACGACAATCTGTTAGTGATTGGGTCTGGTTTCTCATTTCATAATATGCGCGCCTTTTTTGCACCACAAAGTGATGAAATTCGCGCTCTAAATGAAGGTTTTGAAGCCTGGCTGGTGGAAACGTGTTCAGATACATCCTTGAGCGAAGCAGAGCGTACTGAGCGATTTGCGCAATGGACGAAAGCGCCAGGAGCTCGTTTCTGTCAACCTCGTGAGGAGCATTTATTGCCGTTGCACGTGTGTTACGGCGTGGCGCAACGTGCATGCGATAAGTACTATCAACTCAATATATTAGGCAAACGAGCCAGTATGTATTACTGGAAGGATTAACCAGTCAGTTACGAATGAAAAAAAGCGCTATATTGCGCTTTTTTTATCGATTTAAAATGGTTTAACGCTCAGATAGGCTTCGAGAATGGGGCCTGCTTTTTCAGGTGATCCTTGCGCAATGCGTTGATAATGGCGCATCGTTTTATGCCAATAGCGCTCAATCACTTGTGAATGAACTGGGCATGTCGATTGCCACAGCTTTGCGCCTGCTGGGGTTACTTGGTCAAATGTTGTTTTATCACTACTGACTAATAACAATTCATAAAAACGGCGGTTATCTTCGACTAATACTTCATCGATACAGTGCATATTTTGCTTAATTAGTGCTTGGCGTAGTGTGAAGTGATGGTGAACCGGACAAAGTAAAAAATCGACAGCTAAGTGAGCAAACTTGGCTTGCAACGTCTGGATAAACTCGGCGGTCAGTTCACCGCCAACCCCGGCAATAATAACCAAATGCTTGCCCGAATGTTGGTCTAAAGGCAACCTCGATACGTCTAGGCAATGTGTATTCCAACGCTGTG
This sequence comes from Vibrio nitrifigilis, assembly GCF_015686695.1. NCBI lineage: Bacteria > Pseudomonadati > Pseudomonadota > Gammaproteobacteria > Vibrionales > Vibrionaceae > Vibrio > Vibrio nitrifigilis. The sequence continues at coordinate 998,076 of NZ_JADPMR010000004.1, read as the reverse complement.
GCATGTGGAGGGAGGTTGATAAACGCTGCTCCAGTTGCTCGATGAGCTCTGGCACGATATCGACAAAATGTATGGTGCTGTGTGCTTGGTATTCTAGTAAGGCTTCGCCCAAAAAACCATGATCACAACAGCAATCCCAAATATGATCGTAATGGTGTTCAACCATATCAATTAATTGCGTTAAACGCGGGCTCAGTTTCATCACATTATGGCACTCTGTCATTTTCAAACCGCGCGGATTGTACCTGAGACAATACCAAATTCCCAACTTTCTAAGCGGGACACACACGCTAAGGTAAAGCGGTTAAACAGAGCTGTTAAAGAGGACACACACCATACCTTTATGGTGTGTGTCCAAGTTATATAGGGTTATTTTAGACGAAGTTACAGTAGGTTATCGACAACCAGCATATTGAGCTTGCTGGATTCTTTGAGCTCTTGCTTGGTAAGAAGTAGTTGAGATTTGAGATCGTCCGAATAGGTTTGTGGAGTTAATGTAACCAGTGATTTGATGGCGCAAGGTCGCATGTCAGCGGAGGAAATCCCGCACAGTAAACCATAGGTACTATCGCGTAATTCCAGTGGCGTGAATATATAGAGGAGCGATTCTTCAAGCCGGTTATATTGGTTGATGAAAGAAAAGCGGATTAGTCGATCACTATAAATAACGGTGCCGACATAATATATTTCGCTGTTGCGACCGTTTGGGGTAACCACACTTATGGTGAGTGTGGCTTTTTGTTGGTTGCCTTCCTTATGCGGAGAAATTTCAATCACACCATCTTTGAGGCGTTTATACCTGCCATCATAGAAGTAGAAATAGAGCTTACGTGCGTTATGAAAGGTGAGCATATCGCTTGATGTGGCAGTGGTTACTTGCGTGTCTTCTGGGTGGTAATCGATCAATTGGTTCGGGGCGATTTGCAGTGCGGTCGCGACCTTAAACAGTGTGACCATATCGAGTGAAATCTCGCCGGTTTCGTATTTCGAGACAGTCGCACGGCTTTTATGAATATGGTCGGCTAATTGTTGAATGGTCAGATTACGCATTTTTCGGTGGGCGCGTATTCTTTGTCCCACATGTTGATTAATGTTAAATGGTTCGTCCATTTTGATGAAGCTTCCTTTTTGGGCTCACAAACTTAGGGGATCAATTCCTTTCTCGTGACTTTTGCTACATAACTGCAATATTAGGTTCGTACTACGGTACATATTAATGAATTTTTGTTCTCCCTAATCAATGGACAGAGAAATGTAGCAAAATAGCCGGTATATATCTATTCAAACTAGAATATATCTGAAAATTGTTTCGTTAAACGAAACTTTTCAAGTTTGTTCGTTTACAGTTACAGTTTGTATACTCATGGCATATTAGTCGTATTGTCTGGTACTCCAACACAGAGTGGAACAAGGACGTGTTCATGAGGATAAAAGTATGAAAGTGGCTGTAATTGGTGCGGGTGCAATGGGATGTTTATACGGTGCTTATATTAGCCGTCAACATGATGTCATTATGATTGATGCTTATGCGCCGCAGGTTAATGCGATCAATGAGCAAGGCATTCGTTTAGAAGAGAGTTCTGGACAAGTCGACACATTTTCGAATGTACGCGCCTATGTATCTGGCGAATGCAAGGAACAAGTGGATTTGGTCATCGTTTTTGTTAAATCAACGTATACCGAAATGGCATTAGAGCAAAACCGAGATCTATTTACGCCCAATACTGTTGTCATGACTCTACAGAATGGTGCAGGGAATGATCGAAAAATTGCTCAATATGTGAATAAAGAAAATGTGATCATTGGTACGAGTAAACACAATGCGGTTAACTTAGGTGAAGGGTTGGTTAAACATCCTGCGAGTGGTGTGACGAATATTGGCAGTAACCATGAAGCTGATGCTGTGCTAGAGATGGCAAGTCAATTACTCAGTGAGACAGGCTTTGAAGTGGATGTGGCTGATGATATTCAGCGTATTATCTGGAGCAAACTGTTGGTTAATTTGTCGGTAAATGCATTTACTGCCATCACCGAAACACCTATCGGCTACATGATAAAAAACGACTATGCGTGGGATTTTGCGAAACGGTTAGTATACGAAGCCATTGAAGTGGCTGAAGCTGATGGTACCTATTTTGACCGCCGTGAAGCGCTAGAAATGGTGAAATCTGTATGTGTTACTGCGGGAGATGGTTATTCTTCGATGTATCAAGATCGCAAAAAGCGCGTAAAAATGGAAATTGACGCAATCAATGGGGCGATCGTTGAGCAAGCGAAACAATATGGTGTGCCAACCCCTTACAATACGTTAATCGTTGGTCTAATTCACGCCATCGAAGGCGCGTATGAATTTTACGATTAATTCTTTGAATTCAATAAAAAGCCAATCTTTCGATTGGCTTTTTGCGTTTAATACCAAGGAAGAAGAAGATTAAAGAATTTCTTTTGCTTTTGCGACAACGTTTTCAACAGTGAAGCCGAATTGTTCAAACAATTGTTCTGCTGGCGCAGATTCACCAAATGTTGTCATACCCACGATACGACCATTCAGACCTACGTATTTGTACCAGTAGTCAGCGATGCCTGCTTCTACAGCAACACGAGCTGTGACTGCTGCAGGAAGAACAGCTTCGCGGTACGCTGCATCTTGTTTGTCGAAAGTATCTGTTGACGGCATAGATACGACGCGCGCTGCTTTGCCTTCTTTCTCAAGTTCTGCTGCTGCATTTACAGCAAGCTCGACTTCAGAACCTGTTGCAATGAAGATGACATCTGGTTGACCAGCACAATCTTTAAGAATGTAACCACCTTTAGCAATGTCAGCAACTTGCTCTGCACTACGTTCTTGTTGTGCAAGACCTTGACGAGAGAAGATCAGCGAAGTAGGTGCATCTTTACGTTCAATTGCTAGTTTCCAAGCAACCGCAGACTCGACTTGGTCACATGGGCGCCATGTGCTCATGTTCGGTACAAGACGCAGTGTAGCAACTTGCTCTACTGGTTGGTGAGTTGGACCATCTTCGCCCAAACCGATAGAGTCGTGAGTGTACACTTGGATGTTTTGAATTTTCATCAATGCAGCCATGCGCATTGCGTTACGAGCGTATTCCATGAACATGAGGAAGGTTGCACCGTAAGGAACAAAACCACCGTGAAGGGCGATACCGTTGATGATCGCTGTCATACCAAATTCACGCACACCGTAGTGAATGTAGTTACCTGATGCATCTTCTGGAGTCAGTGACTTAGAGCCAGACCACATGGTTAAGTTAGATGGCGCCAAGTCAGCAGAGCCGCCCATAAACTCAGGCAGTAATTTGCCGAAAGCTTCCAAAGCATTTTGTGATGCTTTGCGTGAAGCGATTTTAGAGGGATTCGCTTGCAGATTAGCGATAACCTCATTGGCTGTTTCTTCCCAGTTTGCTGGAAGTTCGCCAGCGACGCGGCGTTTGAATTCTGCGGCTAGTTCTGGATAAGCTTCTGCGTATGCTGCAAATTTTTCATCCCATGCAGATTCTTTGGCTTTACCCGCTTCTTTCGCATCCCATTCTGCGTAAATTTCAGTAGGGATTTCAAAAGGACCGTATTCCCAACCCAGGAATTCGCGTGTTGCTTTGATTTCGTCCGCGCCTAGTGGTGCGCCGTGGCAATCGTGAGAACCTGATTTGTTTGGAGAACCAAAACCGATGATGGTTTTGCAACAAATGAGAGTAGGGCGAGTAGTGTCGGCTTTTGCTTCTTCAATTGCTTTATTAATTGCTGCAGCATCATGACCGTCGACTGCTGGAATGACTTGCCAGCCGTATGCTTCAAAACGTTTTGGAGTGTCATCAGCGAACCAGCCTTCCACATCACCATCGATAGAAATGCCGTTGTCATCCCAGAAAGCGATCAGTTTGCCTAGGCCAAGAGTACCGGCTAGAGAACAAGCTTCGTGAGAGATACCTTCCATCATACAACCGTCACCCATGAATGCGTAGGTGTGGTGATCAACGATGTCGTGACCTTCTTGGTTGAATTGTGCTGCTAGGGCTTTTTCAGCAATCGCCATACCCACAGCATTGGTGATACCTTGGCCTAGAGGGCCTGTTGTCGTTTCAATACCTGGTGCATAGCCATATTCTGGGTGGCCAGGTGTTTTTGAATGCAGTTGACGAAAGTTTTTCAGGTCGTCAATAGAGAGTTCGTAACCAGTAAGGTGCAGCAAAGAATAAATCAGCATTGAACCATGGCCGTTTGACAGTACAAAGCGGTCGCGGTCTGCCCAATGTGGGTTTTGTGGGTTGTGATTTAAGTGATCACGCCAAAGAACTTCAGCGATGTCAGCCATACCCATAGGAGCACCCGGGTGGCCAGAATTTGCTTTTTGTACACCGTCCATGCTTAGGGCACGTATAGCATTTGCAAGTTGTTTACGATTCATCATTTATGTCTCGATTTAAGTTGTAGGTCAGAGCAGACAATGATGGCTTGCCGCTCGTCAGAAATTGGATGGTTGACTTGTTTTGTCATCGCTATGCACTGTCACGGCAAGTTCCTAGTGCACATAAAAACAAAGCGAGGCGCTCACCTCGCTTTGCACTGTATAATTACAGTTTTGCTTCGATCATCGCTTCCAATTTACCTTGGTCGATAGCGAAGTTGCGAATACCTTCAGCCAGTTTTTCAACTGCCATTGGATCTTGGTTGTGATCCCATAGGAATTCTGAGTGAGTCATTGCTGCTGGGCGTGCTGCAGAGCCTTTAGAGTCAACCAATTTAGCTTCAATTGCGCCTTCTGCTTCTTCTAGTTCTTGAAGAAGTTGAGGGCTAATAGTTAGACGGTCACAACCAGCAAGTTCTAGAATTTCGCCAGTGTTACGGAAGCTTGCGCCCATTACTACCGTATTGTAGCCATGCTCTTTGTAGTAGTTGTAGATCTTAGTCACAGACAGTACACCTGGGTCTTCTGCAGGTTCAAAAGAACGACCTTCTTTTGCTTTGTACCAGTCCATGATACGGCCAACGAATGGTGAAATTAGGAATACGCCAGCTTCAGCACAAGCACGAGCTTGAGCGAATGAGAATAGAAGCGTTAGGTTACAGTTGATGCCTTCTTTTTCTAGAATTTCAGCTGCGCGGATGCCTTCCCAAGTTGACGCTAGTTTGATTAGGATGCGGTCATTAGTGATGCCAGCATCATTGTATAGCTTAATCAGTTTACGTGCTTTTTCTACGCTTGCTTCAGTGTTGTAAGACAAACGTGCATCAACTTCAGTAGAAATACGGCCAGGAATCGTTTTAAGGATTTCTTTACCAATGTTAACTGCTAGGTTATCGCAAGTATCTTCAAGCTGTTGAGCTTTGTTATCACTCAGTTTTTTTGCTTCTTCGATCGAACGTTCGATCAGAGGTGCGTATTCAGCGATTTGAGCGGCTTTAAGAATCAAAGATGGGTTAGTTGTTGCGTCTTCTGGTTTGTATTTTTTGATCGCATCTAATTCACCAGTATCAGCGACAACAGTAGTCAATTTACGAAGTTGCTCTAATTTGTTGCTCATTTCTTTCGTCCTTTGTCGTTGGGCTAGGCAGTCACAGTTGTTAAAACTGGGCATTTGCAAGCATGTTCGTTATTCGTTACGCGTCAATGACATTGTAGTACGTCACTGGCTGCACTCTTGTATCACCCGATAACAGATGTTCATGAACATATGATCGCGTGCTGAGTAAATGATGCCTCCATAATTAACTTATCGATACTGAAAGTCAATCAGCTTTTATTCAATATGAAGACATCCGTCACCTAATTTATATTTCTCTGACGCTATGCTAATCAACTGCTAGAGAATATTTCGTTTTGTTAACAAATTCACGAAATTTACTAAGAATTTATGGTCTGAGAAAATGTATTGCTTAAGAGCAAATGTTCAGACACAATAATCCGGTAACATTTGTCGCTTAAAGAGACATTTGTTCAGGCATTTAGCGATGATTTTGTCGTCGATGCTGTGATTGTCACCGAAATGAGAGAGAGCCATGAATACGTCGAAACCTGAAATTTCTGTTGATGAGAGTGATTTGCTCACTGAAATTTCTGTTGCCTATTATCAAGATGGGGCAACGCAAGAAGAAATTTCCAAGAAGTTTTCGATTTCACGTGCCAAAGTCGGGCGCTTGTTAAAACAGGCTCGTGATGAAGGGATCGTTGAGATCACTGTGAAATATCACCCAGTATTTAGCGCTAAAATCGAGCAGCGCCTGATAGAAAGATTTGGCGTTAAACGAGCGTTAATTGCTCTTGACCAACCCACTGAAGAATTGCAGCGTCAGCAAGTTGCTGGGCTTGTCTCGAATCATCTCGCGCAAACCCTCAAAAATGGCATGGTGGTGACAGTCGGACAAGGGCGCAATGTCTCAGCTGTTGCGCATCATGTTGGGGTGATTTCTCCGCGCGATTGTACTTTTGTTTGCGGTATCGGTGGGATTCACCCGAGAGGGAGTACTTATAATGCCGATCATATTTGTCGTCAGTTAGCCAAAAAATACGGTGGCACATCAGAAACGCTCTATGCGCCCGCTTATGCAGAAAATTTAGAGCAGAAAATGGTGTTCATGCAAAATGAAACGGTCAAACAAACGTTAGATCTTGCACGTAAAGCGGATATGGCTCTGGTAGGAATTGGGGATATGAGCGAGAACAGTTACATGGTGGACTTAGGATGGTTTACTCCACATGAAGTGGTTCAGTCGCGTTTGCGTCAGGGCGTCGTCGGTGATTTTGCAGGGCATGATTTTTTTGATGTTCAGGGACATATTGCTAAAACAGTGATGAGCGATCGCGTGATTGGTATGAGTATTCAAGAATTTCGTCCCATTTCGGAAGTGATTGCTATTGCTGCGGAGAACAGTAAACCACTGGCTTTGTTAGGGGCGTTACGCACTGGTGCGATTGATGTGGTTGCGACGAGTGTGAGTAATGCTCTAACGGTGCTTAACTTAGCTGAACAGATGGATAGTGTGCATTTAGTCGAATGAAAGAAGAGCTGTATACGAAAGTGATACCAACCAACTGAATAACAAAAAGCACCTCGCGGTGCTTTTGTGTTTTATAGCGATACGGATTGCGCTTTACGACTTTTCTAATGGTAGATCTGCGCGTTGACCCCATTCGGTCCAAGAACCATCGTAAACCGCTAGATTGGTGTAGCCACAAACGGTCGCCGCAAGAAGAACGATACACGCTGTCACACCAGAACCACAACTAAAGATATATTCACCTTTGCCTTTGGGAATGATGGCTTCCACGATAGGTTTTAGTTCTTCGGCGGGTTTGAGGCGATGCTCATTCATTAATGTTGTGAACGGTAAGTTCACGGCCTTTGGAATATGGCCGCTTCTTAATCCAGCACGAGGCTCGTCGACTGCGCCGCAAAAACGATTAGACCCACGGGCATCAACGGTTTGGCTATTGTTATCGTCAATTTGCTTTAACACATATTCAGCAATTACGAAGTAGTTCGGTTGAAGGCGGCCACGGAAGTTACCTTGTGTTGAAACGGGTTCATACTGCTGGGTGACTTCACCGCCTTGGTTTTTCCATTCGGTAAGGCCACCATCTAAAACAAACACGTTTTCATGCCCCATTGCTCGGAACATCCACCATGCGCGTGGGGAAGCAAAATTACCGCTGTTGTCGTAAACCACAATCGTTGAAGTTTGATGAATACCAAGATCTTGAGCAAGGATATTAAACCGTTGCTCTGATGGCATCATGTGGGGCAGGGATGAGTTTTTGTCGCAAAAATCATTGTCATAGTCGAAACGACGTGCACCCGCAATCACGTTGAGTGTATCTTTTGCGACTTCACCGGGAATTTGAAATTCGATGCTGGCATCTAATACGACGACATTGGCATCAAAAAGGTGCTCTTTCAGCCAAGCAACTGAAATAAGTGGAGACTTCATTACACGATCCTTTGCTTATGTTTCTGAAATTGGGCAGGTGGCAGTCACGCCACCTTAGGAGTATAGCTTAGAGGAAATTACGGCTGGCACACGGGGCAATTCGGTAATTTCATCAGTTTCATTTCACGCCAAGACATCGACATCGCATCCAACATCAATATCTTGCCTGTTAGTGGCTTGCCAACATTAGCAATGACTTTAATGGCTTCCATGGCTTGTACTGCGCCAATTATTCCGGCTACGGGCGCCATAATGCCGGCCTCAACACAAGTCAACGCGTTCTCACCGAATAAACCACTTAGGCATTGGTAACAAGGCTCGTCCTCATCCTGATAAGTAAAGACACTCACTTGACCTTCCATACGAATAGCGGCACCGGAAATGAGAGGTATTTTACTTGCATAGCACAGACGATTGAGTTGATTACGGGTGCTGACATTATCACTGCCATCAAGAACCACTGAGTGTTGATGGATGAGGCTGGCTAGTTCATTGTCTTCAAGCTGTCTTGGAATGGCCTGAATCTCGATGTGTGGATTGATTTCTTGCAGTGCCGCTGCTGCTGATTCAACTTTAAATCGGCCAATATCGCAGTCATGGTGAAGTACTTGACGTTGTAAGTTGGAATGTTCCACCGTATCAAAGTCGACCAGAGTGATTTTATGTACACCTGCCGCAGCTAAGTATTGGCTGCTTGCACAACCAAGACCACCTGCACCAATAATGAGTACAGAGCCCTGCTTAAGTGCCTCTTGTCCCTCGAAATCGAATTGTTTGAGGATGATTTGTCGATTGTAGCGGAGCATCTCCTCATCACTGAGAATGTCCATGATGATTCCTTAATACATACTTGAATTAAAAAGTTGAATTTGAACCGTTTCTCCGGCTTCAACTCGACCACGTTCTCGTTCTAACACGACAAAACAGTTTGCTAAACTCATCGAGCGAAATGCCCCAGAACTTTGGTTGCCAGTACTCTCAACTACAAATTGACCATTTTCGATGCGATAAATACCGCGTTGGAAATCGGTGCGGCCAGGTGCTTTTTTAAAAGGCGATTGGGTTACGGCGGGGATTGATGGCTCTGGTTGCCACTGTGTGTGTCCAGCTAATTTGGCGAGCAGAGGTTGCACGAGAGCGTAGCATGTAATGAAGGCTGATACTGGGTTGCCGGGCAATCCACAGAACCAAGCATTTGGAAGACGACCGAACGCAAAAGGCTTACCTGGTTTAATGGCTAATTTCCAAAAACCAATTTCGCCCATCTCTTCTAGAATATCTTTGGTGTAGTCGGCCTCACCAACACTCACGCCGCCAGATGTAATCACGACATCCGCCAGAGATTGTGCTTCTTCGAAAGTGGCTTTGAGTTTGTCTGGGCTATCAGGAATGATGCCTAAATCGATCGCTTCACAACCAAATTTTTCGATCAGGGCTTTAACACCGTAGCGGTTGCTATCGTATATTTGGCCATCTTCCAACACTTCGCCTAAGGGTTTTAGCTCATCGCCTGTTGAGAAAAATGCCACTTTAGGTTTGCGTAAAACGGTCACTTGGCCAATACCAAGGGTTGCAATCATAGGAATATCACGAGCGCTAAGACGAGTACCTTTAGCGAGAGCAATATCTCCCTGGCAGATATCATCGCCAGTTGGACGTATATTTTGGTTCTCTTTGACGTTCTTTACGGTGAATAGTACACCTTGTTCTGTCACTTGAGCTTGTTCTTGCATAATGATCGCATCACAACCGAGCGGCACTTCTGCGCCCGTCATAATACGTATACAACTCATCGCTTCCCAATCTCCTTTAAAAGGGTGACCGGCAAATGATTTACCACACACGGGTAATGGTTGCCCGAGGTTAAGTTCAGCAAGTCGAACGGCGTAGCCATCCATTGCTGAGTTAGCAAACGGCGGCACATTGATCGGGGAACGAATATCATCAGCAAGTACGAAGCCGAGAGCTTCTGGCAGGGGTAATTCAAGCGTTGTTTGAACAGGCGAGACGCGAGATAACATTGTCTCAAGCGCTGTTTCGATAGGCATTAGGCCCGGAGCGTCACAACATCCCATGATAAAATCCTATGGTGTTATTCTTGTGCTGTGCACTTTACCATAGAAAAAAGCGGATCAATAAGAGTGAATATGAAAGACCTGTTATAAAATATGGGTGTAATTATAAAAAAATCCGAGTATCCTTGTCAGCCATCCCAAGGGGTAACGTGTTAAGAGGTAATGTAATGTCTGGTCTGAGCGATTCAGCAAAGTTAGTAAAAGAAGCGCTTGCAAGTCGTGGTCTTGAAACTCCGATGACGCCGAATGAATTTGGTCGTGATGAGAAAAAAGAAAAAATTGAGTATCACATGCGTGAAATTCTCAATGTCCTCGGACTCGATTTGACTGATGATAGCCTTGAAGAAACCCCGCATCGCATTGCTAAAATGTATGTCGATGAAATCTTTTCTGGGCTGGATTACCACAGTTTTCCTAAAATTACTGTCATCGAAAACAAGATGAATGTCAGTGAGATGGTACGCGTTAAAGACATTACGGTAACCAGTACTTGTGAACACCATCTCGTCACTATCGATGGGAAAGCGGCAGTGGCGTATATTCCACGTGGAAAAATTATTGGCCTATCTAAGATTAACCGTATTGTGCGTTTCTTTGCTCAGCGTCCGCAAGTACAAGAGCGTATGACGCAGCAGATCTTAGTCGCTCTGCAAACATTACTTGAATCAGAAGACGTGGCAGTTACTATCGATGCGACTCACTATTGTGTGAAATCACGTGGTGTGATGGATGCAACCAGCGAAACGACTACAACAGCATTGGGTGGTATTTTCAAATCGAACCCAGCAACTCGCTCGGAGTTTTTGAGCGGGTTACGTTAAGTCTCTCGCTCAAGGAAAAGCGAGCGAATAAGGCTTAGCATTAAATAGTAGACAAGAAAAAAGCGCCAACCGCAAGGAAGGCGCTTTTTGTTTCTGTCGTTTCAATTTTTGGACGGAGAAACGAGAGAAAACTGTTGTCCAGAATGATGCTCTAATGTGTTGTCATCGGAACGGTCTTTCAACGTAATTCCTGTCACATGTCGACGGCGAGATTCTGACAATAGGTAGCAGCATTTATGTGCTGCGGCTTCATAGCATAGCCCCTCTGGGCGTACATTCGAAATACAGTTACGCAGTGATTCTTCAATGCCTCGGTGTGCATTCCACGTCAAATACAGGCCCAAACTGTCTGGAGAACTGAGTCCTGGGCGTTCTCCAACTAAAATAAGCACTTCATTGGCATTAATGGCTTCACACACATCATCACCTAAGGCAACACGGCCTTGCTGAGCGATAACCAGTGGGGCAATATTCCATGGTTGCTCGGAACTTGTTTGTAATTGCTCAATCAGTGCAGATAAAAATGGCGCCGCATGGTTTGCAATCGCATAAGAGGAGAGTCCATCTGCAATGACGATAGCTAAATCATACGGACTTGGGTGATGGTCACTATGTGTTTTCAGCAACGCGATACCATCGGCATTCAATTTACGTCCGAGATCTGGACGTTGCAGATAGGTTACCCTGTCACTTGCTTCACTGTGTACATGAAATGCCGGTAAATAAGCGCGTAAGTTTTCTTTCTCTGCCAAACTTTCGACTAACTGCTCCTCATCAAGAGGAACATGCACAGCATCAATGGCTTGAGCATGGGAGAGTTGGAAACGCAATAATTCATCGGTTGGAATACTTGTACCAACTCGGCCAATTCCAATGCGAGCCTGAGTAAACTGACGCAATTTATCCCATGGGTCTTGATGAACCAATTCTAATTCAGCGGGCTTGTTCATTAGATTGCCTCCTGAATCAAACGCAATGGCTGTTTAAAGGCATCGGGTAAACGATCACTTAATTGCGTTAAGCCATCTTGGCTAAAGATGCCCATTTGTCGTAACCAAGCCTCAAATTCTGGGGCAGGTTTGAGTCCCAGTACTTGTCTGGCATATAAAGCATCGTGGAACGAGGTTGTTTGGTAGTTCAGCATAATGTCGTCTGAACCAGGGATGCCCATAATAAAGTTACATTCAGCAACGCCTAGCAGAGTAAGCAGATTATCCATATCATTTTGGTCGGCATAAGCATGATTGGTGTAACAAATATCACAGCCCATAGGCAGACCAAGTAACTTACCACAGAAGTGATCTTCAAGACCGGCACGAATGATCTGTTTGCCATCAAACAAGTATTCTGGACCAATAAATCCTACGACAGTATTTACCAATAGAGGATTGAATTTGCGAGCCAATGCATAGGCACGAGCTTCACAGGTCTGTTGATCAACATCGAGGTTGGCATTGGAAGAAAGAGCACTGCCTTGGCCAGTTTCAAAATACATGAAATTGTTACCGACGGTTCCGCGTTGCAAACTATTTGCGGCATCGTAGGCTTGCTGCAGTACATCGATGTTCACGCCAAACCCTTGGTTTGTCCCTTCGGTGCCTCCGATGGATTGGAACACCAAATCAACGGGAGCCCCTTTCTCAATGCATTCAATCGTGTTGGTGACGTGAGTTAACACACAAGACTGGGTTGGAATAGAGTAGTGTTGAATCACTTCATCCATTAAATGCATCAATTTGATAGCTTGGCTGACACTATCGGTCGCGGGATTAATACCAATGACGGCATCGCCATTACCGTACATTAACCCATCGAAGATAGATGCCGCGATTCCGCTCATATCATCAGTAGGGTGATTCGGTTGTAGACGAGTGGACATATGGCCCGGTAAACCAATGGTGTTACGAAATGCACTGGTGACTTGGCATTTTTTAGCGACTAAGATCAGATCTTGGTTGCGCATAATTTTACTGACAGCCGCCGCCATTTCTGGGGTAATCCCTGGACACACGCGTTTTAGCTCGACGTGAGTAGTGGATTCTTGCAGTAACCAGTTGCGAAAATCCCCCACGGTAAGATGTGCTATTTCAGCAAAAGCCGTGCTGTCGTGCTCATCAATAATAAGCCGTGTGATTTCGTCTTTTTCATAGGGAATAACAACATCATTAAGAAATGTTTTTAGCGGTAAATCGGCTAATACCATTTGTGCCACTACTCGCTCTTCTGCAGATGTCGCGCACACTCCTGCCAACTGGTCACCTGAACGTAATGGTGACGCTTTGGCCATTACTTCTTTCAAAGAAGCAAAGTGGAACGTTTTACTGCCTAATTGGTAGCGGTAATCCGAACTCATAAATCCCTCTCAAATTCGGTGTTGTTATCATTGAATTGCGTGAACATGTTCGATTAGAATGATCACCAAACATTGCTCACTGCTGAAGCTTAAGAAATACACCTTTACTTTCTGCGCTTCTATTAACCTAGACTATCGTTGTTAGTAACGTGTTCTGATGTAATAAACATGCAAAAATCATCCCCACAATGAGACATGAGAAATATTAAATTTAGTCATTACAAATCATAAGGTTAAATAGATTGGCTTGTTACTATCGAAATGTTGATTCACTCTGTAGAGCGGACTGCGTCAAATTAGGGAGTGCAGTGCACAATCGTGGGGCGCTAAAGGATGGTGGTAGGGAGGAATGTAGCACAAATTTTTGGTGAGATTTGCGCTACATTATTTACGTTCAGTAATAGTAATAGTAACAGAAGTATTGGATTGATTAACTTAATCCAATGATATGTCCATCGCTGTCGATATCGATGTTCATAAATGCGGGTTTGTCAGGTAACCCCGGCATGGTCATCACGTTGCCGCACAGTGCGTAAACAAATCCTGCGCCTGCACACAGTTTTAGTTCACGGATTGGTACGTCAAAGTTGGCTGGTGCGCCTTTTTTGGTTGAATCTGTCGATATTGAAAGCGGCGTTTTCGCTAAACAGACCGAAAGTTTGTCAAAGCCCAATTGGTTTAACTGCGTGAGCTGCTGTTGAGCTTTGTCGCTTAAGCTTACTGATTTTGCGCCGTACCCTTTTATTGCGACAGCATGAAGTTTGTCTTCCAGTGAATCTTGAGTTTGATATAACGGAGTGAACGTGCTGTTTTTCTGGCACTGTTTGATGACCGCACGTGCGAGTTGAAGCGCGCCTTCACCGCCTTTCGCAAATGCTTCGCTGATGGCAACTTCGACATCTTGTGGTAGATTTTCTATCATCAATTTTAGTTGCTGGAGCTCTTCATCGCTGTCTTGCGGAAAACGGTTGATAGCTACAACCACTGGAACGCCATACTGACTCACGTTATTAATATGCCACTGTAAGTTGGCAAATCCAGCAGACAGTCCTGCTTGATTCGGCTCAAATAATTCCGCAGGCATAGCTTGGCCTGGACGGAGGTCGTACAAGCCCGAGTTGGCTTTTAGACCGCGCAATGTTGCTACGATGACGGCGCAATCCGGAGAATTATTAGCTGCTTTGGCTTTGATGTTACAGGCCTTTTCAAATCCCATATCTGAACCAAAACCACCTTCCGTAATTGTGAAATCAGCTAAGTGAGTTGCAATCTCATCAGCAATAATTGATGAATTTCCATGGGCAATATTGGCAAAGGGGCCCGCATGTACCAACGTCGGAACACCCTCTAATGTTTGCATTAAGGTCGGTTCAATGGCTTCTTTCATGCTGACGGTCATGGCACCTGCCACTTGTAAATCTTCGGTAGTGATCGGTAGTCCATCCACATTATAAGCCACAACAATCTGGCCGATACGTTGACGTAGGTCTTGCAAATCGTTAGCTAGAGCGAGAATGGCCATGAGCTCTGAAGCCGCTGAAATGTCGAATCCGTCTTCACGTTCGTAGCCATTAATGGTTTTGCCTTCTTCATTACGACCAATGGTGACCATGCGCAGTGCTCGATCGTTATGGTCAATCACACGTTTCCAGGTGATTTGCTTAGGATCGATACGTAGGGCGGTTAAACCTGTACGAGTTTCAAAATCCTCATAGCCAAGGCGTTGCTCGTGATAAATACGAGCATCAATGGCAGCTGCCGCTAAGTTGTGCGCAGCGGTAACAGCATGAATATCGCCAGTTAAATGGAGGTTAAGTTCTTCCATTGGCGCAACTTGAGAATAACCGCCGCCTGCAGCACCGCCTTTCACACCAAAAATAGGTCCCATAGAAGGTTGGCGAATACAGGCAAATACCGACTGGTTCAACTTAGCAATACCTTGAGCAAGCCCAATAGTGGTTACCGTTTTGCCTTCACCAAGTGGGGTCGGTGTCATAGCTGTAACCAACACAAATTTACCTTTGCGGTGTGCTTTGATTCGATTTAAGCAAGAGAGTGACACTTTGGCTTTATAACGGCCTTGGCTCTGAAATTCGTTGCTTTCTAAACCAGCAGAGTGTGCTATTTCATCAATAGGAGATAATGGTGTTGTGCGGCAAATGTCGATATCTGACAGCATAAAACCTCTTGGAAAGAGAAAAGGAAAACGTTTGCGTCGGATGATAACCGTTATTTTTCAGTTGTAAAGTAAATCCCTAAAAATCAAATGGACTTATTTTTAATTGACATAATAACGTCGTAATGACTGTTCTGGAACTATTAAAAAAGGTGCTCATAGAGCACCTTTTTAACGATAAAATCTTAACTTTTAGCAGTGTTTAGAATGCTGATTTAAAGATTTCACATACTTCTTCGTGAGTACCTTGACGTGGGTTAGTCACAGCACAAGCGTCTTTAAGCGCGTTAGTTGCTAGAGTAGGTACGTCTTCTTCTTTAGCACCTAGCTCAGTTAGACCTGCTGGGATGCCGATTTCTTTAGACAATTCAACAATAGCGTTGATCGCTGCATCTGCACCTTGTTCTGCGCTCAAACCTTCAACGTCAACACCCATTGCTTTAGCAACGTCACGTAGACGGTCTGCAGAAACACTTGCGTTGTAACGTTGTACGTGTGGAAGTAGAACTGCGTTACATACACCGTGAGGAAGGTTGTAGAAACCACCTAGTTGGTGAGCCATTGCGTGTACATAGCCTAGAGAAGCGTTGTTGAATGCCATACCCGCCATAAACTGTGCGTATGCCATTGCTTCACGTGCTTCTAGGTTTTGACCGTGTGCTACTGCTTCACGTAGGTTTGCTTGAATCATTTCGATTGCTTTGATAGCAACAGCATCAGTGATAGGTGTTGCCGCAGTTGAAACGTAAGCTTCGATTGCGTGAGTCAATGCGTCCATACCAGTTGCTGCAGTTAGAGACGCAGGTTTAGCAAGCATTAGTTTAGGGTCGTTAACAGAAATCAGTGGAGTTGTATGTTTGTCCACGATTGCCATTTTAATGTGACGAACTTCATCAGTGATGATGCAGAAACGAGTCATTTCAGACGCAGTACCTGCAGTAGTGTTGATAGAAATCAGAGGAAGCATTTCTTTTGGAGAACGGTCAACACCTTCGTAATCTGCGATTTCGCCGCCGTTAGAGGCTAAAAGAGCGATACCTTTAGCACAGTCGTGTGGAGAACCACCGCCTAGAGAGATAACGAAATCACATTGGTTTTCTTTAAGAATTGCAAGACCTTCGTTTACGTTAGTCACTGTTGGGTTTGGATGAGTACCATCGTAAACAACAGTTTGAACGTCACGTTCAGTTAGAAGATCAGACACTTCTTTTACAACGCCGATTTTGTTAAGAATCGCGTCACTTACGATTAACCCTTTTTTGAAACCTTTAGATTTAATTGCATCAGCAGCGTCTACAAGACAGCCTGCGCCCATTAAGTTTACAGTAGGAATAAAAAATGCACTCGCCATGAGTCAACTCCAATAAATAATCATGTTCAAAATATCTGGCTATAGATTTGCACAGAATGTTGTTGAGGGTGTTTGATCTAGAGCAAGAATGCTTGAAGCACGTTAAAATTGCTTCTTGTTCATGATGCGGATCACACAATAACCCCTATGATATGTATTGTTTTATGAATTCTACTGGTTAAATAACGGACAATTATTGTTTTTTGATTAAATTGTTAAGAAATAAAGTGCTAATGTTGTAATGTTAAATTTCACAATTGTTGCAAGTTAGACACAAAATTTAACAGTAAACCCCGTGTTTACGGGGTTTAGAAGAGAATTATTCTTATTTCCAATCGCTAAAATATTAAGCTAATGAGATCAATTTGTTGATCAATTTGTCGATGCCGGACGCTGCTTGGGATACATTTTCGGCCAACATATAAGCGGGTGTAGATAGAACATGGTGTTCTTGATCGTAGACAAAATCATCAACAGGGCAGTTTACGTGTTGACCGCCTAGTTGATTAAATGCTGCAGCAGTATCTGCATCGTTACCAATTGTGCCTTCAACGCCATTTTCGTAAATCATGGGAATAATGTGTGGGGCAATACACAGGTAACCAGCGGGTTTGCCTGCTTTTGCAAAGGCACGGCACGCGCCAGCAACATGAGTGTTGATGCTACACTCGGCACCTTTAACTGCAAAATCGGTAACATTCTTTGCCACGCCAAAACCACCTGGAATGACGAGCGCATCATAATCAGCTGCTTTCAATGTCGCCACGTCTTTGATGTTGCCACGGCAGATTCGCGCTGACTCGACCAACACATTACGCTTTTCTGGCATTTCTTCGCCTGTCGCGTGGTTTATCACATGCATTTGCTCTACATCTGGGGCGAAACATTGCCAAGTCGCATTATTACGCTCTATCGCAAGAAGGGTTAGTACTGATTCTTGGATCTCTGCGCCATCGAATACACCGCAACCACTGAGAATTACTGCGACTTTTTTCATGGGTTCACTCCTTTTTGTTTGTTAGTAAGCACTCAACGTTATAAGAACGCTGAGTCTGTTGGTAAACGTTATACGGCAACGCTTTAAAAAATCAGGCATTTTATACAGTCAGACTAGGTAGGAAAAGGGGTAGAGGTTGAATCTTTTCCATAGTCAGTTAATACATACATCTACCTAACAACATAGCACCGCACCAAAAATTAGAAAATCCTCAAATGGGACACACACCATTTCTAAATTGGACACACATTAATCTCGTGTGCTTTTAAAGGCATTTTGTTATCGGACACACACGTTTTAAAAGTGCTAAAAAAGTTGGGTTAGCTGTGAAATTACTCGTAAGTTTTGTCGTATAAGTTTGGACTATAACCCCATTGTCATCATGATTTAATTATTGAAAAGATGAGGAATTGGAATGGCAACGGCGCGTTCAAAGTTACTCTGCCCAGAGGTGACACCTTACTACCATTGTGTATCTCGATGTGTCAGGCGCTCTTACCTTTGTGGGTATGATCAATTGTCAGGAAAATCTTATGAACATCGTAGAGCATGGGTGGAACAGAAAATGTTGTCGCTGGCTGCAGTATATTGCATTGATATTTGCTCCTATTCGGTTATGAGTAATCACTACCATCTTGTGGTTCATGTAAACAAAGAGTCTGCCGCTAAACTAAGTGATCGTGAGGTGATTGATAGATGGTGTTCTTTACATAAAATGCCATTACAAATTTATCGATTTATAGAAGATAACAATACGAATCAATCTGAACGAAAACAGTGCCTCAAAATCATTAAGACGTGGCGTGAGCGCCTATATTCACTAAGTTGGTTTATGAAAGAGCTCAATCATCATATTGCTGTGCAGGCAAATAAGGAAGACGACTGTACGGGGCGCTTTTGGGAAGGACGTTTCAAGTCTCAAGCTCTACTCGATGAAAAAGCGCTCATTAGCGCAATGGCATATGTTGACCTTAACCCCATTCGCGCCAATATTGCCACTAAACCTGAAAACTCACGTTATACCTCTGTTTATATGAGATTAAAACAATTAGCAAAAAATAATAAGACGCCACCTAACTTAGCTGCTTTTATCGGGAATAAACCCAAATCGGTAGGAGGAATTCCATTTCTATTAAGGGATTACCTTGAGCTGGTGGATTGGGTTGGTAAGCAGTTAAAAGTGAGTGGAAAAGGGTTTATCGATAATGCAGAGCCACCCATTTTGCAACGACTGGCTCTGGAGCCGAGCGAATGCTTGTCTCTCGCAACTCAGTTAGAAGATAAAGTAAGAAATTGGATCGGAACTAAAGCACGAATAAATGACGCCAAATTGCAATTAAATAGAAAGCGTTTAGCTGCGTTCGAGATTAGCTAAAATACACCATTATCCCAATATGGAGAGGGAGTACCGTATTGTTTAGCAATAAAATCAACAAATAATCTGACTTTTTGTGGTAAGTGCTTACGCTGCGGATAAACGGCATAAACCGCGTGTTTAGGTAGATCGTAGTGGTTCATGATCGATACCAGTTTCTCCGCTTGAATATCTTTGCCAACGATAAAAGTGGGAAGTTGGCCAATACCGAGGCCGGATAGCAGTGTACGCCGGATCGCTTCACTATTATTGACCGTCATATTCCCTTTCGGTAATACTTTAAACTCTTGTTGCTCACGCAGAAAAGTCCAGTCGTTACCACCTCTAAAATACGTGTATTTTATGCAGTTGTGTGCCATTAAATCAGAAGGTTGTTCTGGAACTTTATGATTTTTCAGATATTCGGGTGATGCGCACAGTACGCTGTGGCAATCTGTTAATCTTTTAGCAATCAAATTTGAATCGGCTAAATGACCGATCCGGATAGCTAAATCGTATCCTTCAGCAACCATGTCTACCATGCGATCTTCTAGTTGCAGATCCAATTCAATATGCGGATATTGTGCTAAAAACTCGGTGATGAATGGCGCTACGTGACGTACACCAAACGACATCGGGGCTGTAATCCTCAGTTTACCTTTGGGCTCTCCCTGTAGTTCAGCGACGGCATCAACGCCTTGCTGAGCAAAGTTAAGCGCTTTTGAAACATGTTCATAATATCGTTCGCCAGCTTCTGTCAAACTAATATGGCGGGTCGTTCTTTGAATTAACCTTATGCCTAACTCATCTTCTAAGTGATTGATACGTTTACTTACTGCGGATTTGGTTAGATTTAGTTTTTCGGCCGCACGCGAGAAACTTCCACATTCAACAACGGCGACAAATATGGGGATAGATGGAAAGTTGTTGAACATGAATACCTCTATATGGATGTGAAATTTATCTAACTTTAACCGTGTGTGTCCCGCATACTGGTATGTGTGTCCAGTTAGTTAGGAAAGATAAAGTCTTGCTGTGTGTCCCAGTAAAATTGTTGATGTTTTGGAAACAAAAAGTTTCTTAACCAATGGGTTAAGTGTTTGTGGGAAACAGTATAAACTAGCAGGGAAACATTGAGGAGAGAAACATGCAGTACGATTGGATACTTTTTGACGCAGACGAGACACTCTTTCATTTTGATGGTCGTCGTGGATTAACATTGATGCTTGAACGGAAAGGGATGGACTTAACGGACGAGGCTTATCAAGCTTATCAAAAAGTGAATCAACCGCTTTGGGTATCGTACCAAAATGGCGATATTACCGCGGCGCAATTAAAGCGTACGCGTTTTGTTGAATGGGCAACACAGCTTGATACGACACCTGAGGAGCTAAACTGCTCTTATATGACGGCGATGGCCGATATTTGCAGTTTATTGCCTGGTGCGCAAAGCTTACTTGACGCGCTGCATGGTAAAGTGAAGTTAGGCATTATCACCAACGGTTTCTCTGATTTACAATCGATTCGTTTAGAACGAACTGGCCTCATTCCTCATTTTGAACATGTGATTATTTCTGAAGAGGTGGGTGTAGCAAAGCCTGATGCTCGTATTTTTGCTCATGCGTTAGATAAAATGGGTAATCCTGAAAAGCAGCGAGTGCTGATGGTAGGGGATAACCCTCATTCAGATATTTTAGGTGGATTAAACATTGGCGTTGAAACCTGTTGGCTCAATGTGAATGGTGAGCCTGCCCCTGAAGGCATCAATGCTCATTTTGAAGTACGTTCTCTTGATGAGTTACAAGCAATGTTGCTTGCATAGCATCGTATAGGCTTACATGATTTTCTTAACGAGAGGCGCAAGGTGCAGTACGTAAAAATCAAACAAGCGATTTTGGATCAGATTGAAGCGGGCACCTTATCGCCTCAGCAAAAATTGCCGTCGGAACGTAAATTAGCGGAGTCGTTTAATACAACCCGCGTTACCCTGCGTGAGGCCCTTTCTTTGCTGGAGTCTGAAGGTGCGATCTATCGCGAAGATCGTCGTGGGTGGTTTATTGCTGCTCCACCATTATCGTACGATCCTAATCAACTCGTATCGTTTCGAGAGCTTACCGCTCAACAAAATCGTGTTGGCTATACCATGGTGATATCCAATCAAAGTCAGATGGCGAATAAAGCGGCTAATCGCTTGTTAGGGTTGGCTCCATTCAGTGATATGCAGCGAATAGAACGAGTCCGACATCTAGATAAACGACCTGTTGCCTACGTGACTTCTTATTTGATTGCTGATGTGTCAACTCATCTGGAGAACATCGACGTTCAGCATTCTCTCACTGATGTCTTGCATCAAGAATTCGGCGTTGATTGGCAGAAAATTGAATACCGGATTTTGGTGGGCTCTTTGCAAGGAGATATTGCGGTGGCACTCTATGCAACCGAAGGTACACCCGCATTAGTGATAGAAAAAGTTTTGTACGATACTCACGGGAGCAAAGTAAGAGCGGATGTTGAGTATTGGCGTCATGATGTTGTTGTTTTACAAGGTCAATCTACATTCTCTTAATCGTTTAAAGACAAGAAAAATGTTGAGAATGACACTTTTCTTGTCTATCAATCTTAATGTTGAGCGTTAAGATCGTCTCTTTTGATCACTTTGTGGCCATCTTCTGTTACACCATCTTTCCAATAGCTACTGATATAGATATAGTCTCGCTCAATCTCGTGTTCATTGCGAAAGTACTGGCGCAATGAACGCATCGAATCAAATTCACATGCACACCATACGGCACATTGCCCGTCGAGCCATGGCTGAGATTTCACCACATCAACTAATGTGTGCTCAGGATGTTGAATGTTCCAAATCACATTCATCCCTTCTGGGGTGGTAAGATCTTGCTTATCTGTACTATCGATGATGTCGATGACAGCATAACCTTTAGCGTCTTCAGGTAAGCTATTTAGTGTATTGGCTAACGCGGGTAGGGCTGTCATATCAGCCGCAAGAAAATACCAATCGGCCTCTAAGTTTATACCCTGTTTTTTACCCGGGCCCATAATATACATAGTGTCACCCACTTTACATTCTGTTGCCCAACGAGCAGCAAAACCGCAACTGAGATCGGAGGTGGTATGACGAACTAAATCAACATCAATACTGTTCGTTTCTGTATCAAAGTGACGAATAGTGTAAGTGCGTATAACAGGTTTCGCATCTTCGGCTAACGTATCAACATCCGTTTTCCCCTCGAGAGTAAACAGTAACTTAATATAATCACCAGCACTTTCCGCACCAAAATGAGCGATGCTGTCACCTTGCAAGGTGACGCGTTGGTAGTTGTTTGAAAGGCTTTCAGTGGCAGTAACAGTTAAGCGGTACTTGGGGCGTTTATTAGGTTTTGCTTGCATAATCACCTGACTTTATGTGTATTTTTATTGTGTGTCCGACTAAATAATGGATAACAGTACCCCACCAATCGTGTGAGTACAACGCCATTACTAGCGTGGGTATTTGGGTTGGCTGAATCTATACAGTAACGTTTCATTACAACTATAACAACGCGAATTGTTGTTATTTGCGTTTGTTTACCCAACAATGGTAGTACGTCGAAATTATTGATTAATTTACGAAATCTTCCTCCATATATGTAAATAGTTACCTATGATAAAGTAGCAGGACACGTATTATAAAAGCTTAAGGCTTAAGCGAATTTATCGATGTTAAGGATAGCCCAATGCGCACAATAAGGTCGTTATTACTTGGCCTATTCATGATGGTATTCAGTGGGGTTTCACTTGCGAAAGTCATTGAAACAACCCATCTAGTTGGGTTTGGTGAAGCAAAATATGCAGCAAATTTTAGTCATTTTGATTATGTGAATCCCAAAGCGCCCAAATACGGGAAGGTTACTTTTGGTGAACTTGGCAGTTTCGATAATTTTAATGCGTTTGCTTCACGGGGTGTCGCCGCAGCGGATAGCAGTGAACTCTATGACCCGCTGCTGAAAAAAGCAGACGATGAAATCGACTCCTATTACCCTTTGATTGCGCAGAAGCTACGCTATTCCGATGATTACCTCTGGATGGAGGTAGAGATTAACCCCCATGCGCGTTTTCAAGATGGTACGCCCATTACGGCGCAAGATGTTGCATTTACATTTGATAAGTTAATGAAGCAGGGAGTGCCGCAGTTTCGGGTTTACTATAAGGATATTAAATCAGTAAGGGCAATCGCCAAGTTAACAGTGCGTATTGAGATGGATAAACCTGAACGGGATAAATTGTTCTCTTTAGTGGAATCATTACAAGTTTTGCCAGAGCACTATTGGCGAGATAAAGATTTAAGTCAGCCTTTGTTAACCCCTCCGGTTGGGAGCGGTGCCTATCGTGTGTCCAGCTATAAAATGGGGCAACGTGTCACTTATAGCCTTAACGATAATTACTGGGCGAAAGATTTGCCCGTTAACGTTGGCAGGAATAATTTTAAACAGATTCAGTATGATTATTATCGCGATGATACCGTGATGCTTGAAGCCTTTAAAACCGGAGACTTTGATTTTCGCCAAGAAAGTCAGGCTCGTGTTTGGGCGAATTCCTACACGGGGATTAATTTCGATAAGGGCTACATTGTCAAAGAACAAATCCCTCATACCTCACCGGCGCCCACTCAAGGCTTTGTATTCAATACTCAGCGAACGATTTTTCATGATAGGCGAGTGCGTGAAGCGCTCAATTACGCGATGGACTTTCAATGGATGAATCATCGCCTGTTTTACGATCAATACACTCGAACACGCAGTTATTTTCAAAGCACCGATTATGAGGCAAAAGGTTTACCATCTCAGGCTGAATTAGCCATTTTAAAGCCTTTTAAACACCAAGTGCCCAAACGGGTATTTACAGAAGAATATCAACCTCCTGTAACCGATGGTTCTGGATACATTCGGCCGCAAATGCGCAAAGCGTTTGCCTTACTAAAGCAGGCGGGTTGGATTGTTAAACGGGGTTGGTTGGTGAATGCACAAACAGGGCAGCCATTTGAATTTTCTCTCATGTTATCGAGCCCTAGTTTGGAAAAGGTAGCCATTCAACTACAGCGTAACCTGAAAAAGTTAGGGATTAAGATTCATATTCGTATGGTCGATAGTACGCAATATATGAAGCGTTTGCGTGATCGTGATTTTGATATGGTGGTCTCGAGTTACGCACCGAATCCTTATCCAAGCGCCGATTTGTTATTTGTTTGGAATTCTCACTACATCGATTCAACATACAATACCGCAGGTGTTAGTGACCCAGTGGTGGATAATCTGACGGAACAAATTGCGCGTAACCAAGCTCACCCACAAAAATTATTGGCATTGGGGCGGGCACTCGATCGCGTTCTGCAATGGAATTTTTACATTATTCCACACTGGTATTTAGCTCAATACCGAGTAGCAATGTGGGATAAGTTTGAACGTCCCGCTATTACGCCTAAATATTCGCTTGCTTTAGATACTTGGTGGGTGAGTAAGCAAAAAGCGCAGCGTTTGCCGGCGAAAAGGCGTTAAGGAAAACTATGGCAGCATATTTACTTCGGCGACTATTACTGGTGATTCCAACGTTATGGGCGATTATCACCCTTAATTTTTTTATTATTCAGGTCGCGCCAGGTGGGCCAGTAGAACAAGCCATCGCGCAACTTGAAGGGCAAAAATCCGGTTTAATGGACCGTTTTACGGGGAGTGGTCAGGATATCGCTCCGAGTAAAGATAGTCATCATGCTGGTTACAAAGGGTCGCGCGGGCTAGATCCTGAAGTGGTGGAGCAAATTAAGCAACAATTTGGTTTTGATAAGCCGCTTTGGCAGCGCTATACCGAGATGCTTAAAAACTACGTCACATTCCATTTTGGTGACAGTTTATTTCGAGGCGGTAATGTCATCGATTTAATTAAAGAGCGATTACCTGTATCGATTTCTCTTGGCCTATGGAGCACACTTATTATCTATTTGGTATCAATACCACTAGGTATCACTAAAGCGATACGGCACGGCTCTCGCTTTGATGTGTGGTCCAGTGCTTTAGTCATTGTTGGTTACGCAATTCCCGGCTTCTTGTTTGCAATTATTCTGATCATTTTATTTGCGAGCGGTAACTACTTTAACTGGTTTCCGCTGCGTGGTTTGGTCTCCGATAACTTTGCACAATTAACTTGGTATCAGCAAATTGGTGATTATTTTTGGCATATGACACTGCCTATTCTGGCGATGGTTGTGGGTGGCTTTGCGACTCTAAGTATGCTGACAAAAAACTCGTTTCTTGATGAAATTAATAAGCAGTATGTCGTCACCGCTCGAGCGAAAGGCCTCGATGAAGGGGCGATTCTTTACAAACACGTTTTTCGTAATGCAATGTTGATCATTATTGCCGGGTTTCCTTCAGCGTTTATCAGCATTTTTTTTACCGGTTCGATGTTAATTGAAGTGATGTTTTCGCTTGATGGGATCGGTTTATTAGGTTTCGAAGCCACCATTCAGCGTGACTATCCGGTCGTGTTTAGTTCTTTGTATATCATGACGTTACTTGGGCTTATTTTAAGTATTATTTCGGATCTTACCTATATGTGGGTTGATCCGCGCATTGATTTTGAGGCTCGCTAATGACCTTATTCAAACGAACTCGACCTAACCCACTGAATGTCGCTCGCTGGCAACGTTTTAGAGCAAATCGGCGCGGATATTGGTCGCTATGGATATTTATGGTTCTGTTTGGAATCAGTTTATTGGCTGATGTGATTGCCAATGACAAGCCTCTGTTGGTGTCTTATGAACACCATTGGTATTTTCCCATTGTTAAAATGTATCCAGAAACGACGTTTGGTGGGGAATTTTTGACAGAAACAGATTACACCGATCCCTACATGAAAAAGCGGATAAACGAGCAAGGTTTTATGCTTTGGCCTCCCATCCATTTTAGTTACGACACAATCAATTATGATTTGGTAAGCAACGTACCATCAGCACCAGATGAAACGAATTGGCTTGGAACCGATGATAAAGGAAGAGACGTTTTGGCGCGTATCATTTATGGATTTCGTATTTCGGTGTTGTTTGGTTTTGTGTTGACCATCGTCTCCTCATTCATTGGTGTTTTTGTGGGGGCGACTCAGGGCTATTACGGAGGCTGGGTGGATTTGCTTGGCCAACGGTTTATTGAAGTGTGGTCTGGGATGCCAACGCTATTTTTATTAATTATTTTATCCAGTTTTGTCGAACCCAATTTCTGGTGGTTACTGGGTATTATGGTTCTGTTTAGTTGGATGAGTTTAGTGGGGGTGGTTCGAGCTGAATTTTTACGTGGTCGTAATTTTGATTACGTAAAGGCGGCGCAAGCGATGGGCGTAAGTGATACGCGTATCATGTTACGTCATATGTTACCCAATGCGATGGTTGCATCTTTGACGATGATGCCATTCATTCTATCTGGCTCAGTGACGACATTAACCTCGTTGGACTTTTTAGGCTTCGGTTTACCGGTTGGCTCCCCATCGCTTGGTGAATTATTGGCGCAAGGTAAAGCGAACTTACAGGCACCTTGGCTCGGCATTTCTGCATTCGTCGTTTTATCTTTGATGCTCACGTTGTTGGTGTTTGTCGGCGAAGCAGTAAGAGATGCGTTTGACCCACACATGCAAAGGTGATAGATATGAGCGATACATTGTTAACTATCGATAAACTTTCGGTTGGGTTTAAACGCTCTAAAAGCATAGAAACGGTCACCTATAACGTTTCGTTAGAGATAAAGCGCGGTGAGACTCTTGCTTTAGTCGGAGAGAGTGGATCGGGCAAATCCGTTACAGCGAATGCCATCTTAAAATTACTGCCGAAAGGCGCTGCATATTATCAAACTGGGGCAATCCATTTTGATGGTTTAAACACGTTGACCTGTTCTGAGCGTCAGTTAAGAGGGATTCGCGGCGGCCGAATAGGCATGATTTTTCAAGAGCCGATGGTTTCGCTTAACCCACTACATAAAATTGGTAAGCAGCTGGTGGAGACCGTCGCGGTGCATCGCGGTATACGCCAAACTAAAGCCGAATCGTTAGCGATAGAGTGGCTCACTAAAGTTGGCATTCATCAGCCCGAACAAAAGATAAACGCTTATCCTCATGAACTATCCGGTGGTGAACGCCAGCGAGTAATGATTGCTATGGCTTTGATTAATGAGCCAGAACTGCTCATAGCCGATGAACCAACAACGGCTTTAGACGTGTCGGTTCAAGCGCAAATCTTAGATTTGCTGAAGTCTCTTCAACGTGAACTGGGCATGGCGATGCTATTTATTACCCATGATTTAAGCATTGTGCGGCGTATTGCCGACCGTGTTGCTGTAATGCAGCATGGGCATTTAATCGAGGTGAATGACTGTCGGACTATCTTTGCCCAGCCGAGCCACGCTTATACACAAATGTTGATTAATTCTGATCCCAGTGGATTCCCCGTTGCAGTGAATGCGCAAACTCCGGTGCTGGTTAAAACCGACAAACTGCGGGTTTGGTTTCCGATTAAAGGTGGTTTGTTTAAAAGAACAGTTGACCATGTTAAGGCGGTGACTGATATGGCTTTTTCATTGCAGCAAGGACACACCATAGGTCTTGTTGGAGAAAGCGGTTCAGGTAAATCTACAACGGGTATGGCGGTGCTGCAATTGGTGCACTCTCAAGGCTCAATTCAATATCAAGCCAATGAATTACAGGGATTAAATCGCAAGCAAATGTTGCCCTATCGCAGTAAAATGCAAGTGGTGTTCCAAGACCCGTTTTCAGCGCTAAATCCAAGGATGTCGGTTGCACAAGTGATTGGCGAAGGATTAACGGTTCACACAAATTTTGATTCTACTGAGATTGAACACGCGGTGTGTGAAGTGATGCGGGAAGTGGGGTTAGATCCTAGCTCTCGTCACCGTTATCCGAATGAGTTTTCTGGTGGTCAGCGACAAAGAATTGCGATTGCTCGCGCGTTGGTACTCAAACCTGAATTTATCTTACTCGATGAACCGACATCATCCTTGGATCGAACGGTTCAATCCCAAGTATTAGAGTTACTCAAATCATTACAGAGTAAATATGGCTTAACTTACTTGTTTATTAGCCATGATTTAAGTGTTGTGCGCTCGCTCTGTCATTATACGCTGGTCATGCGTCATGGTAGGGTGATTGAGGAAGGGGAAACGCAGCAGTTGTTCACTTATCCTGTGCAAGAATATACCCAGGAGTTGGTCTCTCTTTCTGCGTTGTGACTTAGAAAGGGAGACCAGGCTACGCTGTGACTGCCGCAGGTCAGTTAAGAATCTGAATTAACGAGTTTCTCTCGTTTACGCAGTGTGGGGAACCACATCATCCACAACCCAACAACAACTAATGTGCCAATCCCACCGATTAATGCCGCATTCACTGCACCAAATGCGGCCGCTACGATGCCAGATTCGAATTCTCCGAGCTGATTCGATGTATTGATAAAAATCGAATTGACAGCACCGACGCGACCTCTCATTTCGTCAGGGGTTTCTAACTGAACGAGGGTACTGCGAATCACCATGCTGATCATGTCTAAAGCTCCTAGCGCGAATAACGCGCCAAGTGATAGCCATAGGTTGCTGGAAAGTGCAAAAATAATCGTTGCGACGCCAAACCCAGCAACAGAGCCAAACATCACTAAGCCGACTTTGCGTTGCATGGTGTATTTAGCGAGGAAAAATGACATGAGCAGCGCCCCGACAGCAGGTGCCGCTCGTAATAAACCTAACCCCCATGCGCCTGTATGAAGAATGTCTTTGGCAAAGATAGGAAGAAGTGCGGTTGCACCTCCCAGTAATACGGCAAACAAATCTAGAGACAATACGCCAAGTAAGGTTTTCTGTTGGCGAATAAAAACCACACCTGAAAATAGTCGCTTTAGGTCCATTGGAACGCGCTTAGGTGGCTGATATTGATAGTGTAACCTCGCCATCAAAATGACCGAAGTGAGTGTCATTAACGCCACAATTGCGTATACATAACTTGGACCTAATATGTACAAAAAACCGCCTAAAGCAGGGCCAATAATACTCGCTGCTTGGCCTCCTGAGCCATTGATAGCCAGTGCGCGCGGTAAAATTCGTTCAGGGACCAGTGCTGGTACGATGGCTCGTGCCGATGGGTTTTCAAACGTCCGAAATACGCTGATGATGCCGATAAAGCATAAAATAGCGGCTTCATTCAGCAGGTGAGCAAATCCCATGACGGCGAGCCCGACAAGGGCTAACCATTCAAAAATTTGGCAGACAACCACTACCTTACGACGGTGAAATTGATCAGCAATATGCCCAGCAGGTAATGCCAGCAATACCGCTGGAATAAATTGGATTAAGCCGATTAACCCCAAATTGAGCGCAGAGTCTGTTAAGTCGTAAATTTGCCAGCCCACCGCGACAGAGACCATTTGAAAAGCAAAACCACTGGCTAATCGGGCAAACCAAAAATGGAAAAAAGCCGGGTAGTGACGCAGTAAATCGCCAGTTTGTGGCGAAGGTGATGATGTCATTAGTAAACTCTCGTGAAACGGCTAGTCAGCGCGTTATTGATATGAAACCTTTAGGGGCATATAAGGTTGTATTAAATCATGGCAATAATGATGAAAGGATCGTAACCAGATTTACGTGCCTAAACAAGCCTATTTGTCATGGCTATCACCCGCATAAATAGGTTGAAAAATATAATAAATTGCCTGCAATCGATGTCATTTGAGATAGATGGAATAAAAGCGGTTGTCATTTCCAACTATTCATTTAGAATGCGATGACATGCTCAGGCAGGTGCATCCGTATTTGTGCCTAAACGAGTATACAAATCAATGTTACGCGTGCTTTACCATTTATTCTAAAGCACTACATTCACTGACAAGTGTTGCTTGGTGTGCAACACCACTGTAAGGATTAAACATGCCTATTATTACACTTCCTGACGGCAGTCAGCGTCAATTTGACAACCCAGTATCTACTCTTGAAGTCGCACAATCTATCGGTCCTGGTCTTGCAAAAGCAACCATCGCTGGTCGTGTAGATGGTAAACGTGTTGATGCTTGTGATCTTATCGAAAACGATGCAAGTCTAGAAATTATCACCACGAAAGACGACGTAGACGGTCTTGAAATCGTTCGCCACTCTTGTGCTCACCTGCTAGGTCATGCATTAAAGCAGCTTTACCCTGAAGCGAAAATGGCGATCGGTCCAACGATTGACAATGGTTTTTACTACGATATCGATTTAGAGCATTCTCTATCTCAAGATGATCTCGATAAAATCGAAGCTCGCATGAAAGAGCTAGCAAAGACCAAATACGAAGTTGTTAAGAAAACCGTAAGCTGGCAGGAAGCTCGTGATACATTTGAATCTCGTGGTGAACCATACAAAATGGAAATCCTTGATGAAAATGTAGCTCGCGATGATCACCCTGGTCTTTACCATCATTTAGAATACGTTGACATGTGTCGTGGTCCACACGTACCGCACATGGGCTTTTGTCAGAACTTTAAACTGTTGAACATTGCTGGTGCATACTGGCGCGGTAACAGTGACAATAAAATGCTACAACGTATCTACGGGACAGCGTTTCACGATAAGAAAGCGCTTAAAGCGCACCTTACTCGCTTGGAAGAAGCAGCGAAACGTGACCATCGTAAGATCGGTAAACAATTAGATTTGTTCCACATGCAGCAAGAAGCCCCTGGCATGGTGTTCTGGCACCACAATGGTTGGTCAATCTTCCGCAATCTAGAGCAATTTGTTCGTACTAAATTAACAGAGTACAACTATGAAGAAGTAAAAGGTCCAATGATGATGGACCGTGTACTTTGGGAACGCTCTGGTCACTGGGACAAATATGCAGATGCGATGTTTACAACATCCTCTGAAAACCGCGAATACGCAATCAAACCAATGAACTGTCCGGGTCACGTGCAGATTTTTAACCAAGGTTTAAAATCTTACCGTGATTTACCATTACGCATGGCGGAGTTCGGCTCATGTCACCGTAATGAACCATCAGGTTCTTTGCATGGTATTATGCGTGTACGTGGCTTTACACAAGATGACGCACACGTCTTCTGTACTGAAGATCAAATTCAAGAAGAAGTGTCATCTTGTATCAAAATGGTATACGATACATATCAAACATTTGGATTTAACAACATCGCGGTTAAATTATCGACTCGTCCTGAAAAACGTGTTGGTAGCGATGAGATTTGGGACAAATCAGAAGCGGACCTTAAAGTCGCTCTTGAATCGATGGATATTCCATACGAGATTCAAGAGGGTGAAGGTGCATTCTATGGCCCTAAAATTGAATTCACACTGTACGACTGTTTAGACCGTGCATGGCAATGTGGTACTGTTCAATTAGATTTCAACCTTCCAGGTCGTCTTGGTGCGACTTACGTTGGTGAAAACAATGAACGCTTAGTACCTGTTATGATTCACCGTGCTGTTCTGGGTTCTATTGAACGCTTTATTGGTATTCTTATTGAAGAATACGCAGGCTTCTTCCCAACTTGGTTGGCGCCAGAACAAGCTGTTGTAGTGAATATCACGGACAAACAAGCTGATTATGCTCATGAAGTAGCGAAAAAACTGCAAAAATGTGGAATTCGTGCAAAAGCAGACTTGAGAAATGAGAAAATAGGCTTTAAAATTCGCGAACACACTTTGATGCGTGTTCCGTACATGCTTGTATGCGGTGACCAAGAGATGGAAGCCGGTGAAGTAGCAGTGCGTACTCGTAAAGGTAAAGATCTCGGTAAATTTAAGTTGGATGATTTCATTGACCATATCCAAGCTGAGATTGATAGCCGTAAGCTTAATCTGGAGGAATAAACTATTAAAGGCGGAAGACGTGGCCAAATGCCGGCCAAACAAAACCAGCATCGTTTAAACGGTGAAATTCGTGGCGTTCGTGAAGTTCGTTTAACTGGCGTTGACGGCGAATCTGTAGGTGTAGTATCGATTCAAGAAGCAATAGCTACAGCTGAGGAAGCTGGTTTGGATCTCGTAGAGATCAGCCCTAACGCCGAGCCACCAGTCTGTCGTGTAATGGACTATGGCAAGTTCCTCTTTGAGAAGAGCAAGGCTACAAAAGAGCAGAAGAAAAAGCAAAAACAGATCCAGATTAAGGAAGTTAAATTCCGTCCTGGGACTGATATCGGAGACTATCAGGTAAAACTACGCAACCTGACGCGTTTCCTTGAAGACGGCAACAAAGTGAAAGTAACCATTCGCTTCCGTGGCCGTGAAATGGCTCACCAAAACATCGGTGTTGACGTTTTGAATCGTTTGAAAGAAGACACTGCAGAACTTGCTGTAGTTGAATCCTTCCCATCTCGAATCGAAGGTCGCCAGATGATCATGGTGTTGGCCCCTAAGAAGAAGTAATTAACGGCTTTTGCAAGTAATTGAAATCGACCGTTTTATGGCGGTCGATTTTTAATTCGCCCTGATTACATGTTATTAACTGCAACAATGCGGAGTTTATTCATCATGCCTAAGATGAAAAGCAACAAAGGCGCTGCTAAGCGTTTCAAAAAAACTGCTGGCGGTATTAAATACAAGCACGCGACAAGAAGCCACATCTTGACTAAGCGTACTACTAAGAACAAGCGTCAACTACGTCCAAACTCACTTCTTCCTAAATGTGAAGTAGCGGGTGTGATTCGTTGTCTACCATACGCTTAATCTTTTTAGTTTTTAAATTCGTTTAGTTTAGGAGAAGCATAATGCCTCGCGTAAAACGTGGTGTACAAGCTCGTGCACGTCATAAGAAAGTTCTGAAACAAGCTAAAGGTTACTACGGTGCACGTTCACGTGTATATCGTGTAGCTTTCCAAGCTGTTACTAAAGCTGGTCAATACGCTTACCGTGACCGTCGCAACAAGAAACGTCAATTCCGTCAACTTTGGATTGCACGTATCAACGCGGCATCTCGTCAGAACGGTCTTTCTTACAGCCGTTTCATCAACGGTCTGAAAAAAGCATCTATCGAAATCGATCGTAAGATTCTTGCAGACATCGCTGTATTCGACAAAGCTGCATTTACAGTTTTAGTTGAAAAAGCAAAAGCTGCTCTTTAATTAGTAGCTCTAGCAAAAGTTTAAAGTAAAGGAGAGCCTAGGCTCTCCTTTTTTCGTTTTAATGATTTATACCCAAATGACCTCAATCAAGATGCAGGATTCAGAGCTTCATCAACGAGCCTAGGTCAAGCTCAATCACGGCAGGAATGGTCATTCCCTTTCAACGTGATTGAGCGCAGAAATAGGCTTGTTGATGAGCTCCCGAAGGGCGAGTTTTATTCGCTCCTAGGCGGTGTTACTGATTTTCAACGTAGAATGACTATGTCCTCAAATCAGTGCCTTGCCTAAGAGCGAATATATTCTCGCTGAAACAGCATCTTGAGGTTACTTGGGTATAAACCTTCCATCATTCTCTTCCTATAACACTACTCGCTTAATTCCTTTGTTTTCTGTCGATAAAAGTTGATTTACTGCTCAAATAAATAAATGAAATCACGTTTTATTTTTAAATTGAGTGGAGATCACAATGGCCTGTTAGGCGTTTTAAATGTGACTAATTTATAGTCTAAATATAAACAACAAAATGCATATATTTGTTGATATAAATGGCTCAATTAGTGCCATTAAACATTTAATACATAACGTGTAACGGAGAGTACCAATGAAAAAACAGAAACGGTTATGCCAAAGTTGGTGGAGCCGATGGTTAGCAATGATAGCTTTCTATATGTTGGCTATGGGGAGTGGTTTTGCTAGTTCAACTTTTACGAATCCCATCTATGAAAATGGCGCAGATCCATGGCTGATGTATTATCACGGTAACTACTATTCGGCTACGACAACGTGGAGTTCTCAGTTAGAAATGAGAAAATCACCGACATTGGCGGGATTAGATGATGCAACGCCTGTGAATGTCTGGTCGGAAACCGATTCTTCACGCTGTTGCAATTTTTGGGCATTTGAATTCCACCGCCTCAATGGTCCAGACGGATGGCGCTGGTATATGCTTTATACTTCTGGCGAGAGTGGAACTTATGATTATCAGCATATTTCTGTACTGGAAAGTCAGGGGGATGATCCAATGGGGCCTTATGAATACAAAGGTTCACCTTTGGAAGACAGCTACAACATCGATGGTAGTTATATTACGATTAAAGGCCAGCTCTATTTGATGTATTCACAGTGGAGTGGTGCCTATCAGCAACTTTATATCGTAAAAATGTCTGACCCATGGACGACATCCGGCGATCCTAGTCTGTTAAGCACTCCTTCATTAGATTGGGAACAGGTGGGCATGAACGTTAACGAAGGCCCTGAGCCTTTAATACATGATGGTCATGTCTACGTTGTCTATTCTGCTAGTTACTGTGACACTTCAAGTTATAAACTGGGACTATTGGAACTCACCGGAGACGATCCGCTAACCACGGATGACTGGACGAAATCTGATGATCCCGTATTTGAATCGGCCAACGGTGTCTATGCGCCTGGACATAACGGCTTTTTCACATCACCGGATGGCACTGAAGATTGGATTGTTTATCACGCAAATGCGAGTTCAAGTTATGGCTGTGGTACCACTCGCTCACTAAGAGCTCAGTCTTATACTTGGAACTCAGATGGCACTCCTAATTTTGGTGAACCCGTTGCTACAGGAGAATCTATTGCTGTTCCTTCAGGTGAAGATGGCCCGATCCAAGTGAAACCTGAAGCTCCAATGTTAACCTTGAGCCACTATACAGTGAGTGATGACGGTGATTATACGTTGGACAGTTCTACTGAAGTGATTGTCGACCAGATTGCGGACGGGGTTGTTCGCTTAGCTGATGATGATGGCAACTTCCTTACGGGCTACCAGTGTAGTAGTACTCAGGAATTTTCTGCATGGGAAAATGAAGACTGTCAGAAATGGACATTCGATGTAGGTTCTGATGGGTTACTCACCTTAGCGAACTCAACAAGCAACGAATCTTATGATGTTTGTACCGATGATGATTGTAGTGATGAGTGGACATTATCGGCATCCGGTAGTGTAGCAATTGTCAGTGCTCAGAGTGGTCGAGTTTTAACATCGACAGGTTCATCTGCAGAGCAAGACGAATGGAGCGATGATGACACTCAAATTTGGCAAATCACAGCTCAATCGAATGGTACTGTGACATTAATGCCTGAGAGTGACACATCCACTTGTTTAAGTGTAAGTGGCAGCAGCACAAGCTTCGCAAGTTGTTCAAGTACCAAAGCTCAATGGTATTTACAGCCAAGAGATGAAGGTGGCTATCGATTTGTTTCAGCGTATAACAGTAAATTGCTCGATCTCACTGATTGTGGGTTAGGTGATGGTACTGCAATTGGCGTGTATTCCGATCTAGATAATATCTGTCAGCGTTTTTACTTACGAGACGTTGAAACATCCACTGTCACAAATACGACAGTCAGTGGCACTTATCGCATTACGCCTGTTGTATCAAGCAAAGCTATCGATATTACAAATTGTGCGACGAGTGACGGTACCAATGTCGAGCAGTGGAGCTGGTTAGATAATGATTGCCAAAAATTTGCTATCTCTAGTGTCGATGAAATTTGGCATCGTATTTCCCCATTAAATGCACCGACCAAAGCGCTGACAGTGCAAAATGGCTATCGAACAAGTAATACAACCATAGAGTTAGATACTTATGATGAAGGTTGGGATCAACAGTTTCGGATTCAATCTGCTGGATCAGGTAAATGGCGTCTCATCAATCGCAATAGCGAGCTATGCCTAAATGTTGTTGATTCTTCTACTGACGATGGCGCAGATATTGTCCAGTATAAATGTACAGCTGGTTCAACTAACCAAATGTTTAATTTAGTTAGTCAAAACTAAAGAGTCATATAAAATGAATGGACACTGACAACGGTGTCCATTTTTTTTATCTTTAAATACTTTTAATTATTTGATGTTTTAGTTCTAGTTATATAAACAATTATAGTTATACGAGATTATTTTTATTATTAATGTTTATGATTTAAATTTGATTAAAGGTGAAATGTTATATTTTTCGAGATAAAAATTTGTTATTTTATCGAGGTAATGTAATAGATATTTATAATTAATATTCTAAATTATTCACATCTATAATTTACGTGGTGTTTTTCTCTAATTGCTGGATATATCTAACTTTTTTATGATATCTTTAGTGCCGATATGATAAGTAATTAAACTAAATATATGTAATAGAGCACCGGCAAGATAACATATTACCGATGCCCATACTTTAAAGTAATAAACGATGTAAGTATAAGGGGTATTATGAAAAGAATTAAAAACCTGCGCGATTATATTTCCCAATTAAATGAACTTGGCGATATTGTCGAAATTTCGCGGGAAGTAGATGCGTATCTGGAAATGGCGGCTATTACACGTCGTAGTTATGATCTTTGTTCGCCAGCCCCAATTTTCAATAATATTAAGGGGAAGTTGCCTGGCTTAAGAGCTATGGGGGCTCCTGCATCACTGAGTTCTTTACCAGAGTATCCTGCCGCTCGTGTTGCTCTGTCTGTTGGTCTAGATCACACCGCGAGTTGGAGTGACATCGTTAAGAGTCTTGCCCAGTCTAAACATAATGAACCAGTGAAACCGATAATTTTAGATACAGCACCATGTAAAGAAAATATTCTCCATGGGGATGATGCCAATTTGGATAAATTCCCAATTCCATTTCTACATCAAGAAGATGGTGGCGAATATTCTAATACTTGGGGCACAATTGTTGCGCGTACCCCAGATGGTAAATGGACCAACTGGTCGATTGCTCGTATCCAAAAATTGGACGGCAAACACATGACCGGACTGATTCTGATGCCACAGCATATTGCGATGGTGTGGAACGAATGGCGCAAAATTGGTAAGCCAATGCCTTACGCTTTGGTTCAAGGGTGTGAGCCTGCTTTACCAATTGTCTCTTCTATGCCACTTGGTGATTGGGTTGATGAATCCGATTACCTTGGCGGCCACTTTGGTGAAGCCATTGAAACGGTTCGTTGTGAAACCATTGATCTAGAAGTGCCAGCCAGCTCTGAGTTGGTGATTGAAGGCCACATTTCTATTGAAGAGAGAGCCGAAGAGGGGCCATTTGGTGAATATGCTGGCTATGCAGTTAAAGGCACCAGCATGCAACCTATTTACACGGTAGAGTGTATTACTTACCGCGATGATGCCATTTGGCCATTCATTCCAGAAGGCCGTCCAGTAGACGAGTTTCATACTGCGGTAGGTGTGGCTATGAGCGCTGAAATCCTAGATAGCTTAAATCAATCAGGTTTACCTGTCACAATGGCATGGTCTCCATTAGAAACTGCTGTGCACTGGTTATTGGTAACGGTTGATGAAGATTGGCGCGAAAAACTGCCAGATGTTAGCAGTGAAGAATTGACCAAACGCATTGGTGAAAAAATTTGGGATACTAAATACGGTCCAAACTGTCCAATGATCTACGTTCTAGATAACGATATTGACCCAACAGATTACAAAGATGTGTTGTGGGCATTAGCCACTCGTGTTCACCCAACGCGTCATCGTGTGGAAAGTTTTGGTGAAATTCTACCATTACTGAACTGTTACGATCCTGAAGAGTGTCATGACCACAACGCAACTCGCGTTGCTCATGACTGTCTACAACCGGCTGCTGGCGAAGGCCGTTTAAATCACAGTTCGTTCGCTGGCGCATACCCAGAAGAGCTGCAACAAAAAGTGATCGATAACTGGGAGTAAGCGTTTTAATCATCACTAATATTATGAGAATAAAAAAGCGGCGTTACCGCCGCTTTTGATTAGTTTACATTCGAGCTACCCTGTTAAAGGGAGTGTATAAAACGGACTAGGGAGCGTGAATGTGCCCCGAATCTCACCAGTTTTTCCTGTTTACGCGTTAACATCTGCGGTTGATATTCTGCAATCAATCGCGCTAAATGGTAATAAGAAACCCAGCAAGCTACGATCCAATCTGGACGCCAAGACCACTTTCTTAAAGTGACGCGTTCAAAATCGACCAAGCCCAGTTGTCCCTCTTTATCAACCACAATATCGCGTATTGGCATTGAATGGCGAGCGACGCCGGCGGCTAAAGTATCTTTTACAATTTTTGCCAACGCTTGAATGTTTGCAGGGGTTAATGTTTCTGCAGACACTCCAGGTAAACGTGACATTTTTAGGGTGAACTGAGCGTCATCAGCGCCATACAACTCTGGTGTGCCATTGACACCCTTAAGTCGTGTTAGCGACTCTTTTTCCAGTTTGTAACGACGAGCTGAGCTCGATTTATGGGGCTTAAAAAGCTTTGTTACTGTTGTTTTACCGACGTTTAAAAGCATTTTGTTAGTTTCATATACCCCATCAATCACCCTTTTATTGATAGGGGAGCGTTTTATATTTTTTATAGTCATGATTGACCCTTTCACAAAACTCCTAAAAGCCTAGGAGAATGAACCAGTGATAAATACCAATTGAATCAATTGATAAAAGGGCTGATGTCATTATGACATTTTGGGAGCGTTAGAAGTGGACACCAGCAGAATAGACAACATTACACAGCTAAGTGACGAATTGATTGAGCGATAATTGGGAGGCTCAAGCAATCTTTTATTATGTGCTCTCACAAAATGTAACGATATGTTACAACTTTTTTTACTAAAAATACAATTAAGGTCTAGGAGTTTTTAATTTGGCGTACAAAAGTAGCTATATTGCTCCCAAAGAGACGATAAGTTGCCAATTTAATTGTCAGTAAATGTCAATGTGAAAGGTGTGGTTTTGTGATTTATTGGTGTGGTGCTTGGATCTGGCAGGATAAAAAGTCGGTTGCGTTTTATATAACCTAGAGAAAAGTACACCG
Organism: Vibrio nitrifigilis; assembly: GCF_015686695.1. Classification (NCBI taxonomy): domain Bacteria; kingdom Pseudomonadati; phylum Pseudomonadota; class Gammaproteobacteria; order Vibrionales; family Vibrionaceae; genus Vibrio; species Vibrio nitrifigilis. The sequence continues at coordinate 959,049 of NZ_JADPMR010000004.1, read as the reverse complement.
CTCTAGTAATAATAAAAAGCCCCAATCAAGGGGCCTTAGTTTCACAATATCACACAACAGTAGTCGATTATGATTGTGTTGCTGGTGTCTGTTTCACTTTGTAATCGAATGAAGGAATATCAACTTCCACACGACGGTTTTGTTTACGGCCAGCTAAGGTAGCGTTGGATGCAATTGGATTACTTTCGCCTTTACCTTTGACTGTCAATTTATCTGCCTGAACGCCTCCTTCAATTAAGAAGTTAGCAACTGCTTGAGCGCGTTTTTCAGACAATTGCTGGTTGTATTTTTCTGAACCCGTTGAATCGGTATAACCCGTTATGGTTGCTTCTGCATTTGGATATTGACGTAACGTCTCTAACAGTGGTGTGAATGCTTCTTTGCCTTTTTCTGTCAGTTCAGCACTTTCAAGAGCGAATAGGCTTTGGTCGCTTTCGGTGCCATGTTGTTTGATTACCCAGCGCGGTTTTGGCGCAGGCTGAGGTGCTGGCTCAGCTTTAGCAATCGGCTCAGGTTTAGGTTGTGGAGCTGGTTGCGGAGCGGGTGCTGGTTCTGATTGACCAAATTTATAGCTGAGGCCTACGCTGACTAAGTTCGTGTCCATATCGTGAAATACGTCGTCAGACATGTCCTGGTAGCGTTGGTAAGAAACACGCGCATCCCATTGCTTAGTCAGATGATATTCAGCACCTACCGCCGCTGTTGGTACGGTGTCATTATCATCTCCAAATTGCATGTATGCCGCACCTACTTTGGCAAAAACATCCACTTTAGGATTAATGTTATAGGTAAATTTAGGCGCTAAAGAGATAGCAGATAAATTGTGATTGCTACGGCTTAATGATCCATTATCCATGTAATTGACGTCATGGTTGCCGAGCCAATCAGCGCCAAGTTCTACCCCGAACCAATCGTTGGCTTGATAGCCTAAAAATAGGCCAGCTGCACCATCATCATCGTCACAGCCACTAGGTTGATAGCAAGCATCATCAAGGAATGAATATCCCGCACGGCCACCGACGTACACATCTGCAAATGCGCTTTGAGTCATCAGTGCACTGCCCACTAGACCAGCGATAAGCGTAAGGGTGATATTTTTTTTCATCTGAATACCTTTCTCTTGTTAATAAGCACATGTTGAGTGATTTGTGCTGTGTCCATTACTCACCGAATACACGGTATTTAGAACGGTGTTTTTTATGTTTCGTATTTAGTATTGGTTGAAGTTCATGAAGAAATGTCATTTCTATGCAATGATTTGCTGAGGATTCTAAGAGTTCTGTTAGAGATTTTTAGGGGGTAATTTAACCAATAGTGACTTAATAGTGGCACTGCATTTTATGATGAGTATTGATGTAATAAGGGCTCTTACCATACGCTAACCGAAATAATTACCGTATGCGCTAAGTTATTGAGTGAACGCTAAGTTATGGCCGCGTGATGATAACGTCGACGAGATGAGAGAGGAAATAGTGAATAACCTGACGCTGATTGGTGTAAATACATTTTCATTCTTATGGTCAGAGAAACGTTGGTAACCTCATTTTTGGGCTCAACGTCTCACCATTGATGGTGTTCAACTCTATCAATCTGTTGTGTTCCAGCCCAAAATTCACAGGTAACAAATTCAACAGTCAGATTGATACGTTGTCTGCGATAGGCAACGCGTTAGGTGTATAAGGGTTAATAATGGCATTTGATTATGGATCGATAGATCTTGGAATAAAAAATCCTTTTAAAACAGAAGGTCTCATCAATACAATCGGTGGTGCAGTCGGGGCTTGCGTGGGCATCTATATGCTGATTGATGCCGCATCCTCAGTTAAAACAGAAGTCTTCGCAGGCTGGATATTAGCATTGTTCGGTTTAGGCGTTCTGACCAGTGGTATTATCACTTTAGCGAAAGGCATTATCGCCATGTTACGCTACTTTGTTGGACGTAATCACCCAACATCGTTGGCTCGGAACTTAAGTGATTCACAGTCGCAAACAGCGCAACAAGAATCAGCGTATGTTGCGTATAGCAATGCAGAATTACCCGAGATGCTGATGGGGCGGAAAAACATTACGTTCACCGAGCCTCAAGGCATTGTCGCCCGACTGTTACATAGCTTTTTTCCCCGTTTAACTTATATGCCGTATATGGTGCGGAATCTTGCCCAATACCTTTTTGCCGCTTGGGTAAAAACCGCGCTTATTTTTATTGTGTATGCGTTGGTCGCTTTTGTGACATTGGCTGGGTTTGCTGGTGAAGTCGGTGCTTATATTTTCCCTGTTTATTCAATAGTGGTGGTGGTTCACTTATTGGTAACTTGGTATCAAGCTAGTCGCTACATTGGAGTGCAGCGCAATGTGGAAAAAACCGCAGAGACATTAGCGGTCAAAGATATCGCTAAAACAATTGCTGGGGCAATTTTAATTCCAACCGTGATTGGCTTTGGTCTGCAAATGACATTTGACATGCTGGATATATCACTTCATCAAGTGCAGCAATTTATCAGTGAGTGGCCCAGTATTCACCCTTATTGGTTTATGATCAGCATCGTAATTGCTGGGGCAATAGTAAGTGGGGTAGGTGCGGTATTGTTGAAAGCTCGGTTAAGCTATGGCGAGCCCGTTGTTGAAGTGTCAGAGTTACGAGAAAACTGGCAGGAATCGGTACATCCCAACGAAGTATTTATCAACCTTGATAATTTGGTCATGGCCAATCGCCGTTATAAAGAAGTGCCTAACCGTGTATATCAAATGTTGGAACCTAATTTAAATGAGCAAGTTGATGGCAAAGGATCATTTCGTGGCGAGATGACACAAGAGGTTCAACCTCAGATTAAAGAAATGGATCTTGGACACGGGTTTAATTTAATGCGATTAAACGCAGTCATTGTTGGGCGTGTACTGTTTGTTATCGGTGCTCTACTTAGCTTATGGTTAGCCAATAGTGTGGTGAATGCCTACTTAGATGCGAAATCTCTGGGGAGTGGACATTCATTAATGCAAACCTTCACCTTACTAGGTCAACATCATGCTGCAATTATTATTGACGTATTATTGGCAGCGCTATTGGTGAGAACTTTTGGGTTGATACTATCAAAAACAGGGCATCTGTTTTACGCAGAAATGTTGTTTGAAAGTAACCTCATTTATATCAAAGTAGAGGGGACGTTCACCGAGTCTAAAATTTCGACAGGGGCTGGAATCAATGATTCAACCCGCTCTGAAAATGTATTAGTTCGTTCTAGCATTACTCCATGGGTGATTGTTTCAAAGGTTATTTCGAGTACTTTTGCCTCAACTGGAATGAAAAATCTGGAATATCCGCGCTATATTCTTGAGATGCATAAAAATGAGCCAGAGCTAAACGGTATCAAGCAAGATATGGTGAGTTTTTTGAAAGATCGCGAATCTATCGCTTCAATAACCAGTGAACGTGATTTACGTAATGCGTCACAAATTCATGATATCAACCAGCAATCTCGATCGACTCATGATGGAGCTCAACAAAGTTTAGATAATGCTGCAGGGTACATTAGACAGCAAGATAATCCTGACCAAGAAAACTTATAAACGCCCACATTAACGCAATCCGCCTTCGGGCGGATTGTTGGTTTGAGTTAGCAATTTCTTGAACCAACTCGCGGTGTGCTAAATCGCGGTCATGATTATGAACTATGCTTTAGTTACTATGATGTTTGGGTTATGGGTTAGCTAGGCATATGTCACGCAGAAATCAGACTTATACCAATGAAGAAGTACCAATAGAAGATCACGAACAACTGGTATCTACTACCGATTTACGAGGTGTCATTACCTATTGTAATGATACCTTTTGCCGTGTAGCTGGTTACACAAGAGAAGAGTTGCTTAATCATAACCATAATATTGTTCGTCATAAAGATATGCCTAAAGCAGCGTTTGCGGATATGTGGGCGCATCTAAAAAAAGGGCATCCGTGGCGAGGAATTGTAAAAAATCGCACCAAAAATGGTGGTTTTTACTGGGTTGATGCCTATGTCACACCGATTTATGAGCATAGTGAAATCTGTGGTTATCAATCGGTGCGAGTGAAAGCACAGCGTAGTTGGGTAAATAAGGCAACGAAAGCGTATCGAGATTTATGTGCTATCGAAGAAGGGAAGTACCATTTCTCAATGCGTTTGAATGCGGCAGTTCGGTATGCGCTGTTACTCACTGCGCTCATTGTTCCACTCGTCGCTAATTTAATATTAGGCACTGACACGATTCACTGGATTTTGAGTTTACTTCCTATTGCATCCATTGCGCTGTTTTTTCGCCATGAGTTGGTGGATACGCCAAAGCAGCTACTACGTTTACGTGGTCAATACGATAGTATCAGCCGCTTAATTTATTCTGGCGATGATCCTTTTTCTTACGCGGATTACCATTTAAAAATGGCGTCTGCAAAAATTCGCACTGTGCTTGGGCGTTTTGTGGATTCAGCCAAGCCACTCTATTCGTTATCAGAAGATTTAAATAATACCGCGAAGGAAGTGAATGCAGCCTTAAAACAGCAGACCAATGATATTCAGAGAGTCACAGCTGCAATTAGCGATGTTGAAGCGGCCGCGGATACGGTTTCTCACTCTACGGATGATGCTTACACCCTGATTGAAGAGGTTAATCGGGAGTGCCAACATACGCAAACGAGTATCGAGAAAACGCATCACAATCTCGAAAGTCTTGCTGCCCAAGCGGGTAAAGCGACACAAACAACAGAAAAGCTCAATGGGCAAGCTCACGAGGTAAGCACGTTAATGAGTGAAATTGGTGGTATTGCCGAGCAGACCAATTTACTCGCGTTAAATGCCGCCATTGAAGCCGCAAGGGCAGGTGAGCAAGGACGAGGTTTCGCTGTCGTTGCCGATGAAGTGCGAGCCTTATCAAGTCGCACTCAAAAGGCAACTCAACAAATTGAGCACAGTATTACCGTTATGCTGAAAACGATTGATGATTGGCGCGAAGATATTGTTGCCAGCCGGGATCAAACGGAAGCTTGCAGTGCTGATGCATTAGAAAGTGAGCAGCGCCTTAAACAAGTGTCAAAGCTCCTCGTTAATTTGCATGACAAGATTGAAAGCATGGCGAATTCTGCTCAATCCCAACATACGTTGACCAGTGAACTTAAACAGCATATCCATTCTATCGCTGCGACGGCAGAGCAAAATCTGGTGGCAACGTCGTCGGTGCATGAATCCAGTCAGGTGATGCGGGGTAAGGTTGATGAGTTTCGTAAACTTGCCGAGCGGTTTGAAGAGAAGTAATGCATGAATGGGTATATATAAAAAGCCAGTCTTCACAGACTGGCTTTACTTGTTCTTGCTAGGTTAAAAGGGGCGCAGAATATTACTGCTTAACCCAAGCTTCTCGGTCAATATCAAGATCTTTAAAGTCGTCTGGGTTAAAGACAGGCTCTTCAATTCCTTGTTTTAACTGTTTACGATAATCTTGTAGCAGACGCATTGCTGTTGGGAACAACATGATCAGTGCAAGCAAGTTAATGATCGCCAATACACCCATCAATGGATCTGAGAAGAAGAATACATCGGTCGCTGAAGGTGCAACTGCGCCAATAAACACGAGTGCAACCACTGCCCAACGAAGCACGTGAACAGGCAATTTCTTCTGAGTCATTGATGTTAATGCGTTTTCACCTAAGTAATAGTTGTAAACTACTGAGCTGAAAGAAAACAGCAAGATAGCAAACGTCAGGTAATACTGTGTCCAACCACCTAAGTGCGACACGAGTGATTGCTGAGTTAATACAACGCCGTCAATCCCTTGTGCACCCGGTACATATACATCACCAAGTAAGATGATGAATGCGGTACACGAACATACCACCATAGTATCAATGAATACAGAAAGTGATTGTGCAATACCTTGGCTCACTGGGTGAGGTACATCGGCTGTTGCTGCAACGTTAGGTGCTGAGCCAAGACCTGCCTCATTTGAGAACAGACCACGACGTAGACCTTGTGCAATCGCTGCACCCATACCACCACTTACTGCTGTTTTAATGCCAAATGCATTTTCAAAAATTTCAGTAAGAACATGTGGAATATGCGTAATATTCATAAGAATAGTGATAATAGCGATAGCAACATACGCGACAGCCATGATCGGTACGATCACATCAGCCGTTTTGGCGATACGCTTGATGCCACCATAAATGATAAAGGCGACAACGATGGCTAGGAAAATACCAGTATAGATGCGATCAATGCCTAAACTGTCTTGAGCGGCACCAGCAACGGTATTACCTTGGAACGCGTTAAAGCCAAGAGCAAAAGATGCGATAAGACATACAGAGTATGCGGTTGCTAACCAACGGTAGTTTTTACCTAAACCGTGAACAATGGCACGCGATGCGCCACCACGGAACTCGTTACCGTCTTTGCGTTTATATAATTGCGCTAGGGTACATTCAACCAAACTGGTTGCCATACCGACCAAAGCAATCGCCCACATCCAGAATACGGCACCAGGGCCACCTAGAGTGATTGCGACTGCAACACCAGCGATGTTACCACCACCAACACGACCGCCAATTGAAAGCAACAGTGCTTCACGGCCAGAAATGGTGTCTTTATTGCCTGTCTGAGCGGGTTTTTTCAAAACGCTGAACATGCGTTTAAAAAAGCGGAATTGGACAAAGTCCGTCACGATAGTGAAGAACACGCCAAAAATTACTAGGAACGGGATCAGTGACGTGCCCCAGGTAAGGTCACCAATTAACCCAAAAAAGGATTGTAAAAATTCCATCTGCTCTCCTTGAAGTCGTTTTACATCCTGTTTGCGAGAAGAGACGTTAATAGTATTTTTAATGGTAATTAGCGGATAAAGAATTACCTGTCATCTTCTGATTTTATCTCCATCATTAGAGATAAACTGCAATCCTGCGCAAACAGGCAGCGAATCATACTTAACTATCGTGTAATTTTAAACGTTTATTTTTAATCAATTTTGAATATAAATGATTAAATAGTTGGAATTTATTCAATGAATTGAATAATTGATGAATAACTAATGAGAACAACTTATTGTTATTGTGGTTTAAATAGTAAGCAAAGTGGTTAGGTGAATTGAGGGGCGATAAAGTCAATTTTATATAAATAACAGTGAGTTGAAATACTAGAGTATTAAGGAATATTAATAAATATCCACCGGTATTTTGTTGAGAATGGTTATCATATTCAATATGCTATGTTTAGATTAAGTGGTGAGAGTGCCACCAATAGCAGAGTTGATAATTCGTCTGTGCAGTCCTCTATCGGCACAAAATAAAGACAAAAGGAACACCAATGAGTATTGAGTCAAAGGTTGCGGAAGCTCTAGAGGAGAATCCTCGAGCGTTACCCTCTGATATCGCAAAACAGCTGCAGGTGAGCGAAAAAGAAGTGGTCGCCGCTTTTCCTGCCGAGATGGCAAGGTTGATAGACGGTTGCCATGCTGAGCAAATATTGACGACGATTGCTGATTGGCAAACCAGTGTCACGGTCATTGTTCATTCTGGTGGTTCAATATTTGAAATAAAAGCGCCTTTACCCAAAGGCAGTTTTGCTCGGGGTTACTTTAATTTAATGGGCGAAGCGGGACAGCTACATGGTCATCTATTATTAGATAACGTGGCCCATATCGCGTTGGTGAGTAAAGCATTCATGGGCAAAGAGAGCCATTATTTTGGTTTTTTTGATCCGCAAGGTGACAGTATTTTTAAAATTTACTTAGGGCGTGATGAGAATAGACAACTTATTCCTGCACAAGTAGAAGCTTTTCAAAAACTTAAAAATAATACTAATTTCTAATTCGGAGAGTCTAGATATGGACCAAAGTGTTAAGCAGCAGCGTTTACAAAATCGCTTAGAGCCAGAAATTGCCGAGTTTCGCCAAACTCGCCGAACACTACAATTAGCCACGGTTGATGAATCGGGCAAGCCTACCGTCAGTTATGCTCCGTTTGTGCATAATGAACTGGGTTATTTCGTGTTTATCTCAGAAATTGCGCAGCATGCTCGCAATGTGAAGAGTAATCCTGCAGTTTCGATGATGATGATTGAAGACGAAAGTGAATCAAAAGAACTGTATGCCAGAAAACGGTTGAGCTTTGACGCCCAAGCTTCTTTTGTTGAACGCGATAGTGAACTGTGGACTCGAGTACTCAGTCAACTTGCAGAACGTTTCGGTGACATCGTTAGCACATTAAGCAAAATGAGCGATTTCAAACTTTATCAACTGACACCGGAGCAAGGTCTCTACGTTAAAGGGTTTGGTAAAGCTTACCAAGTCTCTAACGAAGACTTAGTGGATTTTGTGCATTTAGATGAAGGGCACCAAGCGATGTCGCCAATTCCGGAATTAGACGCACTGCAAAACGCGTAAGGGCGATCAGTTTGATCTTGTAACATCTATTCATTGAAAGGAGCGCATGCTCCTTTTGATTTTTCTTTCCCGCTTCATTCTGCTTCTGCATTGATACTCATTAAATATTAACGAATATTAATGATTCGCCACTACGTTTTTTGTTGAGAATGCTTATCATCTTCATCATTGAATTTTCATTATTGAATGGCGTGTGTATTAGCGAATGATTCCTTTCATGGCTTTTTGGCAACGATTAGTAATCCACAAATTGGTAGCGCGTTCTTTAGAACGAATTAAGCGCTTTATGTCTTCTCAGTATGGTTCAGTGATGCCTTTCCCGGTTTTGGTCTTTGCTGGTGCCATTGCTGTGATGGCGTACAGTTTTGATACGACTCGCACCGTGGATAGCATTTCTCAAGTGAAGCGCGCGACTGACGCTGCGGCCATGGCGATCGGTTACAAAGAATTGGCCAACAGTAACAATGATAGTAAGGCAGATCTTCTTATCATAGCGCGCGACTACATTAGCAATAACTTGGGCATGGATAGTTTGCTCCAAGAACAAGTGGATTTGTCTACCGTGCAAATTCAGACGGGGACCACCAGCGATGGTGCCATCACTTATAAAGTGAGTGTCGATGTCAAAGTTGAGGCGGTGCAGCTTGGTGAAGAGTTAGACGATAAAACGATTTCATCGACTGTCGAAGTGATGGCAAGACCCACTGAAATCTCGATGATGTTGCCAAATACCAATTCTGAAAGTGATGCTGATATCGCAGCATTGAAACGATTAGGAAAATCCTTTGCTGATGATTTTATTCAAACTTCTAGCAGTGGCAATTCTTCTGATCAAAAAAGGTGGTTGTCACTCGTTCCTTTCAGCCAGTCTGTCAATGTTTATGACGACAGTGATACTGATCGTATTACTCGTTGGGCAGCGTCAGGCGCATTGAATCCGAGTGAATTACGAAGTTTGTTTCGTACCGGAAAGGTTAATAGTTTAGCCGACGAACGCTTTCCAGATCGCGTAGCGCACTTATTGTGCATGTTTCGCGGCTTGGGGGCCGGGGAGAACTTCTATTGGGATCAATCACCGGTCGGTCAGTTTGGTATCTATTATCGCCATGATTTGCCAGAGAATGGTAGCCCGGGAGCCGATCCTATCTCTTGGGTAGGGACTAACCCTGACGATCCTGGTTCAACCGCAGTAGATACTCGCTGGATCGTTGCTGATAAAGGGTGTCCTAATGCGCCGTTACTTCCTTTAACTAATGATATTGACAAAATCGATGAGCGTTTAGATGAAATGACGTCTCGGTTTAACGTTAACTATGCGATTGCGCTTGGTTGGGCTGCTGCCAGTCTTTCACCCCAGATGCGTGGTAGTAATGGTTGGGGAGATTCTCAATTACCCCTCGATTTTGGCGAAGAGAGCCAACGTTACAAAGCCATTATTATGTTGGCCAATACTACAGGGGATTGGTTTGATACAGACAGCTACAACTTTTCTGTCGACGATCAAGTGAACGATGACGTGACTGGGTTTGCTCGCCAACGTTTTATTGATTTATGTCGCAGCATTCGACAGAACAACATTCATGTTTATTTCATCGGTGTGCGTCCGGGGGACCCTACTGAATTTGGTCGCGTTCTTTTCGATAAAGTGGCTGGCCCGGGAATGCTCACATGTACGGAAGGTACAGACAATATGTATTTTGCTGACGCGAGCAGTTTTGCTGGTGGTGAGTCTCAAATTGAAAGTGCTTTAGAAGATATCGCTCAAGATATACGTCGTAACTACTACGTGCACCTTATTAACTAATATTGACTAGGGAATAATATGAAAGGGTTTTTGACTGACACATCTCTTCACGCATTTGCGTTAGAGCCTAGGATTGTATTTGACGCCGATGTCGCTGTGACAAGTTCTGAAGTGGCATCGGCTTCAGATGAATCGGCCACCACTGCCGATACAGAAACTACCGCAACGACTGATGAGGCAACGTCTTCCAGTACGTCAGACGTTGACAACAATGCACCAGAAGTCACCACTGACCAAGATACGATTACTGCTCAATCAACTTCCTCACAAAGCATCTACGATTACAATATTTACGATCATGTGACCTCCAGCATTGATGATCTTATTGTATCGTCTGATGGTAATTATGCTTATGCCGTGTCCTACAGTCATTCAATTGTATCGGTATTTGCTATTGCCGATGACGGGTCACTGTCACTTGTGCAAAACCTTCATAATAGCGATCTGTCAGACGTCTTAACGGATGGTATCAGTGGTGTCAGCTTAGTTGAATTCTCCAGCGATCAATCTCAAGTCACTATTTATAGCGAAACTAATCAAACATTACTGACTTTTAGTCGAGACTCAGAGACCGGAGAGTTGACCTACACTAGCTCGACAGATCTTTCCGATATTATTGGTACTGCCGCGCTGTCTGATATTCAAGACAATAATGGGTATCTTTATGCGACGGCTGGAGACAGTGTTTATGTCTTAGCAAGCAGTGAAGATAGTTCATCACTCAGCTTGATGGATACGGAAACGGCAGGAGAAAACGACGTTGAAGGTATCAGCGGGAACAACACGCTAACGTTCTCTGGAGATGGCAGTACCTTATTTGTTAGCAGTAGCACGGGCGATAACCAAGTTGTTAGCATTTTTGCTGTTAACCAAGATGGTTCATTAACGTATTCAGGAGCTGTGACCGGTAGTGAAAAGTATTATGTGAATGCCTTGGTCGCAAGCGACGATGGCAGTGTAGTGTATGCACTGCAAGTGGGTAGCGATGCGACTGAAGTTATTACCCTGTCTCTTAACCAAGAAACGGGTGATTACGAAGTGGTCGATACCGAAACAGTCGCTGATGATACTTCCCAGCTAATTTTAAGTTCGGATGAGTCAACACTGTTTACTTTTGGTACTTCGGTTGTCAGTTATGCAGTAGAAAGCGATGGCTCGCTAGGGACTAGCACCACAATGGATTCGTCGGCAGCCAAAATTAGCAGTGGGGTAACAACGGTTGCTTACGCCGCGGATAGTGATGAAATCATTACCGTTACCGCCGATGCAGTTAGTGTGTATTCCTACAGCACGGCGAGTGTTGATTACACAGAAGGTAATGAGGCAGTAGCCATTGTCCCTTCGGGCGTCATAAGTGATTCAGAATTAGATGCTCTGGACGATTATAACGGCGCGACTATTACCATAAACCGAGATGATACGTCTGATACCAGCGGTGATAGTTATACTTTCTTGGAAGACAATGGTCTTACTCTGGATAATGGACAAATTTATCTCGATGGGAATGCGGTTGCGACATGGACTGCCAGTGAATCAGGCGTTTCTATTACATTTACTGCGGCGGTTTCTCAGGCAACAGCTCAGTCAGTATTACGCCAGATTGGGTATCAAAATACCAGTGATGACCCAGATGCCGCAGGTTCATCAGTCACATTAGATGTCACGCTTGATGATGGTGATGGTGCCACATCAACGCTTAATGTGACGTTAAACCTTACCGATATCAACGATGCTCCCGTGCTTAATGGATCAGGAAAAACGATCGATATGGTTTCTGGGGATGATTATGTGACACTATTTTCTGATGCGAGCATCGATACCGTTGAAGCGGGACAGCCGATATGGAAACTAAGTATCACGGTTGAGGGTGCTGATTCAACCGATACTCTAAATGTAGATGGAAACATCATTACTTTGAACACAACTAGCGGTGCACCTCAAACTGTGAATGGCTTGTATTACCAAGTCATGGAAACGGATGGTGTCTATACCGTGGTTATTTTTGTTTCTGCAGATGCAAGTTCGACGGAATCGCTGATCAACAATATCCAGTATCGCACGACTACGGAAGATCGCGTCGGTAATGTATCATTTAGTTTATCTGTCGTTGAAGGTGATGGGACTACTAGCTCAAGCAGTATCGATAGTTCGGTGTCTCTTTCTGCTAGCACAAACGCCAATGAGACAACCGATATCACGGTGAATAATAACAACGTGACTTACACCGAAAATAGTGGCGAGACTACGATTTTATCGGGTACCACGCTCTCTGATACTGAGATGGATGCGCGTAATGGGGGAGAAGGTAACTACTCGGGAGCCATTATTACGGTCACGACAGATAATTCAAGTACTGATGGTCACTTGACGATCGATAGTGACACGACTTACACCTATCAAGAACAACAGATTCTTAAAGATGGTGTGGTTATCGCGACGGTTGAATCGACGGACGATGGGTTAACCATTACTTTTACAGAAGAGTACCAAACCGTTCCAACCACAGATGATGTCAATAATATCCTGAGCTTGATCACCTACACTAACGATTCTGATGCGTTGCCGGACAGTTCTACCGTAACGCTGACAGTCACAGACAGCTTTGGTCATCAGTCGGAGACACATAGCGTTACGATCAATTTTACCAATGAAAATGATGTCCCAGAAGCATCGCTCGGTGAACTGTATGCGACAGGCGTTCTGAGTGCTATTACCTCTTCATCGGATTTAGATCAATTGACTGACCTTACGGATTCAGTCATTAGTGAAGATGGCAAACGATTATATATTGCAGACAGTTCAGGCAATGTAGCGATTTATTCCGTTGATATTGAAACGGGTGCCTTAACTTATCTTTCCTATACCGCGACTAGCACCGACACCGCAGTGGATTCAGTACTTACTAATGATGATGGCAGTGATATTTATGTCATCAAATCAGAAGCAGATAGTGATGGTTTTACCTACAGTGAAATCACTGTATACAGCGTCAGTGAAGATGGGACATTTACCGAGGTACAAGTCGTTTCATTAACACAAAGTACGTATGCTGTTTACCAAGCGATGGCTAACTTTACCTTGTCCGATGATGGTAGCTATCTTTTCTTTACATCAAGTTACAGTTTATATGCGTACCAAATTGACAGTGCGAGTGGCGAACTGACGAGCGTTAGCAATTACAGTAGTGCTTGGAGTGAACCTTATATTTATGGTCCAACCGCAATCACAACATCGGGTGATTATCTGTTTGTGACGACGAATTACTATTCCTCCTCGACCTTAATCGCTTATAAGATCACAACAGATGGCCTAGAGTGGGTGAGTTACATCCGTGATGGAAACACAGACAGTAATGGTAATTCGATCTCAATTAACAGTAGTATCATCGATTTAGAATCTTCTGCAGACGGCTCCACTATTTATGCATCCACCAGTTCGGGGATTACGATTTACTCCTTTGATACAGAGAGTGAGAGTTTTTCAGCGAGTTCCAGTCTAGAGTTAAGTGATATTGTTGATACGGCTCTTTCTGCTGATGGCAAGATTTTGTATGTCTCAACCAGTGATAGCCAACTCATTCGTTTTAGTATCGATGGTGATGGTTCGCTGACGGTCATCGACAGCACCGCGATCAACGCTAATGATGCAACGTTAAAGGTCACTGACAATGGTGATTTGCTCGTTGGTGATGCAGAGTTTACCTATTATCAAGTAGCGGATTACACCTTAGATGTTGAAGTCGGCGGTAGTACAACCTTAATGCCAATCATCTCTGTATCAGATGCAGATGAAGCATTAACGGATTCTTACCAAAACTTTGTCTTTAGTGTAACAGCATCAAATACGATCTTATCGAGTGGCAATATCAGCTTCAATAGTGATTCTGGTTACACGGCTAATGATGGCACAATCAGCTATCAGGGTGAGGAGGTCGCAACCTATGAATACTCTTCTGAAGGCGGTTTTGTATTAACCATCACCGCGGCATTGAGCGAATCTGACGTTAATACGTTACTGCAAAGTGTGCAATATACCGCTGCCGATAACGCAGCGATCGGCGACAGTATTGCGTTTACCATCACCATGAATGATTCATCAGGTGGTGAGACAAGCAATACTTGGACAGTGGATGTGGTTGCTAAAGTAGAAGCTCCAGAGGTTGAGCTGGGCGATTACACGTTAAGTGCAGGACAAACGCACGAAAGTTACAGAGCCACATTACCTGATGATATTGTTACCGACCCCGCGCAATTGGAGTTCACTTGGTCTGTAGATGGCCTGCCAGATGGTTTGTCCTTTGATGCAGATACGCAAACGATAACGGGCAGCCCAACGCTTGTTGGTGATTATATCTTGACCTTTACGGTGACAAACAGTAGCGGTAAATCGACCAGTTTTGAATTGACTTTAGCTGTTGCACTATCAGAGGCGGATGCCACTCCAGAAGTTCAGATTGACGACCCAAGCGTGACGACTCAACCAAGCGAGTCATTCTCCTATCAGTTTTCTGCTAATGCGGTGACTGATCCACAAAATCTGGATTTAACTTGGAGTGCTAGTGGCTTACCTGATGGGGTTACCTTCGATGCGAACACCTTAACCTTATCTGGCGAAACAACGGAAAGTGGGCACTATGATGTGACGATCAATGTTGTAAACAGTGCCGGGTTGCGTACCTCATTTACGTTTACTTTAACGGTGGCGACAGAAACGAGTCAACACTCTAGTTCAGACGCAGACCTTGTCGTTTGGCAGCAGCGTGAAGAGCTCAATGACGCTCATAGTGCTGAGCAAAACCGCCCCGGTATCAATGAACATTCTCAGCAACTCACTTCGATGGTTTCCAACAATAGTGAGGTATTAGCAAGTATCGCCAATCAAGTGTCAGATGCCATTGTTTCAGTTGGGCAAACAACCCAATGGTTGCAGGATTTGTACAATGTGACCCAAGATGATTCTTCGTTTATCACCGCAGAAGCTGAGTCTGACCGGATTGAAGATGCAAATAACATCGAGGTCGATCTCTTCTCTCAGCTAGAGGGGCGTTCTGTCATTGCTGTTACTCAAGATAATGGCGCACCACTGCCGGCTGGTGTGTGGATTGATCCTCAAACAGGCGTTATCACCGTGACGCCACAAGCGTTACAACAGCTTGATGGTCATGCAATTACTGTCACTGTTCAAGATGCTCAAGGTCATCGTCATCAGGTCAAAGTCGACATATCCGATGTAAAACATGCTCAAACGGGTATGGGAGCGTCATTAGAACAGCAGGCACAACAGACCAGCCAGCAATCAATACAGCACAACAATCAACTCTGGTTAGCGGAGCTAACTCACGTATAACACTATTTTCTATCAACAAGGTGCATGGCGAACCATGCGCCTCAATAACTTGTTTGTTGCCGTCTTTTAGACGTCAGCCTTAATCGTAGTGGTAACCCTTAGTGAAAAATACAACTCTTAATTTAAAAAAATCCGCATTAAGTCTTACTGTTGCCGCCTTGGTGGGTATCGGTTTATCGGGTTGTTCCTTAACCCCTGAAAGTATTACTGATCAGCAGAAACTCGATCTATTGCAACAAGATCAATTAGCCATGTTTGCTCATCAAGAGCCCATTTCTCATGCAATTACCCTTGAAGAGGCGATGGCTAGAGCAGTGAAATATAATCTGCAACAACGATTAGCTCTGATGAAACATGCGTATGAAAATCAACTGCTTGATACTAAACGTTATGATTTGTTGCCCTCTATCGCAGCGAATGCCGGTTGGAAAACTCGTGATAATAAAGCGGCGTCATCAAGTGAATCGGTATCAACCGGCACGGAGTCATTGGAGGCATCAACCAGCCAAGAAAAGCAGCTAGCAAATGCTGATTTATCAATGAGCTGGAATGTGCTTGATTTCGGAATTGGATATTTTGCCGCTAAAGCGCAAGGTAACAACGTGTTAGCCGCAGAAGAGCAACGACGCGCGGTTGTGTCGGATATTATCCAAAAAGTGCGCAAAGCGTATTGGGCAGCGGCGACCGCACAGCAATTGGAACCCAGCGTGACACAGGCATTAAAACAAGCCCAATTGGCGTTAGCCAAAGCGAAATTGATGGAGAAAGAACGTCTTGTCGCCCCAGTTGATGCGTTAAAATATCAAAAAAGTTTACTGCAAATGATCAGCCAATTGCAGAATCTATCCAGTGAGTTGGTCATGGCAAAAGCGCAGTTAGCTGCGTTGATGAATTTAGCGCCAGGAACAAAGTACCAACTTGCCCCTATTAAACCAGAAACGACTCAGCTACCGAGCGTCGGTTACAGTTTGGATAATCTTGAAAGTTTAGCCATGGTTAACCGTCCGGAAATCAACGAGGAAATTTATAAAGCGCGTAATGCCGTGTTAGAAACCCGTTCGCAATTAACTCACTTGCTACCGGGCGCGTCACTGTTTGTTGGAGGCCATTACGACAGTAATAGCTTTTTGGTTAATCAGCACTGGGCTGATGCCGGGGTGCGGGTTAGCTGGAACTTGATGAATGTGTTCTCATATTCATCGATCAAAGACGCAGGTAAGGCGAAGCAAAGCGTAGCGACTTTACGCCGTCAAGCATTGCGTATGGCGGTGTTGACTCAAGTCAACGTGGCATGGCAACAATATCGCCAATCACAACTGCAATATGCACAAGCGAGCGAATTGCTGCGGTTACAAACTAGTATTGCTAAACAGACGCAAAGTGCTTTCCAAAGCGATATGAAATCTCGTTTAGAACAGATACAAATGCTCACTGAAACGGCGTTAATTACTCGTCATCGTGATCAGCAACTGGCGCAAGCGTACACGGCATATGGGGCGATTTATCAAGCAGCAGGTCTGGATCCATTACCGGCAAAAATTCACGATCGTTCTGTTGATACCTTATCAAAAGCGATTGCGCAGCAGCGCCAAGGATTCATTAAAGGGAAATTAACGGAGCAGCAACAGCAGTGGCTAGCTGAGTTGAATCCATCTGAGGCTGATTCGAAAGTCATCGCTGAAGAGCACGTCGCTGCGAAGCCGACGTTGCCTGAATCTGAATACGGTTCTGCTTTTGAAGCTCTAGGATCTTTAAAAACCGCGATCATTAAAGATTACACGAGCCAACCAACGCAGGAAGCGAAGTAATGGTAGCCCGTCGCCTTTCTTTGGCAGTCGTCATGGCTGCCTCATTATGCAGCTCTTTTATCGTTCAGGCGCAGCCTGAGGTAAGTAGCGAAGGTATTCGCGTTCAGTTAAAACCAGAAGCTCAAATGGTGGTCTCGAGCGAAATTTCAGGGCGCTTAAGTGATTTGCCCTTTAAAGAAGGGGACCGATTTAATAAGGGACAAGAAATCGTCGGTGTGGCATGTGCCATCTATCAGGCGAAATATCGTCATACTGTGGCGGATACCACATTAGAGCAGCAGAAATACCACATTGCGAAACGATTAAATAAATTAGAATCGAATAGCGTATTAGAAGTTGGGCAAGCTCAGGCCGATTTAGATAAAGCACAGGCAGAGCAAGACATTGCTAAAGTGATGGTCGACCGTTGTCATATTAAAGCTCCATTTTCAGGAAGAGTGTCCGAGCGAATGGTCGAACCCGGTGAATTTGTTAGTGAAGGAACAAAATTACTTAACATCTACAGCACCCAAGCCTACGAAGTAGAGATGATTGTGCCATCGCGTTGGGTGAGGCAATTAAACGTTGGCCAAACGTTTCATATTCATTTAGACGAAACCGGCAAAACCTATCCCGCGACCATTACTCGATTAGGCGGCGTGATTGATGCGTTAAGTCAGTCATTTAAAGTCTTTGGTGAAATCAAAAACCGAGATGGGCTATTGCTCATGCCAGGTATGAGTGGTAATGCACAATTGAGCATAGTAGAAACAAAGGCTGTGCGCGATGAGTCCTAATGTTGAGTCAATTAGCAGTGGCGTTGAAAGTGCGCTGCTCACGGTATTACAGTTGCAGCAAAAAGCTCGCGCCGCAAGTTCAATCAAGGAACTGCAATTTATTATTCTTAATCAAACCCACGAGCTCGTGACCTATGATCAGGCTATGTTGTGGGATGGGGTAAAGCGAGAAATAGTCGGTGCTTCAGCGGTGATGAGAGTGGATAAACAGGCGCCGTTTGCCCAGTTTATGGCGCGGCAAAGTCAGCAGATTGTGCAAGGTGAGCTGGTTACGACAATACATTGCGTAGATCAAACAAAATGGAGTCAAGATGAACATCGAGAAGCGCGCGACTATTTTTCTGCTCAGTTAATTTGGGTGCCATTACTCGACTCTAATCAAGAGTTGATGGCTGGTTTATGGCTATCTCGCCCACATGGACTATCGATTCGTGAAAAACGCCTACTCAGTTTTGTCGCGGATAGTTACGGTTATGTGTGGCAAAGTATGAATCGTAATCATGTAAAGCGACTGCCTGCACTAGTTAAAAACCGCCGTGTCGCAGCCGTATTTGCCGTAGTGTTGCTTGGTGTGATGGTACTTCCCGTAAGGCAAACCGTATTGGCACCCGCTGAGGTAGTCTCGTCACATACGCTGACTGTGCGAATGCCAATCGATGGATTAATCGATCAGATATTGGTCAAACCTAACAGTGTCGTTAAATCAGGGCAGCCCTTATTTGATCTTGATTCACAACAGCTTAATGACCAGTTAGCGCAAGCTCAGCAACAACTGTCAATTGCCAGTGCCGAATTACGTTTGGCGCGTCAACAATCCTTTTATGATGCCAGCCGTAAAGCGAGCATATCCGTATTAGAAGGAAAGCGGAATTTGGCGCGTTCTCAAGTGGTGTATCTACAAAAGAAAGTCGCGCAAACCACGGTTCTGGCTAAGCAAGGGGGAATTGCTCTGTTTGCCGATCAAGGTGATTGGGTAGGGCGAGCACTGCGTTTAGGTGAACCTGTTATGGATATTGCGGACCCGCAGCAAACCGAAATCGAAGTTCAATTAGCGGTGGAAGATCGTATGGATCTTGCCGTCGGTGATGAAGTCCGCTTGTTCCTTAATAGTCGGCCAACCGATCCCATTCATGCAAAACTGAGAACCGTTGCGTACCGCTCAACATTGCAAAACGATGGTCACTACGCATTTATATTGAAAGCCAGCCTAGTCACACCGGAGCACTCTCCTACGATGGGACTTAAGGGCATTGCAAAAGTATATGGCGAGAAAACATCGGTGTTTTACTATCTATTTCGCCGCCCGCTGGCACATCTTCGCTTGTGGTGGAGTGGGTTATGATGCCACAACCTTCTCTGCAAACTTTGCCGGTGCTGCGCCAAGAATTACGCTTGCACCCTGCGCCTGCTGCTAGCAATGGTGCACCACAGTGGACGTTAGAAGATCCGATCCGTAATCAGTTTTTCCAACTGGGTTGGTTAGAAGCTGAAATGATTGCGCATTGGGTCGAATCTCCCACTGCATTACTAGATAAGATTCGCGCAGGGACAACCTTGAAGCCAAACACTGAGCAGCTCACTCAGTTCGTGCGCTTTTTACAGATGAACCAGTTGGTGCAAGCACCCGCAGAACAGATTCACAAGCAATATCAACAGAGTAAACAGGCTGTGACTTGGTATCGTTGGTTGTTTCAACGCCATTTATCCTTTCGTATCCCATTGTGCCGTCCGGATCGTTGGTTAACATCAAGCTTAGCCTTTGTTTTGCCCTTAATGACGCGCACGTTTATGGCGATTAGCTGTTTGGCTGGTGGTTTAGGATTGTGGTTAGCCTCCCATCAGTGGCAGCAATTCACCAACGGATTTTCTTATCTATTTTCAACATCGGGCATCGTGATTTCAGTCATGACTGTGGTCTGCGTTAAAGTGCTCCACGAATTAGGGCACGCCTTTTGTTGTAAGAAATATGGTGGTCGGGTTGCGACCATGGGCATTAATTTTATTGTCTGCTGGCCTGTGTTATATACCGATGTGACAACAGCTTGGCGCATACCACACAAAAAGCAGCGCATTCTCATCAGTTCAGCCGGACTGCTAACTGAAGCTATGATTGCCGCTTGGGCATTACTGCTATGGAATTTTTGTTCACCGGGATTAGCACAAAGTGTGTTGCTTACATTAGCGACAACGTCTTTTTTGCTTTCATTGTCTGTCAATTTGAGTCCGTTAATGCGATTTGATGGCTATTTCATCTTTTCCGATTGGTTAGACATGCCCAATTTGCAGCAACGTGCTAATAAAATAGCCCAGTGGAAGATTCGTCAATGGTTATGGGGCTGGCAAGATAATCCTCCAGAACCGTTGTCGGCTAAGCGGCAAAAAATCGTGTTGTGCTACGCATTTGCTATGTGGATTTATCGCATCACAATGTATTTTGGCATTGCCTTAGCCGTTTATCATTTAGCGTTTAAAGCGCTAGGTATCTTATTGTGTATCATTGATATTGCACTCTTTTTATTAATGCCTTGTTATCGTGAAATTCAAATCTGGGTAAAAAATAAATCAAAGATGAAGTTAAACATACAAACCAAACTGACGCTGTGCTTTACTGGGCTGCTCTTGGCGATGTTATTGATTCCTTGGCAGCAAACGGTCAAGGCGCCAGCGGTATGGCTCGCTAAGCAGCAAACACTGTTTGTCGCACGTAATGCACAATTATTAAATCAACGCGTTCAGGAAGGCCAAAGGGTGAACAAAGGGGAGATACTGTTTGAATTGTCTTCCCCTGAATTAGATCAAACCATTGAACAACTGACTTATCGTAAACAATCTTTAATCAAACAGATTCGGTCGTACCCATTTGATACCAAAGCATCGTCTGAATTGGGAATCGTGAGAGATGAGTTACATGCGGTAAGCCAGCGATTAGAACAGCAGATGTTATTAAAACAGCAATTGACTGTTCGAGCCCCATTTTCTGGAAAGCTTGTCGATATTACCCCGCACTTAGCTAATAACGATTGGTTAATGACAGGGCAACCATTAGCGACGCTCATCAGCACCGGACACAGTCGCGTTGAAGCGTATATTGATGAGCAACAGTTAGCGAGAGTTAAGGTTGGAGCTAAGGGAAAGTTCATTGCGGAAAACTTGAATCAAGCGCCACTGAGCGTGGAATTGAACACATTAGCTCAAGGGAGAATTGCGGATTTGCAGGCTCATCCAGAGCTCAGCTCGCCCTATCAAGGGAGTATCGCCGCCACCATCAATCGGCAAACACAGGTACCAGAACCCAAACAAGCACTTTATCTTGCAACGTTAGAGAGCGCTCAACAACAAGCGCCTCAATTTCAAATGAGAGGTCAAGTGATCATCGATGGTGAAGGTGAAAGTGTGATTGCAAGAGTATGGCAAGCGTTAGTCAAAGTCGTCATTAGAGAATCGGTGATGTAGCGCCTAGCGCCAGAGAGCCATCCATAAAAACGTCCCCTAACACCGAGTGACTAGGGGAGTTTATGGTTAAAAGATGGGTTATTACCCTGAAACCAAATCACGGCAACTGATGGTGGCGACCAGTCCTTTTTGACCATTTATCAAGGAGAGGTGACCCTGATGACGTTCAGCAACAGCTTGTACAAAAGGCAAGCCTAAACCAAAACCTTCGATGCTTTTTTCTTTGTGTAAACGTTGAAAGCGTTTTAATACATTTGGCATCTTTTCAGTTGGAATACCAGGACCTTGATCGATGACTTTAATTAAAGTGACATCCAGTTGTTTATCTATTTTCAATTTAATGACGCTACTGTTCGGCGCATATTTAATCGCGTTATCTAATAAATTTGCGACTGCCTGAAAAATAAGTGCAAAATCAGCATGAAAAATATGTTTCTTTTCTGCTTTGATTTTTAATTCAATGCCTTTTTGCTCTAGTAATGGCTCATAATACTCATAGACTTCGGATAAAAGGTGGTATGCATCAATCGGTTTACGTTGCAGAGATAACTGGCCATTTTCAATTTCTGTTAGCTGCATGATCGCGCGAAAAAGATACAAAATTCGGTCAATTTCCATTCCAGCAGCATCAAGCTCATCTAACGCTTTTCCTTCAACCATTTCTGAAGTATTAATTAAACGATTTTTCAGACGTGTTAAGGGTGTTTTTAGCTCATGGGCAATATGGCTGTTGGCGGTGCGAACCTGCTCCATTAACAGTTGCGTTCGGCTTAACAGTAAATTGGTTTCACTACTGAGTCGGCCAAATTCATCGTTATAGCCTTGATCATGAATTCTCACATCATGACGGCCCTGGGAATAATCACCCATAACACTCAATATACGGTTCACCCGTAATAGATTACGAATACTAAAGGGTAAACTGATTAGCAAAATAGAAAGTAGGACGGTAAACAACACCGCTCCTGTCATTAACGGTATGATGCGCGTGCTATTAAGCATGGGAGACATGTTGTAAGACGCGTAATAATATCCGCCGTCCGCAATAGGCATAACCATACCAAACAGCTCTTTTTTGGGCTTGTGAAAAGTCAGCATAGCGATGTGTTTATGTTGATATGTGGCGATCGAACTGAGCTCTTCAGCGGATAATATTTGTGAGTCACTGTAAATTACCGTGCCGTATTCGTTAAGAATATAGGTAATTAACTCATCATATTGGTTGCTGACTTCACGTTGGCTCAGATATTGGCTTAATTCACGACTTTTATTAAACAGATTCATCGTCTGCTTACTTTTTATATCGTCGAGAATAATGCCTTCAACGTGTTCATGCATGACGTTTTTTAATAATTTGTCACTTAATAAAATAGATGCGGATGAAATAATGAGACAAAAGAACGCCACATAAGCAGCTTGGCGAAAGCTGCTACTATGTATAATTAATTTTACCGGCATGTTTTATCCTAATGAATAACCCACTGAGCGAATGGTTTTTATGATGGGTTGTTCATCATGACTACTATTTAATTTATTACGTAGTTTTGATAAGTGAACATCCAAGATGTTTGTTTGTGGATCAAAATGATATCCCCATACACGTTCTAACAACATATTTCTGGTAACAGCTTTACCTTTATGTTCAGCCAGTACTTGCAATAATTTAAATTCTTTACTGGTGAGTAATATCTTTTTTCCATCACGGGTGACTTCTTGCTCTTCAAGATCAATGGATACACTGCCGATTTTTAACGCTGAGCTTGTGCTGTTCTTGTGGGTACGTGCGTACAAACGTTCTAGGCGTAATAAAAGTTCAGTAAAATCGAAAGGTTTACCTAGATAATCATCTGCTCCTGCTTTCAACCCATTGATTCTATAAGATATTTGGTCATTAGCTGACAGAATCAAAATAGGGGGATGAGAGCCATCAGATAACTGTTGTAGCACTTCAATACCCGTCATTTCAGGCAACATATTATCCAGAACCACGGCATCAAATACTTCGTTTTGAATTAAGTCTAGAGCTTGCTTTCCGTTAGCCGAAAGTTTGCAGTTGTGGCCATGTGAATGCAATTTGCTGCTTATCCAGTGACTCACCGGTATTTCATCTTCAACGACGAGGACGCGCATGAACTTTTCCCTTACTTTACAAAACTGACAAAACGTTACAAACGAGCCAATAGTAATGATAATGGTTATCAATAGCAACTGATATACCATAACAAATTCATAATTTGTGATAATAAGTTTAGAGTCGTTTTCCCTAATAAAGGAATTCGATTATGCCTAATAACTTACGGAAAAACAGTCAATTAGAAAACCCTAATTCCTACATCATTAAGCATTCTTAATATTTCTTCTATTGAAATGCAAATGAGAATGAATCTTAATAACGACATCAAAAGGCAAGAGAATTTGTAAATTGCCTCAGTGTTTATTAATGGAAGGGAACAAAATGAAAGCTCAACTTAAAAAATTTATCTCTGACGAAAGTGGTGTCACCGCAATTGAATACGGCATTCTTGCTGCCGCGATGGCTGCTGCAATCGGTGTGATTTTTGGTTCAGATGGTGTGTTTGTGACGGCCTTGAAAGAGCGATTTGCTTCAATCGCTGACCAAATTACTGATACAGCAACAACTGATTCCAAATAATTGTTGGTTAAGTGTGGTTATGGATAATCAATTTATACTCAATAGCTTAATTGTACCTCTTAGTATTGTCGTTTTTAGTGATTTGTTTTATCGCAAGATTCATAACCACTTAATTCTCTTGTTATTGCTGATCGTAATCGGTAATGGCGCGTTATTTTTTATGGGGTCGGGGAGTTACGCCCAATTGAACTGGCAGCAGGCTTCATCGCAGTTTGGCTGGTCGCTAATCGGAGCGTTATCTGTGTTAGTGATTGGTTTTGCGCTGTTTTCTATTGGTCAAATGGGTGCTGGCGATGTGAAATTAATGGCGGTGTTATGTTTGTTGGTTGGTGGCGAGAACCAAGTGACATTTTTGCTAATCACAGCGTTAGCGGGCGGTTTTTTAGCGTTTATGATGCCTTTCGTACGTGTTATTGAGGTGCTTGGTGCTAAACGTATTTTACAAATTTCGGCACTCGTACCTTGGTTAAGAATCCCCATTCCTGAATCAGCCTATAGTAAACCGACCACGGCGGGCTTGCCTTACGGGTTAGCCATTAGTGCTGGTGCAGTATTGTCCCTTACGACTCCACTTACTCATTAGAGATTGTATTTTCAATGAAAATTTCATCAGTGTTATTTGTCTCTGGTGCACTTGTTATCGCACTTGGCGGTGCTTTTGTTGCGCGAGGTATGATGACCAAGCCGCGCCCAGAGGTTACGCATCCTGTCGTTAAGCAGCAGCCGGCTCCAGTGTATACGCCCGTGTTAATGGCGACTCGTGATATCGAACCAGGCGATTTTATCGATGGTAGTGAAATTCGTTGGCATCAAGTTGACGAAAAATACCCAACAGAACTTTACATCATGAAGGACTCGGTAGATTTGGCGAGTAATTATGGTGCGACCGTTCGCCGCAGCGTCAAGAAAGGGCAATTGATGACTTATGCCATGGTCGTCAAGCCAGGCCAACCTGGTTTTATTGCTTCAGTGCTGACGAAAGGGAAACGCGCGGTGGCTATTCCTACTAATGCTGTTGCCAGTAGTTCTGGCCTTGTACAAGCGGGTGATCATGTGGATGTGATTCTGGGCATTACGCCCCCTAAGGATGCATCGTCTTCAGCAAGCTCTCGTATTAGTGCTCCGCAAATTGCGTCGCAGACTTTAGTGACCAATGTGCGAGTGTTAGCGCTTAATAATAGGGAACGCAGTGAAGTTGAAGTACGCGACGGCCAATCGAAGAAAAAAGAGAAGCAGCTCTACCCTGAAACGGTAACGCTAGAAGTTAGCCCTAAACAGGCAGAAATCTTAGCAGTGGCGAAAGAAGTCGGTACATTACAACTCGCTTTAAGGGCTGTGAACGATTTTGATAGTCACTCCTCTCAAACATCGTTAGTGAATGTAAGTGACGCTGTCACTACCATGTCGGACGCTACCAGTATCTACACTACGTTGCGTACCGAGGGAACTGAGCCGCAAGTCATCCAATATATGGGCGATAAAACATCCCAAGTAACGGTTACCCGTTAATTAATTCTAATGCCTTCATTTATCACAGTATTGTGACTATTAGGAATTTGTATCAATGAAGACTTTTTCGCACAAAAGAAAGTTTTTTGCCTCTATCGCGTTAGCTAATTTAATGTTTAGCGCGGTGTGGGCTCAGCCAGCAATGGCGATGAACCAAAATAATGATGTTAAAGCGCTTACCGCTCAACGGTTTAGTCAGGTTGAAGTGAAAGGGACTGTTCAACTTATGGTGAACAAAGGTCAACTGCTGACGTTGCCCCAAAGTGCCACTAAGGTATTGATCGCTAACCCATCAGTTGCCAGCTTCCAAATGCCTTCTTCGACGAGTTTGTTTGTGTTTGCAAAAAAAGCAGGGACAACGACACTTTACGCGTTGAATGACCAAGATCAGGTGATTTTGGCCACACAGATTAAAGCGGGCTTTAACCTCCCACAATTGACTAAGCAAATTAATACCGAGATCGAAGGTGCAAGAGTCAAACTTTTTAGCTCGACAGAGAATGGCATCATTGTTCGTGGTTTCGTAAAAACCCCGCAACAGGCGAAACGAGTGGTGGATGCTATCGCAGCGTTTACTGGGGGGAGCACTGATGCTAAATCCAGTAAAGGTGGTCAGGGATCCCAAGGCGCGCAAGGGGGCGGTGGTCAAAGCGTTCGTATTGTGAATCAATTAAAAGTGGAGTTATCTGCTCAGATCAACATTCGTGTGAGAATCGTAGAAGTCGCGCGCAGTTTAAGTAATGAGCTTGGGTTTAGTTGGGAAGCGTTGTTAGACAATGGGAACACATTCTTGCGCAATACCAGCACATCACTGTTTGATGCTTCGACTGGCGCTTTCGCGGGAAGTGATGTGTCAAATGCACTGCTTGGCGGAGTGTCACACGGCGGCAATTTTGCTGGCGTATTATCTGCGCTCTCTTCCGATGGATTAGCCAGTATTTTGGCTGAGCCAAACTTAACCGCGATGTCCGGTGAAACCGCTGGATTTGCTGCCGGTGGTGAAGTGCCAATCATCATCACTACCAACAACAACATTACTATTGATTACAAACAATACGGGGTAATCATGCGCATGACCCCAACATTGTTGTCGCCAAACCGTATTAGCCTACATATCGCTCCAGAAGTCAGCGACTTGTCTGATGAAGGAGCGGTTGAACTTGATGGTAACACCATTCCTGCGTTTAAAGTGCGCCGTGCAGATACCACCGTTGAGCTAGCAAGTGGACAAAGTTTTGCTCTCGCAGGGATGTTACGTTCGAATGTGAATGAAACCATTAATGGTGTTCCCGGATTACGTGAAATTCCGTTACTTGGTCACCTGTTTGAATCCTCTTCCCATGACAAAGATGAAACTGAATTGGTCATTATTGCCACCGCTTATGTGGTTAGCCCAACTCAAGCTGGTGAATTACAGACCCCGGGGAAAGGCATCAAGCCTCTCGATAATATTACCCCTAAGCAAGCGACTGCGGGCTATCTGTTCTAAGTATTTGGAGACTTATTTATGCGTTCAACATTTCTTTTAGCACTGGCTTGCGTTTTATTGTCTGGGTGTGAGCATACGATTAATCATTGGCGAGAGGGTAATGAGACGACTGCAACGGGTGAGCATTACCCAATAAAGGTGACTCCAAGTCTGTCTGCTGTGTCTTTAACGGTATCACCCAATCAAGGCTTAAGTGCGACTTCGCTGCACGATCTCAATACGTTATTGGGTAATCAAGGCCGTATTGAAAGGCAGACCATTACTGTTCAACCATACACAACACAGGGACAGCAGTTCGCTGACAAGTTAAAAGTGGTTTTACAAAATATTGGGGCGAAACAGGTTCGCGTATTGCCAAAAGTTTATCAGGCAGAAAAGCATCATTGGGATTTGCGTGTTCAATCTCAGGCGTTAGTTGTCAGTGTGCCCGATTGTAAGATTCACAACCCAGATACATGGACAACTAAACCTTATGAATCTGTTGGGCCTTTAGGCTGCGCAACCAGAGCTAATTTAGCCAAAATGGTGTCAGATCCTGCCGACCTTATCCGAGCAAAATCGCTTGATCAGGCTGATGGCGAGGCGGCGTTGCAAGCGGTGAAACGTTATCAAGAAGATGATCTTAAAGAGCTCATCGATATCGACTTTAACGAAGACTAGAGAGTAGCGTTATGAGTGAAGACAATTACCAATATAATTCAGAAGAGCTTGCATCCGTTACGCTGTTTACCACAACGAAAGATGAAGCGGCACTGTATGCCGATCACATCGGGCGCCTTGGCTATGATAGTGAGCAAGTATTTATCGGCAATTTAGATAAAGCGACTGAGTGGGTTAAGGCAAACGTGATTCCCGCAGCGATGTTTGTCGATATTGATCAAGAGCAGTACCCCTTGGAGAGTTTGGCTCGTTTAGGAGCGGTGTGTGGCCCAACTTGTAAAATTGTGGCGCTCGGCTCAGCGGTCAATCTGGATTTGTACCGCAATATGTTGGCACAAGGCATTTTTGATTATTTGTTAAAGCCAGTGACCTTAGATCGCTTATCCAATACCCTTAACAGTATGAAAAAAGGCCAGATTGAAGAGCAGTTAATCGGTCGCACTATTGCTGTTACAGGAGTTAAAGGTGGCGTAGGCGCGTCCACCGTTGCCTATGGTATTGCACAACTGTTAGCGAATCAGCAGCGCGTGACAACCGGTATGGTTGATTTTGACCGTACCAATGGCTGTCTTGGCTTGTTAGCCGGTTTAAAAGAACAAAGTGGTTTGGATGGAGTACTTAAATCCGAGAGTATTGATGTACGATTTTTAAATCGCTCTATGACTAGCCTTTCTGACAAGCTGTCTCTACTGAGCCATACGCCCGATTATCAAGCAGCGATGCAATTACTGAGTGAAGAGCAGGTTCTGAGTCTTGGAGGTACGCTGTGTCAGATGTTCAATCAAGTAGTATGGGATATCCCAGCGGGCCAACCTCAAGGTGGCATTGATGTATTAGCTTGTGCACACACTAGAGTTTTAGTGGCTGATTACACCATAGCGGCCGCGCGCAATAACCTGCGCTTGATTCAAGAAATTGGTGATGAAAGTGAAGGGCAACGCATTGTGATTGTTGCGAATGCTCGTCATGAAAGTAGCCAAGTTATCGCGCGCAATGAATTCGAAAAATTTATTGGACGCTCGGTCGATATTGAATTGCCATCGGCGGGAAAAACCATTGAACAAATGCTGCTTAAAGGTCCGTTAAATATTGAAAATACAGGGCTGTTTGGTGATACGTTGGCTGATTTAGTTGATATTATTTGTGGTCGCCCAACGACCAAGAAGGGCAAGCGTGCGTTGCTCTCTAAGTTGACCTCTGCGTTTGAGAGGAAAGCATCATGATGATGAAAGCGACACGTAAAAAATTTCGTGAGCCGAATCGGGATCCGCAGATAAAAGAGGTTCCGACAGAGGAAGTCGCAACGAAAGTGGATCGTGCACAGGCCGCGCAAAGCAGTGATACTCAAGCAACGAACAGCAATTTACGCTTAGTTCGTGATTATCTGTACGAACAAATTGATCCGATGAAGGTGGCTTCTATGCCACCTGAAAAGCTCAAGCAGCAAATTAACGAGATTATCTCATCTATTTGTGATGAGCATCGTCTGCAGTTTTCAGCGGAAGAAGAGCGCCATATCGGTGCGACCATGTTCAACGAAATGATCGGCATCGGTCCCATTCAGCCACTGTTGGCAGATGAAAGCGTCAACGATATTTTGGTCAATGGGGCGGGACAAGTCTTTGTTGAACGCTTCGGCAAGTTGGAGCTAACCCCCATTCATTTTATTGATGAAGAGCACGTGTTTAACATTGCTCAGCGGATTGCAGCACGAGTCGGGCGGCGTATTGATGAAACACACCCTATGGTGGATGCTCGTCTTGAAGATGGTAGCCGGGTCAACATCATTACCCATCCACTAGCATTGGATGGCACCACCATCTCTATTCGTAAATTCATGCGCCGTAACATGTCGTTAGAGATTCTAGCGGATAAAGGTGCAATGAACGACGAGATGATCACAGTCCTCAAACGGGCCATGAACGCGCGTTTGAATGTGATTATTTCAGGTGGTACGGGGGCAGGTAAAACTACGTTGCTCAATGCATTATCACAAAACATCAGTAACGACGATCGCATTATCACCATCGAGGATGCGGCGGAATTGCAGCTGCAACAAATTCATGTGGTGCGCTTGGAAACCCGCCCAGTGAGCGCCGAAGGTTCAGGTAAAGTGGATCAGCGTGACTTGGTACGAAATGCCCTACGTATGCGTCCCGATCGCATCATCTTGGGTGAGGTTCGTGGCGGGGAAAGTTTCGATATGCTGCAAGCGATGAATACTGGCCACGATGGCTCGCTCTGTACGGTGCACGCCAATACTCCTCGTGATGCCATTATGCGTCTGGAAAACATGGTGATGATGGCTAATATGCAGTTGCCACTCGAAGCCATTCGCCGTCAAATCGCCAGTGCCGTTGACCTTATTGTTCAAGTGGAGCGGATGAGTGATGGTGGCCGCCGCGTCGTATCGATTACTGAAGTCTGTGGTATGGAAGATGACGTGATTCAAACTCAAGAATTGTACGCGTTTGCCACCAAAGAAATTGATGGTCATGGCAAGGTTCATGGTGATTACGTATCAACGGGACAGCGTCCAAATTTCTATAGCACACACGCTCATTATTTTAGGGAGAATAACTAATGTGGGATGGTATTACTCTTGCCATCTTTGCGCTGTTATTTACCACGATCCTCGCTGGTCGCCACGCTTATGTGACTGGCAAGGAGCGTAAAGCGCGAGATCAATACTTTGCTGATCTTAAGCAAATTGTCATCGGTGATGAAGTTAACGCTGATATCGACAGTAATGATGAAATTCGCCGCCTGATAGAAGATGATCGTTTCAGTCACCTTCCCTTAATCGGTACATTTGCGCAACGGTTTTGGACGGATTTGTCGTTATTGGGATGGCAAGACACTTGGAAAAAACGTGCGACGGTGATTCTGATTCCATCACTGTTGGTCGCCTTAAGTGTCGCTAAATCGTCAACCTCACCTTTGTTATTAGCATTTTGTTTAACCATCACGGTATTTGTCGCGATCGTGGGTATCGCTTATTTCCATGCGATGCGCCGTCATTTAACCGAGTTTAAGCAAAATTTACCTCAGGCGATTGATTCTATTATACGGGCTGCGCGAGCCGGCGTTCCCGTGACGAATACTTTTGCAATGGTTGCTGATAACTTGCCAGGCCCATTGGCCGCCGAATTTTTGTTAATTGATAATTGGCTAAAAGTGGGGATTCCCCTGCGTGAAGCCATGCGAGATTCCGCCGCGCGAGTGCCATTAAATGAATACCGCTTCTTTGTCGTGATTTTGATTATCAACCAAGAAACCGGTGGTAAATTGAGTGAAACCTTAGAACGTCTTAGTGAGACGTTACGTGCTCGTCAAGAGTTGGCGCTCAAGATTAAAGCAAAAACCTCTGAAGTTCGTGCTTCGGCAACAATCGTGGCATTACTCGCACCGCTTTCGTTGGCTTATATGTCTTTTAATTCACCGAAAGACTTCGAATTTTTAATTAACGATCCAACAGGCAACAGCGTATTAATTTATGCCGGATGCAGCGTTTCGCTTGGATTAGCGATCACTCACTTCATGATTAAGCGAGTTATACGATGAACGAACAAGCTTTTATGTTAATTGGCGTTGGATTGATCTGTTTAGCCATCGGAATTTTACTGTTAGGACTGCATTGGCGTACTCGCCAAATCAGTTTGGCTGAGCGCCTTAATGTGATACACCATGAAACAAGTGCTTTAGATGACGCCATTGCACGTAATCAAGGGGAATCATGGTTTGAACGCTATCCGCTATTAGTGCAGTTTTCCAGTATGGGTAACCACTTATCAGGTACTCAAACCGATAGAATGAAAACCCACCGTTTACTGGCAATGGCGGGGTTTCATGACCGACGCTATATCGGTTTATTCACGTTCGGCAAATATGCGTTGGGTGTGCTCAGTGTTGCGCTATTTCTTACCTTTGGATTAGACAGCGGTCACCGCCTGAGCATGTCCGGACTGGCGGGTAGCTTGATGCTGATGTTTTTAAGCGGATTTGTCATTGAAATGTGGTTAAAAATTCGCGCTTCACATCGCGGCCAGCGCTTGTCAGATAACTTACCAGATGCCCTTGATCTCATGGTGATTTGTGCCGAGGCTGGCTTGCCTTTGGCTCGTATTCTCCAAGTTGTGTCCAAAGAATTGGCTTTTTCTGCACCTGAAGTCGCGCAGGAGCTGGGATACACCCAAATGGAAATGCAGATCCTCAGTGATCGACGCCGAGCATTGCTCAATCTTGCTGAGCGCTGTGGGGTCGATAATATCTCTGCGATGGTGGCAACCTTAGTGCAAGCAGAGCGTTACGGCACACCTCTTTCTCAAGCGTTAAAAACCATTTCTGAAGAGAGCCGCAAAGCGTTAGTCCTTGAGCTAGAGGAAAAAACGGGTAAATTACCTGCGCAGCTTAGTGTGCCATTAATGACGTTAATTCTTCCCCCAGTCATTGCCATGATGGGCGCTCCAGCGATGGTGCGTATTGTCCGTATTCTGGCGAATTAAAGAGATATTGAAATGAATAAATTACTGACAAGTGCTTGCCTCATGTTGCTGATGCTTTCGGGGTGTGCGAGTCACTCTGGTCTGAATAAGGATGCAACCGTATCAAGCCCAGAAAACGCCCAAGAGGCGTTGAAATTGGCGCATATTTTACGTGATAACGCCAAATACAAAGCGGCTTATGAAGTTTATGAAAATATGGATAAGAAGCATCAACTTAAAGATGCTTATGTCTTGGAATTCGCGACGGTTGCAGCATTAGTTGTGTCTCCGAGTCAGGCCGTGATGTTATTTGAACGTGCGGCCGATACCCTAAAAGGGCACATCGAACCTGAACAGCAAGAAGCGATTGATCTCGGTCTAGGACGAGCTTATTTGCAGTTGGCGCAGCGAGAAGAAGCAAGTCAATATTTGCATCATGCACTAACGATTAACCCTAACAATGTCACAGCGCTCAATGGATTAAGTGTTATTGCTAACCTCAATGGTCATACCAAGCAAGCACGGGCGTTGTTACAAAAGGCCATTAAAATCGAACCCAATAATGACATGGTCTTAAATAATTTAGCCATGACCTATTTGGTGACTGGTGAGACTGATAGAACAATCGAATTATTACATGCGCGCCGGGCAGGGTTATCTTTGTCAGGTAAGTTGAATCTAGCATTGGCTTACATACTAAACGAACGGAGTGATCAGGCCCGTAAATTATTGAATCTTGAACTCCCTGCCGATAAGACTGAACGGGTTATCGCTCAATTTGAACAGTTGCGTCATCGTGTTCAACAGGGGCGCCCATTAGCAACAGAAATTGCCTCGTTATCACAAGTGCCTATTCAACTTGAGGAGGAGAACTAAATGCGAACGGCCATTCGTTGTTTAAGGCGCAAGCAGCAAGGCATTGTATCGTTAGAGGCCGCACTGATATTTCCAGTATTGCTGTTTATTTTGGTGATGTTTTTCGAGTTAGCAAGAATTGCGTTGGTGATTACTGTTGTGAATACCTCACTCGAGAGAGCCGTACAAAACCTGCGTAGTGAAGACGATTTTTATTCATTAGGTGAGGCTCAATTGAACTCGCTTATTGTTGAGCGGGTGGCGAGTTATTCTTATGATTTAGTGGATAAAACGAATTTAGAATTAGAGCTCAATACATTTGCCACCTTAGGCGATTTTTCTGGTACTACAGACAGTAGTGGGAGTCGTGATGCAAATGATGATGACGATACGCCAACGTATGCCAATGCGCCGATACTGAATATTACATTAACGCTTAATCAGGATTTTATAACCCCTCTTCCGCAGCTATTTGATCTAGGGAGTTCTTATCAACATGAATTCCAGCAGATATTGGGTGATTTAGTGATCGATGGTGACGATGATGAGGGAAGCTCATGAACCGCCGATTGAAGCGCGTAGCAGGGCTAGCGATGGTCGAATTTACTCTTACGCTCGCAATGCTGGTGGGCACCATGTCTGTCGCGGCTGATCTGTATATGATTAACCGTACCCGAGGAGAGTATGACAGAATTTCACACACTTTAGCTTCTGTATTATCGGTACAAAGCTATCTGAGCGCTGAAGATATTAACCAGTTATTGGCAGCAGCAGTCCCAGCTTCGGCAATAGGGGACTATGAACTTAACATTTATAAAGTAAATTTAGACAGAACCATGGATTGGAAACCCTTGCACCGGGGGAATGTAAGTGGAATCTGTTCCACATTAAGTTCGGGCACAATCTTTAGTGGTGCGTTACCGGAAGAAGACAGTGACAATAGCGATGACGCCATTATGGTGGTTCAATTGTGTGGTGAGTCTGGCGGGCTAACGCCATTTGCTTCGTTGATCGACAATAAAGTCATGGCTGTCACCGCGTATAACCGAACGCAATACAATGATATCGACGTGGATAAAACATTAGCGACTGAGTTAGGTGTTGATGAAGAGGATGACGATGAATAATAAGGATAATTCACCATCAGCGCTTAAGCGTTGGATCTACAAAATTATTGCTGTTTTGAGTTTGGGTATGGCGGTGTTAGGGATTCTATTACCTGGCCTGCCTGCCACGGAGTTTATTATGTTGGCTGCATGGGCAGCAGCAAAAGGGTCACCGACTATCCATCATTGGATTATGTCGGTCCCTTATTTTAAAAATATGATCGACAATTGGCGTAATGGTGGGGTAATTTCTCGCGCTAACAAAATCCAATCCGCGATTTCAATGCTGTGCTGTTTGGGAGTGCTTATCATCATGCATGTACCGGTCAAATTGATACTGCTTGCCGCCGTTGGTATGAGTATTGGCGCTTTTTTCATTTGGCGTCGCCCTGAACATGCCTCTTTGGTCTCTGATAAAGTTTTGTAGTATAACTCATTGTTTAATAGTTATTCTTATACCGGAAGATACACATGCAATGGGATTGTAATCAGCGACAGGTAATGTCTCATATCAAAGCTATCTATTTCGATTTAGATAATACCTTAGTGCACAGAAATGCCAGCATTGATCGCTTTTCTGAGGGCTTTGTGCAGCGCTATGTGAGTTTACTGAGCCATGTGTCTTGCGAGCAAGTGGCAAACTTAATTAAGACGATAGATAACGGCGGTTATCTTGGTGATAAACGCCGTTATCGAAAAATATCCCAAGCGATCGGGGCTGAGCTCTCTACGAAACTTTGTTGGCAACAGCCCATAGCTGCTGATCAGTTAGAGCGCGACTGGAAAACTCATTTCCCTCAATCCACTGTTGAGATGCCCAGTGCTACAAAAGTGCTAAATGAGTTAGCAAAGAAAGGCTACTATCTTGCGATTATTTCCAATGGTGGTCAGCAAAGCCGAATCAATACGCTGGCAGCCACGTCATTCTCTCCACTGATACACCATCTTGTGAGTTCCGAGCAATTCGGTGCGAAGAAACCTGATCCCGCTATTTTCCTTGAGACGATAAGCCAAGCCGGATTTCGGCCAAATGAGTGCGTGTATGTTGGCCATCATCCGGTAAATGATATGCAAGGCGCTTACAATGCTGGCATGCACGCCGTGTGG
This sequence comes from Vibrio nitrifigilis, assembly GCF_015686695.1. Lineage (NCBI taxonomy): Bacteria > Pseudomonadati > Pseudomonadota > Gammaproteobacteria > Vibrionales > Vibrionaceae > Vibrio > Vibrio nitrifigilis. Next base: position 923,602 of record NZ_JADPMR010000004.1, on the reverse strand, counting down.
TTAGCTGGTTTTCACGAACGAGCAGGGCTACCAACACCAGCTTATGTCATACAATCCTTACCTGAGCTGTTGGGTTTAGTTATTTGATTTGGCCAATAAAAACACCTGCATTATGCAGGTATTTTTGCATTAGCAATGATTAAAATTCTGGTTTGCGGCCAAACCCAGTTAGCACCGAAAGCAGCAATACGACAAACAGCACTATTGGGTAGATAAATGCGCCAGCTACGGCATTGGGAGAGACGCTACTCAGCGCCGATGAAATAAAAACAAACACACTGAAAAATGGAATGACAACTCCCAAGGTGTTAGCAAAACCATCGAGCATATTTGCACGCCGATAGGGATGGATATTAAGCCGTTGTCCCGCTTCGTTAATGATTGGCCCAACGGTAAGAATCGTCGCACTAGTAACGCCACCGAATAGGATGGTAACGATATTCACTACCACAGCACATACAATTTCAAATCCACGCTGTGTTTGGCAAAAGGCTGAACGCATTAAGCGATCAGTTAATGACTCTACGACTTTTGCAGAGCGTATAATGCCCATGATTCCAAAAATGGAGACGACCAATACAGCGGTTCCCATCATGCTTTGAATACCATCGGCAAGAAAACCTGTAGCGTGATTACCTAAAGTACCATCGGAGTGAAATACTTGATTGATATCGAATATTCCACTTATCAAACCCAATACAATACCAAATGCTAACGCCAAGCTGGTTGCGATAAAAATGTTATTGGTAAGTTTAGAAATGACCAATAAGACCAGCACTGGAAGTAGCATTAATAGATTAAATGCAGATGCGTGTTCAATTGCCTTGGAATAATCCAATTCATGATGCGCAGCTATTAATAGATAAAAACCTACTGTGATAACAGCGGCGATTATTGAATATTTGAAACGGGAACGAACTACTCCGCCGATATCTGATGATTTACCAGATCGTTGCATCACCTGTGTTGAGGCGGATGCAATGGTAGTATCGGAAATAGGTGCAAGGTTATCGCCAAAAATACACCCAGATACAATTGCCCCAGCTAACATGGCACCATCAACTCCTATGGCACTGCCCGTGTGGAAGAACACAGGAAAAGCAGCAAACATTGTACCGATAGAGGAGCCAGTTGAAGTAGCAACAATACATACTGCCACAAAGGTAAAGGCAATAAACCCAGCTGCGGAAAAATGAAAAGATTGAGCGAACCAAATCAAACCATTTGATAAACCACTGACTTTGATCATTTGTGAAAACATACCAATCAGTAGCAATAACAAAAAGATGGTGACGCTTTCTTTGCTGGCAATTCCTTTTAATACAGCCTCCCAATATTTCTCTTTATTGGTTGCTAAAAGACCAGTAATCATTAAACCAAGGAAAGCGGATCCAGCCAATACATGCATATCGTAGGTCATGTAATGGGTAAATAGCACCATGCAGGAAAGAAAAAATAATGCGAGTGGTAGCAGTGCAATTAGCTGGTTTTTAAAAATAGGAAGATCGTTATCTTCAACGATCTCATTGGTTTTATTTAAAGTTAATGAGACCATCTTTTACCCTCTCGCAAGCGTTGAACAATTGAACATCATCACGGAAACATCCATAAATAAGGCGAAGATAACCCTCGAAGCCTTTCCCGTACTGACCTCCTGGATTAACTAAAACGTTTTGATCTTGCAAAATAAACTGAGTGATATCAGCACCATTACCAATGTTCTCGACATTAATCCACTGTAGGATGCCGCTTTCTGGTGCTTGGCAGCTCACACCTTGAATACTGTTAAAAATCTCGCAAACAGTCGCGCGACGATTGGCTAGTCGTACCTGACGTTCATTAATGATGGTGTCATCGTGCAGGGCAGCTATCGCGCCAGCACATGAAAGATGTGAAGGAGCACCAAGAATGTTCACTGCAGCCCCATAGTATTTATCAATCAGGGTATCGCTGGTATAAATGTAACCTATGCGCAAACCGCTAAGTCCATAACCTTTAGACATAGAACATACCGTAACTGTGCGTTCTAGCATTTGTGGCAGAGAGGCAGGTGCGACGAATTCAATCCCATCAAAAATAATATCTTCAAACGCTTGGTCACAAATGAGGATAAGGTCATTCTCGATAACAAATTCAGCAATATCAGCTATTACTTCTTTACGATAAACTACGGATGTTGGGTTATTCGGGTGACAAATCACCAGTATCTTAGTGTTTGGTGTCAAGTGTTTTTCAAGTTGAGATTTTTCAATTTGGTAGTTGTTCTCTGCCTGAGTGGGAACCTCAATAGCTTTCGCTCCCATCAACGAGATATTGACCATATTATTTGGGTAAGTTGGCGTAGGCACGAGAACTTCATCGCCGCTTTCAAGAAACGGGTACATGGCATAAAACAAGCCAGAATCAGACCCCGGAGTGACAATGATGTTGCGGCTAGGGTCGAGATCTAAGCCCGTTTGACGCTGAATTTTATCTGCGATAGCTACTCTAAGTTCTCGAGGACCAATTGGCATGACATAGTGTGATGAGACCCCATGGTTGACACTGTCTATCAGGGCTTGTTGTACACTCGCCGGCATTGCTGGGTCAGGGAAATCAGGGTCTGCCCAAGCAAGGATAGTTCCGCCACTTTCAATGATTTTACCTGCACCTTCACCAACATCTGCCTTGATGACGGAATCGAATAAACCGCCAGTCACGTTATGAAAAGGGGCTTTAATGTGTTGTTGCATGAATTCCTCCGTGAACTAAATACGTGTGCTACACGTCATGCGTAATAAAAGTTTTCTCAAGTTGATAAAAAATTATCATTTAGGTGCGAAAAAAATTATTTAATCGCTTGTAAGTATCGGTACATGGTTGCCTCTGACACCTTCAGTGTTTTGGCGACTTGGTTGATTGAGCCTTTAATCAAAAATACGCCTTTTTTATCGAGTTCTTTTACCACGTCAATTCGCTCTTCTTTGGTCAAGTGATTGATATTATGAATTCGTTTTTGAATAAGCTCATCAATCACATTGACTGGTAAGCTATCAATCGTTGGCACCAAGCGCTCAGAGACAACATGCGCTTCTTGCTGCTGTGTTTTTCCTAATATGCTTGATACCGCATCAAAGACATTCTGGAAATGGGTTAAATCCTCATTAATACAAAGTAAGCCAACTAGGTGATCTTGCTCTTTAATAAAAAATGTCGACGAATGAAATCGAGTATTGTTCTCTGCCGCGCTGTTATAGATTTGGGTATAATCACGGGTTAAATGATCCTTGTTACGCAAAACCTTTAACACCAAGTCGGTTGCAGAATCGCCGATCTCTCGGCCACTTATATGACCATTACCGATATAAGTAATTGAATGTTCTAAATTACTCAGGTCATGAACCACAAATTCACAGTTTTGCATCTGTTGTGCCAAAAAGGCTGCTATACGTTTAAATAGTTCTAACTGATTGTTCATAATGGTTTTATTTCCAACAAGTTCCTCTCAACTGTCAGTGACTTAGCGGCTTGTCTTGCACCTTTTTATGTTCGTATGCACACAAAAAGAGCAGATAACTTGCCTTAATGATTAAAAGCGCTTTGATTTGTCACTTAATTCATGAGTTATCAATATTTGTGCCGTAATGGAGTATTCACCTTTTGCTGAGTTCTGCTATAAATAACCTCCTTTCAACGCAGTGATGACACAGGCGCGAGTCTATGCCGTCATCCTGTGAGCGTATTTGTGGCTGATTTGGAGTAACTCATCACTATGCCCGTATTATTAAGTAGCGTTTTTCTTGGCGGCTTAGTGGAGCTGTATTGGTTTTATGCCTGGCCGATGATCATTCCGCTTTATTTTGGCTTGATGAGTCTGATTACCTTAATCATGTATGGCGTAGATAAACGTGCGTCGATCAAAGGCTGCTGGCGAACGCCAGAGAAAACATTGCATGGTTGGACATTACTGGGCGGTTGGCCCGGGGCATTGATAGGGCAGACGCTTTTTCGCCATAAAACACAAAAACAACCATTTAAAACCTGGTTATGGCTTTGCACCTTACTCAATATCATCGCTGTGGTCGTGTTATATGTTTACCACCAGTCGCTGCTGCAGGCTGTACACAGCTGGATTCGTTTTGATAGCTAAAAACTGGCAAATTATGACACCGTGCTCATAACTGTTGTGCCGACTTTACCCTTACTGAGTGAATCGTTATAAAGCGCGCTGAATTTACGTGATGGCGATACGATGGATAATCGTATCCTGCTTTTTATGTCGATCAGTCAGCGCGTTGCCTAAGAGTGAAACTATTTTCTCTGAAATAGCATCTTGAAGTGATTGGGTAGAGATGGTTTTTTTAATGATAAAACGTCATTGGGTTAGCATTACCATGCCTTTTGTTAAATAGCTATTTTAATTGATAAAAGGCTCGATAATTGGTCTTGACCAGACATTAACTTTCTCTTGGCTCGCGTCTTGTTTCATATCACAAAATTCAATGTTAACTTTTGCTGATTAGCGTTGACTTATACAATATTGATCACTATATTTAGTTGCTAATGCAACTATTGCACTGACAACTAAAGGTGACTCTTCATGACAGACGACGAAAAAGACGAGTTTTTTCCCTACATTTTGGACAACATTGGTTTCCTATTAGGTAAAACTGATCAGTTAAAAGATCGTTTGCTCGATCAGTATCTCGCTTCGCCTGAAATGATTGAAGAACTCACGGCAACGCAAGCTAAAGTATTGTTTCAAATTAAAAAATTTGAGAATTATCGTCCTTCCGATATCGGGAAAATGCTCAATGTCGATAAAAGTAGCATCACTCGTATGATCGACCGTCTGGAAAAGAAAGGGCTGATTAAACGCTTGCCTGACCCGGATGACCGTCGTTCGTTTCTCTTGGATTTGACTGAAAAGGGCCGCTTAACCGTGGAGCATGGGATGCCATTAGCTATGAACGCATTAGATGAATTAGAACAGGCGTTAACGGTGGAAGAAAAACAACAACTTCGTCACTGCCTTAGAAAAATAGTGATGTCGTCCATCGATGACGTCTGTTTGCAGCAATTAAAACGGGGAACAAAATGATTAAATTGACGCCTTTGGCCGCCATTCTCTCTGTCACATTTTTATATGGCTGTGCTGCGCCAAGTAATATCAAACCCACTAACCATATGAACCAAAAATCGATTTTGGAACATAGCCAGAGTTTGGCGCACGCGCATCTTTCTGATGCTGCTTGGCCAAAACAGGATTGGTGGACGGTATTAAATGACCCACAGCTTAATCAACTGATTGCGCGTGCTCTTAAAAATAGCCCTTCAATTCAATTGGCTAACGCGAATCTAAAGAAAGCATCAGCGTCTGTCATGGCGGCGGATGCGCAATTCGATCCTACCCTAGACGCGCAAGCAGGGTTGGCTCGAACTCGACTCTCTCGTTCAGAAGATTACAGCTATCAGGGTAATCAGTATGGTACGGTTTATAACTTAGGTTTAAACGGTAATTACTCATTCGATTTATGGGGTGGGGAACGTGATGCTTGGGAAGCCAGTGTTAACCAACAACACGCAGCCGCGATTGATCACCAAGCGGCAAAAATCACGTTATCTAGTGCAATTACGACGAACTATATTCAACTGGCGAGTGCGTATCGCCTAAAAGATTTAGCACATAAAGATCTGCAACGCACGCAAGGTATTGTCACGATTACAAAGCGCTTACTCGATAACGGTTTGACCTCGAAAGACAAACTGTATACGGCGCAAAGTAACGCGGCATCTGCGCGACAAACATTGAAAAAACGCACATTGGCAATCAAACAGCTTAAGAATGCGTTAGCAACGTTAGTCGGGGCTGGTCCAGATATCGCAAAAACTATTCAACGCCCAAGTTCTGAAATGAGTACCGATCTGACATTACCGGCAAATTTGCCGGCGAATCTTATTGCTCATCGCCCAGATATTGTTGCAGCGAAATGGCGTGTTGAAGCCGCAGTTAAAAATATTGATGCGGCAAAAACAAAGTTTTATCCCAATCTGAATTTAAGCGCGACAGCGGGTTTTAAAGCCATAATGGGCGATGCCATGTTTGAGGATGTCAGTCGTTCATGGCGTGTAACCCCTGCGATTTCATTACCCATATTTACTCAGCACTTAAAAGCAGATTTGATTTCCGATACAGCCGATTACGACAGCGCGGTCGCGCAATACAATCGCACATTGGTTAACGCGCTTGGTGATGTTGCCGACACGATTTTAGCGCTGAAATCGTCAGCCAATCAGTTAAATGATGCGCAAAACAGCGTGCGTTTGGCTGAGAAGAGTTACCACATTACAGAAAAGCGCTATCAATCTGGAATGGGCAGTCAACTCGAAGTGCTAATGGCGGAACAGCGTTTACTTCAAGCTGAATCGGCTTTAACCGAACTACAAAACCAACAACAAGAAAAGCAAGTAGCCCTAGTAAAAGTACTCGGTGGCGGCTTTCATGACACTCAACCCGCAGATGATTCATCCACTGCAGCACATTGATGATTTTTAAGGTTTTATATTATGCAAGATAACAACAGCGAACCCGCGGTGACGAATAACCAACAGAAACGCAAAAAGAGCCTGACCATTTTTGCGCTTGTGTTATTGATTGCTGCTATCTCAAGTAGTTTTTACTACTTCAACTTTGTCGTTGGCGAAGAAGAAACAGAAGATGCTTATGTGAACGGCAACTTAGTGCAAATTACGCCAGAGTTGACGGGCACCGTTACACGCATCAATGTTGATGATGGTGATTATGTGAAACAAGGTCAGCCATTGGTTTACCTTGATGATGCTGATGCCAACATCGCTTTTGAAAATGCGGAAGCAAACTTAGGCCAAACGGTGCGCCAAGTGCGCGCGCTCTTCAACGATCTTGAGCAAGCAAAAGCAGTAGTCAAGACCAAAACGATTGCTTTAGAGCAAGCGCAAAGTGACTACAATCGTCGTAAAAACATGGTAAAAGCGGGCGGCTTATCGCGCGAAGAACTCAGCCATGCGCGTGATGTAATGAACTCTGCAAGCCAAGATTTAGCGGCCGCTAAACAGCAATTGCAAGCGCGTAAAGCTGCGGTACAAAATACCACAGTAGAAACGCATCCATTGGTAAAAGCGGCGATTGCTAACGTGAAGAAAACCTATTTGGACAAACGCCGCACCGTGTTAGTCGCTCCTGTTTCTGGTTACGTTGCCCAACGTAACGTACAGGTCGGTCAACGTATTTCACAAAGCTCGACACTGATGTCGGTTGTGCCACTGAATCAAGTGTGGGTTGATGCCAACTTTAAAGAGACTCAGTTAACAGATATGCGCCTTGGTCAAAAAGTGAATCTGATTTCTGACCTCTACGGTGATGATGTGGTGTTCCACGGTACGGTTGAAAGCCTAGGTATCGGTACTGGCAGCGCGTTCTCTGTGTTACCTGCGCAAAATGCAACGGGTAACTGGATCAAAGTAGTGCAACGTTTACCTGTGCGTATCAAACTCGATGATAAAGAGCTGACTGCGCATCCGCTCCGTATCGGTTTATCCATGACCGCAGAAGTGGATACCTCAAATAAAGAGGGTGCATTACTGTCGCGTACTAGTTCTGATAAAGCGCTGTTTAAAACGGATGTTTACAGCCAGTCACTAGCCGGTGTTGAATCGCTGGTGGATCGCATCATTGATGAAAACGATTCAGCCACGCAAAAATTCTTGGCAAAAGAGTAATAAGGGTCTGCTATGAGTGAGCAGCAACAATTTCGACCCGCGAACATGGCGTTGTGTGTCTTCGCCATTTCGTTAGGCGTATTTATGCAGGTTCTCGACTCGACCATTGCCAACGTGTCACTGCCAACCATCGCAGGTAACATGGGCGTCAGTCTTAACCAAGGTACGTGGGTGATTACCTCATTTACCGTCAGTAACGCGATTGGTTTGCCCATCACGGCTTGGCTAAGTCGTCGGGTAGGGGAAGTGCGTTTGTATGTCGGCGCTCTTATCTTGTTTAGCCTGATGTCGTTGATGTGTGGCGTCTCGCAAACCATGAGCCAGTTAGTGGTGTTCCGTACCTTGCAAGGTTTGGCAGCAGCGCCGTTATTTCCGGTCAGTCAGGTTCTTTTAATGTCGATCTTTCCTAAAGACAAACGGCATATGGCGCTGGCTTTAATCGGTATGGTGGCGGTGGTTGGGCCGATACTCGGGCCAATCTTAGGCGGTTGGCTAACCTATGATTACAGTTGGCCGTGGATCTTCTTTATTAATATCCCGATCGGTATTTTTACCGTGCTGGTGGTATTACAACAGATGAAAGGGCGTCCACACACACCTCAAATCGTGAAACTCGACGTGATTGGTTTAGCCACCATGGCGTTAGGTGTCGGTGTTCTGCAAGTCGTACTCGATAAAGGCAATGATCTGGATTGGTTCTCTAACCCTTGGATTATTGGTGGCTCTATCTTTGCGGTTATTATGTTGGTGTTTATGGTGATTTGGGAGCTGACGGATGATAATCCGATCATCAACCTCAAACTGTTTCGTAATCGCAATTTCTGCATTGGTACGATCATCTTAACCTGTGGTTATGCTGGCTTTTTCAGCATCAACTTGATTTTGCCGCAATGGCTACAAAGTAATATGGGGTACACCGCATTATGGGCCGGGCTAGCTTGTGCACCAATGGGGGTATTACCACTGTTTTTAACGCCAATATTGGGCAAGTTTGGTCATAAGATGGACATGCGCGTTTTAGCGGCGGGTTCCTTTGTTGTGATTGCCATGACCTGTTATGCGCGGGCACGCTTTAATACTGATGTGGATTTTGCTACGGTCGCTTGGATTCAGCTCTTTATGGGAATTGGTATTGCTTTGTTCTTTATGCCAATGACGACCATTTTGCTGTCGGATCTGCATGGGTCTGATGTGGCGGATGCTGCATCGTTATCGACCTTTATTCGTACCATCGGCGCCAGTTTTGCTTCGTCTTTAACCAGTTGGTTTTGGGCGCATAATGCCGCGTTACATCACTCCGTGATGTCAGAGCATATTTCGAGTTATAACCCACTGGTCGCGCAAGATGTTCAGCACGGTGGTTTGTCATATCTCGAAAACATCAATGGCACTATCACCAATCAATCGTACATGATGTCAACGATTGATCTGTTTACGTTCTTGATGGTCATGTTACTGATATTGGTGCCGTTTATCTTCTTTACGAAGAAAGCCAGTGCCGCTCATTAGCGAGAGTAAGTCAGCTATCATGTAAGAAAGCGTATTTTCTTTCGATGTGATGGGTTCTAGCGCAAACCATACAAAGCCTCGTCTCTACGAGGCTTTTTTGTTTTATTTTGGTGCATTTGCACCAATATTTACCACGTGGTGAGGTGGTCGAGATATTGGTTTTGCTGCACTTTATGTTGGTATTGCATCGGAGTGGCGTGCACCAGCTTTTTAAACTCACGTAGAAAGTGGGCTTGGTCGCTAAAGCCTAGGCCAGATGCAAGGTCAGTGAAGGTCACGTTATCGAGATGATTAATGCTGTATACCGCAGATTGGCAGCGAATCGCCCGAATAAAAGTCTTCGGTGTAAGGCCAATATCTTGCTGAAATTGTCGTTGTAAGGTGCGGGTGGTATAGCCAGAATAACGTTCTAAATCTTGTACTTGGATATTGCCTTTCTCCGCGCAAATCTTTGCAACTAATTGCGACGTTAAACGTGAAGGGATACGAGCCTGTTTCTGTTCTAAAAAAGAGTTAATCAAATTGACACGAGCCATAAACGAATCGGCTTTCACCACCTGTTCACAAATGTAGTTGCTATCACAGACAACATCAGTAAGGCTGGACTGTTGCTCGATTAATTCAGCCGCAATCACATTGAGAAAATCGGGCACAATACCAGGAATAAAACGCACGCCAAAGTAGGAGTGGTGAGGGTTAAAGCGCACTTCACGCGCTTGTAATGTGGTTCCACATACCAAACTTGCAGGGTTTTCATTATCACAATCAAACAGTAAATCAACACAGCCATCAGGGATAGCGATGGTTTCTCCCGCTTCACAGTCCATCGTAAAACTATAAAAATGGGAAATATAAGGATGTTTGGGCGTTTGATGGGTATAAAACTGCGATGCACTGAGCACAAACCAAGGCTGTTTTGAATGAATGCCCGCAACATGTTGCCTTGCGATAATGTCAGTCATAATTCACTCCTTGTGGGCCCGTTTGTGTGCCATTGTCGGTATGGTTATTTTTCTCTTACTGTAAATTAAGCAAATTTCACGCCATTTAGCAGCCAGTTCTCTGAACTTCACTTCACCCTGCCAATGTCGCAAAAATTCAATACAGCACTAAATCACCTTGTCAAACTCAATAACGGCTCATGTCTTTGGCGATAGTTATAGCCCTATCACCAAATTTAGGAACGGCATGTCAGTGATGGATAACAAGTGCAATAGGTGGACGTATGTCAGCAAATACCAAGATAGATTTTCTTTACCTCTCAGAACCCGACATGATCAAAGCGGGGGTTACCGACATGCCCCAATGTGTTGATGCAATGGAAGAGATGTTCGAATTACTCTACAAAGGTGATTACCGCATGGCGGGCGCGAATAATGATTCGCACGGAGCCATGATTACCTTTCCGGAAGAATCTCCTTTTCCGATGATGCCTAAACCAACGGCCGATCGCCGTTTAATGGCTATGCCTGCTTATCTTGGTGGGGATTTTCAAACCTGTGGTGTGAAATGGTACGGCTCTAATATCGCTAACCGCGAAAAAGGCCTACCACGTTCTATTTTGATGTTTATTCTCAATGATGTTGAAACCGGAGCGCCTCTCGCTTATATGTCGGCGAATTTACTATCGGCTTATCGCACTGGTGCGGTACCGGGCGTTGGCGCACGTCATTTAGCACGCAAAGATTCCAAAGTGATCGGTTTACTTGGTCCGGGTGTCATGGGCAAAACAGCGGTCGCCGCCTTTATTTCTGAATGCCCAGAGATTGATACCATCAAAGTTAAAGGCCGCGGACAAAAAAGTCTCGACAGCTTTATGACTTGGGTCGCCGCCACTTACCCACAAATCAAAACCGTTCAAGTGGTGGATACCATTGAAGAGATTGTGCGCGATTCCGATATCGTCACTTACTGTAACTCAGGTGAAACTGGCGACCCAAGCACCTATCCAGAAGTCAAACGTGAATGGGTAAAACCGGGTGCTTTTCTTGCTATGCCAGCATACTGCCGTTTAGATGAGGCAATGGAACAAAACGATGTACGTAAAGTGCTGGATAACACAGGCCTTTACCAAGCATGGTTTGAAGAAGCGCCAAAACCGGCCCACCACCATATTCCAATTATTGGTGTGCGCTTTATGGATATGATCGAAGAAGGGCTGATTACCTTAGATAACTTAGAAGACATCGGTAAGATTGTCGCAGGGGATGCGCCAGGGCGTAAAAATGATGAGGAAATCATCATCATGTCTGTTGGCGGAATGCCTGTTGAAGATGTGGCTTGGGGCACCAAACTGTATCGCAACGCACTGGAACAAGGCATTGGTGTCTCCCTTAATCTTTGGGAAACCCCAGCACTGAACTGATCCCTTTTCTATTTGTTATTAATTAACCAGCGTTGGTAGCGTGCCATTTCGCTATCAACGCTCCTCCCTTACTGAACATGACCGCATAATACGCGGGTAGCTCAGTAACATTCGCCTGCACAAGTTCATGCTGGCCGTGGTTTGTACTGTGTGATCTATAGGAAGTGGTCAGCAGCACAAAAGCCAAAATGCGTTGGATTTGAGTCGGTTGTTACAAAAGGATGAGTAACATGAGTAAAGCAATCTCGTCAGCAAAGCTGGCAATGTTTGAAAAAGCACCAGATAAAGCATCGGGTAAAATGGGTTTGCCAACCATGATGGGCATTTGTATTGGCCTCGTGATTGTGCAGGGTGCCATGATTTCGGCCATTCAGGGCATTGGCATAGGCGGCATGGGATTTATCGCTGCGATGATATGTGCATTTGTTTTGGCGCAGTTTAATGCCATGAGTTTTGCCGAATTATCATTAATGTTTCCTGGTGAAGGCACGCTCGCCACCTACACCAAACGAGCGATCGGTCAATTCCCTGCGATTGTCTCTGTGTTTGCCGGTTATGTTGTGGTGGCGGTGTTAGCGCTACCAGTCGAGATGATTTTGGTCGACGCCATGCTAGATAAACTGTTACCGGGCGTTTTTCCTGCGAAGGTGGTTCCCCTGACCATTTTGGCTGTGCTCTGTATCACTAACCTAATTGGTACGGATGTGTTTGCGAAAATACAAAACTCGTTAGCATTTATCTTGGTCGCGGCCTTAATTCTAGTCGGTGTTTGCGCGGTGACAGGCGTTGGTGAACCGCATCCACAGCTAAGCGGCGCGTCTGTTGATTGGAGCTTTACTGGGGTATGGAATGGCAGCTTTATCGGTTTGATCGCATTAGCCATGTGGTTAATGGTTGGAGTGGAATTTATTTGCCCAATGATCAACGAAGTCAAAGCGCCACTGAAAAATATTCCTCGTGCTATGCACTGGTCACTGCTCCTAATCTTTCTTATCTTCCTCGCTTTTTCTTACGGTGCCAGCGAATATCTAAATGTGGACCAGCTTGTTAATGGATCTATCCCATACCTAGATTATGTTCATGCAGTATTTGGTCGTGCTGGGTTAGCCATTGCAACATTAATGGGGCTCGCTGCCACATGCAGCACCGTGAATACCTTATTAGCGTCGATTCCAAAAATGATGCACGGCATGGCAGAAGAGAAACAAGCATTTCCTATCTTTAAAGCCGTGAACCGTTTTAACGCCCCTTGGGTAGGTATCGTGACCATCGCGGTATGTACCGCAATCCCATTTTTGCTTGTGGATATGGATTCATTAATTGTATTAGTGATTGCTGCCACCACTAGTTGGTTACTGGCGTATATTGTGGCCCACATTGATGTCATGGTATTGCGCCGCCGCTTACCGGATTATGAGCGTCCTTATCGCACGCCGTTTTATCCGATTCCACAAATCGTCGGCATTATCGCCATGGCGTATGTTGCGTTAAACAATGCACCATCAGCAGAAATGACTCACACGGTGTTTGCCATTACCGGCGGTATGCTTGCCATAATTAGTCTAATCACGGTCTTTTGGGTCAAGTTCTATATGAAACGCGGGCTATTTACTCCAGACATGGATTAACGTTCATACTCACCGCTTTAAAACCACAAAACCCGCTGCGTGCGGGTTTTTGCTTGTTGATAAATTGCTGCCCTTTGGTGAGTGTCAGCCTCTCAAAGAGCATAGGGATATAGTGGGAGATAATGACTAAGCCTGAGTTACTAATAGTGATTGGGTCGTCATTTGAGGTTTCTTCCGCCTGCGGATCTTGCCAAGGTATTCCGTTGTCAGATGAACCACCATTATTATTGGGTATGTCGATATATTTCATATAAGGATATTCTATATATTTAATCTTGTGAGTAGATATTTACTTATAAAGAGCAATTTAAAAATAATTTTTTATGTATTGGTTTTTAATATCATTTTAAATGAATTACAGCCTACATTATCGAGGTTGATTGATACCAAATTGATACGATTGAACTGTCTACAATCATGTATGTTACTGGAGATAAGTTCATGATGGATGGTGATAATCAAACAGAAAGAAATCTATAAGGCCAAGTTAGACAATTGCTTACGATCTTTAGTTAGTGTTTGTTCTTTCAACAATATGGACAAGCAGGCAGAATTCACCTTACTCATACTAATGTAAAAAAAGAGATGTTTAGATGGTAAATTATCAACCTTTCATGTCTATTTATGTAGAACATGAGTATTACAATACATCGCCAAATCACCTTGCTCCTATCACGCTCATTCCAAGCAGAGAAACCTTAATCATGCTTACGCAGATGGGAATATTATTAAAATCGGGTGGTGGAGTGTTGCATCTGATTGCCGATACTGCGCGGTTTAACGAAGTGGTGGCCGAATTCAAAAACTTGCCGATGCAGCTTTTCTTATTGAGCCATCATCCTGGGCTAAGAAGTGTGACTAAAATGCCTAATGAGTTTGATGTGTCTTTAGTTGAGACGACCATTAAAGACCAAACTGAGCTCGTTGTTCCTGTCGAAACATGGCTCGATAAAAACGAATACATTAAATACATTAGTCATAATAGTGTTGAAACTTTTGATGCGAATTTAATTGGTATCGTTAATGCGACCTTGCACAAAGAAGCGCTTACGCTGAAAAATAAATCGTTAACAATTAAATATGAAACGATGTCTTCTATCTGGAAATATTATTTTCTTAAGTTGGACACCAGTAAAACGTATCAGATTACCGATAGTTCAAACTTCACTACCTTTACCCCAAGTATCGAACAGTTAAACAGAAAAGACATCGTTACTTTTACCTCTGATCGGGCTATTGCTTTACACCAAACCTACACAGCAACCTACGCTTTGAATAATGAAAGAAAAGTGATTGTTAAAAGCTTACCTGTCGCTGAAACTGAGCAGTTATCAGCGATTGTCACCGATAATGGTCGCACCTATTTATCTCATATTTATATTAACTAGATTTAATTGTGCTCTACCCAAGTGACCTCAAGATGCTGTTTCAGCGAGAATGTATTCGCTCTGAATCCTGTATCTTGAGGTTATCTGGGTAGATTAATAATGGCCGTGATTAACGTGCATTATTGCAGTGTATAGGAATATATGAGTGCTATTTTGTGGGACCCGATCAAACATCAAGTCATTATTTGATGCATTATGAGCTACTTAGCGTATTACTGTGGTGTTAATTTGCAATGCGACAGTGATGTCGGTGTTACTCGCTTCAAGGACAGAAGAGTAGGGCTATAGTCTATGAATTTGCTCGTTTTTACCTTTCTGGTATGTCTCTATTTTCATCTTAATAACAGTGATACACCGCCAAAAGAAGCATATAGCGCAATGATATTTATGGGATTTTATCTTGTGGTGTTTACATTTATTCCGCCTTTCCCTGATATAAGATCAACCTATATGAGCGCTTTGTACCAAGGCGTTCCAATGCTTTCCTTCGGCGCGGTGTTATTTCCCCACCTCAATCGCACATCTCCAGAAGTGGTAACTCGTGTATTGGGTTGGTCGGGTATGGTGTTGGTATTTGTTATTCTTGTCATTTTTAAGCTGGTGGTATGGTAGAGGCAATAATTCGCGTAAATAGGTTTGAATCAGTTCGTTAAGGAAAGAAAAAGTGAGTAGAAGAATTTTTATTTTAAGACATGGCGAAACACTGTTTAACTCTCAAAGAAAGTTACAAGGTCACTGTGATTCTCCTTTAACTGAATTAGGTGTTTCACAAGCGCGGTCGGTCGGGGCAACCCTTAAATCATTTTTGACACCAGGGAAGTTTGATATTTATGTCAGCCCACTTGGGCGTGCAATTCAGACTGCGCAGCTTATATGTGATGAGATTAATGTTTCTTATGATGCGTTAATCTCCGAGCCTCGAATAAAAGAGTACTCGTTAGGAGATTGGGAAGAGCACCACATTACCGATCTGATAGAGCAAACCCCTGAGCTATTTGAACAACGTGATTGGTTTATTCATGCGCCTAATGGTGAATCTTATAATGATGTGACTCAAAGGTTAACTGATTGGTTGGACGATTTATCCAACGATGAGCGTGATGTAGTCGTGATCAGTCACGGTTTAACAGGGCTAACCTTACGTGGCATGTTAACCGCGCAAGCTTATGACGACATTTGGCAGCAAACCATTCCGCAAGATGCATTCTTTATAGCGCAAGATGGTCAACTGGAAAGGGTCAATTGCGTTTTGGATGAAGTAGAGAGCTAATTGCTCACTTAGGTTGTATGGACCGGAGCAAGCCGTTGTGAGGGCTTGCTCAGTTACTTTCTGAATTACCACATGAGATCGTCAGGAACGACGAAATCAGCATATGGATCGTCTTCATTAATTGTTTCTGGTTCTTTGGTGTTTTGCGCAATGACAATAGTTTCGTCGCGCTGGGCGATTTTATCAGCCACACTACTTGGTATCACAACGTAACTTTCACCTTGTTTGGCGATAGCCAAAATACCTTTCACGAGCTGTTTACGCACCAATTCAGTGACATAAATAGACTTAATGATCGTGCCTTCAGTGAAGTTATATTTTTCTTCACCGTTGTTTAAATCGAGTTTATTCATCTCAATAAGTTGCGCAATTTGACTCTGGACTTCTTTGTTAAGGCGTTGCTGATTTTGCTCGGCATTTAACGCTTTATCACGTTCGAGCTGTTGACGTTTTTGTTCTTCAACGGCTGCTTTTACTTCACGAGCTTGTACCCGAGACTTCTTGGCCCCTTTCTTTACTTTTTTTAGTTTCTTTTCGTTAACAAGGCCTGCTTTTAGCATTTGCTCTTGTAGGGTTAGTTTTGCCATGGGGAACTCATCTTCATTTAATCAATAGCGCATTTTAACCTGTGGAATAGGGTAAATAAAGCAAGTAGGGAAACTATTATTAAAGGGGCAAAGAGGTGGTTACCAGAGCAATCTGGGGCATAATTTGGCTTCATTATTACCGGTTTGATTTATACCTTTAAAAAATAGTCCCTAAGCCAAATCGTGATTCTATTCATAATTTTACACAATTCTTGATACACCTCATGAAGTGGATCACAGTTTTCCTTTAGCATGGCACACTAACAAATAAAAATGGGCTGGGGTTACGGTGTATATAGAACAATTTATGATGTTGCTGGCAGTATTTGAGCGTGCGGCATTAATGCTGATGACGCTTTTTTTGTTAACACGTACCCACCTGTTTCAAGCCATTGTGATTAAACGGCACCGTCGGCCATTTGAAACGTCAATCATCTCATTATTATTTATCTTTTTTGCGGTTGGCAGCACTTACACTGGTCTTAAAGTGTCGGGGTCTTTAGTTAATGTGCGTATTATCGCGATTCTCTCAGGGGGAATTTTATTTGGTCCATGGGTCGGAATTCCTGCTGGCTTGGTGTCAGGAATTCACCGCTACTTGATTGATATTCATGGCCCAACCTCAGTCGCCTGTTTGATTACCAGTATATTAGCAGGTGTGCTGGCCACGTGGATTCATATTCGTTGTCCGAAAAAGCAATACGCCAATTGGGGAATTGCCGCAGGGATGTTTTGTGAAGTGATTACCATGACACTGATATTGCTGCTCAATGATGACGTCGCACTGGCGAAATCGATTGTACAAGAAATCGGTTTACCGATGATCTTTGGCGCGGTCTGTATTGGGTTAATTATTATCTTGGTGCAAGACCTTGATGAAGAGAAAGACAAGGTTGCCGCTATTCAGGCTAAATTGGCACTCAATATTGCCAACAAAACCTTGCCCCATTTTCGTAAGTCAGACCGTGATTCATTAACGAAAGTCTGTGCGATTATCCGTCAAGAAACCGAAGCTGATGCGGTGGCGATTACCGATACTCAAGATGTAAAAGCCTACGTTGGGATCGGGCAAGAAAACTTTCTCGATGCGCATCATAAAATCAGTTATATGACTCAGCAAGCGGTGAATTTAGGTAAGCAGATTATCAGTAATGATTTGAATGTGCATGAGTTTCACTCATTACTGATTATTCCTCTATGGGAAAATGGTCAGGTGACTGGGACATTGAAAATCTTTTATTGTCAGCCGCACCGCATCCGCCAAGCATTACGCGAAATGGCAATAGGTCTGTCTCAATTGATCTCGACGCAAATAGAAGTGTCGAAAATTGACCAACTTAAAACTATGGCCAGTAAAGCGGAGTTCTCTGCGTTGCAGAATAAAATTAATCCTCATTTTCTGTTTAATGCGCTCAATGCTATTTCAACATTAGTACGAATTAAGCCAGATAAAGCCCGTCAGTTGATCGCGAATTTAGCGGACTTTCTACGCTTCAATTTGGAGAAAGGCGATGATCTCATTGATATTCAAGAAGAGCTACAACAAGTGCGCGACTATGTCGCCATTGAACAAGCCCGTTTTGGTAATAAGCTTGAAGTAATTTTCGATATCGATGCAGTGAACTTTTCTATTCCACCGCTGTTAATTCAACCGCTGGTGGAAAATGCTATTCAGCATGGAGTAGTGCCGTTAGGCGCACCAGCGCAGGTTATTATCTCGGTGAAAAAGCAAGAGGATGGCCAGAGTGCGAAAGTGATGATCAAAGATACTGGCGTTGGTGTGCGCCAAGAGATCATTAACAAGGTCTATCAAGGCACAATGGATAGCCATCGTATTGGGTTAGTCAATGTACATCAGCGAGTGGCTCTATTATATGGTGAAGGGTTGACGATCCAACGTTTGCACCCTGGCACTGAAATTTCTTTTTACGTCAATAATATTGGTTAATCTATGTTAAAAGCTCTGATTGTCGAAGATGAATACTTAGCTCGTGAAGAACTGGAGTACCTAGTCAAAACATATAGCGATATCAATGTGGTGGCCTCTTTTGAAGATGGGTTAGAAGCGTTTAAATACCTGCAACGACACAAAGTTGATGTGGTATTTCTTGATATTAACATTCCATCCATCGATGGAATGTTGTTAGCGCGAAATATTCATCAATTCTCAGAAAAACCGCACATTGTTTTCACGACGGCGTATAAAGAATTTGCTGTTGATGCGTTTGAACTTGAGGCTTTTGATTATCTGTTAAAGCCATTGAATGAAGAACGTGTGCAACGATTGCTTAGTAAACTAGAAGCCAGTGCCGTGACACCGGAATCGGTGGCACCAGCAGAAACTAAAGCTTCGGGTTCAATCAATTTAATGCATGATGGCCGTATTCGCATAACGCCAGTTGACGAAGTGTGTTACGCCGAAGCGAGTGAAAAAATCACCGAAGTCTATACACAAGACGGAGAATATTCGGTGCCATACACCATTAGTGAGTTGATGGATAAGTTACCTGAAGAGCAGTTCTTTCGTTGCCATCGTTCATACTGTGTGAACTTAAAATGCATTGAAGAAATTATCCCTTGGATGAACAGCACCTATATGCTTAAGCTTGTCGGGTTGAGTGAGAAAGTGCCAGTGAGCCGCAGTAACATAAAAGCATTTCGTGAAAAGATGAAACTGTAATTCATGCCGATATAATGCAATTCATGCCCGTGAATTGCATTTCATTTTATAGTTCTCTCAACCTATTGTATCCCTCGTTTCGAATCGTATTCTGTAAGCAAATAAGGTGGTTTATGCCACTGAACATCTTCTCTTGTCACGGAGTTTTTGCTATGAATACACAGCTTTCTAATAGTAAAAAAATGCTTACTTTAGCGGGTACAGTTCTTACCCAATTTGCACTTGGTTCTGTTTATACTTGGAGCCTATTTAACTCACCTCTCGCCGACAAGTTGGGCGACCCAATCAGCCAAGTCGCATTTTCATTTGGTATTTTAAGTTTGGCTTTGGCGGTTGCCTCTTCTTTATCGGGTAAGTTACAAGAGCGTTTTGGTGTACGCAATGTGACGATTGGTGCAGGTTTACTATTAGGGGTTAGCTTGGTTTTAACGTCACATGCCAGCAGCTTGTGGATGCTATACCTATTCGCTGGTTTGTTAGTGGGGTATGCTGATGGTACGGGGTACCTAATGACGCTAACCAACTGTGTGAAGTTGTTCCCTAAAAATAAAGGCCTTGCTTCAGCATGTGCTATTGGAGCCTATGGCCTTGGTAGTTTGGGTTTTAAATTTATTAACGTTTACCTATTGAGTCACTTTGGGTTGTCGCAAACATTCAACCTTTGGGGCGGTATTGCGATGGTGATGGTGATTGTCGGTGGTTTAATGATGACCGATGCACCAAAACAAGAAGCAACCAGTGCAGATAACCAACAAGCGACAACGGATAATAAGGTATTTGACTATACACTGCCACAAGCCATCAAAACGTCACAATTTTGGATGCTAGCTGTAATGTTCCTAACAGTTTGTATGTCTGGTCTGTATGTTATCGGTGTAGCGAAAGATGTGGGTCAAAACTACGTTCATCTTAGTGCTGAAACGGCAGCCTCTGCTGTGGCTATTATCGCCGTAGCGAACCTACTAGGTCGCTTGGTGTTAGGTATTATGTCTGACCGTATTGCGCGCACTCGCGTGATTGCTTTGGCGCTAGTGGTCTGTTTCGTTGGTGTTGCTTCGTTAGTGTTCTTACACTTAAACAGCCTAAGTTTCTATTTTGCTGTGGCGTGTATCGCGTTTAGCTTCGGTGGCACTATCACGGTTTATCCATCTTTGGTGAGCGACTTCTTTGGCCTTAACAATGTCACTAAAAACTACGGTGTGATTTACCTCGGTTTCGGTGTGGGTAGCTTCGCCGGTTCTATTGTGGCTTCGCTATTCGGTGGGTTTGTGGCAACGTTCTACCTGATGCTTGCTTTGATTGTTGTTTCGATTGTGATGGCGGTGACCATTAAACTGCCGGGTGCACCAAAAGATTCAACCAGTCATGCGCGCCAATCTAATGTGGCAGTTCAACAAAACTGATTGGTTGCTCATCCAGTCTTAAGATAACAAGAGGTCAGCATTGCTGGCCTCTTTTCGTATACTCTTGGTGATTATTGTGATTTGCGAATCTCTTCGAGTGGCTTGATTTGATGACCTTGAGCATCAAAGTTATGCGGTGATAACCAAGAGTTAAAGGCGGTTTTCATCGCCGACCATTCCTTATCAATAACAGAAAACCAAGCGGTATCGCGTGTTCGCCCTTTGTAGACGATGGCTTGGCGAAATATGCCTTCAAAGGTAAATCCTAATCGTAATGCCGCGCGTCTTGACGGAGCGTTAAGGCTGTCGCATTTCCATTCGTAGCGGCGGTAATGCAATTGTTCAAAGACATATTGCATCAATAAAAAATGGGCTTCTGTTGCCATAGTGGTTTGTTTAAGACGCGGTGAGAATGCGACGTTACCAACTTCAATAACACCGTGGTTCACGTCAATCCGCATTAAAGAAAAAGTACCAAGTGCTTGTTCACTGGAAAGGTCAACAATCGCATAATGTTTTGGATCTAAACTCGCCTCAGCAGAAGTAAGATAATCAGCAAATGTTTCTTTGTTGGTAAATGGACCGGCGAACATATAGGTCCAGTCGCGGCCATCTGGTGCCTGAGAGTAGGCCTCGTAGAGATCATTGAGGTGTTTTGTTACGTTTAATGGCTCAATACGGCACGTTCGTCCCTGCAATACCATATTCTGTGGTGGCTGGCGTGGCTGCCAATTAAGTAAGTTGTTACCAACCGGTTGGCCAAATTGATTATCCGGCATGACGATTCTTCCTTATCTATCATTAACAGTATACCCAAATGACCTCAAGATACAGGATTCAGAGCTTCATCAACGAGCCTAGGTCAAGCTTAATCACGGCAGGAATGGTCATTCCCTTTTAACGTGATTGGGCGTAGAAATAGGTTTGTTGATGAGCTCCCAAAGGGCGAGTTGTATTCGCTCCTAGGCGGTGTTACTGATTTTCAACGTAGAATGACTATGTCTTCAAATCAGTGCCTTGCCTAAGAGCGAATACATTCTCGCTGAAACAGCATCTTGAGGTTACTTGGGTAAATTAAAAATGGCAAAGTATCTGGGTGAAATATAAAGAGGAAGGGCGGTGACGTTGAGATCCACTTTTAACAAAAATTAAGATCCACTTCTTAGTTTTTGACATGCAATAAAAGACAGTTTTGATATAACGCATTATTGAGTAATAAATTAATGAGATAAAAAGACTTTTTCTCATTGATATATTTTACTTTATTATGTTGTGCTGTTTAATTAAATTTCTTATGAAATATTAGGCATTTAAGTTACACTGTGATTAAGTTTTGTTGAGTGGTGTTGGATAACATGGATCATCTATCCTTTCGGTTAAAACTATTTATTTGCATTTCTGTTATTTTTAACAGTGTGACTTTCTCTGTGTTTGCAGCAGGTTCGACACCATCACGTATTCTCGTTTTACACTCCTATTCTCCCAGCTATGCTTGGACACGAGAATTACAAAAAGGCATTGAAGATGTCAGCCATGGAACCAATGTAAAACTGTCTATCGAATATCTGGATACCAAGCGAATTTTCAATGCCGATTATCTTGCAAGTGTCCGTCATTATTTTGAGAAGAAATATCGAGGGTATCCATTTAACGGTATTATTATCTCTGATGATAATGCGTTGAAGTTTTTCAATAGCCTAGATATGGATAACTTGAAGAATTTGCCCACAGCCGCTGTCGGGATCAACAATTTTCAAGCTGAATTAAGTTCGAAAACTCAACTCGGCACTATTATTTATGAAAAGGACCGCATTGCCGAGACAATTCAGTTAATAGCGAAGCTGCGACCAAAACTAAAAAACTTATATTATCTTGCTGACCACAGTCCCACTTCCAATCTTATTGAACTTGAAACCAAACGTATTCTGCAACATTACCCAAACATTCATCTTATTGAAGTACGAGACCTCCCTCTTAGAGACGCCGCTACCTTATTAGAAAAAGCTTCACCTAATGATGCGGTATTACTTACGCACTATAATACTGAGATTGAGAATAATGTTTATCACGACTATAACCAAGTTGCAGAACAAATCGGTAATTCAAGCCGAGCTCCTGTATTTGTTTTTTGGAAATTCTATATTCATGATGGTGTTTTAGGGGGAAGTGTCACCGATTCCTACCAACTTGGCAGCTTAGCGGCAAACTTGGTCATTCATCAATTAAATGGAATGCCCATCGATAACGCACAAATGGCTTCACAAGGATACAGAAACGTATTCGATTTTAATGCTTTGTTAAAGCATGCTATTGATAAGTCTTTATTACCTTCAAATCGAGTCTTAATTGGCGAACCTCAATCGTTTGTAAGAGAACACTTACGTTTGGTACTTATTGTTAGCAGTATTTTTGCTGTTCTGGTCATCATTATTTTTGTTTTGATTCTTTCTTTAAGAAGAAAAAAAATTATTAGTCAGCAAAACCAAAAAATACTTCAACTCCAAAAGAAAACGGTAGGTGTCCAAAAAGAACTCATTCATTTGTTGGGCGATGCGATTGAAACACGTTCGGGTGAAACAGGGAATCATGTCAAGCGGGTTGCTAAAATGTCGGCCTTACTTGCCAGCATAACAGGTTTGTCACCCAATGAATGTGAGGTGATTGAAGTCGTTAGTCCAATGCATGATATTGGCAAAATAGGGATTCCAGAATCGATTTTGGAAAAACCCGGTAAGTTAGATCCTGATGAGTGGGAAATCATGAAAGGGCATGTTGATATCGGGTATAAGATTTTGAGCGCCAGTGAAGGCGAATTCCTAGATTATGCGGCAATTATTGCTCTAGAGCATCATGAGCGATGGGATGGGGCAGGATACCCATTAGGTAAATCCGGTGAAAATATTCACTTGTATGCGCGAATTACCACTATTGTTGATGTATTTGATGCGCTATTAAGTGTTCGTTGCTATAAGCCAGCATGGCCGATTGAGCGGGTGATTGATTTGTTAATTGTAGAAAAAGGAAAACAGTTTGATCCTCAACTGACTCAACTTGTACTCGATAATATTGATGATTTCGTGGCTATTAGACAGCAGTATCCTGATGTTGCGACATTTCATATGCCCAATAACGTTTAAAACAAATGGTCATTTCTGTTTTTATCTCTCTTTGCCTGAGCTTGTTGACTAATCTCTGAGTCCGTTGGGGTTTAAAAAATTGCTATCTTGCTATTGTCGCTGGATATACTCAATTAGGTCGGTCTCAGGCAGCGGCTTAGAAAAATAAAACCCTTGAATATAAGAGACGCCCATCTGTTTTAATATCGTAAGCTGCTCTAGGGTTTCAACGCCTTCTATAATCGATTTCATATTCAGTGAATCAGAGATCGTTAGCATAGATTCTAGCAACATCGTGAGATAGGGTTCATGACCAAGATTTTTAATAAACACCTTATCGATTTTCATAGTATGAAATTGAAATTGGCGCACAAAATTCAAGCCAGAGTATCCAGTGCCAAAGTCATCGACAAATAAACGAATGCCCAGTTTGTGGAATGTGTCGACATTGCGTTCGACCACCACCAATTCGTCATCAGTAAAATCGCCATTTTCCGTAATTTCGAAAGCGAATGCGCGATGAAAGCATGGGTACTCCTTGCAAAGTGTTGCCACATCTTCAGTAAAATCGGGCGTGAGCAGTAATTCTCGATCAATGTTAATGCTAATGTATCTGCCGAGCATGATACTCTGGTTTCGTTGGTACATGTCCATGCAGGTTTCTAGTACAAAGTCGGTCAGCTCGCGAATGTGCCCCATACGCTGAGCTAATGGGATAAAAATGCTTGGTGGTATATTTCCCTGGGTTGGATGGTTCCAGCGAATCAGCGCTTCACAGCCTGAAACCTTTTCCGTTTTAGCGTCGATAATGGGTTGAAAATGCACATACAATTCTCGTTTCTTAATGGCACCCACTACGGAATGCTCTAGGCTACTTTCTTCTATTTGCTTCTTCTTACTTTGTAAGTGGTTGAGCAATACCATCAAATAAAGGACGACAAAAATCCAACTGTATTTAAACAGATAATTGAGGTAAGTATAAAAGGTAAGTGCGAAGTGAATTTCCAGTGGGTGTTGCTTAGAATGAAACGCCATGTGACGCAGGGGCATCGCTTCACTTTTTATCGGTTTTATTGTCCTACCATTAACTAAAACTTGAAAGTAGATATCGGTATCGTGTAAACGATTGCTTAAATCGCGGGTAAAATAACGGGGTGGAATGCTTATGCTCAGACCATACTTTGTGCTGTTTCTGAAGATAAAGAAAATCGAATATTGGCGTGTTAGTGCCGCCTGTGTATACGATAGTGTTTCGTTTTTAGGTGATTGATCTAAACGAGTCAGTATATCTTGATACAAATGGAATTTATCATCAGATGCTGCATTGGTACAAAAAATTTGGCCTTTAGGATTAAAGAGTGCAATGTCTTTTGCGTAATCGGAATGGAACGTTGCTACTCGTAACGTTTCTCGAGTGGTTGAGCACGGGAGTTTAGGATATTGGTCAAGAATGTACGATGTTTGTTTGCGCGTGTTTTCTAGGATTTGGTCTACGTATTGGATGGCATGTTCACCGATTTGATTAAAATACGTATTACTAAATGCAATTCCCATGTAGAGATAGACCGCGAACGAAGTGAAAAACAGAATGAGGTGTGTATTCAACGTCGCTAGGTTTAATAAAGACCTTGTGCGGCGTAACGAAAAACTCTCAGTAGTCATTAAGCGGTGATCCATTAGTTCGAATTGAATGCATTGTCATGGAAAAATTGAGGGTTTTTGTAGCACGTAGGATACGACAACGTCATATTCAATCCTTTGAAAATGTTATATTTAATATTCATACTCATACAATGTAAAAGCGATGTCAATTCTATAAATGTGAGAAAAAGTGCTCAAAAATGAGAATTACATATCACTTAGCAATTATCTGTGTAATTGCATAAAAATACGAGTGACTACGATGCCTCTTATTTTTATTTTCCATAAGCACACCATCCACTTGCCAACGATTAGTAACGCGACATTCCATTCACTTTAGCGACGTGACTGAATGTTCGTTTAATCAACAGCCATGAGATAAAAACTATGACTTATGTCTTGGGTCAATGATTGAGTCCAACATCACTAAACAGTAGCAAAGTTAAATAAGTAAACGATTACATTAGAGTTTGTATGAAAAAAAAGAGTATTTCAAATACATTTTGATTCTCACCAATGACATTTCTATGCATATGTAAATCATTATGGTTGATTGAGTTGTCGAAAGATCAATTTCGTTAATTAATTGGCCTAATTCTCTACAATTTAAGAGCTTTACTACTATCCTTTATTACAAACATTCAAGCTATCGGCCGACCTAAACTGGATGAATTCGAAGGTAGGCACGGTTTGCCTATCTCATTGTTCGGTGGTTACGAAAAGGACGGAATCTATCCAATGCTTAAAGCGTCACGTCTTTCTGTTAAGGTCAAAATGTTTCTGCTTTGTGTTGTTCCTGCGAGTCTGATTTTGGGCGGTGCAGCTTATATTTATAATCAACAGCGTAATCAACAGCAGGCGTATCATTGGGTAGCGGAACGAACCAAAGCCTTATCCCTAACTTTGCAATCTTCCAGTGACTTGTTTCAGTTGCTGAATGCGATGACAAAAGCGAACCGTCACGAGAATGCTTTTATGACGTTAGGGCAGGATTTCTTCAAACTGGAAAAACAAGTCACAATATTGGAAGAGATCAGACCTAAGTGGCAACAAGAAGTCGCGATTCACAACCAGATTTCCCAATTGCGCCAACTCACCCAAGAAGCGGTATTCTCACCTCGTAACGCTCTAAATGCAGACGCCACCCAAGGGTTCATGGTGTTGCAAGAGCTGATTGACCAGTTTACGGTGAAGGATGTGGTTTTATCAGACATATCTGACATTAAACTGTTACTTTGGCATGAAGCCTTTAGCCAATTTCTTTATTGGCGCATGAAGCAGGCTTGGCTATTAGGTAATGTACCTGAACCCAAGTCCGAACAATATATCAAATGGATACAAAACTATACCTTAGCGACGAATCAAAGGCAGATCTTGTTAGAAAGCTTGGTCAGTGAAGGATATAACCAGGCTCTCATTAATAAAACAGTACAACAGCTACAGCAGTTGATGACGGATGGTTCATTTGGTCGAGAACAGATTCGTTCACTGCGCTTTTCGTCCGCGATTAATCCGCAGGAGCTAACCAGCTATTTCGAGCAATGGCATAAGAACTTTCCTCAGTTAAAGTCTTTATATACAGAATCCAGCGTAAAAATATATGATCGCTTCATTCATCGTATTGATGAAATACAACAGCAGATCATGGCTTTAGGTATTTTAATTATGTTGGTCTTAATCGGTACGGTTGTGATCGCATTTAGCACCTTCACTCGAATTTCGATGAAATTAAACTCGATTATCGAAGCGATGATGCGTTTGGGAAAAGACAAGTATAAACCCGAACCGATTCCATTAGAGGGAAATGACGAGTTAGCCGATTTTATTAAAGATCTCAATCAGTTTATGTCGGACCAACATGCTTATAAGACCGAACTGTTGGTTGCGAAAGAAGCGGCAATATCTGCCAATCGAGCGAAAAGCGCGTTTCTCGCTAATATGTCGCATGAGATCCGAACGCCGCTTAACGGCATTATTGGAATGGCGGAAATTTTGGGTTCGACGTCATTAAACACTAATCAGCGGGAAGTGTTACTCGATATAGAAAGTTCATCACACTCATTACTCGTGTTAATTAACGACATTCTTGATTTGTCTAAAATTGAAGCTGGGAATTTAGCGCTGAGTACCCACCAATTTAATATGGCTGAGTTAGTGTTTGATACGGTAAATATGGTTAACTCCAAAGCCGTTGCCCAGCACATTGAATTAACTATCGATATTGATCCAACGTTACCCAAATATGTCATCGCCGATGAGTTTAGGATTAAACAGATATTGATGAATTTATTGTCTAATGCGGTCAAGTTTACCAATGATGGCTATGTACGAACTCAATTGACTTATATGGGAGGAAGTACTCCCAAAATACATTGTCGCGTCAGTGATACAGGGAAAGGCATTGATAACGATAAGCTCGATAGTATCTTTGAGCCCTTTATTCAAGAAGATGGCAGTATTACTCGCCGTTATGGTGGGACCGGCCTTGGACTAGCAATATGTAAACAGTTACTTGATCTAATGGGTGGGGAGATTTTAGTATCATCGATTGTCGATAAAGGCAGTGTATTTGAATTTATCGTTCCAGTTGATATGGTTGAACATCCGGTCAGTAGTACGACGTTAAGTAAGAGGGCTCTGCTGGTTCATAATGGCTCCAAGTATCGCCGGTTAGTGAATCAAGAGTGTCAACGATTAGGCTTAATTGTTCAAGAAGTTGCCGCTATTGATGAGCTGAAACCAGATAACCCGGCCCCAGAGGTTGTACTGTATTGTCAAAATCTCACTCGCAGTGCACGATCAGATGCTGTCAATATCTTACGTCTCTTCCCCAATACGCACCAAGTTTTATTGCAGCATCATCTATTCACTAACAAAGAACTGGTTTCGCAGTTTGATGCAATCGTGACTTTGCCATTTTTGGGTAATCGTTTGGAAAGGGCGATTGTAATGAGTAGCCATACCGAGGTTCAGGCTGCGGATATTGATGTGAATTCTCTCGACAATATTGCGGCAATTAATCGCATTTTGATTGTGGAAGATAATTTGATGAATCAGAAGATTGCGAGCTTTTTCCTCGATCGAGCTGGTTTAGACTATGTGATCGTTAGTAATGGACAAGAAGCGGTCGATATTGTCACACAAGGCGGGGTGTTCTGTGCGGTATTAATGGATTGTATGATGCCCGTCATGGATGGCCTAACCGCAACTAGGAAAATACGTGAGTGGGAAAAACTCAACGAATCGAAACGTCTTCCTATCATTGCGTTAACCGCAAGTGTGCTTGATGAAGACATCAGTAATTGTTTTGATGCGGGAATGGATGCTTATCTACCTAAACCCTATAAATCTCAGCAACTGTTTGATGTTTTAAACGAGTTACAAGTGTTCGAGAAAGGATAAACTCACCAGTAGTTCGTTGACAACTGAACATTACGATACGTGCATTTCTGAGTGATTATTGGTTGCGACTAAGTGGATAAACTCATCCGCGGGCAAAGGTTTGGCACATAAATAGCCTTGATACAAATCGCATTGTTCGCTGCGTAATATCGCTAATTGTTCCTCATTATTAATGCCTTCAGCGATAACCACTTTACCCAGATTATGACCCAGTTGGATAATCGTGCGCACAATCATTTGGCTCTCTTCATTATGCAAACTTTCATCAATAAAAGACTTATCAATTTTGATTGAATCGACAGGTAATTCGCGTAAGTAATTGAGTGAGGAATAGACGGTTCCAAAATCATCAATCGCGATTTTAATACCAAGTTTACGTAGTCGGTGACAAGTATGAGTAATACTTTGCAGTTCGGTCATCAACGTTGTCTCGGTGATTTCTAACTGTAACAACTCGGCTGGCAATTGATATTTGCTCAACAACTCTGTCACGATACGGTAGATATCGTCATAAACGAATTGAATAGTCGATACATTAACTGCAACGCAGATAGGTTGATTATGATCGTGCCAATATTTAGCTTGCTGGCAGGCTTGTTCAATGACCCAACGACCAATCGGAATGATTTGTTGGCTTTTCTCGGCAACACTAACAAACTCGTCAGGTGCTATCGTTCCTAGTTCTGGATGTAGCCAGCGAATTAGCGCTTCAGCATGATGAATCTGGTTGGTTTCAACACTCACTTTAGGTTGATAATAAAGTGAAAGTTCGTTCTTTTCTAAAGCGAAAGACAGTTCGCGTTCAATTTTATAATGGCGTTTCATTTCATTATTTAAATCGTCGTCATACCATTGAATACGATTTTTACCGTTCAGTTTTGCTCGATACATTGCAATGTTGGCATTACGGTGCCAAAAACTGACGCTGTGTTCCGCATCGCGTATCAGCGCAATACCTATGCTCATGGTCGTAAAGTAACAGTTATGTTCCAACGTACACTCTGCGGTGCAACTTGAAACAATTAACTGCGCTAAGTGTTCACTGGCTACCTGAATATCATTATCTTGAATGATCACTGCGTATTGATCGCCACTTAGACGAAATACAGATGAGTACTGTAAATGTTGCTGGCACACGTGATCAATTCTTAAGGAAATCTCCTTTAATAATTGATCACCCACTTGGTGACCTAAGGTATCGTTAATGCGTTTGAAATTATCTAAGTCAATAATAAGTAGCGAAAAATAGTGATGCTTATTGAGAGGCTGAGTTCGTATCTCTTGTAATGTTTCGTTAAACGCTTTGCGATTGCCTATACCGGTAAGAAAGTCAGTTAAACTTTCTATACGAAACCGTTCCATTTGAGTTTTCAAACGCAACCGATAGTACAAACTGACCGTAGCAAAAATACTGATCGTCATTAACTCAAACGTATTGCCAATAAAATCACCCTGTATGTGCAGGGGATCGGTCGGTATAAAAAATAACACAAGCAGTCCAGCAACGGCCATAGGCCAGAGCGAGCCAGGATAGAGCACTAAATAACAGAGAGGGGCAAGTAATATAACATCGGAAGGTATGACGTTGTGCTGTCTATCATCGAGACAGCCTAAAATTAACAAACATAGCGATGCCGCGACACATAAGTGTTTAATCTTACCGTTGGTACTAGAAAAGATTCCCAACATAAACAGGGGATAGAGAATAAAAATATGCGATAAAAGAAAGTGATTAGACAACTGCATATGACTAATCAATGTATGGGTTGTTAAGGACAGTGCGATTAGGAAAAAAACAGTAAACGCATAATTTAACGATACATTTTGTTTGGGCTGTGTCGGTTTAAATGGCATCGGCATTGCGTTTCCTGTTAGCAAGAGCAGGCAGAGTGATTTCTGCCTGAGCACTGTAACAAGTCTAGTGGCAGTTGTTGAGCTTACACCAGCACAACTGACGAAACCTTATGCATATTCTGACAATTTTTATCAGTGCGTCTCAGTGATAAGACACTCAATGTTTAATACTGATATTACTCAGTCATAGGTTCGATAGTAGTGATCGATTCTAACTCGTCGCGAGGTAACCAGTTTACTTTAACTCCGGCTTGTAAAAACATCTCCTGGCTTACTTTAATTTTTTCTCCCCAACGAGATAAATACTCTTCGGTTTGTTCCGGGCAATGCACTGCAGACATGCCAGTTTGAATGATCTTTGCCGCACAGTTAGGACAAGGGAAGTGGGTGACGTACATTTCACAGCCGTCAAGGTCTCGCTTGGCAAACAGAATCGCATTTTCTTCCGCATGTAACGTTTTTAAATACTTCATATCACGTTCATCCGTCGCCGCACTGTCGGAGATGCCATGGGGGTAGCCGTTGAACCCAACCGATACAATGCGGTTTTGTTTAGTGATGACGGCACCAACTTGCGTTGATGGATCTTTGCTCCATGACGCTACCAGTTCCGCCATTTGGGAGAATCGCTTAGCCCATTTTGAAATCATTATCAGGTTCCTTACGTAAATCGGATAATCGAGAAGGTGGTTACTCTATATCTTATCACTGTTGTCAATAGAGACGTGAACTCTCACCTAACGTATTGCAGGGTAAGTAGCCACTATGGGTTGTATACCTGTATATATGGATAAAAACTAGAAATTTTCAAGGTTTTGCCCGATATTTTCGCACATTGTTGATCCATTCTTGCACTGCAATAGGGAATAATGGTCAAACGGCCATTACAGTTGTAAGAGATCTCTCACAAGGTTCGTGGGATATCTAACTATTTATGGCTAGTCGATTTGCGCTATCTTCCTTAACTTGATGTTTATAATACGAATTTGAGAGAAAACTATTTTGGTGCAATAAAAAAATAAAATATCGACGTTGCCGAAAATCTGCAAAAGAGTAAATTTAACTCATCGGCAGGACGCTGATAAGGAACAGGAAAGACCCAAGGATTGGTCATCTTCAGGACGAAGATACGGCGTTTCAGGATGAAAAGTCGGCATGGATAGCAAATTACAACATGAGCTCAGCTAGGATGGTTGAAATCAATTAACGTTGTAAAACTTTTATGGAAGAAAGTGCGTCTGTCAGGAAGACAGAGACATGGACACCGCTAGGATGGCGATGAAATGGATTGCGCTGAAGGATACAGCAAACTATCAGGGATTAGATGCAGGGAGCACCTATCGTAGCTGGATTGCTGCAAGTAAGAACTGACCCCACTAGGCATGAGCCTAGTGGGGTTTTCTTATATGAGCGCGTGTTGTCTTATCAATGATTGTAGTTTGAATGATAGGTTCTGTCGATTTATCAAATTCTGATGCAGAGTATGTTCGCTAATTCTTTACGTTATCCAGTATTGCCAAAGGGTAATAACTCTTGCTAATGTGCGTGCATTCATCTTTCGTCTGACGAGAGATCTTTTTATTCTTACCGGTGGTAGTGTGGAAAAAACATCCGTCTTTTTGTTACGTATTCTTAAAGAACATCCCGAACCGCAAATTTCGATTGGAGCTTTACTTGAACTGCTAAAACGCCGTTCTTACGGCGCACTGTTGATTATGCTTAGTTTAGTTGGGTTGATTCCAGGTATTTCATTTTTGGCTGGCTTTGCGGTTTTTCTTTTGGGCGTGCAAATGGCGATCGGTTTTCACGCTCCACGTCTGCCAGCATTTGCACGTAAGCGAAATCTTGACTGTGGTAAGTTGTTACATTTCATCCAAGAGTTGCAACCGTGGCTGCAAAAATTGGAGTATTACGTCAAACCTCGCTGGGACATTTTATCGACTTTGATGGTGCGTCGAGTGATTGGCATCATGATCTGTGTACTCGCCTTTGTCTCCTTATTACCGTTGCCCTTTGTCAACTTTGCACCTAACTTTGCCATCATCTGTTTATCGCTGGGTATTATTGAACGTGATGGTATTTGTATTTTAGTTGGGGGCTTTCTTGGTTTAGTTGCCGTATGGATTGGTTATCTCCTAGTGCGTGTAGCCTTTGCCTCAGTGTTGCTGGTAATATAGCGACGTAGTTTTTCATAAGATAAAAGAGTGGGATCATGGAAGCTCAAGTTAAATGGGTTGAGGGTTTTAAATTTCTCGGCCAATCAAATTCTGGTCATTCTGTTGTGATGGATGGCAGTGGTGGTGCAACAGCACCAAGCCCAATGGAAATGGTAATGATGGCCGCTGGTGGCTGCAGCTCTGTCGATGTAGTGGACGGATTAAAAAGCGCCAATCAGAAAGTGACATCGTGTAATGCACGTGTGAGTGCAGAGCGTCGTGATACTGCTCCTAAGTTGTTTACTAAAATGAATATTCATTTCGAAGTTGCTGGCGTTGACCTTGATACTGATATTGTTGCCAAAGTAACGGCAGATTCTTTAGACAAATATTGTTCAGTGTGTTTAATGCTAGGTAAAGGTGTGGAAATGACTCACAGCTACGAAATTATCGCTGACTAATCATTGCTGTTTAGCGGTTCGTATTGATGAAGCGCTTAGCAAGAGTGATAGCTTCAAGCCAGATGCCCAACAGTATCTGGCTTTTTATTTAGTCGAACAAGTGATACCAGCAAACTGTCTGGATTATGTGATTTATCACTATGTAAATTAACAGTTTGTTGTTTAAGCTGTTCTCATATACCCAAATACCTTTAGGTCAGTTGAGTATCAATATGGTTATAAAATAAGGAACAAAGAATGAGCGACCTCGATAATATGCTGTTAGGACAAGAAGTCGATGGCACATCAAACGAATTAGAACAGCTACGTATTGCTACGGCCTCATTAAAATTGCAGATCAATCAATGTGTCGATACTAAAAAACGCTTTTTCCTCCAACAACAGATGTTTGGCGCCCTAGGTGAGGGGAGTATGGTTCAACTGCCATTTCACTGTGAATTTGGTAAAACGATATTTATCGGTGACCACACATTTTTGAATATGAACGTCACTATGCTTGATGGGGCGAAAGTCACTATTGGAAATAACGTTTTAGTCGGGCCTAACACGCAATTTTATACCCCTAGTCATTCCTTAGATTACCGCCAACGTCGTCACTGGGAAGTGGTCTGTTCGCCGATTACGATTGAAGATGATGTTTGGATCGGGGGGAACGTTGTGATCACGCAAGGGGTAACGATTGGCGCACGTTCTGTGATTGCTGCTAATTCCGTGGTGACTGATGATGTACCTGCCGACAGTTTATATGGTGGAACGCCCGCTAAATTAATTAAGTCATTAAAAGAAACGAATGGAATCACAATGTAATTTATCTCTTGGGGTCATCTATCGATAGCACAGAATGAATCTTGCTACAGTGTCACTTTATTTAAAATCTAGACGAACATTTTATGTGGAATCACCATAAGTACACCTTGTTTGGTGTTGCTGCCATTTTACTGTGGGCGAGCTCAATTGGCTTAATGCGCACGGTGACGGAATTACTTTCTCCGCTGGGTGGCGCTGCTATGATTTATACCGTCTCAACGCTATGTTTGCTCTTTGTTGTTGGACTGCCTAAATTCACGGTTGCTTCTTGTCGTTACTTATTTTTGGCCGGTGTTGCATTTGCTGCTTACGAAGTCTGCTTATCAATGGCGATTGGTATGGCGAATGATCGTTATCAGGTTATGGATATGACGGTCATTAACTATTTATGGCCAGCATTAACTGTACTTCTTACCGTGGTCACGTCTCACAAACCAGTGAAGTTCTGGTTACTCCCCGGGGTACTGGTTGCCTTTACGGGTGTCGTTTGGTGTATTACCAATGGTCAATCCCTTTCTTATGCGTTAATTCGCCACCATGTCGCCACCAATCCATTCACTTATTGTTTAGCGTTTTCAGGTGCGATCATCTGGGCGGTGTACTGCACAGTGACACAAAAGATTTCTGATGGTGAAAATGGAATTACCTTGTTTTGTGCTCTAACGGCAGCTGTGTTGTGGATACAGTACGGATTGAGTGACGAAGCGTCATTACACTTATCCGTTAATGCTTTGATCTATTTAATGATCACCGGTGCGGTAATGGGGGGAGGGTATGGTCTATGGAACCTTGCTATTTTGCGAGGAAACATGATGTTGTTAGCCACACTCTCTTATTTTACCCCGGTATTTGCGGCGCTGTTTTCATCCATCATCTTAGGTATTGTATTGGGCCTAGCGTTTTGGCAAGGGGTTATGATGGTCAGTATTGGGTCATTAGTCTGTTGGTGGGCAACACGTGAACCGGTAGAAAGTCGTAGCAGATTGGAATTGATTGAAAAATAAAAAGCGAGGTCTTCGCCTCGCTCTTCGATCTTGTTATGCAACATTGAGTGTTAACTGCAACTCGAATGGTAATTTAGACAGTCGCTGCTCAAGTGTTTGACGTGTTGCTTCGATGTCTTGCATGTCTATCTGGTCGTTTTTATCGGCGATAATATCGATATCAACCCACAACTCGCGACCAATTTTAGTCACCGCAGCTAATTCAAGTTCTTGAGTCGACATTTCGTTAGCCGCTAAGATACCTTGATCAACACGCTGACAAATCTCTTTATCTGGCGCCATCAACAGCATTTCACGGGTAGCCGATTTGATCATCATCACGGGCACTTTTATAAAATAGAACGACATCAGTAACATCAACATTGGGTCAACATACACCGCGTAAGGTGCAAGTGGTGTTAATGTCATGACCCAAGCAATGATGAATGCGACAGTAATAACCACACTGAGCAAGGTATCCATTTGCCACTGTTTGATTTCCGCACCGATCAACCCTGAAGGGTATTTGCGGTTCATTCGAGCAATGGTATACCAAGTAATGCCACAACCAACCACGTTAATCAGGCCAAACAGGGTCGCAATTGAGGTGTCAATGGCATGACCGCCAGCCAGTAAATCGATAACCGCTGAATACAGTGAATAAGCGACCACCATTAATATCACTAACCCTTTAAAAGTAATTACCAGCGGCTCAAACAGAGCACGGCCAAAAGGGAATCGAGTATCTTGCGGCTTTTCTAAATATTTGGCGACTGCTAACGAGAGCAGTGTTAACAACATACTGACCGATGAATAGACGCCGTCGAATGCAATAACCAGCGACCCGACCAGTAACCCAATCACTAGCCCACCACCTGCAAATACAGATGATACTAAGGCAGAGAGCGTTAAAACGCGTTTTTCATTGAGAGTGGTTTGAGTACACATGATAAAGACCTATTAGAAACTTGACGCTAATTCTGGCCTTTTGCGGAAAATATACAATCCAAATTTAACCGAATTCCAATGAGTTAAATTCACTAAACTAAGATATCGTTGTTAAATCATTCACTTAAGTGAAGATTTAAGCGTCAAAATAGTTGACGCTCAGCGAACCTGGCCAAAAGAGGTAGTTAGAAGTCGAACAGAAAGTCATTGAGCTTGTCAGAGAGCCATGACATGGCCGCAGACTCGGTGCTGCCTGCTGGGCTAAACATACAATAGTCCTCTTGAGTAAGCCCATACGTGTGTTTTATCACTGTCAAATTTTGTTCACGTAGGTGCTTACGAATCAGAGGTTCTGGTAATACGCCCCATGCATTGTCAGTCAAGATGGTATTCAGAATATACTCGAAACTGGAGAACCCGATATAACGACGTGAAAAGGGTTCAAGACTTGGGTTGTCTTTTTCAGTGAGGTACACCATGACGGCTTGTTTGGCATTACGTAATTCTTCTTCTGTTACTCGTTTTGATTTCGCCAGAGGGTGCGATGAACGACATACCGACATCATGCGAATTTTCCCAAGTGGTTGATATATCATGCGAGGGTCGTCAAGACGCTCGTAGTCAACACCAAACGCAAAATCGACTTGTTGGGTCGCAACGAGGTTGGCGAGATCACCGCTCGAAGCTAACACCAAATTAAAGGAAGTATTAGGAAATAAGTTATTCAACTGATGGGCTAATTCTTGCCAAAGTGTATCGGGCAGAGAATCGTCGCGGGCAATCCACATTTCTGCCGCAAATTCACCGGAGACTTCACTGCAGGTGTATTTAATTCTTCTCGCCGTCAGCATGATGTTTTCACAATCTTTATAAATTGCTTTGCCAGCTTCTGATAAAGAAAGTTGATTGCCGGTACGATTAAATAAAGCAACCCCCAGCTCTTTTTCGAGCGCTTTAAGTGCCATACTAATTTTAGTCCGGTTGCACTCAAGTTGAGATGCGGCAGTAGTGACTGAGCCAACGTCTGCTACAGTGCAGAACGCTTCAATTTGCGATAAATTCATGGATTAACCATTTAATGGAACACCTTCAAATCATAAACAATTTTCGTAAAGAAGACTATTTGATGTATTTATCGTCAATTAAACTGAAATTATCCTCCTGAGTTCAAGAATCCGTGCTAACTCGGTGAACTTTCTTCAATTTTGGTTTACTCTTGGCAGTATTGTCTGAATAAGATTAAGTAAGACGGAGGCCACGATGGCGCAGAACTGGGATGAATACGCGGCAGATTGGGAAAAAGACGACTCGACCACTGCTTTTGCGCATGAGGTTTTTGCAGAATTACAGAAATTAACGCCACTTGAAGGTAAGCATGTGCTTGACTTCGGGTGTGGAACCGGTCTTTTGACCCAATTAATTGCAATTGATGCTAGGGATGTTGTGGCGTTAGATAGCTCTGAGGCCATGATAGAAGAGTTGGATAAAAAAGAGTTATTTAACGTTGAACCCGTTGTTGATGCTTTAACGCGTGGTCTTGTCGCTCAACATCCAGCGTTTCGTAAGCAATTTGATGTTGTGGTTGCTTCTAATGTATGTGGTTTCCTAGCTGATTATGAGCAGGCCGTCGATATTATCTATAGCTTATTGGATGAAGGTGGCCTGTTTGTGCATTGGGATTGGCAGGTAGATGATCATGATCCTGAGTTTGGATTAAGCGAAAAAGACGTGGCTTCTGCCTTGAATCGTGTTGGATTCAGTGACGTGGTGACTAAAACAGTCTTTAAAATACAGACACCGCAAGGTTTAGCGCCTGTTATTATGGGTGTCGGTAAAAAATAGCAGGCCTCTCGGCCGTTAAATCATCAAGCATATTCAGATCCTACCCAGTTTAAAATGCAGCACTCAGTGCTGCATTTTTCTTATCTATCTGATGATAAGAAATCCTAACTTCACTTCTTTTTAACCTCTTAATAGGGTTAATTAATAATCCTTAAGGTGTTCTTAAGTTAGCCTTTCTATTCTCATTGCATCACTCCGAGGGAGACATGCAATGAGCTTTTCTCACGATAATTTATCGATTGATTTATTGGCTGTCGGTCAGCATCACCCAATGCGTTCACAGGTTGAAATGTATGTGAAGCAACGTTACCAACTCGCATTCGACGCTCGTCTCGAACAATTTATGCCTGTGTTCTTAGTTTTGATGAGAGGAACAACGATTTTATCCGTATGCGGGTATCGTAGCGCTGAACAAGAACCCCTGTTTTTGGAACAGTATTTAGATCACTGCGCTGAAGAAATGGCAAAGCAATATCTCGGTTGCAGCGTATGTCGCTCTGAACTTATTGAGTTTGGACAATTAGCGGCGTTTTCAAAAGGCATGTCACCTTATCATTTTCTCGTGATGACCCGGTACCTGGTCGAACAAGGTTATCGATGGTGTATTTTTACCGCCACGGATCCTCTATTTGCCATGATGCGCCGTTTAGGCTTAGCGCCTGTTGTTATAGTTGAGGCCGATGCCGACCGCATTGCTAATGCGACGCAAATCTGGGGGTCATACTATCAAAATCAACCAAGAATTATGGCGGGTGATTTGGTTGCATCCTTAGCTCATTTAGAAAATGTACTCGATTCTGGGGGGCATAAAGTGGGGTTGGCGTTATGAATCGAATTTTGCAGTGTTTGGCAACGCGTGCTGCGATGCAGCCAGACGATATTGCTTTTGCAGGAAGCGAAACGCTAACGTACCAACAATGTTGGCAGCAGGTACAGTCAGTGGCGCAGCAACTTAGCGCTCTTTCCCCTCGCTGTATCGCACTGCGCGCTGAAAATAGCGTTCAGTGGGCGGTACTGGATTTGGCAGCTATGTTGGCGCAGATTCCATTCGTCCCTGTTGCGCCATTTTTTACTGATCAGCAAGTTGAGCACACGTTGCAAAGTTGTGGGGCAGATCTGCTACTTGGAGAGTGGGCTGCAGAGATAGCCACGGTGACTAATGAGACCATCGCCGGTTTTAACGTTTGCCGAGCATTGGGTGACTATCAACCCGCTGAATTATTGCCTGGCACCATCAAAGTCACGTTTACATCTGGTTCGACGGGTCACCCGAAAGGTGTGTGTTTAAGTGAGCAAAACCTTGAGAGCGTCAGTGATTCATTAGCGGTACAGGTTAAAACGGCTTTGCAAGGAGATAGCTCGCATCTTTCTTTAATTCCTTTGGCAGCTTTGCTTGAAAATGTCACAGCAGTTTATGTGCCTATTTTGTTGGGTAAACGTTCCATTGTGTTATCTGGCGAATCGATTGGACTAAGCGGCTCAAGCCAGTTTGATCCTCAGCAATTCATTCATGCGCTTATTCGTTATCAACCCGCTAGTTTAGTGACGACTCCAGCGTTATTGATGGCGTTAATTCAATTGGTCGATTCTGTACCAGCTATCGCACTATCGCTGCGTTTTGTTGCGGTAGGTGGGGCGAGAGTTTCTGCCGAGTTGATACAACGGGCTCACCAAAAGTCACTGCCTGTTTTTGAAGGGTATGGACTATCTGAATGTGCATCTGTCGTCAGTTTAAATACTCCGCTCGCTCACCAGCCCGGTTCGGCAGGCAAAGTGTTACCACACCTAACGATTAAGCTGACCGATGACAGCGACATTTTAGTCAAAGGAAATGTTGCACTTGGCTATATCGGGGAACCTTTTACTGATGAATGGCTTGCAACCGGTGATATTGGCACTGTCGATCAACAAGGTTTTCTAACCGTCACTGGGCGCAGAAAACATCAGCTTATCACTGCTTTTGGGCGCAACGTGTCACCGGAATGGATTGAAGTTGAAGCGCAAATATACCCTGAGCTGCACCGTATGATCGTGATTGGCGATGGTGAATTGCAGTTAAGTGCGGTGGTGATTAGCCAACAGCCCGAACCGGCTATGTTAGCTGCGCAACAATTAAACAGCGTATTACCCGATTATGCGCGCTTAGACAAAATCTATTTGGTTGAAACTGATAGTGAGATGCTACAAACGTGTTTTACCCCCAATGGTAAACCATTACGTCACCAAATTAGTCAATGGATAAACACCAACGAGCACACTGGTATGGCTCGTTCTTATCCATTATGAGTTGGCTTTTGCCGATTGAGGAGATAACCATGACTGAGTTTTTTAAACGTTTACAACAAGAGACTAAAACCGCACAGCAAGTGATGTTGCAAGCTCCGATATTTACGCAGTGTGCTCAAGGACAAGTCAGCCATGAGCAGTATGTCGCTTTTCTCACCCAAGCCTATCATCACGTAAAACATACTGTTCCGCTATTAATGGCGTGTGGTGGGCGTCTAACGGCGGATTATGAATGGTTAAGGAGCGCAATTGGCGAATACATCGAAGAAGAAATGGGGCATCAATAGTGGATCTTAAATGATATTACCGCTTGTGGTGCTGATGCTGATCTAGTGCGCAAGAGTATGGGTGAAGGGAAGGCGAGCCAAGCCATAGAATTGATGGTTGCTTACCTCTATCACCAGATAGACCGGGCTAATCCACTGGCATTATTTGGTATGGTTTGGGTGTTAGAAGGAACCAGTGTGAGTGTTGGCGGTGATATGGCAGCACTTATCAAGCACACACTGGCGCTACCCGATAAAGCAATGAGCTATTTAAATTCCCATAGTGTACTTGATCAAGACCATATTCAATTTTTTGAAAAACTGATGAATAAGATCGAATCACCTGATGACCAGCAAGCTATTATTGATAGTGCCAACATGATATTTGCTTTATATGGTCAGATGTTACGTGGTTTAACTGAACGTTCTTTGTTGAAAGTGGCTTAGGAGTACCGGTCATGGACTTACAAAACAAAACGGTCGTTCTTACAGGAGCAACTGGAGGAATTGGCCAGGCAGTGGCCCAATTATTAGAGCAACGAGGCGCAAACTTGGTGTTAGTGGCTCGTCATCAACAAGCGTTAGAAACGTTGCGAGAGTCACTTAAACGTCCTGAAAGTCATGCAGTATGTGCTGCTGATGTCACCGACGGTGAACAGCGGGAAAATTTACTGCATTTTCTGCGCTATGGTCTTGATGATCATGGTATCGATGTCGTGATTAATAACGCAGGAACAAACCAGTTCTCGCTGCTATCGCAACGCAGTCCTAGTTCGGTTGAACATGAGATAGCGCTTAATCTTAATGCCCCCATATTGTTAACTCAGGGAATGTTAAGTTGGATTAATCGACCGGGTATTATTTTAAATATCGGTTCAACGCTCGGAGCCATTGGCTATCCTGGCTACAGCACGTATTGCGCGGCGAAATCCGGTGTGCAACGGTTTAGTGAAGCGCTTGACCGTGAACTCGATGGCTCTGGAATACGAGTGTTGTTCCTCGCGCCAAGAACCACAGATACTCGTTTAAATAATGATGCGGTGCAGGAGATGAACCGCGCCTTGGGTAATCATAGTGATAGCGTTGATGTCGTGGCTAAACACGTGGTTAAAGTGATAGAAGACGAAATTGCATCACTTTGGATAGGGTGGCCAGAAAAGCTCTTCGTCCGTATCAATCAACTTGTACCTAATGTGGTGTCGAAATCGATCCGTAAACAGCAAGCCACTATTCATCAATTCATTTCAAATCGAAAAAAACACGTGTAATTGGGGGCAGCATGAGCAAATATCGTTATTGGCCACTGGCCGTATTAGGGGGCGTTTTATCTGCCGGTGTATGGGCAAATGGCGCCGACCCATTAGACACCATTCAACATAAATGGGCGAAATGCCAGTATCAAGTTGAAGATAAAGATAATCAAATTTATTGTTTTGAGAATTTAATCGCTCGTAATCAAAAAGCGTTGGATGCTGATCCTAAACGGCACGAATTGAAAGTATGGTTGGCGATCAGTGAATCCTCTTTAGCGGGGGCAAAAGGTGGTCTAGGCGCACTTTCTTTGGTGAAAAAGGCCAAAGTGTTACTTGAAGAAGTAATTAAAGAGGCGCCAAATACGTTAGACGGATCGGCGTATACCAGCTTAGGTTCACTATATTATAAAGTACCGGGATGGCCTGTTGGATTTGGTGATGACGACATGGCTGAAACTATGTTATTAAAAGCATTAGAAATCAATCCTAATGGTATTGATCCTAATTACTTTTATGGCGACTTTTTGGCAGAGGAAGGCCGCGACAAGGAAGCGATACAGTATCTGAAAAAAGCGCAAAAAGCGGCGCCACGACCTAATCGTCCTGTCGCTGATGCTGGACGAAGAGTTGAAATCGCCGCCAAATTGGGAGAACTGAAGTCGTAATGCGATTACTATTGGTCGAAGATGATGTGTTATTAGGGGAATCCATGGCGGAAACATTGCGCCGTCATGGCTACACTGTTGATTGGCTTGAACGCGGAAGTGGCGTTGACGTTGCACTCAAAACGGAACAATTTGCCATCATCGTACTGGATCTTACTTTGCCCGATATCGATGGGCTTGAAGTGCTACGTCGCGTTAGACAGGCAGGTTTTACCGTTCCTGTATTGATCCTGACGGCGCGTGACGATATTCAAGACCGAGTGAAAGGGCTTGATGGCGGTGCAGATGATTACCTTGTTAAGCCTTTTATCTTAGATGAATTATTAGCACGTTTGCGTGTATTGATCAGGCGGCAAAATGGCTATTGTGAAGAGGTGTTGTCTATCGGCGAATTTTCCCTGTCGTTAGCGACGCAGTCGGCGATATTTCAAGGCGAAAAGCTCAAACTGACCAACAAAGAATTTAAGTTGCTCGCGACACTCATGACTTCTGCAGGTAGAGTGCTAAGTAAAGATCAATTACAACAAGCCTTACATGGCTGGGATGATGGTGGCAGTGATAATGCCATCGAAGTTCATATTCATAATCTGCGCAAGAAAATGCCGCTAGATATCATCAAAAATATTCGTGGAGTAGGGTATATCATTGAAAAATAACGCGCATAAAGTCTTTTCAATGAAAAAACGCCTGACTTGGTCAGTCGTGCTTTTATCTACGTGCTTAATTTTAATTTCGCTTATCTTCAGTTACTTCGAATCAAGACATGAAATTCGTGAAGTCTATGATGCTCGTCTCGGGCAATCGGCGAAAATGGCTTTGTTAAGCGTACCTAGCGTGATCAACAATTTGGATGACAAAGTGGCTAAAAAACAGTTATCAAACTGGATGGCTCAACTTAGCCAACAAGCCGATTCACAAGGCGGTGAAGGTCCTACCGATTATGGTCATCCTTATGAACGAAATATTCTCATTCAATATTACCGTGACGGTAAGATGCTCTGGAGTTCA
The DNA here is from genome assembly GCF_015686695.1 of Vibrio nitrifigilis. Classification (NCBI taxonomy): domain Bacteria; kingdom Pseudomonadati; phylum Pseudomonadota; class Gammaproteobacteria; order Vibrionales; family Vibrionaceae; genus Vibrio; species Vibrio nitrifigilis. The sequence continues at coordinate 880,347 of NZ_JADPMR010000004.1, read as the reverse complement.
ATACCATCGATGACGGCGATTAACCATAATCCAGATTATTATGGCTATGGTTATGTTTCACATATCGGTAAAACTTGGCGATTTTTTCAGCTGCGTATGCCGGACTCTGATGACTATGTAGTGACCGCCGAAAAACTCTCTATTCGCCACGAAATGATCAATGAATTGGCCTTATCGACGGCCTTGCCACAGTTAATATTGATTCCCTGCTTGGGGATAGTGATGGCTCTATTGATTGAGCGTAATTTTAAACCGATTACCGAACTGCGCAGTGCAATAAGCCAGCGTAATATTAATAAGTTGGACAAGATTTATGTCCAGCACCCGACGACGGAATTAACCCCGCTGGTGGCTGCATTGAATACATTGCTGGGAGAACTAGACGAAGCTTGGCAACGTGAAAAGCGGTTTACCAGAATGGCTGCGCATGAACTTAAAACGCCATTAACTATTTTACGACTGAATGCAGAAAATGCGTTTGACGCGCCAACGAAAGAGCAGTTGACCACTTCTCTCAATCACATACTTGCTGGCATTGATCGTACAGACCGTTTGATTCAGCAATTATTGATGTTAGCTCGGGTTGAAAGTGTCAAATCACTACAGTTTGTGAAAATTGAGTTAGCGGAGTTTCTGCAATCTGTTTTAGCAGAAATCGCCCCTATGGCACTAAAGCAAGATCAAGAACTTTCTTTGGACGCAAACCCTGCCGTTATTATGGGGGATCCGGCTTTGTTACGAGTACTGTTTTTAAATTTACTGGATAACGCGATTCGTTACTCTGGAAAACGTACCGCTATTAGTGTGGTATTAACTGAATCGGATGATCATTTCATTGTGAACGTGAGTGATTCAGGCAAACCTATTGAGCAAGAGGTTAGGGATAAGTTATTTGATAATTTTTACCGAGCAAATTCTGAACGTGGCGACGGAGCAGGATTGGGGATGTCAATCACTCGAGATATCGCAAAATTACACCATGGCAATGTTGCTCTTTTAGATCATGATTTGAAAGGGAATACTTTTCAAATCACACTTAAGAAACACAATTTATAACTTGATTTCCAAATCGTAAATTGAGTATTTAATTAATTTAATTGCGTAATTATTGAAGGTTATTTATAATCTGGCCTTAACAAAGTCGATGGAACCATTGTTGTGGTTTATCTAATTTGTCACTAACAACCAGGCTAGGTCGTTATAGCAGTCCGATTATGCGCTATTAGTCGAATTGACATTAGAAATAAAATTAAATAACACAAAATCAAAAAGAGACCGATATTTGTCGGTCTCTTTTTATTTTCTAATTCGCTTGATACGCTTTCATTAGTTCGGTTAACGCCTCTGGGTTAGCGATGGCACTGAGATTGTCGATATCGGTACCCGCGATAGCTTGTTTGACTGCCTTTTCTACCAATTTTCCTGAGTGTGTTTTGGGGATTGCTGGTACGGCAATGATGTGTTGTGGTACATGGTAAGGGGAGCGGTTTGTCTTTAGTTGCTCGCAAATTCTCGTTTTGAGTTGATTAGTTAACGTAAATTGTGGATCTAACTGCACAAACAGTAGGATAACTTCATCCTGCTGCTCTTTTTTCCCTACGGCGATAGCATCAACAAGCTCTTCAAATTGTCTTAATTCACAATAAATCTCTGCGGTTCCCACTCGAACTCCACGAGGATTGATCATAGTGTCACTGCGGCCATGGAAAATCACCCCATTTTGTGAGGTTAACTCGATTTCATCACCATGGTGCCAAACCCCAGGAAATCGCTGCCAATAAGCGTTATAATAGGCTTCGCCTTTATCTTGCCAAAAGCCAATGGGTTGGTTGGGAAAACTATTTCGGCACACTAATTCGCCATGCTCTTGAATCACGGGAGTACCATTATTATCGAAGGCGGTGACATCCAAACCGAGCCCGATACACTGACATTCTCCGCGGTAAACGGGCGCTATAGGATTACCCATGACAAAGCAACCACAGATATCGGTTCCGCCAGACATTGAAGACAGCAACAAATCGCCTTTTATGTGTTCATAGACAAAATCAAATTGCTCATCATAGAGTGGAGAACCAGTTGAACAAAGGGTTTTTAGCGCGTTGAGCGAGTAGTAATCGGCAGGATAAAACTGCTTTCTTTGTAGTTCGGAGAGGTATCGTGCCGACGTTCCGAATAGTGACACGCCGACTTCTTCTGCAATCTGCCATAAGGCTTGAGGTTGAGGATAGAAAGGGCTACCGTCAAAAATAACCAGAGTGGCTCCACTGGCTAGCGCTGATACATGCCAATTCCACATCATCCAGCCACAACTGGTGTAATAGAATATTTTGTCTTCCGGATGAATATCACAATGTAACTGATGTTCTTTGAGATGGTTTAACAGTGTGCCGCCAATCGAATGGACGATACACTTAGGTTTTCCGGTCGTCCCGGATGAATAAAGAATAAATAATGGGTCATTAAAATTACCACGATTATATTCTAATCCTTTGCCGTTATATCGATTTAAGATGGCATGCCAATCAGAAAAACTGTCGTTAAATTCGTCGGTCTTTGCATTTCGTTGTTGTAAGTATTCAATCTGACATACATTTTGAATACTTGGAATCGCCGCAACAATGTCTGCATTGTGTTTTTCTAGATGATGTACGGTTCCGTTAAATGTGTAGCCATTGCAGCAAAATAGTATCTTGGGGTTAACTTGACCAAATCGGGCGGTGACAGCCTCAACGCCAAGATCGGGAGACACTGAGGTCCAAATCGCGCCTAAGCTCGCTGTTGCAAGCATAGCGATAACGGATTGAGGTATATAAGGTAAATAGCCCGCGACTACATCGCCTGCATTAACACCATTTTGGAGCAACCATTGTTGAATCTTTGAAATCTGATCTTCGAGGTTTTGCCATGTGTAGGTCTGAGTTTGGCCCCCTTCATTACGAAACCATATCGCCGTTCCTTCGGGCGATCTAAAAGCATAAGAGAGGCAGTTTTCCGCGTAATTGAGCCTTGCTTGAGGAAACCAAGTTGTGTCGAGTGCGGGAAAAAAATCTCGCTCAGAAACAATATTATCTCCGGTTATACATTCACCCTGATTCCCGATAATGTCGCAATATTCCCACAGTGAGAGCCAAAACTTTTTGCTCTCTGTTATTGACCACTGATACAGCTCATCATAAGAGGAGAAGGAGCGGTTCTCGCGTTGACTTACCATCTGCATAAAATCGTATAGGAGTGACTGTTCGACCCTGTCCTGACTCGGTGTCCAAATCGGTGAAGCCTTTGACATATTGGTTATTTTCCTACTCGACTGAATGTATGGATAAAGTGTTGATGGTGATTGGGTTAAAGTCAAACAGCCATATTGCGCAATGTCACTATTTGTTTACATCCAAGCAGTAAATAATTTATTGACTAATTTATCACTATTGTTGTAGCCGGATTATGCTTTATACAGCATTAAAAAATAGGAGAGGGATGATGACGACGTACCATTCCAAACCCATAGACAGCGATGGCAAGATGACTTGGACCCATGAAGAAGTGTCAGTCTGGCGTTATTTAATTGAACGACAGAGTAAGCTCTTGCCCGAGCGCGCATGTACCGCCTATCTTGATGGGTTGGATTTATTGCAATTATCCAGTGCAATGCCGCCCCAACTTGCAGATATCAATCGAGTGTTAAAGTCAGCCACTGGATGGAGCGTCACACCGGTTCCAGCGCTAATCGACTTTAAACGATTTTTCAGTTTATTGGCGCATCAGCAATTCCCTATTGCTACCTTTATGCGCCGCAGAGATGAAATCGACTATTTACAAGAGCCGGACTTCTTTCATGAAGTATTTGGTCATTGCGCAATGTTGACTAACCCAGATTTTGCCCATTTTACTCATTGGTGTGGTCAATCCGGGATAAAGCTGAACGATAAACAGCGGGTATTTTTAGCCCGACTTTACTGGTTTACCGTTGAATTTGGCTTGATTAAAGAGGCTGGTGAGCTTCGTATCTATGGCGGTGGGATCCTTTCATCCCCGAAGGAGACCTTATACAGCTTGGAGTCATCAGAGGCGGTGCGTCGATCATTTAACTTATTAGATATTTTGCGCACCCCGTATCGTATCGATATTGTTCAACCTGTCTATTATTACCTAGATTCTATCGCACAACTTTATCAACTCAGTGACATTGATTTAGTCACTGCGATTAATCAAGCAGAGGCGCTTGGTCTGTTTAAGCCTCTGTTTACCAAAAAGGTTTGCTAAAAGGAGCGCTGTGAAAATGCTAAGTGAACTAAAATGTGTCCCTTGCTATGGCAAAGGAGAAACCGCTTTATCGGTACAAGAGCAGCAAGAGTATCTGAGCCAACTTAATGGTTGGCAAATCACATACACCGACGAGCAGCCGTGCTTGGAAAAAATATTTACCTTTAATGGCTACAAGCAAGCATGGCGATTTTGCGATCAAGTTGCCGGTTTGGCGGATCAACAAAATCATCATCCAGCGATTTTACTTGAATGGGGTAAAGTGGTTGTGACTTGGTGGACTCATTCGGTACACGGGCTTCATACCAATGATTTTATCTGTGCGGCGAAGACAGATGCTCTAAGAGATAAGCTCTAATCGAGTGTGGTTCGATGATGTTTTATTCCACAATACATAAAAAAAGAGCCAACCGTAAATCAAGATTGGCTTATATACTTGTGAACAAATTTTATTCACTAACAACGTCAGTTGGCTAGGTGACCCTCGGCTTAATAAGGGTCGCTAATATTAATGCAGATACCGTGCCAACTTTTTTAAAGGCGATTTTCGTTCTATTTTAGCTATTTTTTACCAAAAAATGACGCTTAAGCGTTACCCTTCTTACTTTTGTTTGCAAATTGCGAATGCAAATTGCGAATTTATCTAAAATGCTAGTGACGGTTAACATATCTATTACGTTTCGTATTTCTTTTTTAGAATGGTATTTTGTTTATATGTCAAAACATTTAACAAAAGGTTCTTATTTTATTTTAATAATTTTAAGTGTATTAAAATCAAAGTGTTACACGTTTATGTTGAATTTTTGTGATCAGTCCGGGGTTGAAAATCGATTTATGTTTGTTAGTGTAATAAACACATTGTTTAGAGTTCAAAACAAAAGTGGTTAATAATGATTACAACATCACCATGGGTTGCATATCCAAAAACAATGCACAATGTTCAACAGTCTTGGACATTTCGAACTCCCGAGCGTAGTGACGGGCACGCCATCCACACGTTGATTGCGCAGTGTTCACCGCTCGATGAAAATTCTGCTTACTGTAATTTTCTTCAGTCGACGCACTTTCGCAAAACATGCGTTATGGCGGAATACCGAGGACAAGTTGCTGGTTTTATTTCTGCCTATCGCAAGCCAGATCAACCTGATGAATTGTTTATATGGCAAGTCGCGGTTCACCCCAAAGCCCGCGGCAAAGGTTTGGCTTTCGATATGTTGAATGAACTTTTAAATAGGGAAACGTTACACGATATTACGGCCATTGAAACAACGATTACTCGCGATAATCAAGGGTCTTGGAGCTTGTTCAAAAAGCTAGAACGTGCTCATGGCCAACAGGGTGAAGTCACTACATTCCTTGACCAAACTCGCCATTTTTGTGGCGAACACGACACCGAATATCTGTTTCGAATTCCTCTTAATTCACGTAAACAACAATAAGGGTAACACCATTACTATGGATATATTTACTCAGAAAGAATCGAATGTTCAGTCTTACGCTAACAACTTTCCAGTTGTGTTTTCTACTGCCAAGGGAAGCCACCTCTATACCAAAGAAGGTGATGCTTACCTCGATTTTCTTGCTGGCGCTGGCTCCCTCAATTACGGGCATAACAATGACATATTGAAGCAAGCGTTATTGGAATATATAGAACAAGATGGCCTGACCCACGGTCTGGATATGCATTCAGATGCCAAAGCTCAATTTCTGCTGGCGATGCAGCGATATATTTTTGCGCCACGTCGGCTGGATTATAAAGTGCAGTTTACTGGGCCAACAGGAACGAATGCTGTTGAGGCCGCTATTAAACTTGCACGTAAAGTTACCGGGAGAACCAACATTGTTTCATTCACGAATGGTTTCCATGGTTGTTCTCTGGGGGCATTAGCCGTAACGGGAAATCAGCACCATCGTGGCGGTGCTGGCATGTCTTTAAACGGAGTCACTCGTATCCCTTATGAAGGCTACGCAGATACTGATGGCTTATCACTATTCTCGGCAATGCTCGATGACAATTCATCAGGTTTAGATAAACCAGCCGGAGTGATTGTCGAGGTGGTTCAAGGAGAAGGTGGGTTAAATGCAGCTTCACCGCAGTGGTTACGCCGTCTAAGTGACATTTGTAAACAACACGATATTTTATTGATTGTTGATGATATTCAAGCGGGCTGTGGCCGCACGGGCACGTTCTTTAGTTTTGAACCAGCAGAAATTAAACCGGATATCGTTACGCTTTCCAAATCAATTGGTGGTTATGGTCTGCCTCTAGCGGTTGTGCTTTATAAACCACAATATGATGTATGGAAACCCGGTGAACATAACGGCACATTTCGCGGCAATAACCATGCGTTTGTGACGGCGGCCAAAGCATTAGAGACGTATTGGGCGGATGACAAATTTGCTCAACATATTGATCAACGAGCATCTCAAGTAACGCAATGCATTGAAAAAGTCTCTCAGCAATATTCATCACTGTTTAACGGTGTGAAAGGACGTGGGTTAATGCAAGGCATTGAATGTCTTGATGGTGATGTCGCGCATCAGATTACCCAAGAATGTTTTCATCAGGGAATGGTGATCGAAACTGCCGGACCGGATGATGAAGTCATTAAGTTCTTTTGTCCATTAACGATCACCGCAAGCGAACTCGATAAAGGGTTGGCGATCTTTAAATCAGCTGTGGACAAAGTGGCTCCCCGTCTGATCAAGCAGGCATCTTAGCCGATTGCAGCATCATTTATATCTCTCATTTAATGAAAACAAATAACAGGAAAAGTTAATGATTGTACGAACTTTACAAGAATGCGAACAGAGTGAACGTCGAGTAGTGGCTGAAACGTGGGAAAGCACCCGTATGATACTCAAAGAAGATCAAATGGGCTTTTCATTCCATATCACAACGATTTACAAAGGAACGGATACCCATATTCATTACAAAAATCACTTGGAATCCGTTTATTGCATGTCGGGAGAAGGTGAAATTGAAGTTGTCGGCGGAAAACGTTATCCGATTAAACCTGGCACATTGTATGTGTTAGATAAGCATGATGAGCACTATTTACGTGCTCATAAAAAAGGCGATATGGTGATGGCTTGTGTGTTCAACCCACCACTGACTGGTGCTGAAACTCATGATAAAGATGGTGTGTATCCATTAGTTGACTAGTAGAGATATACGTGGGGCCGTGACTATTCACGGCCCGATTGTTTCGCTCTTTACAAACTGTCAATCATTAAAGGAGACTCCATGTCTTTCACCGTAGAAAAAATCGGTGGTACGTCGATGTCGGCATTTGATGCCGTTCTCGATAATATATTTTTAAAGCCGAGTAACCCTTATCATCGTGTGTTCGTTGTGTCTGCCTACTCTGGGATGACCAACGCGCTATTAGAATGCAAAAAAACCGGCAAACCAGGTATCTACCAGATGGTTGCCAATGGTGATGAGAATTGGCAAGACGCAATGTATCAATTAGAGCAGCGCATGCTGCTAATTAATGAAAACCTATTTGCAGATCCAATGGTGCGCATTCAAGCTGATAAATTTTTGCGTGCACGCGTCGCTGATGCAATTGAATGTATACATAGTTTATTGCAAACCTGTGAATTCGGTCAGTTCAGTCTACGCCAATATCTCCCTCAGATCCGTGAATTTCTCTCTTCGCTGGGAGAGGCTCACAGCGCTTATAACACGGTGCAAAAACTGCAAAGCTTAAATATAAACGCTCGTTTTATTGACCTGTCTGGTTGGAACCAAGGGCAGAGTGAATCGTTGGATAAGGTGATTTTAAAGGCGTTCGCCAATATTGATTTAAGCAACGAGTTACCCATTGTTACTGGTTACGCTCATTGCCAAGAAGGCTTGATGCAGACCTATGATCGTGGCTACAGTGAAATGACGTTCAGTCGTATCGCCGCTTTAATGGGAGCAAGCGAGGCGATCATTCACAAAGAGTATCATTTGAGCAGCGCAGACCCATGTATTGTTGGTCCTGAACATGTTCGTCCAATGGGGCAAACTAACTATGATGTGGCAGATCAACTTGCTAACTTAGGCATGGAAGCGATTCATCCTAACGCCGCCGCAGGGTTACGTCAGAAAGGTATTGATTTGAGGATAAAAAATACGTTCGAACCGGATCATCCGGGTACCTTGATAGCCGATCGGTTCCGTACTGATGACGAGCAGGTAGAAATCATCGCCGGACGTGACAAAGTGTTTGCATTGCATCTGTTCGATCAAAGTATGGTCGGTAAAACAGATAGCGTGAGCTACGATGTTATGGAAATTATTTCTGATGAAAAAGTCCGCTTGATGGGGAATGAGATGAATGCCAATTCGATGACCTATTTTTTAAGTGGAAGTACTCCGGCATTAAACCGTGTGTTAGCCCGTACTAAGCAGTACTGTCCGAATGCAAAAACCAGCGGAAGGATGGTTGCCTTAATATCAGCCATTGGAGCTTATATGAATACTAACGCTACATTAAGCTGTGGTATGCAAGCATTGATGGAAGTCGGTATTGACCCTATGGCGGCGTATTCTTCAATGCGCAATGTCAATGTTCAGTACGTCGTTGAGGATAACGATTATCATAGTGCTATCTGTGCGTTACACAAACGATTGATTGGCTCTGGTACAAAGAAAAAATCTCCGACGGTGCAAGCAGCTTAATAATGCATTACGATTATATGCAGCCAATCGGCTGCATTTTTTATTGTGCGCGATGCGATAGAAAAGATGGCGATTCTGTTGTGGAACCAATTCAGAAACAGCGTTATCCTTTATAACCAAGTTTGGCGATATTAAACAGTATGTTAACGTGAGTTACATTGGTTAGTTTGGGCCAAGGTATGGTTGTTCAGGAGGAACACATGGAGCAAGTTCAACTCAAATTCAATTCTTCTATTTTTAAGCAAATCCTGATTAAAGATATGCTCGCACGAGGGATTCCGATTGCATTGTTATTTCAAGTACTGTCCCATTTTATGTATCACCGTGGTTTGCTCGATGGCATTGGAATATCACTGATAGTGTTTATGTTGGCTTCAGGACTTTCTGGTTTTTTTAAATGGAAGATGAAGGTCAACAAAGTAAAGGCTCAGAGAAAATAAGGCGTCTTTTTTAAATCTCTAACCCTGTAATTACACCAATTTGACGTAAACGGCTACAGATGCAGCGTATCAGTCAACTCATTGTTAATAATACTTTTGGTGCTAGCATTCCAATCTATCAATGTTAATGTATTGCCTATCGTATAAAGAACAAATCGTGAAACTGGCAAAGTTTCAATGTAGGAGAATAGAGTGCGTAAACAATTACTTTTGATCGCTGTACTTAGCGCAATAGGAACCACTGCTGCAACTGCCGCTCCATGCCAGCAAGGTCAGCCATGTCAGACTCAACCTGCTCAGCAGCAAAAAGCGCAGCCAAATCACAGTCAACCAGGCAATGGTCATGCGAACAAAGCAACACCAAAGAGCAATGCGGGACATAAAGTAACACATCAGCCAAAAGCTAAGCATCATGCTGCTAAGAAGGTGGCGCATGCTAAACCTAAAGGCCCTCATCATCCATACCAAGTTCGTGCTAACGCATTGAATGTACGTGCGAATCCTCGTCCTGGTGCACCAATTATCGGCCATCTAAAACGTGGAGAACATGTCCAGGTGTTAAAAGTGGCAAACGGTTGGGCAGAAATCTACTTCGATGGTCATTATCAATGGGTGAGCGCTAACTTTATTGTTAAGCTGCCTTAGATTCTTCGTGCAAACAAACCGTAATACTGGCAGAACGTAAGGTTCTGTCTTTTTTATACTCAAGTAACCTTATAATGCTGTTTCAGCGCCAACGTATTTGCTCTGAATCTTGTATCTTGAGAACATTTGGGGGACATGCGCTGAATATTAATCAGGGCGCGGTAGTAAATTACGGTTTTGCCCAACGACATCATAGATCACATCGACCAGTGTTTGAGCTGCTTTTGAGAGCGGACGACTTTTGGAGACCATCAAACCAATATCGCGAAAGAGTCTTTCTTTTATTGGGATTAGGCACACATCATTGCGTTCGAACATTAATTTTAGTGAAGAGGGTAAAACACTGACCCCCAAATCACACGCTACCATGCCAAGTATTGTTGATTGATACACAGCGGTTTGGACCGGCTCCATCATGACATCCGTCATTGCGAACCCTCTTTCCATTAACATACGCATACTGGTTCCTCCTTGCATGGCAATAAAAGGGGATTGAACGATTTGTTGCCAGCTCACTTCCTTGCTCTCTGCTAGTGGATGGCGGGGTGAGCAGACAAAATAGAGGTAATCTTTATAAATGGGCGTAAAATTGATGTCTTCGATTGGTCTCGGCAGAGCGCTTATACCAAAGTCAATATCACCATTTGCCACTTGCTTATAAATCGGCTCGTCGCTTTCTTCAATGTATTCGAGAGTGATCAACGGGAATTTTTGTTGAAATTCGGCCATCGCCGCTGGAATTAAGCTGGCGCCAACGGTTAATAATGCCGCAAAACTGACGCGTCCAGTTTGTCCGTCAGCAAGATTGTGCATATCTCTTAACGCACTATTTAGGCGATTTATGGTGCGCTCTGCAGCAGGAAGAAATGTCGCTCCAGCTTCAGTTAACACCACTTTACGCGTTGTACGCGCAAATAACTTTATTCTAAGCGTATGTTCTAATTGCCTAATTTGGCTGCTAAGTGAAGGTTGGGTGAGGTGAAGCTTCTCCGCTGCTTCAGTAAAACTTTCTAATTCAGCGACTTTTAAAAACGCTTCTAACTGCCGAGATGAAATATTCATAAAGTTTTTCTATTAATCCATAGTGTATTCAAATTTATCCTATCAATAAAACTGTTTATTATCGAACGACATTTTTGAAAAACTGCACGGAAGAAAAATATGCTCAAGCAAGTTATGGAATTACATGAACTACTGGATATGCCATCAGCAAGTGGTGCCGTGGTTAAAGATTATCTTTGCGAGCAAGGTGCCAGTGAAGATCAGATCACCATCAATTGCCTGACTTCAGATAAAGGTGCCAGTGATTTTATCAAGATTCTGATTCCTGGTTCTAACGGTAAATCGAAAGGTGGCAATGCACCGACATTAGGCATTATTGGCCGTTTGGGTGGAATTGGCGCTCGTCCTGACATTACCGGTTTTGTTTCAGATGGCGATGGTGCGCTGTCTGCTATGGCGGCTGCGGCTAAGTTAGTTCGTATGGCGTCATATGGCGATACTCTGCCGGGGGATGTGATTGTAACAACCCATATCTGTCCAGATGCCCCAACGCGAGAGCACTACCCAGTACCATTTATGGACTCTCCGATTACCATGGAAGATACATGGGAACACGAAGTGGATGCTGATATGGATGCTATTTTGTCCATTGATACCACTAAAGGCAATCGCATCATGAACTACCGTGGTATTGCAATTTCTCCGACGGTTTGCCAAGGCTATATTCTTAAAGTGAGTGAAAGTGTGGTCAATGTGGTTGAGCGAGTCACAGGTCAAATGGCCAATGTATTTGCACTAAGCCAGCAAGACATCACTCCATATGGTAATACGCTTTACCATCTTAACAGCATTCTGCAACCATCGGTTGCGACTGATAAACCAGTTATTGGTGTCGCACTGTCTACTGCTGTTGCTATTGCCGGATGTGCGACAGGCGCTAGTCATGAAGTCGATATTGAGCAAGCTGCTCGCCTTGCGGTCGAAGTTGCAAAAGATTTGGGTCAGGGAATTTGCCAATTTGTTGATCAAGCAGAGTTTGACGCCATTCAATCTCGTTATGGTTCTAACGTTCATTTCCAAACTCCGGGTAAGGAAGCGTGATGAGTAAGCAATCCACGTTAGCGATTGTTACGATTGGTCAAGCACCTAGACTTGATTTGCATGCAGACCTTGCAGTTTTACTCGGGAGTAACGTGAAAGTACTCGAATTTGGTGCTTTAGATGGCTTCACTCTAGAACAAATTAATACTCAATACCCTACAGCAACAAAGCGCGATATCTTGGTATCGCGCATGCAAGATGGTCGCCAAGTTCAGATCAGTGAACAGGATTTGGAACCGTTACTAGAACAAGCCGTGCACAAGGCAGAAGCCGCAAAACCTGATGCGATTCTGGTTTTATGCACTGGGGATTTACCTGAGTTTAATGATGTTCAAGTTCCAGTATTGTCGCCGAAAAAGATCGTGGAACACTTCTTCGCTGGTATTAGCAATGCAGTGACACTGATCGTGATGTCTCCTGATGCCGCGCAGATGGAAAATACACATCAACGTTGGTTAGGTAATGGTTTTGATGTTCAATGTTTAAGTGGCTCTCCGTATCTTAATGATGGTGGACGAGAACACGCTGCGCAACAAGCAAAAGAGTTACAAGGTAACTTGATTTATCTCGATTGTATGGGTTATCAGCTAGCACAACGAGATGACATTGCTCATATAGCGGGTAAATCCGTAATTACCCCAAGAGAAATTATTTTTAATACCGTTCGATTGTTACTTAAGTAGAAGCAGTCGAACCCAAGGAATCTACAAATAAGGATTGTTATGAACCATCAAGTCAGCCCTGATAAACAGGGAGGGCCACCTGCGGCTCATCCAAAATTTTTTATGCCATCACAACTGATTTTTAATGTTGTGATTGCCGTTCTTGGTGCGATTATCGGCATGGAGCTGATAACTCGTGTGGGGATTACCCCGAATACCTCGATTATCGGTGCATTGATAGCGATTTTGCTATCTTATCTACCATTAAAAGCGTTTCGTCGTTTAAAATCGTTAGAAAGTCAGACATTAGTACAAACCTCTATTTCTGGTGCGACCTTTTCTGCAGCGAATGGTTTGTTACTGCCACTCGCGATCCCTTATCTAATGGGTGAAAATGGCATGTTAACGCCGATGTTAATTGGCGCAGCATTGGCTGTGATCACTGATGCTTCGATTCTGTACTTCTCGTTTGATAGTAAATTGTTTAGTGCTCGCGGTGCTTGGCCTCCAGGATTTGCTACCGCAGAAGCTTTAAAAGCAGCCGCGACCAAAGGTAAAAATACCGTTTTATTAATTGTCGGTATGGTAGGTGGTGCCGTTGGTAAAAGCTTTGGTATCCCAATGGATATGTTGGGTATCACTTGGATTTCTAATGCATTTGCTCTTGGTGCGTTAGGTGTGGGTCTATTACTACGCGGGTATTCAACTCAACTATTTGGTTTTGACATTAGCACCCAATATATCCCTCATGGAATCATGATTGGTGCGGGTTTAGTTGCATTGATTCAAATCATCATGCTGATTCGTCGTGACGAACATGCTCAAGACAGTGCCGATCACTCTCAAGCAAAAGAAGAATCAGTAAAACAGCAACGTCCAACTCGCTCTGCTTTGCAAATGAAAGTCGCGATGGTGAGTGGCTTTACGATGTATCTAATTATTACCTTAATTCTTGCATTATCGACCGGTGTTTATGCTGACATGGGCATTGGTATGCTAATCGGCTGGTTAGTTTTTGCCGCCGTTGCAGCCATGGCTTCAGAGTTAATTGTTGGTATTGCCGCTATGCATTCAGGTTGGTTCCCATCATTTGCTACGGGTCTTATTTTCCTCGTTGTCGGTATGTTGTTAGGTTTTCCTAAAGAGGCATTGGGTGTGTTGGTTGCCTTTACCGTCGCGACTGGCCCTGCGTTTGCTGATATGGCGTATGACCTAAAAACAGGTTGGATTATCCGTGGTGAGAGTAAAGATGTTGCATACGAAATTGAAGGTCGCCGCCAACAATACTTTGCGGAAATGTTCAGTTTCGGCATCGCTATTCTAGTGGTAGGATTTGCTTATCAACACTACTTTAATCAAGACCTTGTCCCACCTGTGGCTCGTGTTTATGTCGCGACAATCAATGCGGGGGCGGATCACCATGTTGCAATGCTACTTGCTATATGGGCAGTGGTTGGCGCGTTGGTTCAATTGGTGGGTGGTATTTCTAAACAAATAGGTGTACTGCTTGCTACCGGGCTATTGATCGTATCTCCGCTTGCAGGTGTGATGATCTTTGTTGGTCTGCTGATTCGTTTCTTTGTGATTAAACGTTATGGCGATGAAGGAATGAAACAGCTGTATATTCTGGGCGCTGGTGCGATTTCTGGTTCTGCGATTTACAGCTTCTTCTCATCGACATTGAAGCTAGGATCAAAGCACTAACTTATACCCAAATGACCTCAAGATGCAGGATTCAGAGCTTCATCAACGAGCCTAGGTCAAGCTCAATCACGGCAGGAATGGTAATTCCCTTTCAACGTGATTGAGCGCAGAAATAGGTTTGTTGATGAGCTCCCAAAGGGCGAGTTTTATTCGCTCCCAGGCTGTGTTACTGATTTTTAACGTAGAATGACTATGTCTTCAAATCAGTGCCTTGCCTAAGAGCGAATACATTCTCGCTGAAACAGCATCTTGAGGTTACTTGGGTATATTAATCAGATAGCCATTGCCAATGGCTATCTGTTGTTTGCGTTTTTAATTTGAAGGTAATCATATGAATTTACTGTTGTGTAGTAGTTCTGGGTTTAAAAACAGTGACTATTTGTCACATACCAAACCGATGATGGAACAATTTTTTGCCGGTTTTAATGCTCCAGTAACTGAAGCGATATTTGTTCCTTATGCTGGAGTCACTCGCAGTTACGATGAATATCTAGCGCGTGTTGCTCCGCACTTTTCTGCGTTAGGTATTAAATTAGTTGGTTTGCATCAAACCACGGACCCCAAGAAAGCGCTGGATAATGCTCAGATGATCATTGTTGGGGGAGGCAATACCTTTGCTTTACTCAGTCGTCTTCAGCAGCAAGGTTTAGTGTCGGTGATTCAAAATAAAGTTCGCCAGGGCACGCCATATATTGGCTGGAGTGCGGGCTCTAACCTATCAGGAATGAGCATTTCAACAACCAATGATATGCCGATTGTTCAGCCAGAAACCTTTAGTGCACTTTGTTTGGTGCCATTTTTAATCAACCCGCACTTTATTAGTGGTCAAATTCCCGGTCATAATGGCGAAAGTCGTGAGCAGCGCCTAGCTGAATTTATGGTCATGAATCCGAAAGATAAAGTTGTCGCATTGGTTGAAGGTAGCGCGTTGTTAGTTAAAGGTGACTGCATGACTCTAATTGGAGCAGGTGCAGGTCATGTCTTCCTTGGTGGGGAGCAAACCGATCTTCCTCTGGGTGAATGTAGCGAATTGCTTAAGGGCTAAATATGATTAAGCGCATTGGTGTGATTCGAGTCTTGTCAGGAAAAGACCAAGCATTTCTCGATATGCACCAAAATATCATGGACGGTATTGCGATTAACAAACAGTGGCAAACCCGTTCAATATGGGATCAACCGGAAGGTATTCATGATCCCGAAACGTTCCAACTTGCATTGCCGAAGATTGTACAGTTGGGCCAAGAGTGGCAACACGAGTTAGATCTGCTGGTGGTAAGTTGTGCGGCTGATCCCGGTGTCACAGAACTCAAAGCGACATTATCAATTCCTGTTTACGGAGCAGGGGAGTCTTGTTGTTGGGCCGCACGTGAAGTGGGTGATTGTATCGGCATCTTAGGTATCGAACCTGAAGAGCCTGATGTGTTTAAGCGTGAGCTCGCAGACTGCACGACCATATATAGGCGCCCACATAACGTGCACTGTACTCACGACATTATGACGGCAGATGGTCAGCAAGCCATTATTGACGCAGCACTAGAATGCCAAGCGCTCGGTGCTAAAGTTATCGCCTTAGCATGTACTGGAATGGCTACGGTTGATATTGCTTCTGTACTCGCCCCTCATTTAGCACTGCCTGTCATCAATCCTGTCATTGCACTCGCTGAGCGCATTGCTCGTGTCTAAATTAGCGATTTAATTACACCCAAGTAACCTCAAGATGTTGTTTTAACGAAAATGTATTCGCTCTGAATCTTGCATCTTGAGGTCATTTGCGTATCCGACGCTTTGTCTTATTTATTTGTCTCAAAATTACAACCGGAATTGAAAATTGTTCTATTTTTGATGAAGCGACTGGGTAATTCTTGTTTTTGAGACGTTTTTGCAGCGAAATTTCGTGTAATGTTCCTCCCCTCAAATCATTTCAAGGTATTGATATATCAGATATTGATACCATTCGGATTAGGATTGCTTAATCAATGGTTAGTCAACCTAACGTTTGATCGAATTATCTGGCGCATCATTGATGTGTTAACAAGGGCTCAGACTGTGATGGTATCGTTACGTCTAGAGCGCAGGAAGCTATTTTTGTGAATATCTTTTACATTTCTAATATAGCAAACATTATCAATGTGATTGGTAGCAGTGTGATTGCTTGTTTCTTTTTATCCCAAGTGAGCCACAATTTATCGGGTATTCACAAACAAGCAGCCAATCGGTTTGTCGCCGCATTTCTTTTGTTGGGGTTGGCGTATTTTTCTTACAGTTTGCGTCAATGGGGATTCATCAGTCTTTCGGTTTTTTTCAACAATGCGTTCTACATGTTGGCGGCTTATCTCTTCTTAATCGGTATTGCTATTTGGTATCAGTATTCTGTTCGTATCTGTCACTATCTTTTGATATTTAGCCATGCACTCGTATTTGCGACACTGCAACTTTGGCTCGTTAACCATGAGCCTAGCAGCACGCTATTACGCATTCATTTTTGTTCTGGTTCGTTAGCATTGATTTTCTTTAGTGCGTTTTTCTTGGGGTTAAAAAAGCGCAAGATTAACCGTAGCGGAGAGCTTTTGCTTTGTATTTCCATGTTGATTTGTGGTTGGGCAGTTCTTGGGCCGACACTTATCTTAGTGTTTTCGCATAACTTGCAAATCTATATGTTATCCGTGGTTGGGCTGCAAATTTTAGCGAGTGATTTTTTGCTCGGTGCATTAATGTCGCTATTTTTATTTGATCAGATTAACTGGCATTACAAACGTTCCATGCATGATGAATTGACGGGTTTGTACAACCGCCGCTATTTTCGTGAAAAATTGCCTAGCTATATAGATGAAACAGGGCTCGATGGGGTGATTGCCATGTTTGATATTGACCACTTTAAACATGTCAATGATAGCTATGGTCATGATATGGGCGATCAGGTCATGAAGAAGGTGGCGGATGTGTTGTGCCAATATGTGCCACTTAATGGCATGATTGCGCGTTATGGTGGTGAAGAATTTATCTGGTATGCACCATGGCCAACATTAACTATCGCTTATGACCAGCTTGACGTGTTACGTGAGGCAATTTCACATTTGGAGTTTCAGTCAGGAACAGAAACATTCAAGATTTCTGTCTCGGTTGGTTGTGCGCGTTTACTGGCTCAATCCGACCCCTTAGAAGCCATAAAATGCGCCGATAACGCGCTTTATAAAGCAAAAATTTCGGGTCGTAACCAAGTGATTACGACTAAAAGTATCAGTGCCCAAGGCCTGCAACACCGACCTGCTTAACTGCGAAAGAATAAAAAAGAGTGACGGTAATTCAAATTCATCACTCTTCAAAGTTTAGCTCGCCGCGGTCAATTGCTCTTCAATCTTTTCATAATGCTCTAGAGCCAAATCAAAGTCATAGTTATCAACCGCTTTGACTAAAGGCTGAATAAGATATTCGTAATCAGACCCACGTAACTTGGTATTGAGCGTTTCTAACGCATCTGTTGCGTCGGTATCAAACTCTTCAAGCAATGTTTTGACTTGGGCAAATTCTTCACGTAGCTGTTGCGTATCGAGTTGCGCTGCGGATTCTGGTGATGGCTTATCTTCGTTTTCTGGTACATCGTCAAGCACTGCGAGGTGGTCGATCAAATCTTGTACCTGATGCTGAACGGTATTGATCTGGACATCAAGATCGAGATTTTTGTTGGTACCTGAGCACTTAAATTCCAGTTCACGGGCCACTTTCTCTATTGATTTAGCACCGATCGTGCCACATACCCCTTTAAGAGTGTGGGCCCAACGAACGGATGATTCATCACTTGGGTCTAGGCGAATCATCGCTAAAGCATCATCTAATTCCGTTGCATAAGTCTCTCTAAAGCGACGCAAAATTTTTAGATAAAGTTTTTCATTATGTTGTACATTGGTCAGGCCAATTTGAGTATCAATCCCCGGAATAGTTGGGATGTTGATTGCATCCGCAGTTGAGCGATAGCTATCTTCAACAACGCGGCTGTGATCTTGGCCTTGATGGAGTAACCATTTGGTTAGCGTCATAAATAACGTTGTAATATCGATCGGTTTGGCAATATGGTCGTTCATTCCAGCTTCGATGACTTTTTCTCTATCGCCTGCCATTGCATTGGCTGTCATTGCAATGATAGGGAGGTCGGCCCACTGGGCTTCTTGGCGAATAGCCCGCGTAGCGGAGTAACCATCCATCACAGGCATCTGACAATCCATTAATACCCCATCGAATTCGTTAATACGTAGACTTTCGATCGCTTCCTGACCATTGTTAGCCACATCCACATCAAGGCCATTGGATGAGAGAATATCGAGCGCTAATTCTTGGTTAATCAGATTATCTTCGACTAATAGCACACGCATACCGCGCAGGGCACTGATATAAGAGGTCAATTTCCCATCGACTAAATCACTACGTCTTTGGGTGACTACTTCGTATCCCATGGATGTCATGATAGTGTCGAGCATGGCCGATGGCATGACTGGCTTAACTAAAAAGGAGGAAATGTCCGTCCCTTCAGCAGCTTTTTTCGCTTCTTCTCGCCCATAAGCAGTAATCATTATGACGGTTGGGGCATTAGGTATATCGTGCATACGCTGAATGGCCCGCGCGGTCTCGATACCATCTAACCCAGGCATTTTCCAGTCCAGTATCACGAGATCATAAGGCTGTAATTGCGCTGCCAATTCAAGTAATAAAATGGCTTCTTCACCATCTGCCGCAACATGGGGCGAAATGCCAAAACTCACGAGCTGGTGGGCCAAAATTTCGCGAGATGTGTCATTATCATCAACGATTAATACGTTGAGATGGCTGAGCGGCGTATCGAGTTCGCTAGAATGTTTGGCGGCATTTGGCTGTTTGGCTAGTGTCAGTGAAAAATGGAAGGTACTGCCGGAGCCGTACTCACTTTCAACCCAGATATGTCCACCCATACGCTTAATTAAGTTGCGGGAGATAACGAGACCAAGCCCAGTGCCACCGAAACGACGAGTGGTGGAGTTATCCGCTTGGGTAAATGATTGGAACAGTCTCGACTGTTGCTCTTCTGTTAGGCCAATCCCGGTATCCTTAACGCTAAAATGTAATTCAGCGTCTTGGTCGGTTTCATTTAGTACTTCCAAGCCGACAATCACATCACCACCAGGGTCAGTAAACTTAATGGCATTGGTGGTAAAGTTGGTTAGTACTTGCGACAGACGTAATTGGTCACCAATCAATTCCTTTGGATACAAGCGAGGGAAGTCAAACATGAACTCCAACGCTTTCTCATCCGCTTTTAAGCCAACCAAGTTGGTGATGTGGTCAATCACATCATCAAGATTGAACGGAGCATTTTCGATTTCCAGTTTACCAGCTTCGATTTTCGAAAAGTCCAGAATATCGTTAATGATCCCCAACAACGACTCAGCGGAATGGTGCACTTTTTCCACGTAATTACGCTGTTTGTGATTAAGTTCAGTTTGAAGTGCCAAGTGTGACATCCCGATGATCGCATTCATTGGTGTACGAATTTCGTGCGACATATTGGCTAAAAAGTCAGATTTTGCCTTAGTGGCTTGTTCAGCGGTTTCTTTCGCTTCCAAAAGCTCTTGCTGCATTTCACGCCGTTCCGTGACAT
Source organism: Vibrio nitrifigilis (assembly GCF_015686695.1). Taxonomy (NCBI): domain Bacteria; kingdom Pseudomonadati; phylum Pseudomonadota; class Gammaproteobacteria; order Vibrionales; family Vibrionaceae; genus Vibrio; species Vibrio nitrifigilis. Next base: position 860,229 of record NZ_JADPMR010000004.1, on the reverse strand, counting down.
CAGAGATGCTGCCGACCAATCTGAGTGGGTCGCCATTGTCGTCACGTTTGACAATGTTGCCGCGGTCTTCCACCCAAAAAATCTGTCGATCTGGACGAACCATGCGATAGACGCAGTGATAGGGGATATCAAAATCAAGCGTTTCTTGAACGCGTTTCAATACGTAATCGCGATCCTCTGGATGAATGAAATCAATAAAGACCTCTAAGTTGTGCTGCATGTAAGAATTATCACGACCAAGCAAATGACAGAATCGTTGGTTGTGAGTCACTGAATCGTTTGTTATATCCCAGTCCCAGATACCTTCTCCGGTGGCTTCTAGGGCATAGGTCAAACGCTCTTCGTTGTACTTGAGCTGACTTTCCATTACCTTACGTTGCGTAATGTCGGTAGCGATCACCGCCAACGCATAAACGTCACCTTCTTCGTCGAGCAGTGGCACTTTCGTCGTATAGTAACTGTGCAGTGTTCCATCATGGTGAGTTAAGGCTTCTTCATAAGAGATTAACTGTTTGGTGCTAATAGCTTGATCATCATGCAATTGAACGTAGTCGATCAATTCTGGTGGAAGAAAATCGGATTCAGCGGTACCAAGGATCTCGCTGGACGATTTACCCGACAGTAATTCAAATGCACGGTTAACAACCAAATATTGACCATGAATGTCTTTAAGTAACACAATGCTTTGGGTGTTATCAATAATGGCACGCAGTTGATTTTGTTGGCGAATAATATCGGCTTGCTGTGCTTTGCGCTCGCTGACATCATCTAATGAAGCGATCACATAATCGGGTTCCCCGCGCTCAGTAGTGACTAATGCGACGGTTACATTTGCCCAAATGATATGGCCCAGTTTGTGATAAAAGCGTTTTTCCATGGTATAGAATGGAATGTCACCTTTGAGTAATTGGTCAAATAACTGCAACTCAATCACAAGGTCGTCAGGGTGCGTCATATCGTGAAACGTCATCTGACACAACGCTTGTTCGCTATACCCCATTATCTGTTCTAAGCGTTGGTTAACACGGGTAAGTTGTCCGTCAATTGTGACATGGGTTAACCCAATAGCGGCGCTATCAAAGGTATTATTTAATACAAATTGGCTCTGTTTTAATTCCTGTTCAGTGTGAACACGCTTAGTGATGTCATGCAGTGATGCCAGTAAAATTTGACGACCATTAATATCGAGTGGTCGTAGGCTAATTTCTACGTAACAGGTTTTGCCACTGACCAGAGCAAAATCCCACTCAAATCGAATCGCTTCACCATTTGGGTTCCGTGAGGGGTTATGACACACCAGAGATAAAAAGTTATCAAGACGCTCAAGCCGAACTGGATGATCAGGCGAGTCGAGTAATTCCTGTTTTGAATTAAGTTCGAATAGACGTAAGCTCGCTTGGTTACCATCAATGATTTTGTTGTTTTCCAGTAGAATATAAGGGACAGCAGAAAATTCAAAAAGTGACTGAAAACGTTGCGCGCTTTGCACCATCTGCTGCTCAGCCGCCAGTTTTTCTTGGTTTAGAATGTGCTGCTTAGTGATATCGTTGGATGACACCGTAAAGTGGGTGACATGGCCTTGTTCGTTTGTGATTGGACTGACAATGACTGATTCCCAAGTTTGACTATTATCGGTTGAGGTGTGTTCAAATTCACCTTCCCAGACCAAGCCTTGATGAATGGTTGCCCAAAGGTTATGGAAGCGTTCTGGACGCATATGGTTGGGAGATAAAATCGGTGCAGTACTACCGATAGCTTCTGCTTGAGTTAAGTTATGTTGGTCAAGAAACGTGGGGTTGGCATATTCAATCAGACCTGAACGATCGGTAATCACCGTAGAAGTGGGGCTTTGCTCTAACACTTTGGACAATTTAGCCAGCTCTTGTTCACGTTGTTTTAGCTTACGCGTGAATTGGTAAAATTGTTCGAGTAGTGGCCCAACCATGCTGGTATTGAGTAACACACCGACAATGACAACGATCAGACCTACCAGCAAAGACAATAAACCCGCTTTTACAAAAGGTTTGCGAATATCACTAAGATCGACTTTAGCGACAATACCCACGTTCAACTCTGGTACATAACCGTATGCGGCTAACGTACTGTGCCCATTGTAATCTTGCGTGGTCATTACACCGGATTGACCGGAAAGTGCGAGGCTCATAGGGTTATTTAAAAAGGATTGTTCGCCTGCATCCGGATATGGTTGAAACTCTGCGGTTTGATTATTATTAGAGGATAAGAATACCACTGAATGATTGCGTTTTTCCCCCAGTAATAACTCACCTGAACCGCTTAGACTACTATAGTCACTAAAACTTTCTTTTATTTGTTGTAAAGCATGACTACGTGTTAACTGATATTTTTCTTGTGTTTGATTTTTATTATTAGTATCAGAGTTTACAAACGACCTAATTAATCTAACTTGTGACGAAACGATGTCTGATAATTCACTTTTTTTTGAGTCAATATTAATTCTATACAATAAATAGAAACCAGAAATAATAACCGTCACAATACATAATGAGAGGATTAAAATAGATCTTATCTGGATTTGTTGTTTGCGACGGATTAGCTCTTCCATTTACACATTTCTTCTTTAAAGTCAACTTAAAATGCAATATTTTTTGTATCATCTATGAGATTGATTCAAACTTTATGTTTTACACTGGTTAGTTTTTGTGATCAATAGCCAAAACTAAAAAGACTCAAAACCATGATGATTTTGAGTCTTTTCTCCTCGTATCTATTGTTTTAGACATTATCTCATGCGACTATTGGCACAAATATTGAAATAATGGCATTTACGTCTTTTATATTAGGAGTCGATAATGGAAGCAGCCAAGTCAACCTCTTTTCTCATTGTTGATGATTTTGAATTAATGAGAAAAACCCTCAGGAATAATTTAATTTCCTTAGGTTTTGACAATATTATGATGGCTGGTGACGGCGAAGAAGCGATAAAGATTTTAAAAAATCATTCTGTTGATTGTATTATTTCAGATTGGAATATGCCGAGAATGACAGGGCTCCAATTATTACAATATATTCGCTGTGACGTGCAATACCAAAATATGCACTTTATGATGGTGACGGCTGAAGGTGAACGGAATATGGTCAATCGTGCAATTGATGCCGGCGTTGATCAATTTTTGGTGAAACCTTTTACACAAATCACGTTGCGCGATAAAGTCTCGACCATGTTAAAACATGGCCCTCGAGTGCTGTCTAAATCGGCTGTTGCTACAAATCAAAGTGCCAATAGAGAACGCCAAGCAAAAGAAGCGGCGTCTAAAAACAGTAAGCCTTTGATTCTTGCTGTCGATGATGTCGCAACCAATATTGCGATTATCGCTGATACCTTGAAAGACAATTATAAAATCAAAGCCGCAAACAGTGGGGTCGCTGCACTTAAAATATGCAGTAATGCTCGCCAGCCTGACTTGATCTTGCTTGATATTATGATGCCTGAGATGGATGGCTATCAAATTTGCGAAACGCTGAAGAACAATCCTAAAACCGCTCACATACCGGTCATTTTCCTAACGGCTAAGTCTGAAACAATCGACATGAAGAAGGGCTTTGAACTGGGAGCCGTGGATTATATCACTAAGCCTTGTAACCCCGACATTCTTAAAGCACGAGTCGCTACCCATACCAAACTTAAACTTTCTAAAGATGCTTTAGAAGAAAGGGTAGATACCTTAGTTGAAAATGCGCGTTTACGTGAAGATGTTGAACGTATTACACGTCATGATTTAAAAAATCCTTTATCTGCCATTATTGGTAGCTGTGAGGCTATTTTGAATGACAAGTGGGTGCCTAACTGTATGAGTTCGGTTGAAAACATACGAGAAGCTTCCATGTCGATGTTAGGCATGATCAACCGTACGCTCGATATATATAAAATTGAGGCGGGTATCTATCGCCCGAAACTAGAACGTGTCAACTTAGCGGAACTGATGCATCGCATGGTTAACAGTTTTCGTATGCAGGCGCAAAACCGCACAATCAATATTGTGTATCAAGCACCAAGTGATTGTATTGCGTTGGCAGAAGAGATGTTGTGTATCTCTATGTTTGGTAACTTGCTGAATAATGCTGTTGAGGCATCGCCAGACGGTGAAAATATTTATGTGACCACCAATCAGGTCGGTGATGTGTGTGAAGTATCGATCAACAACGTTGGTGAAATTCCTCAAGAGATTCAAACAACGTTGTTTGATAAGTATGTGACGGCAGGTAAGCAAGGCGGTACAGGGCTGGGTACCTATTCAGCTAAACTGATGGCCGAGACGCAAAAAGGGCGCATTCGCTTTGATACTAGTCCTTATGAAGGGACGACCTTTTACGTTCAACTGCCCATCGCCTAAGACACTATTTGAGCGGTAGGCTTGCCTACCGCCTCATGCTCTGTTCACTGTTGCGGCGCCTATTGTTTACTTATCGATAATTTATGTATCGATATTAATGACATAACATAGGCTCTGCCTTGTAGAAAGACACCACAAACGCCGCAAAAACTCTTAAATAGACGCTAATGAATAGTCGGATTGAGTAAATCCGCTAATTGCTTTAGGTCCATTTTGACCAACCATAAATAACGTGGTTGTTTGAGTTCCTTAGGCACTGGGACTTTAAAAATGGTATCGGTATGTGCAACCGGAAACTGAATGCTCGCAGGCCAGTGATTCTCTTTATGCGTGAGTTGCGCTGATTCGGCAATTTCTAAATGCAGTTGTGGGTATGTCATGGTTCCCTCTCTTAATTACTAACGAACATGCGTCATGGACATGGTGAGTCAGATGGTGATTCATCAAGAGATGCACGCGAAACGAATGAGTCGTTTGAGTGACGCTATCGGTAAAATTGCTTTAAATTGTTTCTCCCTCTATTCATCATAGTCTCAGTTCTCTATGTAAAAATGTTATCTATTCTTCAATTAACAATTTCTGTATACCCAAGTAACCTCAATATGCTGTTTCAGCGGGAGTGGTTTCGCTCTTAGGTAACTCACTGATTTGAAGACATAGTCATTTCAGTAAGGTCTTAAAAGATATATAGGGACGTTGCGAGTAGGTTCAAGTGGCAGGAGATAAAAAATCAGGCTTTGACCTCAAGATGAAACACTGAGTTCTGCATCTTGAGGTCACTTGGGGGATAACTGTGATACCAGCGTGATATCAGGATTAAAGCATCACTAAGCTGGCGGTGCCGAGAAAGGCAAAAAAGCCAATTACGTCAGTCATAGTGGTAAGGATAACCGAGCCTGCGAGTGCTGGGTCGAGTTTAAATTTGTCTAATAAAATCGGAATGATCACACCAAAGAATGCAGCCGTGGCCATATTAATAACAATCGCTAATGCGATGGTTGAGCCCAGAACTGCAGATTGAAACCACAATCCAGCGATTCCACCAATAATGACCGCCCATATCACACCGTTAATTGATCCAATACTCAGTTCATTTTTAAGTAGCGCAAATCGGTTGCCCTGTGTCACCTGATTGAGTGCCATGCCACGGACCATTAAGGTTAAGGTCTGGCTACCAGCGATTCCTCCCATCGATGCCACGATCGGCATTAATACAGCCAGAGCGACAACTTTCGAGATCACATCTTCAAACATTCCGATGGTCATCGAAGCCAGAATCGCGGTGAGAAGGTTAATACCTAGCCATAAGCCGCGTTTTTTTGTCCCTTTAATGACCGGTGTGAATAGGTCATCACCTTCGTCCATACCGGTACCAGCCATTAAGCGGGCTTCGTAAATTTCACGTTGAGTATTGAGCGCAAATTGCCAATCAACATGCCCAACTAGTGATTCGTTTTCGTCGACGACAGGCACCACAGGGACATCAGAATGCTCGATGGCATCAATCGCATCAGTAATCGATTGGTGGGCATTCAGTGTCACTAATTCTGTTTGGGCTAGTGTTTTTAATTGACTGATTTCAGGGGCAGTCACGATATCGCTATAGAGCACCATGCCACGGAATTTTTTCGCGCGGTTGGTCAAGTAAACGTATTTAGGCGTTTCAAACTGGTATTTATCGAGTAATACCTTAGCGCGCTTTACGCTAATACCAATCGGTAGAGTAAATACTTTTTGCTCAGCCCAACGACCAATTTCTTCATCGCTATATTCTTTGGCGCGGTCATAAAGTTCTAATTCATCGCGACTGATTAAACGCATCGCATCCGCGATGATCTCTTCTGGTAACGAATCTGCCCACTCAATCAAGGAGAGGTTATCGAGTTTAGCCAGTGTCAGTTTTAATTCTGCTTCAGAGAGCGCATTGATGACCGAAAAACGCACTTCCGAACGCATTTCTGTCAGTACTGGGATATGTAACTCTAGGGGAAGGTTGCGCCACATTCTGACACGTTGCTCAACAGGAAACGCTTCTAATAGATTCGCTAACGAGCCTTCATCTAGGCCACTATCGACCATCTCATTAAGTTGAACTATTTGCTGTTGTTCATCAGCTTGCGCCAAGCGCGCTATCAATAACGACACATCTTGATATTCGTTCAACGTAAGACTCCCATATATTTCTAAGTATCACTGTAGGCGTTTATTTAGCGTTGGCTAACATGCTATAAGTTTATGAGAAACACAATAAAAATTTATGAGTCTCATTATAAATACTGTCGGTTGAAGGGTAGTGTATTCGTTGTCTATCACGCCTGATCAGTATCACAAATGATAAAAAGCCTCGGTAAGAGTGACCAAATAAAGGTTTTCGTTCTTAAAAATTCGAATGAGGTTCATTACCGAGGCATCAGTTGTTGGTCGTTAAATACCGTGTGTATGCGTGTATAAACTAGTGGGGATCGTCTAGGTGGTCTGGTGGGAGGGTTAAAATAAGGTTTTCATGGCTAACTTCTGGGGCATTCATCATGCTAGATAAACGTTGTAATGAAGACAGTAACAAGGTTTGCTCCCATTTAGGAAGTGACTGAAATTTATTAATAAAATCATCGTGGAGTAATTGTGGTGCTTTATTAAGAATGGTTTCTCCAGGTTCCGTGATTACTGCGTGTACTTTTCGTTTATCAACGGTGTCACGTTGGCGCGTAATAAACCCACGTTTTTCTAGGCGATCGAGAATGCTTGTTGCTGTCGCCTGACTCATGTTCGTCTCTTTAGATAATTGACGAATGGTTAATTTCGGCGATTGTTTAATCGCACGCATTAACAATAACTGTGGGCTCGTTAAGCCAAAGTCTTTGTTAAGCTTTTTTGAGCGTAAATCAATTGCTCGTATGATTTGTCGAATAGAGACAAGTACTTCTTCGTGAATATCCAACGTAATCTCCCATCACTATGGGGCTAACGTATTAGCCCCATTTTCTCATCACGGATTATTTTGCGGCTTGTTTTGCAGCTGCAATCCAAGAATTAAACAGTTTTTGGTGAGCTTTGATCCAACCATTTGCGTGCGCTTCGATATCACGCTCAGAATTATGTCCTTGAGACATCATCATATTTTCTGCGTTAACATCGTTGATGCTCAGCTTCATCACTTCAAAAAGTTTTGCAGCAGCAGGGTTCGCTTCAGCAAATTTCTTATTCGCCACGATGTGTTCTACGTTCATTGGGAAACCGTAGTTTTTACCATTAGGAAGAGCGGTATCCGCATTCGGTTTTCCTGCAACTGAAGAGAATGGAACTTGTAACCAAACCACGTCTTTCCCTGGAACTAAAACGCCACTTACCCAATAAGGGGTCCATGTGTAATAAAAGATCGGTTGACCTTTTTTATAACGAGCAATGGTATCGGCCATGATGGTTGAGTATTGGCCTTGGTTATGCTCAACCGTTTTGCGCAGTTTGTAAGCATCAAGCTGATGTTCAATCGCCGTTTCACAGCCCCAGCCTGGGTTACAACCGGATAAATCCGCTTTGCCATCGCCATCGGCATCAAACAGTTTTGCGATCTTAGGATCTTGGAATTGTTTGATATTGGTAATGTGGTACTTATCCGCGGTTTTTTTATCGATTAAATAACCTTGCGCCGCACCCGTGATGTAAGTCCCTTTGCGGTAAAAGGCCTTATCACCGCCTGCTTTCTGGTATTTGCCATCATGCAGAGGTTCCCAGTTAACCGTTAGGTACGTGGCGTCACCTTCAGCAACCGAGGTGTAAGCCACGTTGTAATCCACTTCTTTGGTTGGTTTTACATCATAACCGAGTGCTTCCATCGCTTTATTGACGATAAGAGTCTGAAAAGTTTCTTCAGCGATGGTGGATTGAACAGGTTGAACGGTAACACCTTCTCCGGGCAACTTCGCAGCCCAAGCCGATGCAGACAAGGTAGCACTGACAGCGATGCTCGATACGAGTAGCGTCTTCCATGCATTCTTCATTGTTATTCTCCTAACATTGTGTGCAGTCGGGCCGCAGAAACGGAATAGACCTGCAGCCCTTGAATAAATTATTTTTTTGAACGGAAAAAGATTGAAATAGGGCCACTGTGGTACCAACGAGATTTTTGGTCACGGTTGTTTTCCCCTACTTTCTGCGTAATACGGTCGAGTAGAATCGCCAGAATAACGATACCTAAACCACCAACAGCAGCCAGACCCATATCAAGACGGCCAATGCCGCGTAACACCATCTGACCCAAACCACCTACTGCGATCATAGAAGCGATGACGACCATGGAAAGCGACAGCATAAGAGTCTGGTTTACGCCTGCCATGATCGTTGGCATTGCGAGCGGTAATTGGATGCGATAGAGCATCTGTTTTGGGCTTGCGCCGAAGGAATGGCCTGCTTCGATTAATTCTTCTGGCACTTGCTGAATCCCCAAAATAGTTAAACGCACAATCGGTGGCAGCGCGAAAATAATCGTCACGACGACGCCAGGTACGTTACCGATACCAAATAGCATCACGATTGGCACCAAATAAACGAATGCTGGGGTTGTTTGCATTGCATCAAGTAGCGGGCGTATCACTTTGGCTGCCCGTTCGCTTCTCGCCAGCCATATTCCCATGGGTAAGCCGATTAACAAGCAGAAAAAGACCGAGGTCATCACCAGAGCGAGCGTCACCATCGCTTGATCCCAAGCGCCGATGAGGCCGATCACAATCAGTGATATAAAAGAAGCTACCCCCATTTTTCGACCAGCAAACTGCCAAGCTAACAAGGCCAAAATGACTAGCATAATAGGCGCTGGTGTTGAAACTAATGCAGTTTGAAACGAACTTAGAATGAGATCGATCGGTACACGAATCGCTTGGAAAACCGGACGTCCATGGCTAACGAGCCAATTAAGCGCTGTTTCTACCCAATGATCGAAAGGAATGATGGCATCGCGAAATGGGTGCCAAAAGCTAAATGGTTCTGGAGCCGCATTGTTTAGCCAATCAGCCGCAGGTTGCGCAGACGATGCCGCTGCGGTAGTGGAACCCCATGGATCTGATGAAGCTGCAGATGAAGCGGCTTGTGTTGCTGCACCCCATGGATCAGAGGCTTGTGCTGCATTGGTTGCATTTTCAACAGTCATGATTACTCCCTATCTAATGTCTGTAACAATCGCGATTTTGTAATAACGCCGTAATAATTTCCCTCTTCGTCCACAACCGGTACCGGATAGGGTACGTCAGCCACATGACCAATTAAGTCACTGACTGATACGGTTGGATCGATAGTTTTTATTTCAGGAAGTAGGGCGCTGGTCAGCGAGCGTTGTTCTTTATTTGCGATATTTAAAGATTCGAGAGAAACAATGCCGGAGAATTTATTGGTTTTATCAACCACGATACCGTAATCACGATCGTTATCGCCAAGGATCTGCATGGCGGCGGCTGGGCCGTCGTTATCATGTTTTCTAAATACCGCGTTAGGGCGTTTACGAGCGATATCTTTGGCTGTAAACACACTCGCAACGTTAACACCGCGGAAAAAGGATTCAACGTAATCGTTGGCCGGGTTGTGGAGAATTTCATCCGGTGTCCCTACCTGAACAACGACGCCATCTTGCATAATTGCAATTCGATCGCCGATACGCATCGCTTCGTCTAAATCGTGGGAAATAAATACAATGGTACGTTGGTCATCGTTTTGTAGACGCAGTAATTCATCTTGCATCTCAGTGCGAATTAATGGGTCAAGTGCCGAGAATGCCTCGTCCATTAATAATATATCTGGGTCGTTAGTGAGCGCTCGGGCAAGACCAACACGTTGTTTCATACCGCCAGAGAGTTCGTCTGGATAAGAATCACCATTAGCGCCTAAACCAACGCGTTCTAATGCAGCGTTGGCTGCAGCGTGGCGCTGTTGTTCTGCCACTCCGGCCAGTTCAAGACCAAACGATGCATTTTCTAATACCGTCATATGGGGCATAAGCGCAAAGTTTTGGAATACCATTGCAATGTTTTGCCGGCGAACCTGTCGCAATTCCTCGGCCGAAATTTTTGAGATATCACGACCGCGTAATAACACATCTCCACGGGTCGGTTCTATTAAACGATTGAGTAAACGAACTAGGGTCGATTTGCCGGAGCCGGACAGCCCCATAATAACGAAAATTTCACCTTCATTGATGGTCAGAGATACATCTTTAACCCCGACGGTAAGGCCAGTTTGTTCGAAGATTTGGTCTTTATCTAATCCTTTCTCCAAAAGAGGAAATGCCTCGTCAGGTGTTTCTCCGAACACTTTGTAGAGGTTCTTCACTTCTAACATGGTCGACATGGTTAATATCCTTTGTTGTCTTTATTGTGCACTGCCTCATGCAACAAATATGCATAGTACACTAAACATTATTTTTTCCTATTTCAAGTCCCAAGTGTTTGAAGTTAAGCATGTTATGGTGATAAGTATTTGATATTAAATGATAATAAATTTATGTTAAACACTAAAATTTATTTGAGGTGGAATGTTTTGAGGCGAATGTAGTTTATTGGCTAAAGCTAAAAATGCGCTTGATATTTAACCAATTTTACCCTGTTTTTAATGAGGGGGAAGGGGGGATTGTGGCGCTAAGCGTTGTGGAAAATGGCTCTTAATTTAGATAACACTAAAAACGTGCTAGATTGTTATGTGTACGATAGATCTAACCCAATAGCACATCCTTAGAATGAGAACTTCATTAGCGGTATAGTCCTATATTGATAGGTGAAAAAGCCCCAGTGGATGGGGCTCGTTTTCTTTAATGAAGTGGTGCGATCCTGTGGGATTATTTCGCTGCTGCTTTGGCTTGTTTTATCCAAGAATCAAACAGTTTTTGGTGCGCTTTAATCCAACCGTTTGCATGTGATTCCATGTCACGTTGAGAGTTATGGCCTTGTGCCATCATCATATTTTCAGCACTAATATCATTGATGTTGATCTTCATGATGGCAAACAGTTTTGCAGCGGTCGGATTATCAGCGGCAAATTGCTTATTGGCAGCAATTTTCATTGAATTCATTTGGAATCCATAATTTTTACCATTAGGCAATTTGGTATCGACATCACTGCGATCACCTGGAAGCGCAGAAAATGGTACTTCAAGCCAAACCACATCTTTTCCCGGAACCAAGACGCCACTTACCCAATATGGAGTCCAAGTGTAATAAAAAATGGGCTTCCCTTTTTTATATCGAGTAATGGTGTTGGCGATAATCGCGGAGTATTGACCTTGATCATGTTCAACGGTTTTGCGTAGCCCATAGGCATCGAGCTGATGTTCAATCACGCCTTCACAACCCCAACCGGGATTACAACCAGAGAGGTTCGCTTTGCCGTCACCATCGGAATCAAATAGTTTGGCCAGTTTTGGGTCTTTGAGCTGAGCGATATTGGTAATGTGATACTTTTCAGCGGTTTTTTTATCGATCAAGTAGCCCTGTGCCGCACCGGAAACAAGATCGCCTTTACGATAGAACTTTTTATCGCCCCCGGCTTTGGCGTATTTACCGTCGTGCAGAGGTGTCCAGTTAACCGCCATGTAGGTCGCATCTCCCGCAGCGATGGAAGTATAGGCCACGTTATAATCCACTTCCTTGGTCGGTTTTACCGTATAACCAAGTGCTTGCATCGCTTTGTTGACGATTAAGGTTTGGAATGTTTCTTCTGGTGTAGTTGATTGTACAGGTTGGACAGTAATGCCTTTACCTGGTAAATCAGCGGCTAAAGCCACCGATGAAGACACAGCGCATATTGCCATTGAAGTAGCAAATAGCGTTTTCCATGTGTGAGTCATGTGATTCTCCTAAGAGTGATAAACATTAGTACATGAAAGGTAACGTACTAGAGTGAGATAAATGTTAATAGGTCTAAATAATTTAATGTTAACGAGAAAATGATTTTTTGACTTTATTTAACCAATAAAGTGTTTTGCAATCATAATTTCATCTCAATATTAGAAAATTAAGCATTTTTATCATGTTGTTATTTATTAGAACCCTAAACATTTAAGGAGAGGTTTTCAAGTCATAAACAGATCTAAATAAGGAAAATATGATGTAAATCGATTGTTTGACTTGTAAACAAAAAGGATAAAAACGTAGAATTTCACAGTTAGTGCACTGGAAAGCATAAGCAGAGATGTTATGGTTATGGAAAGTGATTCATTGATAACACCGGATTTTATAAAGACAGCTTTTAAACCGGCCAACCCGTTGAGGAATAATACGTGATAAGACGTTTATTAGTAATTTTAGGTAGTGTGGTACTGACAACGTCTGTTGCGTTTGCAGCGAATAGTGATAGTCAACATAATGCAGCACAAACTCAGCCTAAATCCAGCCAGAAATCATCGTCATACCAACAATCTCCTTTATTAGATCGACCATTAGTCGAAAGTTATATTTTAAATGAGCTGAAATCATTACGGACCGATCAGCAAGATCTAGAGCGCCGTCTTACTGTGCAAATCACAGATCGGGAACTTTCTGTTGCCGATAAATCAATGAATTATGCCAATGTCACGGTGACGTATTTCTTCTATATCATTGCGGGTGTTGCTTCCTTGATTGCTTTGATCGGTTGGCGTTCGTTACGTGAAGTAAAAATCAACACACGTGAGATGGCAGATAAGCGCTTAAATAAAATTGCCCAAGAATACGAGAAGAAATTCTTAGCATTAGAGCGCGATTTGAAACGTAAAACTCGTATCATCACTGAAAACAACCGCGAAATTGAAATCATTAATGAGATCCACAACTTATGGTTGCGTGCTCAGAGCATGCAGACGCCTGATCAAAAAATCGAAGTTTATGATGAGATCCTCAAAATTCGTCCGGGTGATTTAGAAGCGTTAACGTATAAAGCCGACGCCGCAATGGAAATCAAAGAATATCACTGGGCAATGAGTCTTTGTAATCGTGTACTAGAATTAGATGAAAACAATGGTCCAGCGTTGTATCAACGCGCTTGTGCCTATGCGCGTTTAGGTGCTGAAGAGCAAGCATTAGAGGATTTGCAGCGAGCATTCGAGATCAGTTCGTCGTTAAAAGAAGCGGCAGCCGATGAAGATGACTTAGAATCTTTATATGGCAATAAGAAATTTGAAGCGTGGCTTCATGGTGAAGATGATGAATGATTAGATCATTAATATGACTCTTCATGCATTATTGAATCGCGTTGTCGTTACGATTCATTTTTATTGTTAGACACACTAATGTTTTTTCTCCATAAAGCACCTGACATTGTCAGGTGCTTTTTGTTTTTCAGGCACAGGAATCAAACTTGCTGTGGAATCATTCCACACAGCAAGATGACAATGACTGATAACGAATTAGATGAGAGATAAACGTGGAAAATCAATCCCAACTAGACCAAGTTCGTGCTGACTACAATGTGAATTACTGGAGTCAGGGTTTTTTTGCTATTAATGATCAAGGTGAAGTGGTCGTTAACGCGAGGCAAGATCAGCCTCACGGTATCGCTTTAACTAAGATCGCTGACGCGTTGCAAGCACAAGGTATTAATACACCGGTACTGGTGCGTTTCCCCCAAATTCTGCACCAACGTGTTCATGGTATTTGCCAAGCGTTTAACCAAGCGATAAGCGAGTATGAATATCAAAACAACTATTTTCTGGTCTATCCAATCAAAGTGAACCAACAAAAAGAAGTGGTTGATGAGATACTCGCTAGCCAAGTGGGTCAAACGAACAAGCAGTTGGGACTAGAGGCGGGCAGTAAACCCGAATTACTCGCGGTACTCGCGATGGCTCAGCAAGCAAGTTCGGTGATCATTTGTAACGGCTACAAAGACCGCGAATATATTCGCCTAGCATTGATTGGTGAGAAGCTGGGTCATCGTGTGTTCATTGTGCTCGAAAAAATGTCTGAACTGGATACCGTGTTAACCGAAGCGAAAGCGTTAGGTGTTAAACCTCGTTTGGGACTCCGTATTCGTTTAGCGTCTCAAGGGGCGGGTAAATGGCAATCCAGTGGCGGTGAAAAATCTAAATTTGGTCTGTCTGCTGCCCAAGTGCTGGCGGTGATTAGTCGCTTGAAAAAAGAAAACCAATTGTGTGCGTTACAATTAGTCCATTTCCATCTTGGATCGCAGATGGCCAATATTAGAGACGTACGTAATGGTGTTAATGAAGCTGCACGTTTCTATTGTGAATTGCGTGGTCGCGATGTACCAGTTGAGTACTTTGATATTGGTGGTGGTTTGGCGATTGACTACGATGGTACCCGCAGTCAGTCGTCTAACTCTATGAACTACGGTTTGATTGAATATGCACGTAATGTAGTGAGTTCTGTCGGCGATATTTGTAAATTGTACAATGAACCGATGCCAAATATTATTTCGGAATCAGGTCGTTCTATCACCGCTCATCATGCGGTTTTGATCACAAACGTGATTGGCGCAGAAGCGTATTCTCCGGAAACGGTTTCAGAGCCAGAAGATAGCGAATCACTATTATTGAACAATATGTGGCGCAGTTGGGAAAGCTTACAGCAAGGCTCAGACGACCGTGCGTTAATCGAAATCTATAACGACACACAAAACGATTTATCGGAAGTGCATAGTCAATTTGCCACTGGGGTATTATCGCTTGACCAGCGTGCTTGGGCGGAACAGTTAACATTACGTATTTTCCACGAATTAAGT
This sequence comes from Vibrio nitrifigilis, assembly GCF_015686695.1. Classification (NCBI taxonomy): domain Bacteria; kingdom Pseudomonadati; phylum Pseudomonadota; class Gammaproteobacteria; order Vibrionales; family Vibrionaceae; genus Vibrio; species Vibrio nitrifigilis. Next base: position 845,161 of record NZ_JADPMR010000004.1, on the reverse strand, counting down.
GGAAAAATGAGTACAAAAAACCGTTTCCATCGACCAATAATCGATGAATTGCAAGAGCGCCTTGCGGATAAGTTTTTCGTTAATTTCTCTCTGTTTCAGTCGCTACCTGATGCGTGGGGTATCGATCAAGTATTCCCAGTATTGCCACTTTCTGGGTTGCAAAATACGGAGCAAAGTCGTGCGGTGATGTTAGACATTACCTGTGACTCTGACGGTGCTGTAGAACATTACGTAGAAGGACAGGGGATTGAAAGTACACTGGCCGTGCCTAAATGGAGTAAAGATACGCCTTATTTAATGGGCTTTTTCTTGGTGGGTGCGTATCAAGAGATATTAGGTGATATGCATAACCTATTTGGCGATACACACAGTGCAGTCGTTAATATCACGCCAGAATGTGAGCCTGATATTACGTTTATCAACGAAGGAGATACCGTTGAGGATATGATGCGCTATGTGCATATCGATGTTGATAAAATTCGCGCAAATTACGTAGAACTGCTTGAAATGCGAGTGGCAGAGAGTGAGCGTGAAGCGATCCTGAACGAGCTTGAACAAGGTTTAGGTGGTTACACTTATTTAGAGGATTTTTAAATGAATGATTTGTTTAGTAAAACTGATTATTCTCTGTATTCAAATGCGATGACGTTTGTTCGCCAGCCTTACGTGAAAGATCCCATTGATGTTGATGCTGATGTGGTGGTTTTAGGTGTGCCGTTAGATATGGCAACATCGGGTCGACCTGGTGCACGTATGGGGCCGGATGCGATTCGTCGTGCCTCAGTGAACCTTGCTTGGGAAGCAAAAAAATTCCCTTGGGATTTCAAACTATTTGAGCGTATAAAAGTGGTGGATAGTGGCGATTTAGTCTTTGATTGTGGTGACGCCGAAGATTTTACCTATCGTCTTGAAGCGGCGACAGGAGAAATCCTTAAAAGCGGTAAAATGATGCTCGCACTCGGCGGTGACCACTTTATTACGTTGCCTATTCTCCGTGCTTATGCGAAACATTTCGGTGAAATGGCGCTGATCCATTTTGACGCTCACACCGATACATATCCTAATGGCAGTGCTTATGATCATGGCACTATGTTTTATCATGCGCCAAAAGAAGGATTAATTAACGATCGTCATTCCATTCAGATCGGCATCCGTACTGAATATAAAGTGGAAACACACGCTTATAACGTGATTAACGCGATGGAGGCGAATGACTTAACGCCAGAGGAAATCGTTGCGCAAATTAAAGCGGTGGTCGGTGAACGTCCGGCATACTTTACCTTTGATATTGATTGTTTAGATCCGGCGTTTGCACCGGGGACAGGCACACCAGTGATTGGTGGAATGACAACCGATAAAGTATTGAAAATTATTCGCGGTCTACACGACATCAACTTGGTAGGCATGGATGTTGTCGAAGTCTCGCCACCGTATGATAACAGTGATGTCACAGCGCTTGCTGGTGCAACCGTTGCGCTAGAATTGCTGTACGCATGGGCATCGATGCGTCCGGAACCAAAACAAGCCGAGAGTGTTACTGGTGAGCCAAACGGCCGCTAATACACTGATTATTAAAATCTAAGTAAGCATCCCAGCCAGCGCTGGGATTTTTTGTGCGTACTATAATATTTCTGCTCATTTATGGTGCAAAAAGTGAACTATTACAGTGCATGGGTTTTGGGGGATTGTACTGAAGTGAAAAGAACTCGTTCATCGTTTAGGTGTGATATTGATTCAAAATGAGATCACGAAGCGGTTTTGAGTATCCATTGGTGGAAAAATAGCCAAACACGCTAATTTTTCGGATTTTGGCGACATAATTGCATTGTAATAGTACCTAATAGGTAAACTGTCGAATTTTCGCCAGTAAGCCGATTAAGAATTGTGGTCAATTGAAACAGGGAATTGACCATTTGCCGCACTTATTATGATTTGTGTGAAGATTTCTTCGTTGTTGTGCTAGTGAGCCCGTGATGGCCTAGCTAGGTAACATACGTTAAGTGGCGAATAATCAACCTAACGTGACAACAATGTCGACTTTTATAAGTGTCTTTTTTCATATATTTTGCTGTTAAGCTATGTCTTATGAAAATAAAGTGTTGAAAAATGATGACATTATCGCGCATTATCTGTGGGTTGCGTGCAACATCATTGTTTCACAATGATGAATAACATCGCATTTCGTGATCGGAAAACGATAAACAAAAAATGAATAACAAAACTAAAAAAGGGACATTATGAATAAGTTTGTTAAATCGACCGTAGCTAGCATCGTTTTAGCTTGTTCTGCGTTAAGTGCTTCAAATGCAATGGCGGCAGATTCAACATTAGAAAGTGTGTTGAACGCCGGTGAATTGAAAGTGTGTTTTGAAGCGGGATACATGCCATTTGAAATGAAGGCGAAAAACGGTCAATTCATTGGTTTTGATATTGATGTAGCGAAACATATGGCGCGCTCGATTGGTGTTAAATACGTACCGGTAAATACCGCTTGGGATGGCATCATTCCAGCACTGCAAACCAACAAATGTGACATTATCATGGCGGGTATGACTATCACGCCAGAGCGTAACTTGAAAGTGAACTTTGCTCAGCCATATATTGTTATTGGCCAATCCATCATTTTATCTTCAAAACTTGAAGGCAAAATTCACAGCTACAAAGATCTGAATAATCCAAAATATACTATCGCAACTAAGCTAGGTACTACTGGTGCTGAAGCGGCGAAAAAATATTTGCCAAAAGCGAAACTTGATCTGTATGACACTGAAGTGGACTCAGTGCTGCAAGTTACGAATGGCAAGGCTGATGCCTTTGTTTACGATTTCCCATACAACGCGATTTATGCTGCGCAACACAAAGATGGTATCGTACACCTAAGTAAGCCGTTTACTTACGAGCCACTAGGTTGGGCGATTCGTCAAAACGATCCTAACTTCCTTAACTTCTTGAATAACTATTTACGTCAAATCAAGGGTGATGGAACTTACGAACGTATCTACGACAAATGGTTCAAATCAGACAGCTGGTTGAAAAACGTCCAATAAACTTTTTTAATCACTATCTACAGGGCAAGCTTAGGCTTGCCCTGATTTAACCCAAATAAAAAGAGAATAGAGTGATGCAGTTAAAATCCTCACGTTGGGTGGGGCATATTATTTATGCTCTTATTATGATTTTGATGATTGGCGCAATTTATGGCGCCGGCAAAAGCATCAATTACAACTGGCACTGGGATCGATTGTGGCCATACGTCATTAACACGGATATGCAGGATATTCGTGCGCAAGGTGATGGCACAGTTGAGTTAAAAGGTAAACAGTTGGTTATTGAGTTAGATAATTCTGACTCCCCACAGATCATTAAAAAATACAATCAATTATTGGTGTCTGATGGTGACTTGGTTTTCCAAGGTGATACTGTCGCACAACTGAGTCAATGGCGTTTTGGTCCAATTGCAACAGGCTTATGGGTCACGATTAAAATTTCGTTTATCTCATTGATCTTTGCCGTCGCGCTCGGATTAGTCTTTGGTTTAATGAGGGTGGCGAAAAATACCACTTGTCGTGATCTCTCATTAACTTATGTCGAATTGATTCGCGGCACGCCATTGTTGGTCCAAATCTTTATCGTCTATTTCTTTATTGGTACAGTCCTTGATTTCGATCGCTTTACCGCTGGTGTCGTCGCGCTCTCTGTCTTTACTGGTGCTTACGTCGCAGAAATTGTTCGTGCGGGTATACAAGCGATCCCTAATGGGCAGATGGAAGCCGCTCGCTCCCTAGGCATGAATTACGGGCAAGCGATGCTCTACATTATTTTGCCGCAAGCAATGAAGAAAACCCTACCGCCTTTAGCGGGACAGTTCATTAACTTGATTAAAGACTCGTCATTGGTATCGGTTATCTCAATTACCGATTTAACCAAAGCAGGGCGAGAAGTTGTAAGTGGTAGTTTTGCACCATTTGAAGTTTGGTTCACCGTTGCTGCTCTCTATTTAGTAGTGACAGGGTCACTATCTTGGGGTATACAACGTTTAGAGAAGAGGTTATCAGCAAGTGACTAATCAATATCAAGGTAATGACATCGTAATTACAAAAGATGTCGACAAATATTACTCCAACGGTTGTCACGCGCTGAAGTCGGTTTCAACCACGATTAAGCGCGGTGAAGTGGTTGCGATCATTGGTCCTTCTGGTTCGGGAAAATCAACGTTTCTACGCACATTGAACCAGCTAGAAGAGATTTCTGCAGGGTCGATTGAAATCGATGGCGTGGATATGTACGCCAGCACGACCGACATTAACCGGTTACGACAAAATGTCGGTATGGTGTTTCAAAGCTTCAATTTATTTCCCCATAAAACCGCATTAGAAAACGTGATGCTTGCACCTCGCATCGTCGCGAAGCGTTCGCAAAAAGATGCTGAGACGCATGCGAGAGAGCTTATTGAACGAGTTGGCCTCGGTGATCGCATGAACAACTACCCGTCACACTTATCAGGTGGTCAACAGCAACGTGTTGCCATAGCGCGCGCCTTAGCGATGAAGCCTGATCTTATGTTGTTTGATGAACCCACTTCAGCGCTCGATCCTGAGATGGTGGGTGAAGTGCTCGACGTAATTAAAGGTTTGGCTCAAGAAGGCATGACCATGGTTATCGTTACCCATGAAATGGGCTTTGCTCGTGAAGTGGCTGACCGGGTGCTATTTATGGAAGAGGGGGCTTTGCTGGTGGATGACAGTCCTCAAGCTGTATTTGGTGGCGATGGCCACCCCCGTTTAAAACAGTTCTTAGCGAAAGTGCTGTAAATACCTCAAGCTCATTAGCAAAAGACCTCCATGTGAGGTCTTTTTTTATGCCATTTTGATAAGAAAACTTCACAACTAATGTGCGGAATTCTATCGATAGTGCGGTTATATTTGGCGAAATACCGCCAGTGAGAGTCTGAAATTGAGAGGTAGTGAGTGCTATAAATCTATCAATAGACCTAAAAAGGGCCGATTAGAGTGAATTGTGAGACTTCAAAAATGTGCCACATCACACAAATTAGCAAATTAAAAAATTAGGTTTAAGAAATGAAATAGCACAAATGTGCGTAAAAAAACAACAGTTGGTGAATTTGTGGTCATCAGATTAGGCCATTGTAATAAAGTTAGACAGAATCTCACCGTCGATTGACATTCAATTTATCGACATTTGTCATTTTGTTGGGCATCAAGAACCGTTAGGAGACGAGTCATGGAGCTCAATCAAGAAGATCGCACTGCGTTATATAACGTTTGGATGTCACAAAAAGCAAAAATGCAGATAACCCAAATGGAAATGAGTAAGCGACTTGGGCTGAGTCAGATGGAGTTCTCACGAATTTTACGTGGTAATGCACCGCTTACAATGGGTTTTGTTACCAAATTCTGCCAGCAATTACATGTTGAACCTTATAACGTTTTACCGACATTAAAGGCAAATTACACGGGGGCAGAGGTTGTTGTGCACCTGCAAAACCGAATTAGCGTTGATGGAGAAATTCAAAACGTATATATAGAGGGAAACCAAGTCATCATCGATTATACGCATCAGGCGTAGTCCATATGTTTTAAGAGATTGATTCCCGTAACACCGCGCTTAGAGTTGCTATAGTGACGTCTAGTTAGTGCGTGCAAGGCTTAGGCTGCACAAATACAATTTAAGGCAAGGCGAGTGTGCCTTGCTTTTACTTTTTCTACAGTATGCCTTTGATAGAACACGGGATAGAAGGAAAACAGGTAAGGGGAACTGCTAGGTAAGATTAATGGTGTATATCCAAGTAACCTCAAGATGCTGTTTCAGCGAGAATGTATTCGCTCTTAGGCAAGGCACTGATTTGAAGACATAGTCATTCTACGTAGAAAATATATACAACGTTAGATAAGAGTACTAGCCTGGATTAGATATGATAAATATGAAGGGTGGTTTGCTGCCAATAACCGCTTTATGTGATTCATACCCAAGCAGATAGAGGCTGATTGGGTATGATCATAATACTATCGATTGAGTTACTTATTGCTGCTGATGCAGCTCTGAATAACGATATAACAGCTCTGTTAACAGAGTGGACCACGCTAACGCTTCGTTAGGTGTCGACTTGGCCAGACGTGTTTCTACTTCCTCACAATGGGCTTTTAAGCTCACCGCTTTATCCAATTGAAAACCAATGGCGTAAAAGTGCCACAACACCAATCGAGTCATACGTTCGATATTCTGCTCAGCATTTTGTGACTCTTTGAAAATTGTAGGAATTTCCCCTAAAGCCACCGCATGTAACCGTAACGTAGCGTCAAAATAGGCCTCTTGTTGACGCTCTGTACTCGCCTTTTCCTCTGGTTCAAAGTGGTAGATTTCCCGTACGACAGGCTCTGGAACCAAACGGTGCATTATCCGCATCGCAAGCTCAGTCAGCTCCTCTTTGCTGGTCTGGTTTAAACAATCGTAACGGTAATCTTGTTGCATAAGGTATTGATCTCTCGGTATCTCTTTCATAAATTTTACGTTTTTAATTTTGCTAAGTCACCCGTTTTGGGACGTTAGTCACGCAGAGTCTGTGATAGATCAAAAGAAATGTAAATAATTATGCTTCTAAAGTAGAGGGTGCATTAAGTAATAAATGCATCTTAATCAGTTAGTTAAGATGTTTTTATTGATATAAACCATTATTTGCAACGTAACATTTCATAATATTTGCTATTCAGATGGAAAGTAAAAGCCTTTGTATGATGTAAATGATGATTGTTTTTCATCATAAGTTACTAATTTAATTATTGTTTATGTTATTTGAGGTTGCGTAATGAATAAATGGGTTATGCCGATAATAGTGTCGAGTTTGTGGTGTGGAGCCGCGGTGGCGAGTGAGTGGGGTTACAGTGATACCAATGGCCCTGAGCATTGGGGGAAGGTGTTTAAAACATGTGTCGAAGGGCAATCGCAAAGTCCGATCAACATTCAGGGAAACCCGCGCGCCATGCAAAAATCCTTGTCCGTCGAATACTTAGGAAGTGTAAAATCTTTGGTGAATAACGGCCACACCCTTCAAGCAAATGTTACAGGAAATAACCGAGTATTACTCGATGGCAAGGCGTATTCCTTAAAGCAGTTTCATTTTCATACCCCTGCAGAAAATTTAATTCGCAGTCGTCGATATCCGTTAGAAGCACATTTTGTTAACCAAGATGAGCGTGGAAATCTGTTGGTTGTCGCTGTTATGTTTAAGAGTGGGAACAATAACCTAGCGCTACAACACCTCACGAATACATTGCCAATTAAGGGAGGCCAAACTCCGATAACAGCAGGATTGAAAGTTGCAGAGTTAATCCCAGACACATCAAAATACTTTCAATTTAACGGTTCGTTAACCACGCCACCGTGCAGTGAAGGTGTCAAGTGGGTAATTCTAAAACAATCTAAATCGCTATCAGAAGAACAAAATATGAGATTAAAAAAGGTCATGGGAAATAATAACCGACCAATACAGTCAATTAATAAAAGAGTAGTGTTTGAAATGAATTAAATTTTGTATTTTAATACCTTCAGTTAACTAATTTTTAACTATCCCTACAATGTATTTACTGTGGGGATTTTTATTTAATGTATAAATTTCTGATAAAAAAAACACTCTAAGCAAAACGCTTAGAGTGAATATTCTGGTAATAAATATAATTTGCTTTTATTGGTTACGCTATTGCTGAGTAGCGTACAACTCTTGCCAATATGAGATAGCCATATTACTGAGTCTGGTCTGCAATGCTGTTACAAACTTGCTTTTTACGATATTCCTAAAATTTGAAAAAAACAATTGGATTTTCCTTTCAAAAATGAAATGATAATTTTCAGGTTTTTGGACTTTAGTTCTAAGAAATTATCGGTGTATATTTTTTTCGTCAGGAGAATTATGGATGATTCTCTTAAGATTATTTATTCTGTGAATTTTATTTATCAGATTTTTATTATTTTGGTTTGTTTAATTTATCAGGGTGAAATGTAATTAAGTAATTTGATGAGTTTTGTGAATTTTACTTATCAAAACGTGTCAAGTTGTTCTTAATGGGTGATTTATGGTTGCTAATAGTACCAGCAAAGCCATCATGTTAGCTGGACGAAGAATACTCTGTGCGCAGTTAACTTTGGGAATATTATTCATCATTGGTGTGTTTTTCTCTCAAGGTAAATTGAGTGCTGAGTCTGCGTGTATTGGAGTTATTATCGCAATTCTCCCTTCCTATTTAGGGATGGGGTTAGCGTCTATTAAATCGAGGTCTCAACCTACGAAGAGCCTTCGAGACTTAATGAAATTAAGTCGTCGGACAAAGTTGATATATACAGTTTTATTGTTTGTCTTAACTTTTAAGTTGTTGTCTCTTCACAATGTAGTCGTTTTGATCGCATTCAGTGTCGCGATGCTTGGGCATTTCGTTACACCACTGATGGCTGGTCAAGATGAAGGGAAGGCATAGATGGCAAAAATTGAAACCGCTCATGAGTATATTGAGCACCACTTAACTTTCCTGACTCAAGGGGAAGGTTTTTGGGGTATCAATATCGACTCCATGTTTATGGTTTGGTTGCTCGGTCTCATTTTTATACTCTCGTTCCGCTATGCGATTAGCAAAAGTACGAAAGGAGTGCCAAGCCGTTTTCAGTGTCTTATTGAGTTAATATTTGAGTTTGTAGAAAACCTATGTAGCGAAATATTTCAGTCAAAAGATCGTTTAATTGGTCCTTTGTCATTAACTATTTTCGTGTGGGTATTATTGATGAATGCTATCGATTTATTACCAGTCGATTTAATTCCTCAATTTACTCAAGCCATAGGTATAGGGCATTTCCGTGCACTACCATCCGCGGATGTAAATATTACGATGTCGATGGCGTTATGTGTATTTGTATTAGTTATTGGTTACACACTTAAAAGTAAAGGGATTACAGGCTTTATCAAAGAGTTAACAACTCAGCCTTTTACTTCACCGTTCTTGTATCCTGTTAACTTTGTTTTGGAAATGGTAACTCTAATCTCCAAACCTATATCTCTAGGATTACGGTTATTCGGTAATATGTATGCTGGTGAAATGATCTTCATTCTAATTGCATTATTACCTTGGTGGATTCAATGGGCATTAAGTGTTCCATGGGCTTTATTCCACGTATTAATAGTAATTCTACAGGCATTTATTTTCATGGTATTGACCATCGTATATTTGGCGATGGCAGTGGAAGAAAACCATTAATTTTTAGTTCAATTTAACTTATTAAATCTTTGATTCAATTCTAGGAGTTGTTATGGATATCGTTAGCGCAGTTCTATATGTAGCCGGTGCACTACTGATTGGTCTAGGTGCAGCAGGGGCTGCATCTGGTATCGGTAACCTAGCGGGTAAATATCTTGAGGGTGTCGCGCGTCAACCTGATTTGACCCCAATGCTTCGTACCCAATTCTTTATCATGATGGGTCTTGTGGACGCGGTTCCTATGATCGGTGTTGGTATCGGTTTGTACATCATCTTCGCTGTAGCGTAATTCAAACTAACCGAAACTAATAACGTTATAGATGTGAGGGTGCTATGAACATTAATGCAACAATGCTTGGCCAAGTGATTTCCTTTGTGATTTTCGCATGGCTCTGCATGAAATACGTATGGCCACCACTCGTCAAACTGTTGGATGAACGCCGCGCAGAAATCGCTAAAGGTCTGGAACATGCAGACGATGCAGCGAAAGAGCTGGAGCTGGCAAAAGCTAACGGCGCTACTTTGGTTGCTGAAGCTCGTGATAAAGCTAAAACTCTCGTTGATCAAGGCAAACAACGCCAAGAGAAAATGATTGAAGAAGCAGTCGAGCTGGCCAATAAAGAAAAAGCCCGCATTATTGCAGAAGGGCAGGCGGAAATTGAAACAGAACGTAATCGCCTACGCCAAGAACTGCAAGCGGAAATGGCTGACATGGTAATCGAAAGTGCGAGTAAATTAATTAGCCGTAATCTCGATAGCGAAGCGAATCGTGACCTTGTTAATCGCTTCATCAAAGAGCTGTAGGGGGGGAGCATGTCTGAAGTGACAGAAATTGCTCAACCATATGCAAAAGCTGCCTTTGACTACGCAAAAGACAATGATGCGTTAGCTGATTGGCAGCAGATGCTTGAGGTCGTTGGGATGGTATTAGAACAACCTACCGTTGCCCAATTGATCGCCGAGTTGGATGGAGAAGGTTCAGAAGATCAAGTACTTCAACTGCTGTTACACGCAGGGGGAGAATGGTTTAACGAATACTTCCAAAACTTTCTCAAAATCATGGCTGAGAACAGACGTTTATCCGCGTTGACCGAAGTGATTGACCAATTCCGTGCATTACAAGCGGAGTTTGAGAAAACAATGAATGTCACAGTATGCGTGTCTGAGTTACTTGGTGAAGATCAATTGGCGCAGATTACCGAAGCATTAAGCAATAAATTCGGAAAAACCGTCGTGCTGGAACAACAAATTGATCCATCCCTAGTAGGTGGTGTGGTGATTAAAGCCGATCAAATGGTCTTTGATGGCAGCGTCATCTCTAACATCGGCCGCCTCTCGACCAACCTACATGCGTAATGGGGTAAAGAAATGCAATTAAATTCAAATGAAATTAGTGAATTAATCAGAGAGCGTATCGTTAACTTCGATCTTGCTACTGAAGCAAAAAACGAAGGTACAATCGTTTCTGTAAGTGACGGTATCATCACTATTCACGGTCTATCAGACGTGATGCAAGGTGAAATGATCGAACTCCCTGACAACCGCTTTGCACTGGCGCTAAACTTAGAACGCCACTCTGTTGGTGCCGTTGTTATGGGCCCTTATGCTGACCTTTGCGAAGGGGTGAAAGTGAAGGGTACTGGTCGTATCTTAGAAGTACCAGTGGGTAATGAATTGCTTGGCCGTGTGGTCAACACATTAGGTCAACCAATCGATGGTAAAGGTCCCATTAAAGCAAAACTGCACAAACCTGTTGAAGTGATTGCGCCTGGGGTTATCGACCGTCAATCGGTAGACCAACCAATTCAAACGGGTTATAAAGCCGTTGACGCGATGATTCCTATCGGTCGTGGGCAACGTGAATTGATTATCGGTGACCGTCAAACTGGTAAAACAGCCATGGCGATCGATGCGATCATTAACCAAAAATCATTGGGTGTTAAAAGTATCTATGTGGCGATTGGTCAAAAAGCATCAACCATCGCTAACGTGGTACGTAAACTGGAAGAGCATGGCGCGCTAGACAACACTATCGTTGTGGTTGCCTCTGCGTCTGAAGCAGCTGCGCTGCAATACCTAGCGCCATATTCTGGTTGTACCATGGGTGAATACTTCCGTGACCGTGGTGAAGACGCGTTAATCGTATACGATGACTTGTCAAAACAAGCCGTGGCTTATCGTCAAATTTCCTTGCTACTAAAACGCCCACCAGGTCGTGAAGCATTCCCTGGTGACGTATTCTACCTCCACTCTCGTTTACTAGAACGTGCTGCGCGAGTGAATGAAGGATACGTAGAACGCGTAACTAACGGTGAAGTGAAAGGCAAAACGGGTTCATTAACGGCGTTGCCAATCATCGAAACTCAAGCGGGTGACGTATCAGCGTTCGTACCAACTAACGTAATTTCGATTACTGATGGTCAGATCTTCCTACAAACTGAGTTGTTCAACTCTGGTCTACGTCCAGCGGTTGACCCAGGTATCTCAGTGTCTCGTGTAGGTGGTGCAGCACAAACCAAGATCATGAAAAAATTGTCAGGTGGTATCCGTACTGCATTGGCGCAATATCGTGAATTGGCAGCGTTCGCACAGTTCTCATCTGATTTGGACGAAGCGACTCGTCGTCAGCTAGACCATGGTGAAAAAGTGACTGAACTGATGAAACAGAAACAGTACTCACCAATGACTGTGGCTGATCAAGCAGTGGTTATCTTCTCAGCGGAAAAAGGTTTCTTAGACAGTATTGAGCTAGGCAATCTTGGTCAATTTGAAGAAGAGTTACTTTCTTACGCTCATCAAAATCAAGCGGAATTAATGGCTCATTTAAATGAGACTGGCGCTTATGGCGATGAAGAAGAAAAACAACTGTTTAGCTTATTGGAATCGTTCACTGCACTGCAATAACGGTAAAGCGTAATTAACTAGGAGGCCTTTATGGCAAATTCTAAAGAGATTCGCACCAAGATTGCTAGTGTTCAGAGTACCCAAAAAATCACCAGTGCGATGCAAATGGTTGCTGCCAGTAAAATGCGTAAAGTGCAGGAAAACATGGAAGCATCGCGCCCTTACGCGAAAAATATGCGTAAGGTAATCAACCACGTATCAAGCGGGACCTTGGAATATACTCATCCATTCCTGCAAGAGAGAGAAGTTAAGCGTGTTGCTTACGTAATTATCTCTTCTGATCGTGGTTTATGTGGTGGTCTTAACGCCAACCTCTTTAAGAGTGTGCTCACTGATATGAAACAGTGGCAGGAAAAAGGCGTTGAGGTGGATACCACGTTGATCGGTTCAAAAGCCATTAGCTTTTTCCGTTCAATAGGGAATGTGATTGCACAGACATCCGGTCTTGGTGATAAGCCAAAACTCGAAGATTTGCTCGGTACGGTCAACGCCATGCTTGAGCATTATTCCGAAGGTAAGATTGATCGTCTGTACTTAGTGTTCAACCAATTTGTCAATACCATGGTGCAAAAACCACGCGTACTGCAAATGTTGCCTTTCCCTAAAGAAGACACTGAACGCAATAAAGAAACTCGTTGGGACTACATCTACGAACAGTCTCCTCAAGACATACTCAACCATCTGATTCACCGTTACGTCGAATCACTGGTTTATCAGGGTGTGGTTGAGAGTATCGCTTGTGAACAAGCCGCGCGGATGATGGCAATGCAATCAGCGACTGACAACGCAAGTCAGTTGATTGATGACCTTGAACTGGCATTTAACAAAGCCCGTCAGGCAGCGATCACCAATGAGTTGACGGAAATTATTTCCGGTGCAGCAGCGGTTTAGAGAGAGAAATTTGAGGTTTTAATTATGAGTATTGGCAAAATCGTCAAAGTCATTGGCGCGGTTGTCGACGTTGAGTTCGAACAGAACCAAGGTCCGCGTGTTTATGATGCGCTGAAAGTGCTCGGTGGTGCTGACGCGTCATTGATGCTTGAAGTACAGCAACAGTTAGGCGGCGGTGTGGTACGTTGTATCGCAATGGGTACGTCTGATGGTCTAAAACGTGGCATTCAGTGCGAAACCACTGGTGGCCCAATTGAAGTACCTGTTGGTGAAGAAACCCTAGGTCGTATCATGAACGTATTGGGTAACCCAATCGATGAATGTGGTCCTATTGGTGAAAAACTGAAATACGGGATTCACCGTGAAGCACCTAGTTACGAAGAGCAATCTAACTCGACTGAGCTTTTAGAAACCGGTATCAAAGTTATCGATTTGATTTGTCCATTCGCTAAGGGTGGTAAAATCGGTCTGTTCGGTGGTGCGGGTGTTGGTAAAACCGTTAACATGATGGAACTTATCAACAACATCGCTAAAGCCCACTCTGGTTTGTCCGTGTTTACTGGTGTAGGGGAACGTACCCGTGAAGGTAACGACTTCTACTACGAAATGAAAGACGCTGGCGTACTGGACAAGGTTGCGATGGTTTACGGTCAGATGAACGAGCCACCGGGCAACCGTCTTCGTGTTGCGTTGACTGGTTTGACTATCGCTGAACGTTTCCGTGATGAAGGCCGTGATGTACTGCTGTTTGTCGATAACATCTATCGTTACACCTTGGCAGGGACAGAAGTATCTGCACTGCTAGGTCGTATGCCATCTGCGGTAGGTTACCAACCTACATTGGCAGAAGAAATGGGTGTGCTTCAAGAACGTATTACGTCAACTAAATCTGGTTCTATCACGTCTATTCAAGCGGTGTATGTTCCCGCCGATGACTTGACTGACCCATCACCAGCGACCACGTTTGCTCACTTGGATGCAACCATTGTATTGTCTCGTAACATTGCAGCACTTGGTTTGTACCCAGCGGTAGACCCATTGGATTCGACTTCTCGTCAATTGGACCCATTGGTTGTTGGTCAAGAACATTACGATGTTGCTCAACGTGTACAGATGACTCTGCAACGATACAAAGAGCTAAAAGACATCATCGCTATCTTGGGTATGGATGAACTTTCTGAAGAAGATAAACGTTTGGTGTCTCGTGCACGTAAAGTTGAGCGTTTTCTGACTCAGCCATACCACGTAGCAGAAGTGTTTACAGGTCAGCCTGGTGTATTCGTGTCATTGAAAGACACCATCTCAAGCTTCAAAGGTTTGTTAGATGGTCAATACGATGACATTCCAGAACAAGCGTTCTTGTACTGCGGTACGATTGACGAAGTGTTGGAAAAAGCGAAAACACTGTAATTATCGGAGGCATTATGGCTATAGGTGTAACGCAAAATACGTTTCAATTGAGCGTGGTTAGCGCGGAACGCACTTTGTATACCGGTCCGGCGCATGCGTTAGCTATTGCTGGTGCTGATGGTGAGTTAGGGATTCGTCCTGGACACTCACCACTGATCAGTAAAATTAAGCCTGGCGTGGCGCGTATTGCTGGTAAGTTGGATCAACCAGAAGAGATTTTGTACATCTCAGGTGGTTTGGTCGAAGTTCAGCCAGACAGCGTCACTGTGCTTGCAGATACCGCGCTTCACGGTACTGAAATTGATAAAGCACGTGCTGAAGCTGCCCGTAAGACTGCGGAAGAGAATATTCGTCAGTCTGGTGGTGACATGAGCTTCTCTCAAGCGCAAGTTGAACTGACCAAAGCATTAGCACAGCTACGCGCTGTAGAATTGGCGAGTCGGACACGCAAGAAACGTTAAGATCGTTAGTTTTACTTTTGCATGTAAAATCAAGGCACGCCATGGCGTGCCTTGTTGTTTTAAACCTTATGTCAGGCCATTACACATCAAACTGATTCAGCTGTTCTTTCACTTGTTTTACTTCCGAAGAGTAGTTGGTCACGATGTTATTCATATCTTGCGCAAGATTTCCGGTGTGCTCGGCGATACCAGATAGAGTATCAATGTCGCGGTTAACTTCTTCACTTGCTTTCGATTGCTCTATGGTGGCGTTAGCGATGCTGTTGATATGTGAATTCACAGAATCAATCACCGATTCGAGTTCATCAATACTGCCTTTTACAGTGTTGACTGAGTTGAACGTATCGTCGGTGGCAGCTCGACTTTTGGCCATATTTTCAACGGCCATTTCCGTGTTGTTGGTCATATTGCCCAGCAATTCACTAATGTGTTCGGTCGCTTCTTTACTGCGTTGAGCCAGATCACGAACCTCGGTAGAAACGACGGCAAATCCACGGCCATGTTCACCCGCTCGGGCGGCTTCGATAGCGGCATTCAGCGCCAGCAAATTGGTTTGTTCTGAAATACCATTGATGGTTTCGACAATTTTACCTACGCTATCTGCATCTTTTTCGAGCTCTTGCATACAGGCCTGAGTCTGTTCTATTTGCTCGACTAACGCTTCAACAGCTTTAAATGAGGAGACACTTTGAGTCTGGCAGGCACTGATTTTATCGTTCATTTCTTGAGTTTCTTCTAATGCGCGTTCAGAAGAGTGAGCGATTTCAGTACTGGATTGAGATAATTCGGTCATTGCAGCAGCGATATTGGTACATTTGGCGGTTGTATTAACACTACTATTACCGAGATCTTTGGCGCTTTGAACGATCTGTTTCAATCGATCGCTACTGTGGTTATTAGTACTTATGACGTTTTTCAACAGATCGCGGACGCTCAAAATCAGGGTGTTGATACTATTAGAAACCTGCGCTGTTTCATCTTTGCCATCACTTTGAAAGCTATGAGTGAGATTGCGATGTTGTGCCATATTGGCCAGTTCACTATTGAGTAACCCAATCCGCTGTTTTAAATCGCTAATAACAATGAACAATACAATTATTAATACCAGCCCACCAAGGATACTTGCCACAATTAGAAGCATCTCATAATGCGTTGCGGTATTGATTTTATCTTGCGTTAAAGATTGCATATCTTTTTGCAGGGTATTACGCACTTGGTTTATTTGTTTAATACGTTCCGTCGCTAAAGCAAACCATTCCGTTGCGGCAGGGCCTTGTAATGCATCGAGTGTATTTTTTTGGGTAAGATATTGATTTTGGATGTCGGAAACTTGCTTCCACGTGTTGCTTTGAATGACTTGCTCGAATTGAGCCAAGGCCGATGGGGGCATAGTTAACATCGCCTGCCGAGTTGCGTAATCAGCCGATTTGATGTAATCCATGACGGCAACATATTGCTCTATATTCGAAGATTTGCGGGCAAATGCGCCATTTAGAGCCCCACGCACTTGTCCTGCCCGCTCTTTAATTTCCATGATGGATAATAAAGACTTACCTAAGGTCGCGACGTCGACACTTTCAATTTTGCTGAGCAAAATACTCGCATTATTAATCGCAAGGCGGTTCAAATTAGAGTAATAGGCAAAAGGCGAGATCGTTGGCGACAGTGAATTGACTTGATTACGTACCTCGACCAATTTACCGAGCTCAGCCGACACGTCTTGTTGCAAGTTGTGGGCGAACTTGGGGGAAATGAAGGCCACATTAAATTGATTAAGAGTTTGAACTGCTTGATCGACTTTTTTTCGTTGATCTGCCAGTGCATCGACTTGTTCCTGCTTACCTTTGGAACCTAACATACCTGCGGTAAGGCCACGCTCGACCGCAAGGTTGTGTGCTAAGTTATCGTACACAATCATTAGGTTAACTGCTTCGTTGTCGTACTTTGTATGCTCAGCTGTTCGGTCAAACTGACGTATCTCAGAGACAGAAAGTGCGATACTAATCAAAATAGGTAAGCCTGCTAAGATAGTGACCAGTTGGTAAAGGGGAAATTGCCTAAAGAATTTTTTCATCCTGATACCTGACATTTATCGCAGAGGCTGTAAGTTCAGCAAAGAGAACGCGGCCCTGCGTTATCGTTTTAGTCCTTAATGTTTGCATTACGCTAACACTGTCTAAGCTTAATTGTAGACAAGGTTAAAAAAGAACCAAGTTGCACAAGGAAATAATCTTAAGTAATCAATTATGGGTGGACTTTTTTCGGTTAACTGTTTCAGTTATGGGATTTTTTAGGCAAGATAGGCGCTCTAAGCCATTTATACCCAAATGACCTCAAGATGCAGAGCTTCATCAACGAGCTTAGGTTAAGCTCAATCACGGCAGGAATAATGATCCCCTTGCCATGTTATTTGGGTCAATACAGAAGAGTTAACTCAATAAGGAATTTATGGATATCAAAACATTGCTCGAGCAAATCACCACTTCAGCGGATAAGATTCAATTTAAAGAGGTCATCGCTTCTATCGAATCTGCTTATGAGTTTACTCCAGTCGCTTTTACGAATGGCAATGTTGAAAATGCCGAGGGACAAAACCAAGGGTCGTGCAAAATTTTTGCCTTTGCCAAATTGCATGGATTAACTCCAGAACAGACGATTGCTTGCTTTGGTGAAATTTATCGTGATGAGGTGCTTGCGCAACCGACCGCCGATAACCATCAAAATATTCGTCAGTTTATTGCCAACGGTTGGGAAGGTGTGACGTTTGCAGGTGAAGCGTTAAGTCCAAAAAAATAACGGATTCGATATATACCCAAATGACCTCAAGATGCAGGATTCAGAGCTTCATCAACGAGCCTAGGTCAAGCTCAATCACGGCAGGAATGGTCATTCCCTTTTAACGTGATTGGGCGCAGAAATAGGTTTGTTGATGAGCTCCCGAAGGGCGAGTTTTATTCGCTCCTAGGCTGTGTTACTGATTTTCTACGTAGAATGACTATGTCTTCAAATCAGTGCCTTGCCTAAGAGCGAATACATTCTCGCTGAAACAGCATCTTGAGGTTACTTGGGTATAACACTTATGAAAGCCGCGAAGTTAACACTTTGCGGCTTTTTGCTTCAGGCGATTGGCTGTTTAGTCAGACAATCACGACATAAGCAGGATTCTGTTTCTAAGCCGAGCATAGGCTCACGTTCTTCTACTGAAAAACACCAGCAGGTGGACTTGCCTGCTGCGATATCACATTGCGCTGGTTTTCCACAAGAAGGGCAGGTGTGAGTAGAGATTTCCCCCGCCAATTCACTCATCAACTTAGCTCTTTCTCTCTCATCTAACTCTTTCCAGCTTACAATTTCCTCGATAGTGCGTTTGCATCCAGAGCATATACCACCAGTATTTTTACAAGCAGCAATGCAAGGGGTGGTGATGGGGTTCGTCATAATCGTCTCTTATTCTAATTTGTGGCTCTATGTGGCCGATTGTCTCAGTAACGTTAGCGCAGAGTATAACCAGCGTATTGGACTATGCGAAATTTTCTTTTTACCCTTGCTTCATTACGGGATTAACACTATTATTAATGCAAATGAGAATTAGTATCATGTAGGTGTTTTATGTTAGTGACAGCCATCGCCATCATATTTGTCATCAGTTTAGGGATTAAGCTGACTTTAAAAACAGAATGGATCGCGCTTTCAGCTCTATGTTTATTAGCGATATTTGCGTTAGAACCAGAGCAAGTACTCCCTGTCTTTGCCAGTATTTTTCTCTTGGCACCTTTTTTCGTGCATTTTAGACGATCTGATACAACGAAAGGTGTTTTCATGGGATTTATGGTGTGTATAAGTGTCATGACTTCGGTAGTGACTTATATGGTTTAAAGAGAATTGTTATAAATTTAATGAATTTAAATCAGTCACTTATTGGGTTGTTGTTCGATAAAAACCTTGAATTTTGTGATGTTAATTCAAGTTTGTAAGTTAGGAGAGGTGAAACGTTTTCTTTCGTTGTTGATATGTCTGTAGATGCTTATAATTGTCGCCCAATAAAATAATAATTTTATAAACGTAAGTTATCGTTTTCTAGGGCAAAAGGACTCTATATGCGTATCAATCGATTAACCCTACAGTCGCGGCTGATCATCGCGGTGGCTATTCCCTGCATTGCAGCGTTGTGTGTTGCAATAACCAGTCTTTACTCTATGTCTTTAATGCAACATCGCGCATCCGAATTGTATTTAAATACCGCCAACCCTATGCGCGCTGTCGCGGAAGCTGCATCTAGAATTCCGCGCATGAGGGTGGGAATCGATATGATGTTACTACAAGAAACGTCCTTAAAAGATGCCAAAGGTATATTAACTAGGGTGCAAGAGACGCGTAACGAAGATATACCGCAAATGAGCGATGCGATGAATAGAGTTGTTGAAGCGCAGGTCGATCCTTTATTGAAAAAGAAAGCTGAAAAAATTCGCCAACAATTTAATACAATGGTCAGTGATGATTTAACACCGCTGTTAGCTGCTTTCGAGCGGGGTGACATTGACCATGCCAAAGCCATCTATCGTGATCAATATGCCAAGCATTATAGCGCAATACGTCACGCTTCCGACATCTTGCTCAATGACTTATTAAAGCAGGCAGAACACCAAAATCGTTTAAGTTATGAAGAATATCAAAGCGGTAAAGTGATTGAGATAGCGCTTATTATCATCGGGTTAGTCATTTCTATCGTCACCGCGTGGGTTATTATCACTCACCTGCGACAACGGGTTGATATTATTAAATCCACCCTTATTGATGCCGCGCAAAACTTAGCGCTTAATCACCGAATCGATCTCGATGGACGTGATGAGTTGGCCGATATAGCACGCAGTTTTAATCAATTCATCGAAAAATTACACAGTACTATTGATCAAGTCGCGGCGCAGTCAAGAGAGCTGGGTGTGATGGCAAAAGATGTCGCAAAACGCTCTCATCAAACGCAAAGTAACTGCACTTCACAACGCGATCGTACCCTGCAGGTGGCAACCGCTATTAATGAGTTAGGTGCAACGGTCAGTGAAATTGCCAATAATGCTGCTCAAGCCGCAGATGTGGCAAAAGAAGCAACGGAACGTTCCGGTGAAGGGCAAAACGTGGTTGGCCAAGCGCGTGAACAAATTGGGTATTTATCGCATGAACTGACCGAAGCAAATAGTGTGGTGGATTCATTAGCGAAACAAGTCGCCGTGATTAGTACGACTCTCGAGACCATTCGTAGTATCTCTGAGCAAACCAACTTACTGGCGCTTAACGCTGCCATTGAAGCAGCACGAGCCGGTGAGCAGGGACGTGGTTTTGCTGTGGTTGCCGATGAAGTCCGCACCTTAGCAAGCCGTTCGGCTCAATCCACATCCGAAATTCAGCTAGTGATTGATTCGTTACAAAATGAATCTAAATTGGCGGTCAATGCGATGGATAATGGACAGCAGCAAAGTCAGAAAGTCGTAGATTTTGCGAATAGTGCCACAGAGGCGTTAGCCACAATCAATACCCATATTCATGACATTAGCGATCAAAATATCCAAGTTGCAACCGCAACAGAAGAACAGTCTACGGTGGTTGAAGATATTAATCGTAATGTCGAGGATATTAATCAACTGACTAACCAAACCGCAGAGTTTGCTTCACAACTCAATCAAGCGAGTGGAAATTTAGATCTGGTGTCTGGTGAGCTGGATCGGTTAGTTGCACAATTTAAGCTATAGAACAGAAACTTATATAAGTGATTTATATTGTTTGTGTAAGGACAATAAACTTTTGGTGATAATAGCCAAAATATCAAGCTTATTAGATGCTTACTGCTGATTAAAATGACAAAAACAGCATAGATAACTAACCATATCGAGTTCAGGGATGAACACTACTTAATGCCATATAACTAATAGTAATAATATATTAATAAATTTTATGTGAGATGTTGATACTCTGCGTTAAACGTGGTTTATTGATGCCAGTTGTAGTTGTTAGGAAGTAATTATGTGCCGTTGGCTTGCCTATCAAGGCGTCCCCATTTATCTCGATGAATTAGTTTACGAACCAGAGCATTCACTGGTTCACCAAAGTCTAGAAGCACGTAAAGCCGTGACACGCGTGAATGCTGATGGGGTTGGTTTGGGTTGGTATACGGATGGAAGAGAAACTCCGGGACAATTTCATGAAGTGTTACCCGCATGGAGTGATGATAACCTGAGATCGTTGACTCACCATATAAAGTCGCATCGGTTTATGGCCCATGTGCGTTCCTCTACTGGAACTCAAGTATCTCGTTCAAACTGCCATCCGTTCATTGATGATCAGTGGATGTTTCTGCACAATGGTCAAATTGGTCAATTTGAAAAAGTGAAGTGGGAGCTGGAAAAGCATTTACCAGAAGAGCTCTATATAAAGCGCAATGGCACAACAGATAGTGAATTGATCTTTTTATTGATGATCAAAAATGGTTTACGTGATGATCCTATTGCCGCAATCAATATAACCATCAGTGAAATTGAAGATGTTATTGCTGATAAAGGCGTGACTGAACCATTTCGCGCTTCAATGTGCATCTCTGATGGACAGAGTTTTTGGGTTGTGCGCTACAGCAGTGATGGCCATCCACCGACTGTATTCACTAAATGCTGTGAGAGAGGTATGGTGTTGGCGTCTGAGCCGCTTGAGAGCGGTCGTGCTTGGCATATCATGCAAGAACAAACCATTATCCATGTACAAGCGTGTGAATTAACCACTTACCCCATCACTTTGCTTAAATCCTGTGCTTAGCGCCTTACTCATGGGTTAACACTGCTTTTTTCTCGACATGATGCACTGCCCAAAAGCAGTGCATCTCTTTTTGTGTCCCAATTTGATGTTAAATTCAGGTTGAGTTTTGGCTAAATTAACGCCAGTTTGTTGTAAAAAACTGCAACTTTTCTGCCGAAAGACTTCTATCTAACCAATTGACTTAGCTAAGGCTTTGAATCCTATTGCGATGGGGGATTGGCAACGGTATAGTACCAGTCATAAATGAGAATAAGTATCAAAATCTATAGCATTTGAACAATGTAAGGAACCTTTTTATGAAAGCGTCGACGAGTGTTGCCATTTTAGGGCTTTTGGCTGCCTTTTCTTCCCAAGCAAGTACCGTTACCATTCAACACGAACTAGGGAAAACGACTCTAGAACAACAACCGAAACGAGTTGTGGTGATCGGAATAGGGGCGTTAGACGCCATCGATGCTTTCGGTATTAAACCTGTTGCCGTATCAAAAGTGGGTTTTATGCCCGACTTTTTAAAGAAATATCAAGGTGAGCAATATGGTTCGGCTGGATCACTGTTCGATCCAGATTTTGAAAAAATCTATTCTGAAAAACCCGATTTGATCATTATTGGTCCGCGAGCGGCCAAAGCGTACAAAGAATTATCAGACATCGCGCCTACTATCGTATTCGGTAACGTTGATACCACCGATTACTGGAAAAATACTCAACAACAATGGCGTAACTTAGGTAAAATTTTTGCTATTGAGCCTAAGGTCGATGCAAAAATTGCTCAATTAGATAAAGAATTCAAACAGATCAAAGCGTATAACCAAGCACACCATGAAGATGCCATGACGGTCTTGTCGACTGGCGGTAATGTGAGTACTTTTGGTGAAAAGTCACGGTTCTCTTCTGTCTATGAAGACTTTGGTTTTACGCCTACGGTGAAAGTGAAGCAGAGTAATCGTCACGGTGATTTGATCTCTTACGAATATATTCGTGAACACAACCCACAAACCCTATTTATTATTGACCGCGACAAACTGGTCAATAAAGGTAAAAGTCATACGCATGAATACTTTGAAAATGCACTCGTTAAAGAGACGGACGCATACAAACATCATCGTGTCACCTACTTAAATCTCAATGCTTGGTATTTGGGGGTTGCTGGTGTGCATGCGACTGAGCAGATGATTGCTGATATGCAGCAAGTGGTAAGTGTTAAATAACGATTTGTCATAGGCCCACTTCAATCGGTGGGCCTTGTTGTAATAGCTCGATAGAGGTTTTGTGTGAAAAAGCTATTATCCGCATTAATCTTGCTTAGTATCGCGTCTCTCTTCGTCGGCGTTGGTGACGTTTCCTTTTCTGCGCTCATGGCTGGTGATTCATTAGCATGGCAGCTTTTTGTGACGAGCCGTGTTCCGCGCTTAATCGCGATTTTGCTTTCTGGTGCAGGTTTAAGCATTGCAGGACTTATTATGCAGCAGGTCAGTCAAAACCGTTTTGCTGCGCCATCCACATCCGGCACGATTGAGTGTGCCATGCTGGGCTATGTGCTGAGTTTGGTGATATTTGGTGATGGTAACAACATCTGGCTGATCTTTTTGGTTTCAATGGCTGGCACGTTGGTCTTTGTTCAGTTTATCAATCGTATTCAATTTAAAAACGCCATTTTCGTACCATTAGTGGGTATCATTTTTGGTAATGTGGTCTCTTCAGCCGCAACATTCATTGCTTATAAATACGATGCGGTACAAAACCTGATGGGCTGGGGGGTAGCGAACTTTGCTAATTTGCTGCAGGGAGATTATGAGCTGCTCTATATCGCCATACCCATTGCGATTTTTAGCTATTTGTACGCCGCTCGAATCTCTGCTGTTGGTATGGGCAAAGATTTTGCGGTCAATTTGGGTTTGAATTATCAGCAAGTGTTGGTGATTGGCGTCTGTTTGGTGTCCATGATGTCGGCAACCGTGGTCATGATTGTGGGTCAATTGCCATTTTTGGGCTTGATCGTCCCTAACTTAGTGAGCAGTTTTTGTGGAGACAACTTGCGGCGTAATATTCCCATCAGCGCAGCCTGCGGTGCGTTACTAGTGCTAGCGTGTGATTTAGTGGGTCGAGTGATTATTTTCCCGTATGAAGTACCTATTTCAATGATTATTAGCATTCTAGGCGGTATTGCCTTTATTACCTTAATCCTGCGAGGTCAAAAGCATGCAGGATAGAACCAAGCTGGTTATATTAGTTGTTGTCTCGTTAGTATTTGCGGCACTGTTTATCTGTATCGGTCTAAATGCAGACAACTACCATTACTTTTTGTCACGTAGAGCGCCTAAGGTCATCGCCATGACTTTAGCCGGCATTGCGATTGCTCAGTCTTCGTTAACGTTCCAAACCATTACCAATAACCGGATTTTAACGCCGAGCATTATGGGGTTTGACTCCTTGTATATGCTGACCCAAGTATTGGTGGTAGTGCTATTTGGTGGAATGAGTTTTTACTCCGTCAACGCTTATGCGAATTTTACGATTGCCATGGTCGTTATGCTCGGCTTTTCATTTTTGTTGTTTGCTTTTTATTTTCGTGGTCAGCAGCGAAATTTGATGGTGTTATTATTGCTTGGTGTGATTCTCGGGGCTTTATTTGGCAATGTGGCTTCATTCTTGACAATGTTAATGGACCCTAACGATTTTGCTACCTTGCAGTCAAATATGTTTGCAAGTTTCAACAATATTAATGTCGACCTAGTGTATTTAACTGCACCATTATTAATTGTTGTCGCCTTTTTATTATTTCGAATGCATAGAACGCTCGATGTGTTTTGGCTTGATCAGGATAATGCTATTGGGCTAGGAGTCGATGTACGAAAAACAACCAGAAATGTATTGTTATTGAGTGCCATTTTAATTTCGATATCGACAGCGCTGGTTGGGCCAATTATGTTTTTCGGTTTATTGGTTACCAATTTAACGCGTGAATGGTTTAATACTTTCCGCCACCGTACGTTATTATTCGCCTGTTCAGCCATGTCGGTATGTGCGTTATTGTCCGGTCAATGGGTGGTAGAAAAAGTATTTAATTTTGGCACAACAATCAGTGTTGTCATTAATTTCATTGGTGGCGTCTACTTTTTAACGCTACTGATTCGTAACAAAGTGGTTTAAGCATGATTCAATTACAGAAACTCACAAAATTATTTGGCCAACATACTGTTGTTGATAAGGCGAGTGCTGAGTTTGAAAAGGGCAAAGTGACGTCGATTATTGGCCCCAATGGGGCTGGTAAAAGTACATTGTTATCCATGGCGAGTCGCTTAATTGCTCGCGATGAAGGTGATGTATGGATTGATAGTAAGCCATTAGTTGATTGGGATACGAAAGAACTCGCTAAGCGTCTCTCTGTTTTGCGTCAGGCAAACACGATTACCATGCGTTTTACTATCCGCGAATTAGTCTCTTTTGGCCGTTTCCCTCATTCACAAGGTAAACTGACGGCAGAAGATGAAAAAGTCATCGACCAGTCTATCGAATATTTAGGCATCAAAGATATTGAACATAAATACTTAGATGAATTGAGCGGTGGTCAACGACAAATGGCTTTTATTGCGATGGTAATGGCCCAAGATACCGATTATATTTTTTTAGATGAGCCACTTAATAACTTAGATATTAAACACTCTTTGAAGATCATGGCGACAATTCGAAAACTTGCACATGAGTGGAATAAATCTGTGGTTATTGTTATTCACGATATTAATTTTGCTTCTTGTTATTCCGATTCGATTATCGCATTAAAGCGCGGAAAAGTGGTGGCAAATGGTGCGGTCAATGAGGTGATTCAAGAATCGGTGTTAAGCGATATTTATGAAACGCCATTTAAAGTCATTGAGCAGGATGGTAAAAGGATGTGTTTATATTACACATGATGAATGAATCCCATTCAATTTAATTATTTACTCACACAATAATTCACCACGATTTAACCATCGTGGTGAATTTTTTATGTGTGTGGTTGATTAATGAATGTTTAAATTTGGGCCGAGAAAAAATTCATTTCTTGTCAGAGATCAAGAAAAAAACAAATGAATTGCAGAAAAAATTAAAACAAAGTTGAAAGATTCAAAAATTATTGAATAATGGGGACTACAAAACGGAG
This sequence comes from Vibrio nitrifigilis, assembly GCF_015686695.1. NCBI lineage: Bacteria > Pseudomonadati > Pseudomonadota > Gammaproteobacteria > Vibrionales > Vibrionaceae > Vibrio > Vibrio nitrifigilis. The sequence continues at coordinate 819,299 of NZ_JADPMR010000004.1, read as the reverse complement.
AAGCGCTTAGCTTCAAAACCATACTCAGATACAGGATATAGCACCATGTCGAATTCTTACGTGTTGGTCATCAACTCTGGTAGCTCTTCGCTAAAATTTGCTGTCATTGATCCAGAAAGCGGTGATGCAGTCGTTAGTGGCCTCGGTGAATGCTTCGGTTTGCCAGAAGCAAACATTAGCTGGAAATACCAAGGCGAGAAAACAAAAGAAGAGATCCCAGCTGGTGGCGATCATCATCAGTATGCGTTTGAACGTATTGTTAAATTGCTAGATTCTATTGGTTTGAGTGAACAGTTCGTTGCTGTTGGTCACCGTGTTGTTGCTGGTGGCGAAGCGTTTAAAGGCACTGTTCGTGTTGATGAAGAAGTGGTAGCAGAAATTGAGCGTCTTGCTGAGCTTGCTCCTCTTCATAACAAAGCCAATGCAGCGGGTATTCGCGCAGCAATGGAAGTGTTCCCATCACTCCCTCAGTTCGCTATTTTCGATACAGCTTTCCACCAAACAATGCCTGCGAAAGCATACATGTATGCAGTTCCTCACGAAGTGTATGACGAATACAAAGTTCGTCGTTACGGCGCACATGGTACTAGCCACTATTTTGTAAGTCGTGAAGCGGCAAAAGTGTTAGATAAACCAGCGACAGAGTGCAATATCATTACTGTTCACTTAGGTAATGGTGCATCCATCACTGCGGTTAAAAACGGTGAAAGTGTTGATACCAGCATGGGCTTAACTCCGCTTGCTGGCCTTGCTATGGGTACTCGCTGTGGTGATTTAGATCCAAGTGTTATTGAATTCTTAATGCGTAAAGGTTGGGATCAAGAAAAAGTCTTTACCACGTTAAATAAAAAATCTGGCTTGTTAGGTATTTCTGGTACAACAAGCGACATGCGCGGCATTTTAGAAGCGTGTGAAGCAGGCGACGAAGCAGCGCAACTTGCTTTTGACGTATTTACATACCGTGTAGCGAAATACATTGGTTCTTACCTAGTTTCAATTGGTGATTTAGACGCGATTGTCTTCACTGGTGGTATCGGTGAAAACTCATTACCTGTACGTCACGCTGTTCTTGAATACTTAAAAGTATTTGGCTTTGTTGAAGATCAAAAAGGTAATGAAGATGCTCGCTTTGGTGCTTCAGGTCAAATTGCTGCGTCTGAAATGCTTGGTGCGATTGCATTAGTGATTCCAACTAATGAAGAGTTAGTCATTGCTCAAGATTGTGTAAATTTACTGTAATTGCTCCACAACGGCAGTAAAACTTAATCCCTTCCTCTACCCCGATTGAGAAAGGGATTTTCCTCTCAGCCCAAATCCTCAGTGATTTGGGCTTTTTTCGTCGTTCATTTGATGGCAACATCAAACAGTGCATGTTCGATGAGCTTAAACACGGTTATCACCGGTTGAATAAGCAATGATTTGGCTGATTTCGGTAAAGCTACGGCCAGATTCTTCATGCCATTGGTTAAAGGCATCGTTAGTGGCGTACAGAGTGCGTTTGGTGTCTTTACCACCATCAATGACCTTTGTGGCTCTCAGATAGGCTTCTATATCGTGGGTCAGTAGAAATGTGTCTACTCCTAATTGCCGTAATGCATACGGCCCAGTATTACCACCGAGGCGCTTACCGTGTTTTTTCAGATGCAACCAAAGGTCGACAATGCGCTCTTGTGGAAACTGGGCAACCCATTTCCCAAATGATCCGTGATCCAAACGAATGTCAAAAATCATCTGAGCATTCGCTGGGATGGTCATGACTTTAGGCAAGTAGCGAATAATACCTGGATTTTGTGCTTTTTCTTCCCAAGCTTCATCGGGTTGCATTAGCAGAGGCTCTAAACGGAACTGGAAAAACAGTTGTTCAAAATTAGGCCACTTATCGGCAACAACTTTCCATTGGATACCACTTTGAAATACTTTCATAGTAAAAGCGGCTAACCAGCGGTTATCAGGAATTTGAGCAATTTGTTCTTTAGTCAGTGGGTGACGTAATAAGGATTCTAATGCGCTTTGGCTACCTTTACGTTCGCAGGCACGTTGATAGATAGAATCAAATTTTTCAATGGTCATAGAATAACGTCTTAATGCGATGGACAGGTCGTTATCTTATCAAATTTGACGCTCTAACGTTGCCGCTATCTATTCGTCTTCAATCACTTACCGTCAGGAATGACGCATGCCTTAAGCGGCAAATCTCGCGATTGAAGAAAATTTTCTTTTATCACTGAAAAAAGAGATGTGCGTCGAATAATGTTTTTATGCAATTCACTATTGCTGATGGCAAAGAAATGTTACTCAGAGTAGATAAATGAATGAACGAACGGCAGATATATCCATTAGAGGTAGGGGATTTATATGCAATTTGCCTATGATTAGCTCAGAAATTAACGGCTATTCTAAGGATTGATACATGCAGTGGTATAGAAATTTGTCTATCACCAAGAAGCTTCTTGGGTTAGTGATAATATTGTTGGCCTTGGTCGCTGCTACATCTGCTTATGCCATTTATAAAATGAGCCGTGTCGCCACAGAAATTGATGCCATAGCGAAAGAAAATATCCCTTTAGTGAAGTTGGCTAGTGATATCACGGTCAAACAGCTTCAGGGAGCTATTATGCTCGAGAAGATCCTTAGAATCAGTGATATTAAATCACAAGACACCACGTCTCAGATGAAGAAATATAGCCAACAAATAAAACAAAATGCGCTCTATTTCGATGAAAAAGTGATGGTTGCCAAACAGCTGTTGGAGCAGTCCATCTCCCATGCTTTCACACAAAATATTCGCGATAGGCTAATTCAGTTAGACAAAGAACTCGATGTGATCATCAAACATCATAAAGAGTATGAGATTTCGATGTTTTCCATGCTTGATATCTTGAGTGACGGTGAAAAACATGGCGAGTTAGCTGATAGCGCTGCAAATTTAGAAACCAAACAAGACCAGCTCGATCATGAATTGGAACAGTTTTTACTGCGTTTAGAAAGGGCGACAGAAGCCGCTGTGATCGTGACTGAAAATGAAGAGCATGAAGCGTTAACCAATATGGTTATCATTTCTAGTTGCTCAGCCATTTTTGGGTTATTGGTAGGGATTATCGTTAGCCGTGCGATTGTGAAAGGTGTTACAAGCGCAAAAGAAGTCGCTGAAGAGATGGCAAAAGGCAATTTTGACCAGCATATAACGGTTGATAGCAAGGATGAAGTGGGGCAATTGCTTACTAGTATGAATCACGTATGTCATGCCTTAAGCCGTATAGTGAGTGAAGTCGTCAGTCGTGCTGATAATATCGCAGCAACGGTGGTGGAGTTGGCCGAAGTAGCAGAAATAAATCGTCAGGCAATGAGTCAGCAACAGCAAAATACTGAGATGGTAGCTGCTGCGATGACACAAATGTCGACGACCATCACCGAAGTTGCGAGCAATGCAGAGGGGGCAGCTGCATCGACGGATAGAGTCAACAGCAGTGCTCAACATGGCTGTGAAACCGCAGAAACGACGCAGGCACTCTCTAACAAATTGATTGAACAAGGCCGGTTGTGCCAAGACATTATTGGCGTCTTGCAAGGTAGTACCGAAAAAATTCAGAATTTTATTCAGGAAGTCGATGGAATCTCTGAGCAAACCAATTTATTGGCATTAAACGCGTCAATCGAAGCCGCTCGCGCGGGAGAACAAGGCCGTGGTTTTGCTGTGGTGGCTGATGAAGTACGCAACTTAGCATCCAGAAGCCAAAAAGCGACACAAGAAATTTCAGATCTGGTCAATAAATTGGTTGGAAATACCCAAAATGCGGCAGCGATTATTGCTGGTAGCGATGATGTGATAATGCAAACGTCGACGAAGATTGAAGAGACGAAAGCCGAATTTATTGTGATTGCCTCTGCGATTGCAGAGTTGTCTGAGGCGAATTTACAAGTAGCCGCTGCCAGTGAAGAGCAATCGGTTACGTCTAACGAAATCAGTATGAATTTAGAAGGTATTCGTGAATCGGGCGGTAATGTGTTGCTGAGTACACAAGAAACCGCTCAAGCCAGTGAAGATTTATCGGTTCAAGCCAATTCATTGAAAGAATTAGTGGCCAAATTTAAAGTAAAAAAAGAATTGGTTTATTAATTAAAACAAAAAGTTAAGTATTTAAAATTAATTTCACGAAGGATCGTTTTACATTGTAAATCGATCCTTATTTGATCTCACAGTTGCGGCAATAATGGCTGTGACAAATTGATCGTCCAACCGTCTCTACTCACTGCTAAATGGCGATGTTGAGAAACTTCGCGACGAATCGCATCCAAATGTTCATCCCAACAGTGGTAAACAACGAGGACAGGCACCGTTAATTGTTCACATAAACGAACACATTGTGGAAGATCACCATGAGAATCGCCTTCTGGCAGCGCATCAAAACAAGCGCATTCTTGGAATGCAATATCTACATTTTTCATCAGTAACTGACTTTCTTTCGTTGGACGACCATCACCACTATAAAAGAGGGAATTAGTCCCGTTATCAATCCTTAATGCTCGATTCGAGACTTCATGTTGAGTGAAGGCTGTTTTTATATTCCACTCGTCCCATATAAATTGGTCTTCTATTGACTGCCAGTGCAGAGTAAATGGTAGGTTGCTGCCGGGCCAACTTGCTAGTTTTACCAAGGATTCAAGTGCTTGCTGCTGTTTGGATTGACAAAATATCGTGAGCGGCTTAGTGCGTTTAAATGCTTTCCAGTTGCCTAGCAAAGCTGGCAACCCAGCACAATGATCGGGATGGATATGGGTAAAATAAATAACATCGATGTCATTGATATTCATATCTCGTTGCCAGATTGCACAAGGAATGGTTGGGCCACAATCAATAAGCCAAGTCGTATTAAGGTCTTGCACTAAAATTGCCGAGGTATTCGATTCTTTAGCAAATGCACTTCCGCATCCCAACACATCAATAATCATTCAACTCTCCTTTACAGGGACAGGCACTTTAAAACCCAATCATAACGGGGACAGACATGGTTATTCCACCTAAATTTACCATCTCTATGCATAAGGCAGGCGACACAACGTTTGCTGTAGTGGCTTGAGTAACTAATTATTCAATTCAGATAACTAATATTGATATTTAAGAAAACGACTTGGTTGATAAATGGGGGTAATTAAAAATTAACGGTTTGTAATCGCTGCCGGGGTATAAGGTGCTTGGTCTTTTCTATCGTTTGTCTGGAACCTACCCATAATCGGCCGCGCTGTTCGAGGTTGGCGCATGTCGTGATAAAGTCAGGCATAGCAATCGACAATCGAGCCAAAATAGGTGGTTGTTTGACGTCAATTTCACCGCGAGCGGTTAAATGATGGTTGTGCCTTCCATACCAGTCTATCCATTCAAGATAATCAATGAAGTTAAAAGGTAGATAATAACCACGCTGTGATGAATTGGCATTACGACGAAATGGGGCAAGACCAGTAGGTGTTTTGGCATTCAATCTTAAGGAATTAATACGCTTTTTAATCGATGTATGATTGGAGGTTTCTGGAGTGTGTGCGATGTTAGCGCGAATGGGGTTCAGATCTACGTAGGTCATTGCAGCAAGCAGTGCCTGCTCATCCAACAAAGCTTGAGATTTATAGCGACCTTCCCAAAAATGTCCAGTGCATTGATCTTCTTTGTTCGCTTGAAGTGCGATAGCCATATTGAGCTCTCGCATCATCCAGCTTAAAGAATATAGCCTTTCGCGCCAGACATGAATTTGCTTTTGACACCTTTCTTTGATTTGTGGATCTTCAATGTTTTGGTCTCTATAACGTATCATGATTTCATCGAGTGAATGCTGGATTGACCAGCGCTGAATGACCTCTTCCTCACTTAAATTCAATGCCTTATCGCGATTAATGTGCACAACTAAATGGTAGTGATTACTCATCACGGCATAGGCGCAAATATCAATACAATAGATTTGAGCCAGTTTCAAAATACGAGATTCTAACCATTGGCGTCGATGCTCGTAAGAACGACCCGAAACCGCATCAATGCCACAGAGAAAAGAGCGTCTAACACAGCGAGATACACAGTGATAATAAGGTGTTATTGATAAATCCACTTGCTGTCGTCTGGCGATAGTCATAGTGCGCTCTCAGGAGAGGGAAGTGCCATCATGTTAAAGGGATTTGTGGAAAATAACGAGTAATTGGATGCATTGCTGCGATTCAATTCAAAATTAACGGTGCCTGTCCCTGTAATTGAAATGCCCTGGACGGAGAGTGGAACACCCAGTATTGAGACAATGGGTCCGAATACTGGGTGAAGCGTTCTAGTGTGTAGTGGATTGCGTTGTTTTAGGTTGTTGAAAAATTTTGCATGCTCTAATTGCATGAATGATGAAGAGTACTGAGATAAAACACGCGATAGTCCATAACCCAGCTTTTAATCCACCTAAATGCAGTACATCGGCTTGACTCAGATTTTGAATATAGAATGCTGCACAAATTGCGGTGCCTAAAGCAATAGCAGTTTGTTGTAAGGTGGTCATAAACGCACTTCCGACACCGGCAAATTGCGCAGGAATATCGGATAAACCGATGCGCAGTGAGCTGTTAACGGCAAACGCATTACCAACCCCAATAATTAGCATGGGAGGAAGTAACGTCCAGGGGGTTAAGTTATTGCTATGAGCTGAAATAATCTCATACAACCACCAATATCCAACTAGGTTAATCGCTGAACCGATTAAGATCACACCGGTAAAGTTAAATCGGGTAAAGAATTTGGCCAATTTGCCAGCGTAAAGAGAGCCTATAAAGTAAGAGATCCCCAAGCCGATAAACGCATTTCCCGAATTAAATGAAGACATGTGAAAGCCAGATTGAAGTGTCAACGCTACCACAAACATATAACCGCCATAAGACGCGACTTGGAGCACCAAGCTAGTACAGCCAAGTATCACTAGAGGCCGTTTTAGTAATGATGGTGGCATTAATGGTGTACGTCCTTGTTGCTCTTTAAGGTCTTCCACTTTCCATAACCAACACATCAAGGGTAGCGTAATCAGTAGCATGGCCCAGATTAAAACATTCCATCCCATATCAGGCCCAGCAGAGATAGATGTTAAGATCAGCGTGACGATAACAGCTAACAAAGTTGTCCCAAACCAGTCGAGGGATAGGCTGGATTGCTCTTTTGTTTCTGGGATCCATTTATTTCCAAAATACAAAATGACAGCGCATATAGGTAGGTTAATGTAGAAAACGCTGCGCCAACCCAGACCAAATAGATCAGCAGACACCAGCCAGCCACCTAAAATTTGACCAATAATAAACGAAAGTCCGCCAACAGAACCGTAAATACCGATGGCTTTAGAGTGACGCTCACCATGTAAAGTAACATGAATGGTGGCCAAAATTTGTGGCATTAGCATTGCTGCTGCGATGCCTTGCAAAATCCTTGCGGCTATCAGTAAATAAATTGAAGGCGCTAAGCCACAGATAAACGAAGCAATCGCGAAACTGGCGATGCCATACATAAACAATTTTTTACGTCCATATCGATCGCCCAAGCGGCCACTCATAGCAAGGCTGATAGCGAAAGCGAGTCCATAAAGAGAAACGATCAGCCCTAGCTGAGTTTTATTTGCGTGAAGCGATACGCTAATTGCATCTAAGGCAACGTTGACGATTGAGAAATCCATTTGTGGCATCAATTGTCCTGCCACTAAAAGAATCAGCCCAGCGGCTGAAAGATCTTTTGCATTTGATGAAGTTGTTTTCATTTAAAACACCGGAATTAATCTGAAGATGCTATTATCGGTTTTATATTAAAGGTGTACTAGAAACTGTTTAGACTCGTACTAGGAGTATCAGGATAACGTTATGACGACCCAACTTTTGACCCGCAAAGAACGTCTCGGAGAGTTCCTACGCTTAAAACGTAACAGCATTGCTCCTGAAACGCTAGGCTTAGTTAAGCCCTCTCGCTCAAGGACTCCTGGGTTAAGACGTGAAGATGTGGCGGAACTGGCCGATATTAGCACTGTTTGGTATTCAAAGCTTGAACGAGGCAAGGCAGAGAGAGTGTCTCGTCAAGTCATATTAAATATAGCGAAGTCATTGCTGTGCGATGATAGTGAAACCCGGTATTTGTTGCAACTGTCGGGCCACACAGAGGTGCCATCGTATACCACGGAAAGAAAAGGGTTGTCTGATGAGGTGAAGGAGATGATCAATGCACTTTCGCCTCTACCCGCCATGATGACGAATGACTTCCGCGATATCCTTTGGGTTAATCGAGCGTTTGAACAAATGGTTGGAATCACGTTCGACGCAATTCCTCAATCAGAGCGAAACACGGTAAGGCTAATGTCTCACAATCCGATTTGGCAGAGTTGGCTAAAAGCCGATTGTGCCGATTCTTTGCAAGATTGTATGCAAAATTCAGCGGCGCGGATTCGTGCTGCGATGGTGAACCGAATCTGTGACCAAGAATGGCAGCAACGTTTAGATTCTTTAATGGCAGATTGTCCAAAATTTCAGGAAATATGGTCAAACCACAAGATCAAGGCAAAAGATATGTTAGAGAAGGAGTACCATCACAAGTTACTCGGCGACATGGTATTTCGTAAACAGTACTGGTCCCATTGCTCTGAAGATATCGTTGGGCAATTGGTCGTGTTTACTCCGGTAAACGACAGCGATAGATAAGCAGCGTCTATCTTTATAATGATTGCATTAAAATAGTGCAATAGTTGCACCAACAAGAATATTTGGTGCCATAATAGTGAAAATTGTTAATAAATATTTCAAGGCATTAGCGATAAAGTGCGCTTTTAGTGCAGTTTTGGCGCTGTTTTAGTGCAATTTGTGGCTTAAATATCGTTCGATCACGTACTATATTAAACAAGTTGAAATGTGTCCCATTTATGGAATACGAATTGCATTTCTCTGGTTATAACAATAAGCAGGGAAGAAAATCATGCAATTATCTAAACAGGAACAACACTGGCTACCTTGGTGGGGCGCAACAGGGAAATTCGCTATGTACAAAGCGTGCTTGTTTAACCACCATCGGATCCCCGTTATCGAAAAAACGTTTGAAAGTATTGCCGAAACTCGCGTAAGACTACTCACTGACTGGTCACAGAATTTGTGGTCATTTTTGGAGGATGCGTCTCTTTATCTTGACTCAAAACATGAGTCAGAATTCCATCAAGCATTAAGCCAACTGCTTGCCCGATCACCAGACCTTTCAGAGCTGATGATTGTTGATAAATCGGGATTGGTGCTAAGTTCAACTCACACGCAACATCAGGGTTTACACCTTAAAGAAAAAACGGCGTTACAGCGTGGGCTAACCAACCCCTTTTTGCATGGTCCTTACTGTGATCCCTGGACGTTAGATGCGGGGCCATCGAGCTCAACGTTTCACGACGAAGTCACCTTAATGTTCTACCAACCTTTATCCATGACGAATGGGGACAGACACTCTTCTAACGAGGACAGGCACTCTAATTCCGGTGCTTGCTACTGCCTTTGTGCACGTGTACCTAATGATGTTTTAGGCGATCTTATTCAACGCGAAGCGGGGCATATTTACAGTGAATCGGGCGATAACTATCTGTTTATGGTCGACTCTGTATTTAATCCCCAAATAAAGCCAGGTGTTGCATTGTCACGTTCTCGTTTTGAAGACAATCGCTTTTCCCATGGTGAAAATCTCAAAGAGGGCGTTCATACTCAATGGGGGACAGTGAAAGTCGCGCAGCATACTGAGTTTGAAATAGTGTTTAATGACCCTGCTACCGGCCAGCTTCACCCTGGTGTGCGAGAAACCATCAAAAATGGCAGTAATTTGTATGTCGAATATCCGGGCTACTCTGACTACCGACATATTCCCGTCATAGGGAAAGGTGTCACGTTTACCATGCCTGGATCGCTTGATCGTTGGGGCATGATGTGTGAGTCAGATTTAGAAGAAGTGTATCGACACCGCTCTTTGGGGCAGACGTTAACTCAGAAATTTTTGTTGTCGATTGTCTTTGCCATGTTTTTCCCCAATCTCATTAATCATATTTGGCCAATGGCTGAATGGCAGCTGATTGCACTTGATGTGGTTGTCGCTCTGCCTACGATTATTTGGTTTTATCTTTCTACCGCGGGGGTGATGGCAAACCAGTTACAAAATATGTCCGGTGTGATGCAAATGCTGGCAGAAGGTGATGGCAATCTTAAACAGCGCTTAGACGTTAAACATATTCGTGAAGATGAAACGGGTGATTTGGCTCGTTGGACCAACAGTTTCATTGATAGTTTGGAAAATGTAATTAGTGACCTTGTCACTTCTAGTAAGGAGGTCAACAAGGTTTCCCAATCAATGTTTCGTCGTAGTCAGCAACTATTAGAGAGCAGTGATGTTACCGCCACTTCAATTACTGACATGCTTAAGTTAGTTGGTCAGCAGAGTGAAGAAATCGTGCATGCGAATGATACTGCGACTGAAATGAATGAGTTAATGCGTGCGACGGTTGAATCGGCTGAACAAGATTTCAAACAAGCGAGTGAAAGTGCACAGGCCATTAAAGATATCGTACAAATTTCGGCACAAAAAGTGGAAGAAGTAAACAGCGAAATGGAGAAAATTGGCGGTATTGTTGATCTAATCAGTGAAATCACTGCACAAACCAATTTGCTAGCGCTTAACGCGGCGATTGAGGCTGCTCGGGCCGGGGAACATGGTCGAGGTTTTGCTGTTGTGGCCGATGAAGTGCGCAATTTAGCCAGTAAAACCAATGATGCTGCAACCAATATCGGTAATTTAATGGAAGTTCTTAGTGAACAATCTGCGCAAGCAGTAGAAGCGATGCATCAGGGGATTACGAACGTTGAAACCAATACAACAGTGATAGATGAAAATAAACAAGGCGATGCGTTACAACAATCAGTGAGTGGGCTATTTGGACTCATTCAAGAGATTGCTCGTAATACGGAAGAGCACCGTCAAACCGCTGATGAGGCACAGCACACGGTATTGCAACTGCAAGAAGCATCACTGCAGTTATCTCGCCGAACCACATTAATGCATAACGCGTTAGCACGATTAGATCAGCTCACGGGAAGGTTTGATATTTCAAAAGCGAGTTGATCTCATTGTGAGAAAGAAAAAAGCAGCGCCAATTTGGCGCTGCTTTCGTTTTATAAAAAACCATAATCGCTTAATAGCGACGATGTTGATCAATTCGACCCGCTTTCATCATCACCGCAGAATCACACATGTAATCGATGGTGTTGGGATCGTGGCTCACTAACACCATGGTTAGCTGGTGTTGGTCTTTGAGGTCGTTCAACAAGTTTAAGATTTCTGCCTGCACTGACATATCCAATGCAGATGTCGGTTCATCCAACAGCAATAATTTAGGTTCAAGTAGCAAGGCACGAACAATGGCAACACGTTGGCGCTGACCACCAGAAAGCTGGTGGGGGTAGCGGTCAATCATGTCGCTGGTTAGGCCAACTTGCTTGAATCCTTGCTCGATACGATCATCAATATCTTGAACTTTCAATTTCTTAAGGGGCTCAGATAAGGTGCGACGCAGACGATGCTTAGGGTGCAGTGATGCATAAGGATCCTGAAACACCATCTGTACTTCGCGGCGCAGATCGCCTTTGAACAGTTGTCCGGGCTTTAGGTCTCTATCCAGCATGTTAATACTGCCTTCCCAATGTGGGTTTAGGCCAGCTAATACCCACAATAATGAGGATTTACCACAGCCCGAAGGGCCGACTAACCCGAAGCATTCGCCTTGCTGTACGGATAAGTCCACACCGTGTACGACAGTATTACGGTTGTGACCTTGAACGTGAGTAACGCTGACGTTATTTAACTCAAGAATTGCCATAACGTTCCTCCAAAGCTTGACGATCTAATACTGGCAATGGGGCGCCACGTTTATCAATATGCGGTTGGCACGACCAGAGTGTTTTTGTGTATGGATGAGTTGCGTTAGCGAGCTCATTGGCGGGTAACTGATCCAACAGCTGACCTTGATACATGACTAAGACTCGTTCGCTGTATTGGGCAACTTGCTGTAAATCATGGCTGATCAGCAATAATCCCATGTCGCGTTCTTCGACCAATGAATAAATTAGCTCTAACACTTGATCACGCATGGCATGGTCGAGTGCTGACGTCGGTTCATCGGCGATAAGCAATTTGGGGTTATTGATTAGCGCAATTGCGAGCATGACGCGTTGCCCCATACCGCCTGACAGTTGATGAGGATACCAGCGCCTTAATGTACTAGGGTTAGGTAGCCCTACCGCATTAAGCATGTATTCGACTTTTTCGATTCGCTCTTTACGACCCATTTTGCTATGCAGTCTCAATGGCTCTTTTACTTGCATACCAATGGTGCGTGCTGGATTCAACGCGTATTTAGGATCTTGCAGTACCATCGCAACATCTTGGCCACGCAGTTGGCACCATTGCTTTTGTGAAAGAGATAAAATCGGTTGCCCGAGCAGCTCAAGTTTATTGGCACTTGGAATACAAGCACTTGGCAATAGCCCCATTAACGTTCGGGCAGTCAGAGATTTGCCTGAGCCTGATTCGCCAACCAGCGCGACACGCTCTTTGCCCATCGAAAAGCTCAAGCCTTTGACTAATGGATGGCCGTTATCAAGGCAAATATTAAGGTTATCGATATCAATCAGTGTCTGATTATTTTGCATGACGTGGGTCCATTTTATCTCGTAAGCCATCACCAAGTAGGTTAAATGCAAAGCTTGCAAACAAAATAGCAACGCCTGGCACTGCAGCTACCCACCATTGGTCAAATATAACGCGACTGCCGCTAGCGACCATTGAGCCCCATTCTGCCGCTGGGGGCTGAATGCCCATCCCGAGGAAACCTAAACCCGCGGCGGATAAAATAATGCCACCTAAGTTAAGTGCGGCGCGAACAATCGCACTTGGCAAACACAGTGGGAGAATATGACCAACGATCAAAGCCCAACCACCAATACCTTGCATTTTCGCTGCGGCTAAATAGTCGCTACGGCGCAAGGCTAGAGTTTCTGTTCTGGCTTGACGCGCAAATGAGGGCCAACTGGTAAATGCCAGCGCTAAAGCACCGTTCATCAGGCCAGGGCCTAAGATAGAAACTAATGCAAGTGCAATGACCAAGCTTGGTAGTGACATTACAATGTCGGTTAAACGCATTAGAACACGTTCAGTCCAACCGCCAAAATATCCCGCACAAATACCAATTAATAGTCCAATTGGCACCGTGATGATGATGACCAGTGAAACTAATATCAAGGTTGGGCGTGAGCCATATAACACGCGAGCAAAGAGATCACGGCCAAAGCGGTCAGTACCAAATAGATGCTCGGCACTGGGGGCTTGTAAACGCTGGGCAATGTTTTGAATATTGGGGTCATAATGAGTGAGCAGCGGTGCACATAGAGCAATCAGCACTAATACCGCGACCAAAAACAGCCCAACATTGAAGGTATTTAGCCATTTCGGCCACCAAGAAGTTTTCATCGTCGTTGCTGTCATTAGCGTGTCCTCGGATCAACCCAGCGGGTCAGTGCATCGGCAAGAGCATTGAGTGTGACAAAACACGTACCAATCAGCAGTGTTGAGCCTAATACTGCGGCAGTATCAGAAGCAAATAGGGCGCTGGTTAAGTAGCGTCCTAACCCTGGCCATGCGAACACCGTTTCAGTCAATACTGCCCCTTCGAGCAAACTGGTGTACGACAGGGCTAGAATGGTGATCATAGTGCCGAGTACATTGGGAAAAATATGGGAGAACAAAATACGCGCACGTGTCGCACCTTTCGCCAGCGCTAAAGTCACATATTCTTTGTTGCTCTCTTCTAACATAACAGCACGCAGCAAGCGGGTAATGGAGGCCATGGACAGCAGCGCTAATACCGCAACAGGCAGCCATAAGTGACCAATTGCGTTGAGCATGATTTCTGGATCACCGGTACGAAAGGCATCAAAGAGTACAAAGCCACTGTTGTATTCCATGGTATAGGTGTAAATATCATCTAATCGACCAGGGCCTGCTGACCAATGCAACGTGGCGTAGAATAATAACAAGCCTAAAAGGCCAAGCCAAAACACCGGCACAGAATAGCCCAGTAATGAGATCAAACGAGCAGCATGATCAAGAATACTACCGGGTTTATAGACGGCGAGTGACGCGAGCAAAATACCAAATAGTGCGCCAAAAAACATTGCAACGGTTGCCAATTCAATCGTAGCAGGGAAGGCCTGTTTGAGATCGTTAACGACCGGTTGTTGTGTGATTTGTGATACACCCAAGTCACCGTGTGCCATCTTTTCAACATAGGTAAGAAACTGCATTGGCAGTGGCTTATCTAAACCGAGTTGATGGCGAGCTTGTTGGTATGTCGCTTCACTGGCGTGATCACCGACTAATTGCAACGCTGGATCAATTGGGGCTGCGCGCGACAATATAAAGGTGAAAATTAATAGTCCGCACAGGGTAAGTAAAAAGGACAAAAAGCCGCTCAACCAAGGTTGAAGGCGGCTTGTCCAAAACCGGCGCAATGCGCCGGATGATGGGTTAGATTGTGTCATACAAAATTATTTCGAAACGTTTTTGTAGAAGACCATTTCTGGAGTAATACCTTGCACGTAACCTTCAATGTCATCACGCAGTGCAACCAATTTTTTGTTCTGTAAACCCACAACATATGGTGATGATTCACGAACGCGGCGCTGTAGATCTTCATAGATCTTAGTACGTTTTTGACTATCAGTTTCTGCACGAGCAGCAAGCGTTAGCTTGTTCAACTCAGGGATGTGCCAGTTAGCACGCCATGCCAGTGTTTTACTGCCATTTTCTGGGTTGTAAGCAAACGCAGAAGCGTTAGTGTGAGGATCGAAGTAATCAGGGCCCCAAGATGTTAGGGTCGCTTGATAATCGTGTGATTTCACATTCGTTGCGATTTGGCTACTGACGCCAGGAATCAGCTCCACGTCAATCCCAGCTTTGGCAAAGCTTGCTTGCAGCGCTTGAGCGATATCGAGATATGGTGGTTGGTTAGAAACCGCAAGTTTAAAGTGCGGGTTTTTAATGCCTGCATCTTTAAGAATCTGCGCGGCTTTCTTCGGATCATATTTAAATGGCTGATCGGTAAGTGCACCATTAAAGCCAACTGGCAGGAAGTTTTGTTGCACAGCAAACTGACCGTGCATTAAATCGTCTGCAATACCTTTGTAATCAAAAGCGTAACGTGCCGCTTTCCAAAATGCTTGTTTACCGATGTCAGGGTTGGCTTTGTTGTCAGCATTAAACATCAAGTAGTATAGAGACGCGTAAGGCAGGTTGAGGGTTTTAACGCCTTTTTTACCTTGTAGCGAGAAGTATTGATCCGTACCTAGGTTACGAACCAAATCCGCATCGCCTTGCTCAAGAAGCAATTGACGTGTTGCCGCATCAGGTACGTTTTTCAATAGTACGTACTTAAGCTTAGGCGCGCCCGCAGGAGACGATGTATTTGCTTCCATCATCAAGATTTGATGCGGAACGTATTTACGAATTTTGAATGGGCCGCTACCTGCAGAGTGAGCATTGAGCCAAGCGTGGCCTAAGTCACCCTCTTTAGCGTTGGCTGCAACGGTTTTTTCGTCAACGATGGATGCAGCAGGAGCAGAAAGTAGGCTCAGTACAAATGAAGGACCCACATTCACATCCCAAGAAACTTTGACTTGGTTATCAGACACTTTTGTTAGGTGAGTGTCGACGTTTTTCTCATCCCAACCCAATTGAGTCAGGATAAATGAAGGTGCAAGGTTGAGTTTAACCACACGGCCTAAACTGAAGATGACATCTTCTGGGCGCACTGGGTTACCGCTAGCGAAAGTCGCACCATCTTTAAGAGTGAAGATCAGACTGTGCTGGTCGGCTTTCCATGAAGCGGCCAACGTTGGTTTTAGCTGCGTAGGATCATTAGGATCGGATTGCACTAAACGTTGGTAAAGGTTGTTAAAGCTCTGAACGGATGAAAGCTCGAAACCTTGTGCAGGGTCTAGGCTTGTTACGTCATCAAGAGATTGCGCAACAACCAGCGTGTTATCAGGTGTTTTGGCGTATGACGGTGCAGTCATACCAAGGCCAAGCATTAGGCTAGTGACTAAAAGGGAAGTTCTGGTTTTCATAGTATTCCATTATTTATTTTTTGATTTATGTCCATGGGCGTACTTATTCCATAGAGTTATAAGCGTACGGTAACTGATACACTCTGTGATAACAAGCACACTATTGTGTAACTCATATTACATTTACATCTGACTTGTAGCAGAAAGTAATAAGCCTGGTCAATATTAAAACGTATCGAGCAATCAGTGTTCGATCTGTATTGTGATCGCGCTTATAAAGCGTGATTTCACTGCCAGTTGTTAATATCGCAGTGTTCATCTCCGCACAATCACAGTGCACTATTTAAAGTTAATGCACAAGTTTGATTATGCACAAAATAGTTTATGGGGCAAAGTCACGTTTTTACTGTGTAAAATCTCGGTATATATATTGCAATCAAAGGGTTATTAATAAAAGGGAGTTGATAATGAAAATAAAAACCGTCGTTTTGGCCATCGCGTGCTTGATGGGAAGTTCGTGGGTGCAGGCAGCAGAACAGCCACATGTCACCATTTATGCCACGGGAGGCACTATCGCTGGGGCATCTAAATCGAATATAGACAGTACCGATTACAAAGCGGGCAGCTTAGGGGTGGATAAGTTGATTCAAGCCGTGCCTGAAATTAAGCAGTTTGCGGATGTGAGTGGTGTGCAAATCTCTAACGTTGGTTCACCCGATGTGAATCAGAAAACATTGCTCAGTATGACTAAAGCGATCAATAAAGATCTCGCGAAACCCTCGACTCACGGTGTGGTCGTTACCCACGGAACCGACACCCTAGAAGAAACCGCTTTTTTTCTTGATATGACGGTAAATTCTGACAAACCTGTGGTCATTGTTGGCGCGATGCGTCCCGCAACTGCGATCAGCGCAGACGGTGCAATGAACTTATATGATGCAGTTAAGTTAGCCAGTGTGGATGCTGCGAAAGGGCGTGGAGCCATGGTGGCGATGAATGACCGCATTAGCCCTGCGTATTACGTAACAAAAACCAATACCCATGCAGTAGAAACATTTGCTGCGCCTGAACAGGGATATATTGGCGGCTTTATCAGTGGTCAACCGTATTTTTATTATGCAGATACCAAACCGATCAATAAGCCTAATTTCGATATTACTACTGTGACAACTTTGCCGAAGGTCGTGATTCTATACAGTTATCAAGACCAAAGTGGTGAACTACTAAAAGATGCAATTAAAGATGGAGCAAAAGGCATTGTGATCGCAGGGACGGGCGATGGCTCTACACCAAGTTGGATTCAAGATACGATTAAACAGGCCATGAAAGATGGTATTCCTGTGGTGGTCGCAAGTCGCGTTCCGACAGGGTATGTTTCAACTCATGAAAACGCGATTGGATCTGGGTTCTATAATCCGCAGAAATCTAAAATCATTCTGGAGTTAGCATTAGCGAAAGGGGAGAAAATTCCGCAAATTCGACACTATTTCGCACAGCTATAACTTAACGAGCCACACACTCTAGATTTGTTCAGGGGCCAAGATAGAATATTCTTGGCCCTCTGTTTATTAAGTAATTGATATTTTGGGCGGAATTTGAGATTAGATATGAATGTTATTCAATATCTGTTATAAATAAGGCCCTAACGGGGACAGGCACTCTTGTGGTGATAGATTCAAGGTGTGTGTTGTTCTTGATACGACAAAGAGAAGGTATTCAAGACCCAGACGTTAGGAAGGAATAAATATGTTCAATACCGTGTTATTTGATTTGGATGGAACCTTAACGGATCCCAAAGTTGGAATTACTAAATCGGTGCAGTATGCTTTGAAGCGGTTTGATATTGAGGTTAACGATCTTGATGAACTTATCCCGTTTATTGGTCCACCATTGAAAGAGTCTTTTATGGCGTTTTATGGTCTCTCTGAAGAACAAGCACTGCAAGCCATTACCTATTATCGCGAATACTTTTCGCAAACCGGTATCTTAGAAAATGAACTCTATGCTGGTATCCCCGAGCTTCTAGCCGCGCTTAAACAACATAAACTTACCCTCGCTATCGCTACCTCTAAACCTACGCCGTTCGCTGAGAAAATCGCTGACCATTTCGATTTTGCTAAATACTTCGATGTCATCGTTGGCAGCAATTTGGATAATACGCGTACCAGCAAGCACGAAGTTATTGAGTACACCCTGAAAATACTTAATAAAACGGCCGGAGAAGCGATCATGATTGGCGATCGGAAACATGATCTTATCGGTGCGTCATTAAGCGATATGCCAGCGATTGGTGTTCTTTATGGATACGGTAGCCAAGAAGAGTTAAGTAAAGAAAATCCTTACCAAATTGTTGAAGATGTGGCGGGTTTGCAAGAAACGTTATGTCTTTTAATCCGTCAGTAGCGTTAAGGGCACCACTATGCATAAAAAATGGATGAAACAAGCCTTAACCCTATCACAGCAAGCTCTCCCTCATTGTCGACCCAATCCACCGGTTGGATGTGTGTTAGTCAAAGATGACCAGTTAGTATCGCAAGGACATACGCAAAGCGTGGGCGGAAATCATGCAGAAATTGAAGCCTTGAATGGCTATCGAGGGGATTTGGCAAACGTTACTGCTTATGTGACTTTAGAGCCTTGTTCTTTTGTTGGCAGGACGCCGTCATGTGCAAACACCCTAGTTGAACGGGGCATTCGGCATGTGGTTGTCGCAATGATTGACCCTGATGAGCGTAATAATGGTAAAGGGATTGAAATACTTAAACAAGCGGGTGTAAAGGTTGAATTAGGCGTATGCCATGATGAAGTGGCAGAGTTTCTTACTCCGTATTTAGGGCAGTCATAATAGCAAAGGAGTAGAGATGATCGAGTCGATTTATCAATCCATGTGGGACAATTTTACTCAAGCTATTCATCATAATCGAATAGAGCTTGATCCGTATTTGTGCGATTTGGATAAAGACGATCGACGTGGAATTACAGCGCTGGCGTATATTCATCAAGGCTGTTCAGATGTGGCACAGAAAATTGCTCAGTTCCAAGCGCGAGTGAGAGAGATTGAACCTCGTCAATATTACCATCCGATCAATGAATTACATGCGACAATTCTGTCTATCATCTCTTGTTATTCCGGCTTTCAGCTCATCGATATTAATCAACAAGAATATTGTGAGATATTTCGTACCGTTCTTAAGGACATTGAGCCTATCACGATTCACTATCGTGGCGTGACCGCGTCACCAAATTGCATTGTGATACAAGGTCTTCCGCAAGGAGACGGGTTGAATCAATTACGTGATAGGCTCCGAGATGCCTTTAATCAATCTGGTTTACAGTGCAGTTTAGATGCGCGTTATAAATTAGTCACCGCTCATAGCTCTGCCGTTCGTTTTTATCAGCCATTGCAAGAGCAACAAAAACTGTTAGAGCTTTGCCACGACTATCGAAACTATGATTTTGGCTACGTGGAATTACGCCATTTTGATTTGGTATTTAATGATTGGTATCAGCGCTTAGCTGTTACCCAATGTTTAGAAAAAGTAACAAGATAAATAATATGGATTCAAGAAGCAAAACGATGCTCGAGCAATACTTGGCATCAATCCCTAAAGAAAAATCGCAACAGTATACTCAATTTACCGCGGATTATTTCTGTGCTAATGAGGAGAGTGCCAACGTCTGCGCTGAACTTATTGTAAAAGGTGAAAAACGTGCGACTTGCAGCATGGACTACTGGTATAGCGTAGTGGGTGAACCACGTCCGCAAGTTGGGGCATTATTAGTGGTGACTCGTTGGGATGGTGAACCTGTCTGTGTCGTAGAAACAACATCAGTGGCTACTTGTCGCTATTGTGACGTGACCGAGGAGTTTGCTGCCGCCGAAGGGGAAGGGGACAAATCGCTACGTTGGTGGAAAGAGGCACATTGGGATTTTTTTAGTGCGGAATGTAAAGATCAAGGTATGGAACCGAGCGAAGAGATGTTACTCGTATTGGAACACTTTGATGTTGTCTATCGGCCATAGTAGTTGTAGACGGCTTATTAATACGTTAAGTGTATACCTAGTGAGTGAAGAGTATGGAAAAAGTATTAGTTAGTGCCTGTTTGATGGGACAAAAAGTCCGTTATGACGGCAGTGATGTAAAAGAAGAGTCTGATGCATTTCAACAGCTTGTATCGATGTATGACGTTGTCGCATTTTGTCCCGAAGTCGCAGGTGGCTTGCCCATACCTAGAGTGCCTGCTGAAATTGTGGGTGGAACGAGTAGTGATGTTTTAGCTGGTAAAGCTAAAGTACTGAGTAAAGACGGCGTAGACGTTACGGATGCTTTTGTTAAAGGAGCTCAAAAGACCTTGCAGCTTTGTCTAGAACAAGGAATCACTCAAGCTTTTTTGACTGAAAAAAGCCCTTCTTGTGGCAGTTCACAAGTGTATAACGGAGCATTTTCCGGGACAAAAATCATCGGCCAAGGGATAACAACCGCTTTGCTGCGGCAAAATGGCATCACCGTACACAATCAGCATCAAGTGAATCTCTGAAACCTTTTCACCAGTGGTTTACGCGAATTTTTTGTTCGTTCCAATACTGGGATTGATATGTATGGATCTTATCGTCGCTAATCGAGTGACGGTGGGGTTTATCAATAGTGGCGAAACATGTAACGATAACTGAATGTGATGGGGAAGTTGCGCCGATGGAGATATAATACGAGACCAATGATTCGTTTGACGCTGAATAGGACCGATATAATATTCCTTGCCGATAAGACACATTCCTTGAATCATGCTGTCTGAATAGGTATTAAGCAAGTCATTGGCGTCACTAGCACTATACAAACCTTTCTTCACATCATTGTAACGCGCTTGAGCATATTGATTTAAAGAATGAATGAACTGATTAATCATGTCATATCCTCATTTCATCATAATAAATAACAATGTTATTGCCGTTATTTCTTTAAGCAATAGATATGCCAAACACTAATTAACCATAGTTGATTGATTTATTTGTCTATTTTTTAGTATTGTTTCGTTATTTACACCGTATCTATTCATGTGGCAGGAAATTGCCATATCAAATTTAAAATTCGCGCTAGTGTGAAAATAACCAATCGACAAAGAGAATATTTCTTAAATATAAGAATGGTGATTTTTTATTATATTATTATTGGCCGAGTGTGATCGATATATTAAAAGTGGCAATCAGTATCCTCTATTCCTTAATAATACCGGTGAATATTATTAGGGCTATTAACCATGGTTTCGGTTAAATTAACTCTCAATGTTTTAATTAGTTACAGAAAAATTAGGGTAATACTTACGTGTATACTGGCTAACGTTTTAGGCGGTTGTGTCCTGAGTAATGGTCCTACATCTATTGCTAAATTAGACCAAGCACCAACGATTCACTATGAATTTATGGGGGTGCCTTTGCTACTGCAAGGGTTTGGTTCAAGTGTACCGATAACCGATGAATTAAGTTTGACGGCAGCGCATGTCGCTAGAGGCAATTGGGCAACGGTTGTGGCGTATCACCCACAATGTGATATTGCGCTCATTAAATCAGATAACCATTTACAGCATCCAGTTAAATTCGGACTTATTTACGTTAATGAACCAGTAAAAACCTATGGTTCCGACGTACTGGGAAGAACGATTACGGGTAAAGGCTTTTATCGTATCGATCTTACGTTTACTGGTAGCCGTTATTTTAGTCATTGCAATGCAAGTGTTATGGATGCACCAATCCGTAAAGGTATGAGTGGAGGCGGCGCATTTAATGATAAAGGTGAGCTTGTCGGAATTATAGCGGCCATGGCTGATCCACGTGACACTCATTTAGTTAGCGGCGATGCACTGCCTTATAAACGACTCAGTATCTTTTTATCGCTTAATTTTGTAAGAAATTGGCTCGATAGTGAAGTATCTCACTTCTATAAGCAAGAGAATAAACATGTGCCAAAACTTTGGGCCATGTCTGCTCCTACAAAACACGTTGGTAGGTGAGACATGGTCATCACGGTAATAAGAGAGTGAGATTTAAGCACAGAAATCGTGTTGAGCTTGAAACCATCCTTGTCGCCAGCAGTCACCGTATTCAGTGGTTTTATATGGATTAGCGGTATCAGTATGCCCAGCGCCAAAGGCTAGGTAACCGTCATTAAAAGCAGATTCTTGTTGTTTGTTCATGAGAAATAGTCAGTGAATAAATAAGAACGGCTATTCTAGCCGTGCATTTTATTACTTAAACTGATCTTGATTAAGTGATGAACAGATATACCCAAATGACCTCAAAATGCAGGGTTCAGAGCTTCATCAACGATCCTAGGTTAATTTCAATCACGATAGGAATGGTCATTCCCTTTCAACGTGAGTGGTATAGTTAAGGGGGCACAGAAATTAATTGGTCTAGTTGTGAAAGATATCACTAATGATTATGGAGTATATTTTAGAGGGTGTTAATGTAATACGTTGCATTAATAAACAAAGAGCTGAGAGATATTTTAAATAATAGTTATTACTATTAATGAGTTAAGATTGAAATGCTCGATGATTCTATGTCTCATATTTAAAACACGCTGTGGAGCACAAGTATGTATCGTCCTTAAATTGCCTTTTCATTTCCTAGTAATTGATTGCATAAGACCTACACTGCATTTATTCAAATTGACTGAGCGCTATTTAACAACACGGCGAGACGTGTTTGCTTTTTAAATTCGCTATTTGGCTGAATGATAGAGGTTATTTATGGTTTCCAATGTTATTTGCGTCTTTAAATTTTATCGATTGGTGATGATGGCGTTTATTGCTGTTCTTGTTTCTGGCTGTGCAAATGGCCCATTGAGTTCAGTGCCACATAATCAAGCGCCAGCAATTGACTATGAGATGGTTGGTATTCCTTTGTTATATCAAGGCTTCGGTTCCAGTGTTCCGATTACAAAAGACCTGAGTTTAACCGCTGCACATGTCGCCAAGTTAAACTGGGCAAGTGTCGTGGCCTATCATCCCAATTGCGATATCGCGATTATTAAATCGGATAATAGCGCTAAAACATTGCCCGATTTAGGCTTGGTATATACTAACGAGCCAGTGACGACTTATGGCATGGATGGTTTTGGTAAGCTGCTCAAAGGGGAAGGGTTTTATCGGCGTGATTTACTATTTTCAGGTAACACCTATTTTGATAAGTGCAATGCTAGTGTCTCAGATGCCCCGATTCGTCCTGGTATGAGCGGAGGCGGCTTCTTTAACCAACGAGGGGAGCTGGTTGGCATTATATCAGCCATAGCCAGTTCCAATACCCGCTTGGCCGATGGAGAGAAGCTCCCCTATGATCGTTTGAGTCTGTTTGTATCATTGAATTTTGTCAAAGATTGGTTGAACCGAACCGTTGACCAGTATTATGAGAGTGACCAACCGGTGTTAACGTGGAATCCAACCGTTGAAACGCCAGTGGGCGCGACATTAGCAAATAATAGAACCGAAGTATTGAGCTCAAATATTGAGCTCAAGTAAAGAGCGCGTGTTATAAACGTCGCAGGGCGATGGCATAGATCGCTAGCATTAACTGTCTGACGTGGCTTCTGGTTGAACTCGAGCAAACAGTGGGCGCGATTGGTAGAGAAATAGTTCTGCAAGCTGATTAGCGATTGGAGTCAACGGGCTTGATTTTCGGCACAGCAAATAATAGGTCGCCCAAGGCAGTGGTGTGTCGAGTCGTATTTCTTCTAGTTGCTGGGCGTATGTGTAATGTTCCACCGCGGTGGAAGAGACTAGCCCAATGCAGTCGGTATGGCTGATAATCGCTAATGTAGAAAGATAGGATTCACACGTAATGGCGTGTTTTAATTGAGCGCCATTCTGACTCAAAATATCATACACAGTATTTAGATAGCTGCTGCGCGTAGTCGGCATTACCCAGTCGCAATCTTGCAGCTCTTCTAATGTCTTAGCCTTTAGTTTTGGATGATCTTTACGGGCAATAAGCTTAAAAGGTAACTCCATCACTTTTTGTTTCGTGAATTCATATTCCTCTAAATCTGATTGGAGAGTGTTTATCACAAAGTCCATTTTCCCCTGACGTAATTGATCAATATGAGCTTCTAATTGGCCCTCTTGAATTTTTACTTGGACATTTGGGTAGAGTTGACGAAATTTACTAATAACTTCAGGCATTAACTCACAGGCAATACTCGCACCGACACCGACATTAACAGTGCCATACTCGTTTCCTAACCCCTGTTTTACCGATTCCTCAGCTAATGACAGTTCTCGTAAAATAAGGGTGGTATGCGAAAGCAACTGTTCGCCTGCCGCAGTAAGGGTTATCCCTTGGTTGCCGCGAATGACCACTTGAGTGCCAAGTGATTCTTCGAGATCACGCAAAGATTTTGTGACGGCAGGTTGAGAAATACCAAGTGAACGACTTGCTGCGCGAATACTTCCCCATTCGGCCACCTCAGAAAATGCACGTAATTGATTGAGTTTTAAAGACATAATTAGAATCTGTTACTTCCATGATAACTTTTACTTATCACCATAAAACATTTGTTATCTTGTGTGATAAGCCTTGGTTCAATAGATTACGGAAATTAAAGGATTACTTCATCCCTTTTTAGCAAAAGGATGAAGTAATGAAGAATGAGATCAATGGAATGGTTGATCTTAGTACATATTGAAAAGGATTTTTATTATGTCGCAATCTCAAGCTGTCATGTCTGGCAGGCCGACGGTGTCGGCGCGATTTTTTAGTAAAATTGAATCAATTGGGAATAAATTACCGGAACCGATAGTTCTGTTTTTTATCTTAGCCATCGTGGTGATTGTTGCTTCTGTTATTGCTGCAGGCCAAGGATTAACGGTGATTCACCCTGCGACGGGTAAAGAGTTGCCCATACGCAGTTTGATGTCGAGTGAAGGCATCGTATTCATTTTTACGCATATGCTGAGCAATTTCACAGGCTTTGCACCTCTGGGCCTAGTGCTTTCTATGCTTATTGGCGTTGGTCTTGCTGAACGGGTTGGTTTGTTAGAAAGTGTCGTAAAACGCACCATTTTAAATGCCCCTAAACCTCTTATTACCACCGCTGTTGTATTTGCCGGTATTATGATGAATATTGCATCAGATGCATCGATGGTGGTGTTGCCACCGTTAGCGGCACTGGTCTTTATGTCGGTGGGTCGTAACCCAATTGCGGGCCTAATGGCTGGCTTTGCTAGTGCTGGTGCTGGTTTTACAGCGAATTTAGTCATCGCAGGGACCGATGCTTTGTTGTCGGGAATTTCAACTGAAGCGGCCAAAGCTGTCTCCACTAATATGCAAGTCACACCGGTAGATAACTGGTATTTCAATATTGTATCGGTGTTTGTTCTGACCATTGTAGGTGTGCTGATTACAGAGAAAGTCGTCGAACCTCGTCTAGGTAAATATGAAGGTAAGACGAAAACCATGACCCACCGTGAACCTGTGCTAGAAACACGCGCTTTACGTAATGCAGGGATTACAGCGTTAGTTTACCTTGTGGCAATCGTCACTATTGTCGTGTGGCCAGACTCTCCACTACGTAATGCGGAGGGTGGCATTATACCATCACCGTTTTTGAAGGGGATTATTCCAATTATCCTATTCTTCTTCGTTGCTGTTGGAATGGCGTATGGTATTACTTTAGGTCTTATCAAAAACAGTAAGGATTTAACGAAATACATGTCGGAAGCCATTTCAGACATGTCTGGATACATCGTACTGATCTTTTTCTGCTCGCAGTTTATTGCTTATTTTAACTGGAGCCACCTTGGTACATGGATAGCGGTAAATGGTGCCGATTTTCTTAAAGATATTCATTTCGATGGATTAGCGGTGATTCTTGGGTATTGTGTTTTTACTGCGTTGCTGAACTTTTTGATTCCAAGCGGCTCGGCTAAATGGGCGTTAGAGGCGCCAGTGTTTGTACCTATGTTTATGCAGCTTGGTTATCACCCCGCCTTTATTCAATTAGCTTATCGTGTCGCGGATTCATCCACTAACATCGTCACTCCACTAAGTCCATATTTTGTCGTGATTCTATCGATGATGAAAGAGTACGACCAAAAAGCAGGGATGGGGACAATGATCGCCTTGCTATTGCCATACACTTTAGCGTTTTTGGGCTCTTGGTTAATCTTACTGTTTATCTTCTTTACGCTTGGATTGCCTATTGGTCCTGGTATTTACCCGCTGATGTAACGGTACCTTAATGACCTCAGATACTGAATTTAACGAACAGTAACGACCCTATAAGCAAAAAGTGCCTGTCCCTGTAAGCATAACCATCAGCAATGAGGACAGGCACTATAAAGACGGCATGTATTAGCAGGACAGGCAAGTCAAACCGAACGCGAATTTGCTGTCAGTATTCATTTTTTATCTGTTCGGGTTCTCAAGATTTCACGGATAACGTCTTATAACGATCGAACTCGAATAGTGCTCAACAGAGGAAATACACCATGTCACACGTTTTAAATGAGAACCAAATTAACCACATTACCCAGCAGATGATCGAATGGCGCCGCGATCTCCACCAACATGCTGAATCCGGTTGGGTAGAGTTTCGCACTTCAACCATCGTCGCTGATTTGCTCGATAAACTGGGCTACGAACTGGCATTAGGCCGTGATGTCATTAAAGACGAATCACGGATGGGATTGCCAAGCCCTGAATTTTTAGCTCAGCAAGAGCAACGTGCATTAGAGCAGGGGGCGATAGAAAAGTGGCTGGGTTATTTCTCTGGTGGCTTCACAGGTATCGTCGCGACGTTAGATACAGGTAAGCCTGGTCCAACAGTCGGCGTGCGAGTTGATATGGATGCCTTGGATCTACAAGAGTCATCAGATTGCGGCCATATTCCGTCACAACATGGGTTTGGCTCAATCAACCATAATATGATGCATGCTTGTGGGCATGATGGACATACATCCATCGGTTTAGGTGTTGCTCACTATTTAATGGCAAACAAGTCTGCGTTAACGGGTAAAGTTAAGTTGTTATTCCAACCTGCGGAAGAAGGGACCCGTGGTGCAAAATCTATGGCCGATGCTGGCGTTGTAGATGATGTCGATTATTTTGTTGCGATTCACTTAGGGACTGGCGTGCCTGATGGTGAAATGGTTTGCGGTAACGATAACTTTCTTGCCACTACCAAATTTAACGTTGAATTTCATGGCAGACCTGCTCATGCGGGCGGTAACCCTGAAGAGGGGAAAAGTGCGATTCTCGCCGCGGCTCAAGCGACATTGGGCTTACATGGAATTAACCGCCACAGTGGTGGCGCATCAAGAATTAATGTTGGCGTCATTGATGCGGGAACGGGACGTAATGTTATTGCGCAACATGCCCATCTTGAGGTGGAATGCCGCGGGGAGAATAATCAAATTAATGAGTATATGTTTGCACGTAGTCAAGACGTCATTAAAGGTGCCGCGTTAATGTACGATATTGATTATCACCTTGATGTCGTTGGTGCAGCGCAGCGCAGTGTTCCTTCGCCAGAATGGGTGTCATTTATCGAAAACAAAGCGCAGCAATTAGGCTGTTTTAAGCAAGTTCATAATGGTTTTGGTGGGGCCGCGGGGTCTGAAGATGCGACTTACCTTATGGAACGGGTAAAAGAGCATGGTGGCCAAGCCACTTACATGATCTTTGGTACCGAGTTAGCCGCTTGCCATCATAATGATAAATTCGATTTCAATGAAACTGTTCTGGAAAATGCGCTACGTATGTTGACCACAATCGTATTATCTGCACCTGAATTTGCTGATTCGCACTAATCTCACGCTACGTTAAAAATTAGAATGGGGCTACTTTATCAAAGTAGCCCCATTTTTAATTACCTCTGATTGGCTACTTCTTAAGTAGAAGATATATAAATTTGACGAGATCTGAGTCAATTAAACGTTATCTATCCCATTGAACTGACAAAAAACGTCTATCCTTAAAAAGGTAGCGGACAGACCATAAAACCATTGAAATGACTGATGAGCCGGTCTTCCGTAATTTCAATACTATTGGGAGCGCGAGCATGACAAAATTACACGTCATATACGTCGATGATGATCAGCTCATGCTTAAAGCAACAGCTAGGATGTTTCGCCGTTTAAGACCAGAGTGGACGATCACACTGGTTAGTGACCCGTTAAAGTGGGAAGAAAACATTACGGCAGAACCTTCATTAATCATCTCCGATCTCCTCATGCCTAAGCTAAACGGCGATAAATTATTAGCAGAAGTGAGACACCGTTACCCTTACGCGATTCGGTGTTTGATTACCGGCAATACCAATCAAGATGTCCCCGATGCCATTAGTAATTATGCGCATTTTATTTTGCCCAAGCCATTTACAGAAAACGATATTTTAGCGATTTTGGATAGTGCAGAACAACTTCACAATCCACCATTTAATGCCGACTGCTTAGCAAAAATCAGTAATACTTGTGAGCACATCCCAGTACTGCCGAAAGCGGTAAAAGATATTCAAGCCATCGCTCGTAATAAAAATGCAGATCTCAAAGAGTTGGCGGATGCGGTGCGACAGGAGCCAGCTGTAGCGGCACGGGTTATTCAATTAGCCAACTCTTCATATCTCGGATTTCAGTCCTCAACGGTGTTTTTAGAAGTGGCCATCAGCCGTTTAGGCGCCGTAATCGTCGAAGCAGTTGCTGTGTGTATGTTAGGCCATAAAAGCTTTATTGCCTTGACGGAAAAAGAACACGATCACGTGGTCGAACGCTTTACGACGATAGCCGCGAGTGCAAAATCATTGGCCAAGAGTGCTCACTTATCATTAGAAGAACAAGAATCCGCATTTATCATGTCGTTACTCATTTCTATTGGCATGTTAACACTTGAAGAATCGGGGATTGATGACGCGCTTTGTTTCGATCGCTACACCTTTAGCTCTGATTATGATGATGTCATTTTAATTACTGTATATGTTCTAACCCTTTGGGGATATTCGCGAAAAATAACAGCAAGCATGTTAAACATTCGATTTTCATTGACTACGCTTAATCAAGATGAAGTGACAAATTGTGTCTCATTAGCCTTGGCAATGCACATTGCTAAGCAAGGAGGAGACGACGAGGTCATCAACTTATTGCAAGCGATACCCGAAAAATATAACCAATCAGTTAGACAAGTTTTAAAAGTGTAGTTTGTTTCATTTTGTATTTGACGAGGACAAGGAGAATGGAATGGCAATTACGGTTACGGTATGTGATGACTCGAAACTCTCAAGAAAAGCGGTCATGCGGGCGCTCCCAGAAGACTGGGATATTGAGTTGTTTGAAGCCACCAATGGTGCAGAAGCAGTAGAACGTTATCATGCGGGACAAGCGGATGTGATGTTCTTAGATCTCACCATGCCTGTAATGGATGGTTTTGAAGTCTTGTCAGTCCTTAAAGAAGAAAATGCACGTAATTTTGTGTTTGTGATTAGTGCCGATATACAGCCTGAATCGCAACGAATGGTCAATGAATTAGGTGCAGTAAAGTTTCTCAAAAAACCTCTAGATACCAATTTATTAAAAACAGTGCTTCATGAGGTGGGATTATTATGATGCTTGAATTGAATGCGGACTATCAGGATACATTGAAGGAACTGTTGAATATTTCAATGGGGCAAGCGGCAGACAAGCTGGCGCGCCTACTTGATTTGCATGTCACTTTAACTGTGCCTGATATCAAAATAGCCTCTAAAGAAGAGCTCGATAAACTACAACAGTGTGAATCTGAGTATCATTTCACACGCCAATCGTTCTACGGTGGCATGTCTGGAGAGTTGGTTACTCTGTTGTCAAAAAATGGCTGTAAGCAAATAGCAGCCGATATGACTCATGATGAGTCTGAAGCTGAAGATAATGTATTTGTCGATGATTGCTTACTTGATATCTCAAATATTCTAAGTGGGGCAAGTTTAAAAGGTTTGTGTCAGCAGATCGAACTCAATATTAAAATTCAGCCTCCTTCACTATTTAAACCTTCGGTTCAGACCCACCGTTTTACAGACTGGAACACATCGATACTGATGGAAGTCTCTTTCATTGTTGAAGCGGCGCAATTTGAAACGAAAACCATCATTTTCTTCGCTAATAACGGGCTCGATCAAGTGCTAGTACAACTTGATGATTTGCTCTAGGGAAAGGGAGTCATATGAAAGCGAAACTGATGTTGTCCGATTTATTAAATCAACTTTCTTTTGCGCTATGTATTGTGCGACGTGATTATAAGATCATGACGGCCAATGAATATTTTCAGACTCGAGCGAAAGTTGATTGTGATAGCTTTGTGGGGAAAAGTATCCTAGATCTTTTTCCTGACTCAGCGCGTTTTTTGAAACGTAAAATTGACACAGCATTTGTTATCGAATCTTCCAGCTTTTCATCTTGGGAGCAGCAACCACACTTTTTACCTTTTAAAAGTTCTCGCCCGGTATCTGGCCAGGAAGAGGACATGTATCAAG
The DNA here is from genome assembly GCF_015686695.1 of Vibrio nitrifigilis. Classification (NCBI taxonomy): domain Bacteria; kingdom Pseudomonadati; phylum Pseudomonadota; class Gammaproteobacteria; order Vibrionales; family Vibrionaceae; genus Vibrio; species Vibrio nitrifigilis. The sequence goes on along the minus strand of NZ_JADPMR010000004.1, from coordinate 788,688 downwards.
ATGTGGAAGTGATTCCTATCCACAGTGATGATGGTTCTCTCGAACATGTGTGTGTTTGCGTCTATGATGTGACCGCGCAGGCTTCGCAGCAGAAAGAACTCAAAGCGATGTCGAGTCTTTTGGAAGATAATAACCAAAATCTTAATGAAGCGTTAAAGCAATTAAAAGACACACAAGTTCAACTGCTGCAATCAGAGAAATTGGCTTCGATTGGCCAACTGTCTGCAGGCATTGCCCATGAGATCAATAACCCAATCGGTTTTATCACCTCTAATGTTCAAACGCTCAAAGATTACTTTGAGAAAATCACGGACTATTTCAACGTTACGCAAGAGATGTTAACGAAATGCAATGACGAGAATTTGTTAAAGCAGATGAAACAAGCGAAATCGAAGTACCAACTCGATTTTATTATTGAAGACGTTGATGACTTAATCAAAGAATCGTTAGAAGGCGCTTCACGTGTAGTTGCTATTGTGAAGAATCTAAAGGAATTTTCTCACGTTGATAATTCTGAATGGAGTGATGCGAATATCATTAGTGGTATGGAATCCACATTGAAAATTATCAATAACGAAATCAAATACAGCATCGAAGTTGTTAGGGATTATGCCGATGATCTTCCAGATATATTTTGCCAGCCGATGCAGCTTAATCAGGTGTTTTTAAATATTTTAGTCAATGCTAGTCAAGCGATTGAGGGCGAAGGCAAGATTTATATCACCGTGAAGAAAGAAGGCAACGACAATATTGTGGTTATCATCCGTGATACGGGATGTGGCATAGAACAAGATAAAATAAACCGCATTTTTGAACCTTTCTTTACCACCAAACCTGTGGGGTCTGGGACCGGATTAGGATTGTCCGTTTCTTACGGCATTATTAATGCGCACAATGGCACTATTGAAGTGACTAGTGAGATTGGGGTGGGGACCTCTTTTACCATCCGCTTACCAATTAGAGGACCCAATGCCGGTAAGAAATAAATTACATGGCAGTAATAGATGAAGGTAAAACAACCATGCTCTATGACAAAATTTTGCTCGTTGATGATGAGTTACCGATATTAAAATCATTGATTCGTACTCTGCGGATGGAATTCCCTGAGCTCTACAGCACAACCAATGTTGACGAAGCGATCGAGATAGTAAAAAAAGAACGCATTAGTGTTGTCATTTCAGATTTTCGCATGCCGAAAATGAATGGCGTTGATCTGCTGATTAAAATTAAAACCATTACCCCAAATATCTCAACGATTATGCTGTCTGGGCAAGCTGAGCTGAGCGATGTGACGCGAGCTTTAAATGTCGGTGCACTGCATAAGTTCATCAGTAAACCTTGGGATTCAGTGGAGTTAATTGAAGAAATTCGTAACGCGATCAGTAAGCAAGCAATGTTTTCTCATTCAGATATTCTTACTCGTTGTAAAACACGTCATCGTTTAGAAGAGATCGTTACTGAAGTGAATAACAACAATAACGACATATCAAAATTGGTATTGGTCGCCGATCTAAAAGGCACCGCTTCGCTTAACACCAACTGTGGTGTTCCCAAAGTGAACGCTATTATCGAATCGTTAGGTGAACAGTTAAAACAACGCATTAATCTTGATATTTATCGCGACGAAGATAAGTTTTTTATCATCCTTGATTGTGCCGCAGACAGTACATCGCTACTGACTGAAACGGTTGAGACGATATTGTCTATCGATTTGAGTGATTCAGAGGCGACAGATGTTGGACTGCGGCTTTATGTTAGTGAAATCGAATCGTGGGAAGATACGATATCGGCGCAAGAAGTAAACGAGCGCAAATCCTATTTGGAAAAACTGGGACACGAGCATCTGTATTGGCTCAGTGATGAAGGTGAACAAGAAAGTGAACTCAAATCATTAGTCCGTTTTTTGTTGGACCACGGTGCCGATAATTTTATTGCGTTTTTCCAGCCACAAATCAACATTGAAACCAACCAAATCGATGGTTGTGAAGCGTTAGTGAGACGCAAAAAAGAGGACGGAACTTACGAATTGCCGACTAAATTCGTACCAATGTTGACTAAATATAATTTTATTGATGACTTAACAAAGGCAGTGATTCAGCAGTCGCTTTCGCTGGTGGAAGTGCTTAAATCTTCCCAGCCCAATATGCGTGTTGCAATCAATGTTAATGCTTCTCAAATGGAGAAGGGAATTCTCGAACATTTCTTGGTCGTAGATGGTAAGGCTTTACCCGGGGTGGAGTTTCTTGATATTGAAGTGACGGAAACGCAGCACATCAACGATTATAACGCCGTGCGTGAAGAGATGATGATGCTGAAATCTTATGGGATAAAATTGGCCATTGATGATTTCGGCACGGGGTATTCTGGCTTTGAAACCATCTGTGAATTACCGTTTGATATCTTAAAAATTGACGGGCGGTTTATCAAAGCACTGGGTAAATCACATGCTGACGATGCGATTTTGAATTCTATAACAGACAGTGCTAAATCATTACATATGGAGATCGTTGCTGAATGGGTAGAGGATGCCAGCCAACTCGATTTCTTAAGAAAGCAAGGCTGCAAGTACGTGCAGGGTTATCTGTTTAGCCCTCCTTTAGAACGGGATGAATTCATCGATTACGTATTTGAGGAAAGTGGAGTAAGCGATAATGACTGATGACATTGAAACCAGTGGTGAGGTGATGTCGGAGGAAGAGAGCAAGCTGACCCTACTATTATTAGATGACGAAGCCGATATTCTCAAAACTCTGACTCGTGTTCTACGTCTAGACTATAACGTCGTATCCTTCAATGAAGGAGAAGACGCGCTGGCCTATTTAAAAGATAATGAAGCGGCAATTATTATCTCTGATATGCGTATGCCTCAGATGGATGGCGCGAAGTTTTTGTCGATTGCCAAAGAATTGCGTCCTGGCTCTGTTCGTATATTGCTCACGGGTTATAGCGATATGGAATCTACCGTCCGGGCGGTGAATGAAGGGGGGATTCATACCTATTTAGCGAAGCCTTGGGATAATGAAGGCTTAAAGTTGACGGTTGCCAAAGCCGCTGAATTTTATCGTCTTACTCAAGAACGCGATCAGTTAACCAACAAGCTCGAACAAAAAAATATTGAACTGGCCAGTTTTAACCAGCAGCTTGAAACCAAAGTGTTGCAACGTACTAAAGCGTTGCGCGAAGCCAACCAATCTCTAGAAAAACTCTTAAAAGCTCGTAACCAAACATTTAACGATATTTTGTCGACATTGAAGGCCATTATTCAATACAGCACAGGGGTTCCGGCGGATCATTATGATCGTGTCGCTGAACAATCCAAGGCTGTGGCTGCGGCCTTAAAACTGAGCGATCAAGAAGTGAACCAAGTTTACTTGTGTGGACTACTGCATGAGATTGGTTTGTCTGCTCGCAAAGATGCTAAACCGGCCTTAATGAAAAAAAATCCGGGTGGTATCCCAACGACGCCAGATGCCAACTCAGAATTGGGGGCGGAAATCATTGGTCAGATTAAGCGTTTTGCACCATTAGTTAATATTATTCGTCATCAGGACGAAAATTATAATGGTACGGGTAGTCCATCGCATTTACATGAAGATGAAATTCCTATCGGCGCTCGTATTATTCGTGTGGTGAAAAATTACGATTATTTTGTGGCTTCTGAAAACAATCGTAACCGTATGACGGCTCAGAGCGCGCAGCGCTTTCTCAAGGAATATAGCGAAGTGCTTTACGATCCTGAAGTGGTTACAGCGTTTATGAAAGTCATCGGTAATGTTGAGCAAAAAGATGGCATTGAACGCTGTGTTGGGATCAGTGATATCAAAGTTGGCACTGTTGTTAAACGGGATGTCTTTTTACCCAATGGCAGCTTAATGTTAACTGCAGGGCAGGAGATCAACAGCAACTTATTAGAAAAACTGAAAAAGTTAGAAAAAGACAATCAATATCCGATCGCTGTGTTTATCTAAGCACGGAGTTCAGGTCATTAAGGGAAGCGTATTGCTTCCCTTAATTGTAGGTGGAAGGCTTAAAAGGGGCCTTTTGTGTGGACATTAAAGACTGGTGAAATGCCAAAACCGCTTTGATGAAACATCACGTACGCAACAAAGACTAATGCCGCTCCTGAAATGAGCCTAACCGTAGGCGCTATCCACGGGTGACTTTGATGTTCATCACGCATATATCGTTGCACGACTTTACGCCCTGATACCGTTAATAACGCAATCGTTGATGTGGTGCAGGCTGTTCCTACCGCCATGAGTAAGGCGCTTAATATTCCAATCCAGTACTGATGGGCAAGTTCTGCAAAAAACAGCACGAGAATTGCTCCTGTGCACGGGCGCACACCAATGCTCATGATAATCGCGATATATTCTTTCATCGTGGTTGCATGGTTTAGCTCTGTTGGCGTCGCTGTATGTTTATGACCACAGCTACACACTCCCTCTTCATTCATGTGATGGTGCTCATGTTCATCATGATGGTGATGCGTGTGGTGACTCTGCGTTTTGCCGCGATGCTGCCAAAAGTATTTTGCACCTTGGAAAAAAATCACGACGCCAATAAGCAATACCCCTAGGTAACTGACATTAAATATCTGGCCAACGAAGTGATTGACATGACGTATCGTTAAATGCATTACAAACAAAAACGAAGAGACGATGGCAATGGCGACGATTGCTTGCACAAATGCCGAAATGACAGTGATCGCTAAACTCGCGTTAATTTTGGTGGGGTTAGTCGATAGATACGAGCTCACAATTAACTTGCCATGCCCGGGGCCAATTGAATGGAAAATACCATATAAAAAGCTTATCTCGATAAGAGAAAACATCGCTTTTTGATTCATTACCGAGGAATAAATCAGTTGGCTCAATTCATCTACGGTACTGCGTTGCCATTGAATACTAAACATTAATATCTGTGGCCAAAGCTGATAAAGAAGATGTAACAACACCCCTAATGTCGCGAACACAACCGCAAGAGTCACCAGACGTGCTGGTGTTAAATAGCGCTGGGTGGTTTGAGCATCCACAGGATTAGAATGATGGTGATGATGCGAATGTGACACTGAGCCGCTCCTTGATACTTAGTGAGATGGGTGACATGTGAGCGTTAAGCTCTGGGTGAAAAGTTGTCCTAAGGTATCATCAGGGTCGGCATCAATAGGAATTGCGGCGGCGCGAGCAACCTGTTTTGGCGTCGGGTGAGGTTCGATTATCTTAAAATCACAGTATTTTTTTAGCTCAGGTGATAACACAATGTTATCGCGCCCTTTCCAAGACATATCAACGTAATAGGTCGGATCAAAAATTAGAAATTTTAGTGGATCGGTGGTTAAAGGGTAGGGTTTAGTGAGCGGTAGTGTAAAACGGTAGGTCGCTTTACCTTTCGCCGTGGTCAAGATTGGGTCTTTCCCGGTTAAATAGCGAATTGGTGTTTTATTGTGATAGAAATAGGTGAAATAGTGCGTTGAGAGCATATTGTGCAGAATCGAATTCGCTAGTTTATCTAGGGTTGTTTGGCGGTGCTTTGGCGACATGTCTTCACCATCAAATAGATAAGCGGTTGTCATTGCATCAAAGGTCCAGATATTTTTGAAACCAGTAATGCCATTTTTATCTCCTTCGATGATCGTCGTCATATCTACCCAGGAATGAGGATGGGCATGGACTTGAAATGAAAGACAAGCTGAGGTGAACAAAGCAAAACATAACGCGCTTATGCGACGAACTGAAGGTCGATGGGTTTGCACAATAAATCTATCATTAGTGGCTAGTGCGTAATGTTATAACATATTTTTATCGTATAAAAAGTCAGAGAATCGTGATAATTGGTTATTTATCCATCGGTTGTGATATGGTGAAACCTTTGTTGTGCAAGATGAAAGCAATGGTTTTGTATGGAGTAGTGTGTATCAATGGAACTGGTCCCTTTTATTGCTCAAGATTTTAAGGTGTTAATCAAATGGATTGATAGTGCAGAGCTAAACCGCCTTTGGGGTGGCCGTGCTATCAATTTCCGTTAACGCATGAACAAATTGAGCAACATTGTGCGCAACAACAAGTGTTTCCATATTTGTTTATGCATCAGGGTGCTAAACTAGGCTTTGTCGAATTGTATTATTTAGAGCAAGGCTGCTATCGAATCTGCCGAGTGTTTATCGCACCGCATGCACGTGGTAATGGATTGGCCAAACAGATGTTGCAATCATTGATGACACTTGCTAAACAAGAACATCAATGTCGGCATTTGAGCTTGGGTGTGTTCAGTCATAATACGACGGCATTACAGTGTTATCAGAGTTTAGGGTTTGAAACGGTATCATCGTCGATCTCAAAAGATCACAATAGCGGTGAACAGTGGTTGTTATATCGAATGGAAAAGTGGCTGTAGTTGGTTGGCAATACGACTTGCTCAGTACAAGATAAATCGCACAGGAGGAAAGCGAGTGGGAATGGAATGTTTGTTGGCGAAAGATAAGCAGTATGCCAAGCTGATCACTCACACGAACATGAGCCAATATTATCGTCAGTATGGGATTAACTGGGACGATGAGATGTTCGACAATACGTGGGAACATTTCGATAACTACGAAATTTTTGATCATCAGCAACGCGTCGGTGTGGTACGTTTTTCTCGCACTGGTGATGTGATTTATTTACGTGATTTGCAAATCGAAGCCTTATATCAAAATAAAGGGCTGGGGCAGCAAGTGATTCGTTGGGCTAAGAGTTACGCTGTCACACATGGGGCGACGTCACTTAACTTGCGCGTTTTTCCGAGTAATCCAGCCATCGCACTGTACAAAAGAGAAGGATTCACTCAAGTAGGTCAAGTCAATAAGGTCATGGAAATGACATACCCAATTGCTTAATCACTTCAAAATCACCCTAATCGCGTATATCCAAATGATGGGTATTACCTTCCACTAGATACTGAAAAGCCAGCATAACGCTGGCTTTCACTGAACACTTAACGCAATTATTGCTGAGCGTGTTTTACGCGAATTTTGCTTTTATCAACACGAGCAAGGTTTAACGCTTTAACGGCGTTCTCTGCTTCATCTTCGTTTGGCATTTCAACAAAACCAAAGCCTTTTGATTCACCTGTTTCTTGGTCTAATACCAAGTTACAATGAGTCACTTTGCCATGTTCAGTGAAAAGGACACGAATATCGTGTTCGGTTGTAGTGCGCGCTAGATTGCGAACGAGAAGTTTCATAACTAACCCTATGGGTTGAAAAATTGCGGCGGCATTATCGCACCACCACATAGTAAAACCAAGTGCTGAATGCATTAACTTAAAGAAGAGAAAGGACACTGTGTATATTGAACAACAACTTGACGCTTGGATGCGAGACGATCTAGAGAGAATGAAAGCATTGCAAGCGCATCGTGAGCTTCATTTACCCGACAGTTGGTTAGCCGCTGGATTTGTACGAAATCTGGCTTGGGATCGTCTGCATGGATTCCATCAAGCCACGCCATTAAACGATGTGGATGTCATTTATTATCAGTCTCACGATTTACGTGAAGAAGCCGACCTGACCATTCAAAACGCTTTGGTACAAAGATGTCCTGATATCTCTTGGGAAGTCAAAAATCAAGCACGTATGCATCTTCGTAATCATGATAGGCCCTATGACAATGCGTTAGATGCGATGCATTACTGGCCCGAAAAAGAAACCGCATGCGCAGTTCGGTTAGCTGATGATGGCACGTTGGAATGGAGTAGTGCGTTTGGTTTACAGCATCTATTTGACTTGACGATTAGCCACAACCCTAATCGGCAACAAGAGGTGTTTCTTAGTCGAATTGCAAAAAAACAGTGGTTGAAGGTTTGGCCTAAATTGAGCGTGGTGACGGGTTAATACTAAAAACATCACCTTCAATGTCATGGATACGTGGATTGAAGGTGATGGATATTGATATCAAAGTGTGATTATTGGCGAACTAATGCCGGTCGTTTCCGATCAAATTCCCAGCCGGGGATTAAATACTGCATGGCTTTCGCATCATCACGTTTGCCTCCTGGCAACTGTTTGTATAGTTGATGGGCTTTTTGCAGTGCATCTCGGTCTAGTTCAATTCCCAGACCCGGTTTATCTGGCACTTCAATTTTCCCTTGTACAATTTGCAGAGGATCTTTTGTTAGATGCTGACCTTCTTGCCAAATCCAGTGAGTATCGATTGCGGTTGGATTGCCCGGTACTGCTGCGCCAACTTGGGTAAACATAGCCAGTGAAATATCAAAGTGATTGTTAGAGTGACAGCCCCAAGTTAACCCCCAATCATTGCACAATGATGCGACCCGCACGGCACCAGAGAGGGTCCAGAAGTGTGGGTCGGCCAGTGGTATATCAATAGAATCTAGAATGAGTGCGCTTTGCAGTTCACGCCAGTTTGTGGCAATCATATTGGTTGCTACCGGTAGGCCGGTTGCGCGGCGAAACGCAGCCAATATCTCACGGCCACTAAACCCTTGCTCTGCGCCGCAGGGATCTTCTGCATAAGCCAGAACATTGCGTAACGGTTTACACAGTTTAATCGCTTCATCGAGCGACCACGCTCCATTAGGGTCAATGGTAATTCGTGCATCAGGGAAAGCACTGGCCAGTGATTCAACCGATTGCACTTCTTCTTCACCAGGCAAAACTCCGCCTTTTAGTTTGAAATCCTTAAATCCATAACGATCTTTCGCTGCGGCAGCTTGTTCAACAATGGCAGTCGGTGTCATCGCTTCGCGGCGTCTAATTTGATACCACGGATGTCCCGGCTTTTCTTCGGGATAAGGCATCTCCGTTTTATGACTGTCCCCGATAAAGAATAAGTAGCCGAGCACAGTGACAGCGTCACGCTGTTTTCCTGGGCCAAGCAATTCTGCAACAGGAACTTGCAGCAACTGTCCCATTAAATCAAGGAGAGCAGCCTCCATCGCTGCGACGGCATTCACTCGTAACTCAAATGTCCATGCGCCTTTACCGAAGGTTTCATAATCGTCACCTTGCTGGGCAAAATGAGTGCGGTGAATGAGTTTATTGAGATAGACAATCGGTTCACCAACCAAAGTTTGGCCGATTTCCTTGAGTGTATTTTCAATCACTTCACCGCCAGGGGCTTCTCCCAAGCCAGTGTGACCTGCACTATCATGAACAATCACAATATTGCGGGTAAACATAGCGCCATGGGCACCGCCAATGTTGAGTAGCATACTATCGAATCCGGCGACGGGGACGACTTCGATACGGGTAATGGTTGGATATTCGTAACTCATAAGAATTCACTGCCCCCTATGCTTTAATCAAGCTAGATAAGTTAAGACGTTCGATTTTGCCAACGATGACCAAGTAACTGAAAATGGCGACTAAAGCATGTATTCCGACATAGATAAGCGCACCATTAAATGATCCTGTTGCGGCAATGATATAGCCGATCGCGATAGGCGTGACGATACCGGACAGGTTACCGACTGTGTTAAAGATACCGCCACTTAAACCTGCCACTTCTTTTGGGGCGGTATCTGACATGACAGCCCAACCCAATGCACCAACACCTTTGCCAAAGAACGCAAGTGCCATAAAGCCAACCACCATCCAACCTGTATCGATGTAATTACATGCCACCATGGATGTGGATAGCAACATGCCACCAATAATGGGGATTTTACGTGCCCATGTAAGAGATACGCCACGGGATAGTAAAAAGTCCGACATAATCCCGCCAGAAATTCCTCCAAGGAAACCACAGATGGCAGGAATAGCGGCAATAAAGCCGGCTTCTAGGATTGACATATGGCGAGCCTGAACCAAATAGACAGGGAACCAAGTGATAAAGAAGTAGGTTAAGGCATTAATGCAGTATTGACCTAAATAAATACCCAGCATCATGCGAGATGACATGAGATCTTTAATCGCTTCTTTTTTTGAGACAACCACTTCAGGTTGAACGTTTGCGGGTTTATTTTTTTGTTCAGGCGCATCTAAGTTAGTTAATGCACCGCCAGCTTCGATGTATTTGAGTTCTGCATCGTTAATACTAGGGTGTTGTTTAGGGGCATAAATCACTTTTTGCCAGATAACTGCGCAGACTAACCCGACACCGCCCATAAAGAAGAACACATGGTTCCAACCCACCGCATGAGTTAGCCACCCCATGATAGGGGCGAAAATAACAGTGGCGAAGTACTGTGCTGCGTTAAAAATTGCTGAAGCTGTCCCACGTTCTTGGGCTGGGAACCAAGCGGCGACAATGCGGCTATTACCTGGAAAAGCAGGAGATTCACAAATACCGACCATAAAGCGTAATAAGAACAAAACGCTAATGACGGAAGAGCCGGGGAATAAGTCGATAAAACCTTGGACAAAAGTGAAAATAGACCAAGTAATAATAGAGAAAAGGTAGACGCGTTTGGAGCCAAATTTGTCTAGCAGCAATCCTCCAGGAATTTGTCCGATAACATAAGCCCAAGAAAATCCGGAGAAAATATAGCCCATTGCTATCGTATCCAGTCCTAAGGCATGTGACATCGGATCTCCGACGATAGATAGGGTGGCTCTATCGCCGTAGTTAACCGATGTAATTAAAAATAGCATCGCTACAATCCAGTAACGAGCATGGGTCGGTTGGGCAGTTGTTGCCACCGCACGATCTTTTACTTGTTCCATAGGGTAATGCCTCATCTTATTGAAATATGAGAGTTTTTTAGTTATTAGGTACAGTAAATATTGTGCGGTAGCGAGGGCGGGATTGCATTGGTGAAACATCCAAAGATATTCACCATTACAGGATTATTTCTGTGTCATCTGGACAAATGGCTATCCTGAAATCACAAAATCACCCTGATAGTAGAGATAAGTCACAATCCATATTTTGTGATGCGCTGCGTATGGGGACGAAGGCGTCTGGGGGGACAGGCGGGCGCGAAAGATGCCGAGTCGATAAGGGGGATGTCGTATAACTGGGATGAATACACATTTAATAAACTAACTGGTTGATTATAAGTAGAAATTATGAGTAATATTTCATTAAGCACGTGTTCTAACTCCGCTCACTCGGTTTAGTGCACTGGCCACATAGATTGTCGCAGCTAGGAAGGTGGCGACGTTTGCATTTGTTTGACATTGATTTTTAAAGCGTCACAAAACCTTGATTGTTCAGGAGTATAGTGACACTCATTCACTGCTATCTAGGAGCAGATATGGACGTTGCTTCGAATTTTAAGATTATTGCTCGCTATAATCAGCGTATGAATTTACAGCTGCTGTCGACCTGCCGCTCGTTATCACAAGCCCAACTCAATCGCGATACACGTTCTTATTTCTCGTCTATTTTTGACATGTGGAATCATATGATTGTTACGGATCGTTTGATGCTGCAGCGACTTGCCGATAACCACATCATCATTACTGAAAAATCACTACAGAGTTTAGAACTTGACGAAGTCAATTGGCCTGAAACGGATTTAGATAATTTGGTAGGGATTCGCGAGAGTATTGATCACTTGATTGTTGATTTTAGCCACTGTTTGACACCGGAGGATTGTCAAAAAAGTCTCACTTATGTTACTGAAAATGCGGTCACAGTAACTTTAACTGTGAACGAATTTTTATTACATTGGGGAAATCATCAAACGCACCATCGAGGGCAATTGACTTGTGTGTTAAGTCAGTTTGGCCTTGATTATGGTGTGACAGATTTGCCTTTGATTGTACCTGAAGCGCAAGGTTAACGCGGTGGTGCAATAGGTAGCGGTGATTCAAGCGATGGAAAGCGGTTGTAGGAGTGTTAGGTATGTATATGGTTGAAGCCAGTGCAGACTGGTTACTTGAGTTGGATGAATATATGCAAGAATGTGCGGCTAATGGATTAGTGCGCTACACAGACAAAGATCGCTCTCCGGGGGAGTTCTTAGAGGATGTGTTGATTGAAAGTAATCAGGATTGCATTCCTCAACATCGAGTACCGTGTAAAACCTATTTTTGTATTGATTCTGGCAACATTGTTGGCACGATACGTGAGCGTATTGGTGAAAACGAGACCATAGTACACTCCATTGGTCACGTTGGTTATGAAACTCGTCCAAGTGCTCGTAATCGTGGGGTTGCCCAATTTATGCTCGCGTGGCTAAAAGGCCATGGAAACCTCTCTTCCTATATCGTGACTTGCTGTGCGGATAACCATCCATCGATTCACGTCATCGAACATTGTGGTGGCCGATGGATAAACGATGTTGAACACCCAGACGTGGGGACTATTCGTCGCTATATTCTCCATGCCTAGCAAATCAATAATAATTGCTTGAAGTGCAAAAGCTATTTCGTTGACAATATCACGCAGCTAGATGAGCTGCGTTTTTAATATTGATGGCAATGAGGATGGAATGCGATTAGTTAAAGTCACGAGTGATAATATCCATGTATATACCAACCTAGCACAAGCGTATGAAGCTGAGTTTTCGTTAATTATGGGCAAAAAACCTGATAAAAATGGGCTTTTTCCTTTAGACACTCAGCTGGGTGGGGATGTCATGGGCTATCTTTGTTATATCGATGACTTACCTGCAGGCCACGCGGCTATTGAGCATATTGCTCGCGATCACTTTGATATTTGTGATTTTTATGTGGCTCCTGTTTTTCGTCAGCAACAAACAGGGCGGCAGTTTGCGTCATTATTGTTTGAAATGCTGCGTGGAAAGTGGGAAATAAAGCAGGTAGAAGGCGCTGAACATGCAACGAAATTTTGGCGTCGCGTCGTAAACGAGTATACTGCTGGCCATTACAGCGAAGACCAGTATCAATGCCCTCGTTGGGGGTTAGTGACTAGGCAATGTTTTGATCATAAGTTGCCGTGATAATGACACTGGTCAGAACAATAATAATTGAGTGAGATTTAGGAGTTTCAATGGCGGTTCGAGAAATAATTACGATTCCAGACCCAAGACTAAAAAAAGTATCAAAACCCGTTAAAGACTTTGATGCAGTGCAAGGCGTGATTAACGATTTGTTAGATACACTGTATTCAACCAGTAATGGCATCGGCCTTGCGGCACCACAAATCGGTGCAGAAGAAGCCGTTGTTGTCATTGATTTGTCTAAGGAACGTAATGATCCGCTAATCCTTGTTAACCCTGTGGTTGAAAGTGGTGAAGATAAGGTAATGGGTGAAGAAGGCTGTTTATCTGTGCCTGATTACTATGAGAAAGTGGAACGTTTTGGCAAAGTGGTTGTTAAAGCACAAAACCGTAATGGTGAGGCCATTACGGTGGAAAGCGATGAATTTTTGGCCATTGCGATGCAACATGAGATTGATCATCTTAAAGGTAATCTGTTTATTGATTATCTTTCTCCATTGAAGCGCAAAATGGCACTGAAGAAAGTTAAAAAATATGAGCGAGAAATGAAAAAACAGCACGCGAGCGCTGAGTAATTTCTCGATCACTTGAGGAAAACTGTGCATGAAAAATTCAATGATTACCTTACTTAAAATGAGTGAAGTTCTGTATCCACAATATCACCAAGCTTGGATTGAATTGCAGGAAGAATGCGAACATTATGCTCATCAAATTAAAGGGGTAACATTGAATGAAGCGGTGATGATCATGAGTGAATCACCAGTGATGCTAGAAAGGCATTCTGAAATAGAACGTGATTTCATTGAAGATATTTTAATGGAGCAGCTCAGTTCACAAACGGTGCATTGATTCCTATAGTTGCTACAAGATAGGGGAGCCATAATCGGCTCCCCTTTTTATTTATCTTGATAATGTGGGTTACTTGACGTTTTTTGGGAATAACCGCACAGGTTGGCTGAGTAAAGCTAATATTATTAGTAATAGCTAATGTTATCTGGTCTATATTTATCTCAGCTAAATAAGTTTTGACTAATATCATAACGAGAGTATGCTTTCTCTATGTATTAATAGGAGATTGAAATGGATTCATTAGCAGTAGATGTGGCTACGATGCGCGATAGCGCAGAAGAGGTTGCCGAGTTATTGAGAATAATGGCTCATCCTGAACGCTTAATGGTATTGTGCCAATTAACTCAAGGTGAAGTCGGGGTTGGTCAATTACAACAACACTCGGCGTTAAGCCAATCGGCTTTTTCTCAACATTTAACCGTGTTGCGTAAACAGAGATTTATCAAAGCACGTAAAGAATCTCAATTGGTTTTTTATTCTTTAGCTGATCCTCGCATTGCCACTTTGATAATGAACCTACAAGATTTGTTTTGTCCGACTGATGATCGATAGAGTTTTAAGGATACTAATATGACAACAATGTATTGGTGGTCATTTGCTGGTGGCGTTTTGCTCGGCATATCAGCACTTCTATTGCTTTTGATGGATGGCAAGATTGCGGGGATCAGTGGAATAGTCACCCGAGCGATTAAGCCACAAAAAAATGATGCGCTATGGCGTTATCTTTTCCTATTTGGCTTAATTGTTGGCGGTTGGCTTGGCCTGCATTCGTCGGTAGGACGAATTCCAAGCGTATTCGGGGGTAGTACCATACTCTATATTACTGCCGGCGTATTAGTTGGTGTTGGGACGCGACTAGGCAATGGTTGCACGAGTGGCCATGGTATTTGTGGTATGGGACGTTTATCCGTTCGTTCTATTGCTGCGACCTGCACATTTATGCTGGTTGGTGCTGTGGTGGTATTTATTTGGCAACACCTGATAGGAGCCTAATATGCGTCCGATACTGTTTGGTTTATCAGCCTTATTTTCTGGCTTACTGTTTGGTTTAGGTATGGCCGTTTCAGGTATGGCTGATCCTAAAAAAGTGATCGCTTTTCTTGATGTGTTTGGCACTTGGGATCCAAGCTTAATCTTTGTGATGGGTGGCGCTCTGTTGGTCTTTATGCCCGGCTATTTTTTTATTGTTAAAAAGCGCCAGCAACCCGTGTGCGCCGCTAAATTTAACGTGCCGACAAGTACCCTCATTGATGGTCGTCTACTCGGTGGTGCGGCTATCTTTGGCGCTGGATGGGGATTAGCTGGTATATGTCCAGGTCCTGCCATCGCGAGTATTACGGCAGGTAACCCAGATATCTTCTATTTTATTATTGCCATGGTCATTGCTCTTGGGGTGACCCATTCGATTGTTGAGCGCATTGACAGCCGAAAATAATGTCTGTCACTGTTTACGCTGAAACGTGACTTGAATTGGGCAGTGGTCACTTAATTGATAACGCTGAACATCTTTTTTGGTATAGCGCTTTTGTTCAATATGGAGCGCTTTCAAAGTTGGGCTTGCCACGACATGATCGATCAGAGTTCGATATTGAATGAGTTTGGTTGAGCGGGCACTTTTGCGCGCATAGCAACGGCTTGTCACTTTCTGTGTGAGCAGTCGGCTTTTGGTTCCTTGTTTTATCTCCTCCCATATCGCATCACGCTTTAAGGCTAAGGCGTGATTGAAATCTCCCATCACAATATATGCCTGATGATTTCTTTCCTTTTCTGTAATCCACAGATTAATGCTATCAGCTTGCTGTATCAAACGTTTACAGCTTGTTTTATAAGCGTGGATGCGATAAGAACATCCCGCCTTAAGATGGACAGAAAGAAGGTGAATCGGCTGTTTAGAGTTTGGATAAAGTACGATATAGGTAGCAAACCTCAGTTTTGAGTAGTGGTTACTGTTTGAGTTCACGTCGCGTAATTCAATATCTTGTGGATCTGAAAACGGAATACCACGGCGAACGGCAAATCCAGTGTATTGATTAATGTCGGAGTAGTGTTGTGAGGCAAACCGGCTCTGTGCACGATCAGAAAATATCACTTGATAATGATTGGAGATGACTTTTCTTAAGGCGTTTATGTTATCGACTTCTTGAAATGCCAGGACATCAGGCGTGTGTTGCGTGAAAAAGGAACGCATTGCCGCATAATCTAAGTCATTGCGTTTGGGGCCGGGGGTATCTTGCTTTGTGGTTAACCACTGCATATTCCAAGTTTGCAATGCGAGCGTTGAACCACAATAAGCTACAGAACTCAAGCCAAAATACAGTAAGCAGGCGGTTAAAATTGTACGCTTTTCCATCAAGTTATTCCGTTCGTAAAATTCACTCACGTCGTAGACTTGACCCTATCAGGGATTGCTAAAAATCAATAGCTGTAGCGTACTTTTTTGGGAGTTACACAGTTATTTTTCTTTTTGAGATCTCGTCAAAATTTATCGCCGTATCCTTGTTCAGCATGGCGGGTTATTTGATCTAAATCAAAACGGAAAGGCGGGGTTGAGCGTTAAATACAGCCACAAGATGTAGTATGTAAAATAAATACAAAGGCCCATATCGTGTATTTGTGGATAACTCTGTGAGTATGCTGGGTAAGGAGATTAAAGGTGAAACCTATCGTAATCAAACGTGATGGATCAGAGGCCCCATTTGACCGGGATCGTATTCAAGCAGCCGTAGAAAGTGCTGCGGATCATATCACGAACGATGTCGCTATATACGCGTTAAATGTAGCGTTAGCAGTAGAAGAAAAATGCAAAGGTTACGATCAGGTCGCTATCGCCGAGATCCAAACAATGGTTGAAAATGAGCTAATGCAAGGCCCATTTAAAACTTTGGCTCGTTCTTATATTGAATACCGCCACGATCGCGATATCGCGCGTGAAAAACAGAGCTCTTTAACGAAAGAGATAGAAGGCTTAATACAAGAAAGCAACGCCGATTTATTGAATGAAAATGCCAATAAAGATGGAAAAGTGATCCCGACCCAACGTGACCTGTTAGCAGGAATTGTGGCAAAACATTATGCCAAAACGCATATCTTGCCACGTGACGTTGTAAACGCACATGAAGCAGGTGATATTCACTATCACGATTTAGATTATGCGCCATTCTTCCCGATGTTTAACTGTATGTTGATTGATCTAAAGGGAATGTTGACTGGCGGATTTAAAATGGGTAACGCCGAAATCGAAACGCCAAAATCGATTTCAACAGCAACAGCGGTGACAGCTCAAATCATTGCTCAGGTGGCAAGCCATATCTACGGTGGCACAACCATCAACCGCATTGATGAAATCTTAGCGCCTTATGTTAAATCAAGTTATGACAAGCATCTTAAAGTGGCTCTTGAGTGGGATATCCACGATCCGAATGCTTTTGCTGAAGCGCGCACTGAAAAAGAGTGTTTTGATGCGTTCCAATCTCTCGAATATGAAGTCAACACATTACATACTGCCAATGGTCAAACTCCATTTGTGACATTAGGCTTTGGGTTAGGCACATCTTGGGAATCTCGTTTAATTCAAGAATCTATCTTGAAAAACCGTATTGCTGGTTTGGGTAAAAACCATAAAACAGCTGTATTCCCTAAACTGGTGTTCGCGATTAAAGCTGGCTTAAACCAAAAACCGGGTGAGCCAAACTATGATATCAAACAGTTAGCCCTTGATTGTGCAAGCAAACGTATGTACCCAGATATTCTTAGCTACGATCGTGTCGTTGACGTAACGGGATCGTTCAAAACACCAATGGGCTGCCGCAGCTTCTTAAATACCTACGAAGAAAATGGTGAGTTGATCCATGATGGTCGTAATAATTTAGGGGTTGTCAGTGTCAATTTACCTCGTGTTGCTCTTAAAGCAAAAGGGGACATTAAGCGTTTCTACTCTATTTTAGACGACACACTAAAAGTGGCACGCCGAGCGCTGGATACTCGTATTGCTCGTTTAGAAAATGTAAAAGCTCGTGTTGCTCCGATCCTTTATATGGAAGGGGCATGTGGTGTCCGTTTAAAAGCAGAAGACTCGGTGGCTGAAATCTTCAAAAATGGCCGTGCTTCTATCTCATTAGGTTACATTGGGATTCACGAAACTATTAATGCGCTGTTTGGCCAAAAACACCATATTTACGATGATGCAGAGCTGCGCCAAGTGGGTGTTGATATTGTTCAGCGTTTACGTGATGCCGTCGATATGTGGAAAGAAGAAACCGGATATGGCTTTAGTTTGTACGCGACGCCAAGTGAAAACTTATGTAATCGTTTCTGTCGTATTGATGCAAAAGAATTTGGTGTGGTAGAAGGCGTGACTGACAAAGGTTATTACACAAATAGCTTCCACTTAGACGTAGAAAAAGAAGTTAACCCATACGATAAAATCGATTTTGAAATGCCGTATCCAACCATGTCGAACGGCGGGTTCATTTGCTATGGCGAATTTCCGAACATGCAGCGTAACATCGAAGCGTTAGAAAACGTTTGGGATTACGCTTATGATCGCGTGCCATATTACGGCACCAATACTCCTATCGATGAATGTTATGAATGTGGTTATACCGGAGAATTTGACTGCACCAGTAAGGGGTTTGTTTGCCCTAAATGTGGCAACCATGATCCTGAGAAAGTCTCCGTTATCCGCCGCGTATGTGGGTATTTAGGTAGCCCAGATGCACGACCATTTAACTTGGGTAAGCAAGAAGAAGTCAAACGTCGGGTAAAACACTTATAAGTTATGAATTACCACAAATATTATCCGATTGATGTGGTGAACGGTCCGGGAACACGCTGTACTCTGTTTGTTTCCGGCTGTGAACATCAGTGCAAAGGATGTTACAACAAAAGCACGTGGCGACTCGATTCTGGTTTTCCATTCACTCAAGAATTGGAAGACCATATCATTGAAAATCTCAATGATACGCGAATTAAACGCCGTGGCTTATCGCTTTCGGGCGGCGATCCATTGCATCCACAAAACCTTGATGGAATCTTGCATCTCGTACAGCGCGTACGCCATGAATGTGAGGGTAAGGATATCTGGATCTGGACAGGGTATGAGCTCGCCACACTCACTCCCGCTCAACGTCAAGTTGTCGATTTAATCGACGTGTTAGTTGATGGTAAATATGAAGAATCGCTGCGTGATCCTGCTTTGTTGTGGCGTGGTAGCAGCAACCAGATTATTCATGAGTTAAAATCCTAAATAACGGTTTGGTTTTCACTGTTGCAGTGGTAAGTTGTGGGTCATAATTTGTTTTTATCACAAGGTCGTGACCCACAATGTTTTCTCATCTTCCTACTCCCACGCTAGACACCATCATTTCGCTTTCTGCGGCTTACAAAAAAGATACTCGAGCAAATAAAGTTGATCTCGGGATCGGTGTTTATAAAAATAGTGACGGTGTCACTCCAATTATGCGAGCGGTACAGCAGGCGCAAGATATTGTGGTTGCCTCGCAAACGACTAAAGCTTACGTCGGTATTGCAGGTTGTGAAGAGTTCAACCAAAGCATGGTTGATTTGGTGCTAAAAGGTACCTCTGCATACGAACGTGTTGCCACTATTCAAACCCCTGGTGCCAGCGGTGGTTTGCGTATGTTTGCCGATTTAATTCACTTTGCTCAGCCAGATACTACGGTGTGGCTCACAAATCCAAGCTATGTAAATCATGCACCTATCATGGAAGCAGCAGGTTTACGTGTTAAGTACTACGCTTATTTTAATCCGGTAACGAAAACAGTCGACACTGAGGCGATGTTGCGAGATTTGGCGCAAGCGGGGCCGAACGACGTTGTGCTATTACACGGTTGTTGTCATAACCCAACGGGTGCCGACATGAGTTTGGATGCTTGGCAATCGGTAACAGAGCTTGCACAAGCGAATGGATTTATGCCATTTGTTGATGCTGCTTATCTTGGTTTTGGTGATAGTTATGAGCAAGACGCCGCAGGGTTGCGTTTTATGGCCGATAACGTAGATGAGATGATGTTGACCGTATCTTGTTCTAAAAACTTTGGTTTGTATCGCGAGCGTACGGGGGCAGCAATGGTGATTGGTAAAAATGTCACTGAAGCTGGTAATGCAAAAGGGAAACTGCAAAATTTAGCTCGAGCTTCTTATACCATGCCACCCGATCATGGTGCGGCGCTTGTCAAAACTGTGTTACAAGATGACAAACTAACGGCAATTTGGCAGCAAGAGTTGGTTGAAATGCAGCAACGTTTGTTAAGCCTTCGTCAAACATTATGTCGGGAGTTGAGAAATACGTACAATACGGCACAATTTGATTTTATTGAGCAACATAAAGGTATGTTCACCGTGTTAGGTTTGTCACCACAACAAATGACTCGTTTACGTGAAGAGTTCGCGATTTATGGGGTGACCGATGGGCGAATTAATGTCGCTGGTCTGACTGAAAGTGATATACCTTATGTTGCAGAGTCAATCATGAAAGTGTGTTAAGTTTTTAGCAGTTTTATTAGGTGAATGAATGAAACAACAATTGAAGTTCCTGGTTCCGTTATTACTCAGTGGTGGTTTGATGGCTTGTGCAACGCCTCACCAGGATAAGGTGCCTGATAATCAAACAACATCAAAGCCTGCTGATACTGCTGCAAAGACGACAGAAGCGGTTAATGCGCCAAAAGCAGAAACACCGAGTAAAAAGCCCACAGTAGTGACACCAAAAGTGGAAGGTAAAAAGCTGAGTGATGGCAAGTTAATCTTAGGTTCTAAAGAGTGGGTACATATTCCTAGCTTAAAAGATAACTTTGATTCTCGTATCGATACCGGCGCAACCACCTCTTCTATCAGTGCTGTGGACATTGTGCCATTTGAACGTGATGGAAAAGATTGGGTTAAATTTAAGATTGAACACGAAGGTGTGAAGAGTGAAGAGGTCAGCTTACCGGTTGATCGCTGGGTTCGAATTCGTCAATCTACGAATGAGAAAGGTGTGCGTCGCCCAGTGGTAAAAATGTGGGTAGAAATTGGTGACTTGAAAGAACAAACCGAATTCACGCTAGCGGATCGTACACATCTAACGTTCCCATTACTCCTTGGCCGCAGCTTTTTTAAAGATGTCGCCGTCGTTGATGTGAGCCGTAAATACATTCAAGGTAAAAACATCAAGAAGTAATACGTAGCTCATTGAATTAAACAGTAGCAAATAGAAGTAGCCTCAATAGTCGAACACCGATTATTGAGGTTTTTTGTGCCTATCGCAAATTATCCGTTTTAAACTGGTTGTAAACCCACCGAATGTTTCCTTTTGTGTAGGAATGACGCGAGAGTTTTGCTATAAATATATGCAAATTGTTGATATTCCTCTCTATGTGTTTTTATTAATAATGGCGGTAGCGTGATCATAATAAAAATACTGTTTATTTATCCAGTGTTTGATTGTTGTCGTGTGGATGACTTATACCGAACAAATCCGTATATCTTCTTCCTGTGGATAAAATCAAATGCTAAGGTGTTGTTTTAACGGTGTTTGAGATGGCGTTAAGGGGGAGGGGAAAAGATATTATACAGACCCTTTCCCATAGAATGGTTCTGTATAATAACTGTTAAAAAGCTGCAATGAAACAAAGCAAATTTAATAGGTTTGGTTCTGCAGTCGCTGCAATATTCGAGTCAGCTTTTACTGCCGTTCAGTTATTTGTTTCCGCTTTCTTTGGTGTAAGCCGTTTATGAAATGGTGTTCGGCTAATATAGCCACTAACCAGTATCGCTAATTTGGCATCCTCAAGTGGCAATTAGCTGTTCGTGACTTCTGTGGGCGGCTGGTTCATCAAACTCTCAACGGTTTGGTAGTGCTGCAAGTGTGTCGTTGGAAACATCTAGGGTTGCAGCGCTCGTTGGAGTTGCGGAGGATGTCGAAGCTTTTGTGGCTGCTTCCTAGGTAAGTAGTTACAAAAAATATCTTTTTTTAACAAGACGCAGCAGCAGACACATTTTACTCGGCGCTTGCGGTTTGAAGTAATTAGTTTGTTGGTACAACAGCGCGTGTGCTGCTGTGCTAAGCGTTATGTCACTCATTTAACTTTGATCTCACTTTTTAGGAATTTAAAATAGATGAAAACTTTTGATATAGAACCTGAATTGAAACCTGACATGTCTAATTATTTAATTCATATGACAGGTAAATCTTCAATACAGAGCATATTAAAAGATGGAAGAAATAGCAAAGAAGGCTTAATAAAAGCACAGATACCTAAAGGTTCAAAAGGTGATAATTTTAAATATAAGATTGCATGTTTCACAGAAACGCCAATATTTGCTTTAGGTGCGTTTATCGCTATTTCTAAACGCAGAAGCACGGAAAAAATGCAGTATGGTATTGGGTTTAAAAAATCCTACATGGTACAAAAAAAAGTAAGACCAACCATATATTTGGACAATAAATTATTGTCAGAAATTTTATCTATTGCTAATGGTTCTAATTCAGGAAAGGTTAATCAATGCATTGATGAAATACGAGCTCTGGCCCACCCTCTAGGTGAAACTATGGAGAAACAAGGTTTTACTTGGGAACGAGAGTGGAGGTTTGTTGATAATGTTGGCTTTTATTTTGATTTCGACGCTATTGAAGTAATTTGTTGTCCAAATGATGAAAAGTTAGCAATTATGAGTATATTAGGTGGATATTGTGACAAAATTCGTTTTATTGATTCATGGCAACAATATACAGAATATACACAATATATTAAGAATACAGAGTCGAAAGGAAAAATTAGTGAGATATTAGATAGTTATGATGATGATAAAATTAATAATTTTCTAGTTAACTGTGAGGAACATATAAAGACTTTAACACAATATAAGGATTATTTATTATCATTAAAAGAAAGTGCAGAGCAAGTCGAAAAAGAGATATCAGAGCTTGTTGAATGGAAAGAGTATATTGATAGCCATACGGCATCTTATTGTGGACATTTTTCTGAAGAGCTTATTTATCGCTCGGATTTTGGCGAGACTTTTTGTCCACAATGCAGCAGTGATTTCAATGAAGGTCTAGCTAAATATATGAGTGAAGATTAATATATGCTGCATTAGATTGACATAACAAGTCGAAGCAATTGACAAAATAATTGTCACGCATTTTGCGGAGCAAAATGACGCGCCAAATATTTTGCAACTGTTCTCAGCGTTATATTTTTAATTTATTTACGGAGTTTTAATGGACGATAAAGAACAACACCTAAGAGAAATGAATATAGGTTCTCATATAGCATGGGGGGCTGCGATGTGGGGCTCAGCTGAAGCGGCAAAAGAAAGTAATAATTATATGAATGCTGTTATCGGATATTACTATGCTGTATTTCATGTGGGATTTGCTCTCATTAATACTGATCATACTTTCCATCTGGAAAATATGAAAAGTATGAAACATAACAAAATTGAAAAGTGGCTTGAGGATCAACTTCATTGGAAAGATGATATGGATTACAAAACACTTCGAAGAGTAAGAGAAAATGTTAATTACTTGGGGATGGGAGAGACAAGTACAAAATTAATGGTTGTCCGTGGGCATCAATTTGGTTATGACCTAGGTCATGAGAAAGTTGATTTCTTTGATATGGTTGAAAAAGCTAGTGAGTCTTCTAGAAGAATATTTGAGAATATATTTCAGCAAATTGAAGATTTTTGTGTAACAAATAAGTGGCAACCACTTCAGCATGGTCGAGATTATTATTTGGATGAATACCTTGATGAAGATGTTTTACTAAATGTTTTACCAAGAGATAAGGATGGGCTAGTTGCGCTAAAGAAAGCAATGAATCTAATCTTAGGTAACAAAAAAATATAACAAGCTGTTGAAGAAGGATTCACAACGCATGGCATTTTTACTATGCGTTGGTTTAAGTGATTAGGTGGTATGCAGCGGCTTAGTTATTCGTTGCTCACCCCTTAACAGGGCGTTATATTTCAAATCAGAACCGTAGGTAGCAATAGTGGTGGAATGTGAAATTAATTGGGATGCAGTTTCGGCCTTAGCAACTGCTTTTGCTGCACTGGTAGCTCTCAGTTTGGGTGTTTTACCTCCAATTTTTAGGTGTTTGTCTGAGCGAAAATTAGCTAGAAAACGCACCCTTAATCGCATGAAAACAGTACAGTTAGTTGTGAAAAACTATCGTCTATATAATCCTCAAAGCGTGGTACAAAAAGAAGTAACTCAATATCAATATGACACCAGTAATGTAAAGTCTATGTCGATAAATATTGATTTGTACCAGGAAGCAAATCTTATCAACGAACTATCAGATAATTTGAGTGGCAAGGTGAAATCAAAGGTAAGCGAAACCTTAGATCTATTGGTTAAAGTATCTTCCGGTTTTCCTGTCGACGCTGAAGATTGGGACCGGTTAGAAACATTGATCGGACAATCCATACAACGATTAGAAAGTAAATTTTAGTTCCTACAAAAATTGAATATAACAATAAATTTAAGAGTGATTCACAACGCTTGGCGCTTTCACTTCAAGCCAGTTTAGTGTTTATGGCACAATGATTTAGCTAAGGTGTCAGCGTTGTTCACACCTTAATTTGGCGTTAAAAAGCTGCAAAAGGGCAAAGCTAATTTAATAGGTTGGGTTCTGTAATCGCTGCAATATTCGAGTCAGCTTTTACAGCCGTTCTGTTGTTGGTTTCTACTTTCTTTGGTGTAAGCCGTTTGAATTTATCGCAGGGCTAATATCGCCGTTCAACATAAGCGCCAACTTAGCAACATCAAGTGGCAATTAGCTGTTCGTGACTTTCGTGGGCGGCAGAGATCATCAACCACAAACAAGTCTGATGATGTTGATGGTTTTGTTGTGGTTACACCGTGGAGTGCAGCACTTGCTGGTAGCTCATGACTGTCTTAAACGCAACGGTTGCTGTAATGTAAGTGGTTACAGTAAAAGCTTTTTTTAACAAGGCGCAGCAGCAGACACTATTAAGTTGGGCGGGCGCTGTTTAGAGTCAAATATTTGCTGGCACAATGGCTAGGTGCTGCTGTGCTAGGCGTTATGTTTTTGGAGGAAATCATGAATCACTGTTGTGATCAAATGAAGTATGCATCGACTTTAGACTGCGACCAACATCAAGATGAGTTTTCATGTCCCGACGTTCTAATACTATATTTAGAAAAATTTGATGAGTACGGAATTATAATCCGGGATGGTGGTTGTAGCTTTTCAATGATTAATTACTGTCCTTGGTGTGGGGTTAATTTGCCTGAGTCTAAGCGTGATTTGTGGTTTGATACATTAGAAAAACTAGGGTTTGATGATCCTACTGAACAGGATATTCCTGAAGAGTTCAATACAGGTAAATGGTACCAAACATAACAAGAGACTATGGCGTCAAGCGTTAAATTTTTGATGTGTTTTCATCCCACATGGTTCCATCTCTCAGCATAGAATTTAGTATGACAACCATCTTTCTAACACAGGCGATAATGGCCACTTTTTTAGGCTTTCCAGCCAGGGAAACCGCATGAACATCCTTGATTTTAAAGGGATGAACTAAGGACAGAATTCTTAATCTCGCCACGATTTTTATTGACCTTTCTCGCATGTTTTTAGATTAACAAAGGATCGATTTGTAGATCATTTTCATTGTTTTCTAATGGATTCGTATTAAAAAACGGAGCCTTTTCATGACCAATTTAGCGAACCCATTTATGCATTTTTCAGCCTTAACCGATTACCGACAAACAGGCAAAGTTACGCACAAATTATCAGACATTATTTTGCTGACGGTTTGTGGTGTTTTATCGGGACAAGATACATGGGAAGGCATTGTTGATTTTGGTGAAATGAGACGAGATTTTCTCAATCATTATGGCGATTTTTCAGCGGGTATTCCGTCTGCCGATACCGTGGCAAGAGTGGTGGGTTTACTCAATCCGAAAGAGTTCCAATCGGCCTTTATTGATTGGATGAAAGACTGTCATGATCTCACGAAAGGCGAAGTTGTCGCGGTGGATGGAAAGACGGCGAGAGGGTCTTACAATAAAGCCAAAGGTAATCAAGCGATCCATATGGTTAACGTGTTTGCGACAGCGAATGGTGTTTGCTTGGCGCAATCCAAAGTGAACGAGAAAACCAACGAGATCACAGAGATACCTAAGCTACTGGAAATGTTAGATATTGCTGGTTGTTTAATCACGATCGATGCGATGGGTTGCCAACGAAAAATAGCCCAGAAAATCGTGGATAAAAGTGCAGATTACTTGCTGGCAGTGAAGGGAAATCAAGGCAGTTTAGAGCAGGCATTTAACGACTACTACAAGCCTTCGATGTTGATGAAGTTTGATGGCGATAGCTACTCAAGTCAGGACAAAAGTCATGGTCGATCAGAGACTCGATGTGCACTGGTGAATGAAGACTTGAGTGTGTTAGGTGACCTTGAGTACGAATGGCCGGAATTGAAAAGCATGGGCATCATGGTGAATGTGAGACAAGAAAGCGAGCACGCTTCAGAGAAAGAGGTGTCAGTTCGCTACTACATCAGCTCAAAAAAATTGAGTGCAGAAGAACTGCATAATGCGAGCAAAAGTCATTGGTTAGTGGAGTCAATGCACTGGCAATTAGACGTGGGTTTTAGAGAAGATAAATGCCGCATCAGAGTAGATGATCGAGCCGAGGAATTATCGAGGATCCGTCAAGCTTGTTTTAACTTATTGAAGCAAGAAACGAGTGCGAAAGGTGGTATCCAGCGTAAGAGAATGCGTTGCGCGATGGATGAAAACTATCTAAGTAAGGTTCTCGGAAGCCTTGAATGACGGGAATGTTCATGCGGTTTCCGTGGCTTTCCAGCATCAAGTAGCCGCTGATATGTGGCCTTAAAAACGGGGTTACACTGCATGGCTGACATCATTGCCATGAAGAGAACGGTGCGAACTTGATGGCGACCACCTTGGATAATGCGTTTGCCTTTGTACTTGCCGCTTTCTTTAGTTATTGGGGCAACGCCAATCAGTGAGGCCGCCTGTTTATTAGTGATGTATCCAAGCTCAGGGACGTTACTGATGATAGAGGCAGCGGCGATTTTTCCAATGCCGGGCATGCTCTGAAGTATGGCATTTTTCGCTGTATATTCAGGGCATTGTTCAATAAGTTTAATGATTTTTTCTTCTATCTTTTGAACTTGTTTTTTGAAAGCAGTCAGTACAGGGGTAATCGATGAAGCTAATGCTTTAGGCATGATTTGAAGTCGGTTTTTCTCCATGGTTTGCATCGCTAATAGCTGATTACGTCTAGCGACTAAGTCACTCATTAATCGTATTTTTTCTGGTTTTAATTGCGTGAGTTTAGGTTTGATGGCTTCAGCAAAGTGGGCAATGAGCGCCGCATCAAGTCGGTCGTTTTTTGCTTTTCTGCCAATAGCGCCAGCGAACTTTTTTATGTGTAATGGATTGGCGATGACATAGGGAAGTTTTGCATCGGCACAGGCCATAATAAACGGCATTTCTAGACGACCAGTTGCTTCGATAACGACGCGTTGAGGAGAGTACTTTTTGATATTTTTAATGGCCTTATCGATACCAGCTTTGTCATTGGAAACAGAAAAATAGATATCGAGAGGACGAATGTAGATATCAAGTTGTGATTTACCGGTATCAACACCGACATTAATGTTTTGAAGTGTGTTTATATTCATAATAAGCTAACTCTTGCTTGCATAATGCGGGTTCGAGACCCAGAAGACTATTCGAGTGTGGTGCTTGGAGTCCTATGTCGTGTTCCATCTTGTTATCGGTCTCTCAATAGAGGAGCCTACGTTCAATCGAACTACGACATAGAAAGCTTTAGTTGCAGCTAAAGCCTGGGTCTCACATTACCCTAAATCGGTAATTATTATCCATACAAACGCTTTAAGACGGATTCGCAACGCTTGGCGGTTTTGGTTTGCAGTGAGTTTTGTGTTTAAGGCGTAATAATTGAGTGTAGTGGTAGCGTTGCTCACCACTTAAGCGGGCGTTATGCTGCCACACAATCAGGTGATCACAATTGATTCTAGAAGTACACAATACGATAAAGATTGATAACGATAAATTTCCAACAATAGAGGAGTATTATGGCTTTTCTGTTGATGAATCGATTAAATCAATTATTCGTAATTTTAATGGTCGAGTTGTAAATCAAAACGGAAAATCTCCGTTGTTGTCATATAAACTTGATGATGGTAGTGAGATAAATGATGTTATTGAAGCCGTTTTTGATGAAAATGAAATAATTGAGCAACTTGAATACATAAGTTATTTGGAACAGTTTAAAGAACATTTTGAACTCGATGATTCTTACGTTGAATGCAATACATTATTGCCACTAATGGAATTAGGTAGTGGGGCTTTATATATATCGATAAGTGGTGACAATAAGGGAGTTTTATATGCTGTTGATAATGGTGATTTTGGTATAACTAAGTTGCCAATTTTACTTAATCATATCAGCTTTCGAGTTGTCAAAACAGCATAACAAAGCAAATCAATGGACGCTTAACGCTTCGGCGTTTGTTGTTTTAGGTTTTAAATGTGCTGCAGCATTTGTGAAAGCGCCACTGTTTGCGGCGTTAGGCATATTAAATGAAACTTCCGAGTAAATTAGAATTAATTAAAGCCATTTTGAAAATGAGAATAGCCTATTTGCTATCAGATTTCTTTGGAGCAGATTGGTATAGAAAAGGCGATCCTAAGTCTATTTTAGAGTTGACTTATCAAGAGCTGTGGGAATATGTAAAGGAATTTGGTATTCCTCAAAGCATCTTAGAGGAAGGTGTCAGTGGCGGTAACGATAAATTTTATATCGTCGAAGAAAATGGAAAATGGCTATTTGGTTATGGAGAACGCGGTCATTTTAACGCATTTAGTCAACATGAATCATTGGACAAAGCTAGGGAAGTATTTGTGAAAGAATGTTGGGATTTGTATCTAATGGAAACAGATCCGAGTGAAAAAATTGATGGTGTAGCAGCTGGTACACCATATGCCTAACAAGTCGCATCAATTGACAAAAATACATGTCACGAATTTTGGTACCCAAAATGTAGCGCCATGCATTTTTGCAACTGTGCTCAGCGTTAAAAAGCTGTCAGATTCGTTGATAACTGATAGCATATGAACCACAAGAAAAATCAAATTGAGAGATTGAATGGAATCACAGTTAGTGGTGCAGTCAATGCACTGGGCAGACCTTTGCTGGGAGTTGAGTAATAAGTCAATTATCGAATTGAATGAAATCCTACCTAAAATTGGTCAAAGTTATAAGATTCAATTATCTCAAGAAGAAGATTATGTTGGGTTTGGCTCAGTTTTAATCTTGTGGAAACCTCCACATTCAGAGCAAAATATGTGGGATGATTTAAGACCATCAGAAATATTACGTTCTTATGTATTGAAAGGTGATATATGTAATGTAAGTACTGATAAAATGACTTTTGATTTCCACTTGAATGAGAAAATTCGTTTAGTTGACTTTTTTAGTAGACAAGTAAAAGTACTTTCTTCGCCTTTGCCGTATATGGGACCAATCCATAGATTGAAATGGGAAGATGCTCATGATTTTTGCCATTATCATTTTGACAATTACTATTATATTAGCGGCGTTGAATGTGAAAGTTTTCTAGAAGTCATTTTGTCAGTTGAAAATGATAAATGGTGTTTACATTACTCCGCTGATTTACCTAATTGCTCATTTTATAGAACATTTATTACTCGTTATTACTTAGATGAGCATGAACAAAAAATATTTGAAGAATTGCTTTCAAAGTCAACAGCCATTGAAGATTCTTCATTGAATGAATTGGTAAAAACGCAAGTGCATGGTTTGTTGTGAAAGTGCTCAGTTTTTCCATGTCTTAGGGGGATGAGTAAAGCTTTTTAACAAGTTGCTTCAATTGACAAAAATACCTGTCACGAATTTTGGTACCCAAAATGTAGCGCCAGATATTTTTGCAACTGAGCTCAGCGTTAGGCGGAAGGTATGAGCATCGAGAAATATAAAGATTTCTTGCAATCTATTGAAAGGTTAGCTTCAGATTACCCATCTATATATGAAGGAGATAATTTGATTTCATTATCTCTTTATTTTTGGAGCTGGGATGAAATTGTAGATGGAATAGGGAAAAGAGAAGAATGGGATATATCAGATAATCTCATCCCATTTTATGGTGATTGGCATGATTTATTCTGCATAAAAATTGATGATGGTAGCATTATTTCTATAAATGATGCTCGAGGGATTAATTTTCAATGGGATGATACCGCTAGTTTCAAATCTAGCTTTTCATCAAAAGAAATTGAGACACCGGAGAGTACAGGTATAGTAAGTGGCCAACTGGATTTCTAGTCAGCGCCTAACAAGTCGCTGAATCAGATGCATTTTTACTTCGCGCACTTTGTTTTAAGCTTGTGTTTTTATTATAAGTGAAGTGGGTGCACTGCTTAGCTCAGCGTTAGGCGTCTTTTTAGTTAGGTGATTCCGTGAGAGATCCAAAAAGGATAGAAGAATTATTAACACTTTTAAATCAGATTTGGATGAGGAACCCTGATTTGAGATTTAACCAATTAATATATGACTTACAGAGTGGATTTTCCCAAAAAAAATCGAAATATCGGCAAAATCATTGAAACTGATAGTGATGGTTTACAAAAAGTTGGTTATGACTTCTTCAATATAGAAGATGGAAAATTTATCGACTATTTAAAACAAGTATTAGTTTGTGATGATTTTTACTAATAGTAGGATATGTGAATCGAGTCCTTTTTTATTAAGGTTAGCTGTGTGAATTTTAAAGCGTTAGAAGACTTACTTATCCAAGATAAAGCGGAGCGAGAAACTTGCTTAGCGTCATTGGGAGCTTGGTCTGATTCGATTTGTATTGCCAATACGGAAGAAGATCTCTCAGAAATTTTTAATCATACGAGTCAGGTATTGATTAAAGAATTAGGTGAACCAATATATCAAGGCGATGGTTCTATCACCTCTTCTGATGCTCCGGAGCCTAATAATTATTTCGATGCAACAGAATCATCAGTAAGAATTGCATGGTGGAATGGGTTTGGTGGAGAGGTCGCATTATTTCACACAAGTCATGATGCAGATACCCTTCAATTTATTATATTGGCAATATCTTCAAGTTGTGTGCAATCAAACGCCTAACAAGACGAAGCAATTGAAAAAATAATTGTCACGCATTTTGCAGAGCAAAATGACGCGCCAAATATTTTGCAACTGTTCTCAGCGTTAAATTCTAGAGGAATAATGAGAGCTTTTCGAAGTGTATCAAAAGAGTTGCATAATAGCTTAAAGTTAGTCTATGCAGAGCTAGAGAATAAAACGAAAGAGAACATTGAAGGCTGGCAATGTATTGCGATTACAGTATTTGATCATTGGTTAACACGTGAAGAATTTGAGCAATATTTTACTAATCGCTCGTTAGACCAACAAATTGATATTGACCTACGTTGGAAGTCGTTTTATAGCTTTCTCGCGAAGGACGTTACGTGCTACCAGTACAAATACAGATCTGTTAGTCGGTTAATATTTAAGGAACCAAGAAACAGTTCTTTGTTTGTCCGTCGGCTATCTAGGTCTTCGGTTGCTGGTAATTTAAAGCTCGTAATTCCAGAATATAATGCAGTTATCATGCAAGACTATGACGATACATGTTGGTTGTATTTTAAGTGTCGACAGCCTATCGAGCCTCTACTCAATGATATTAGAAAATTGGGCATGTATACGTTAGAACGAATTTAACAAAAAATTGCAATGGATGCATATAACGTCTGGCATTCTTGGTTTGAAGTTACTTGTTTGTTGTAATAGTGGTGTACATGCACCATTGAATTAGACGTTAGAGCGGTATGGAGTGATAATGAATATTGAGCAGTATAGAAGGGTTCAAGCAATTGCGAAGGAGGTTCATAATGAGCTTAGAGATTTTATAAGCCCTTATTCGACGGAATCTTCAATATCAAAGTCGGCCATGGATCTTCTTAAAGAAAAGGGGGTTACCGATACTTGGTATCATAACGTGCCTGCTTTTGTGATCCTTGGTTCGAGAAGCTGTCTTTCTATATCAGGAAGAGATTATCTCCCATCTAGAGAGTTCGTAGGGGAGTACAATTTGATCACCGTTGATTTAAGCCCGATGATAGGTGATGTCTGGGGTGATTGCGCTCGTTCGTATTATGTCGAGGACGGTGTTTGCTCACTAAATCCAATCTCAAAAGAGTTTAGCGATGGTCATGACGTCCAGCGGTTCTTGCATAAAAAAATGAAAGAATTTTTAACACCTGACACAAAATTTTCAGAGTTATATGAATTTGGGAACAATCTAATTCAAGAGAGCGGCTTCAAGAATTTGGACTTTTTAGGTAATTTAGGTCATAGCATTGAAGTCGAACCGTCAAAAAGGCGTTTTATCGATAAAGACTGTTCCCAGGAAATTGGGTGTGTAAAGTTCTTTACATTTGAGCCGCATATTAAGCTGATCGGCGGCAAGTGGGGCTTTAAACACGAAAATATCTATTATTTTGACGAAAATGGGGCGCCATGCGAGCTCTAACAAAAGCTCAACATGAAGCCCAACCTCCGCTCCTCTTCGTGGCTGGCCTGCGGCCATTTTAGCCACTACGTTCCGCTCCCGGTTGGGCTCGTGTTAGCTCAGCGTTATGTACAAGTTCAATGATAAGAGGTCGCGCACTTGAATTATGAATTTCCAGATGAATTGGATTTTTTTGAAAGAGGCTTCGGTTGGCCTGAAGAGTACAGTCATGATGATGGACAATTCTCATTTATAATCCAGTACGATAATGGAGATAGCTTAACCTTTACTCATTCACCATTTTGTAACTGTTCAGTGAACGTGAAACTGGTTCAAGATGAAGTGGTCGTTTTTGAGGTATTTAAAGAAAATGTTTCTTCGATTACTTTCCAAGCATGGGGAGCAGAACAGGTTATAAGAGTTTATTTCTCCAAAGAAACTGAAAATAATGACTTTCTTGTGTATTTTAACCCTAAACCAAGGCTACGTTACTCCGAGTTTTGAGTTTGCACATACAATTTAAGAGTGATTCACAACGCCTGGCGCTTTAACTTCAAGCAAGTTTATTGTTTATGACACAATAATTTGGCGTCATGTGTTTTTGTAATATGGTGGTTTATGAATCTAAACGACAGAGTTGATATCGTTATTTTCTCATCTCGGTCATTTGTTGAATTGAGAGTTGGCGACGACATTTATGAGTTACATGAGATCTCTATTCACGAATGTTTGAATATGCCAGGTATCGCTTCTACGGGCACGGTTGGTTTTTCACGAATTGCAAAAAGTAAAGAATACGAGATTGCCTATCAACCCATAGAACCAAACAAAAAGTACGTTGCATCGGTGAAAACAGATCCAAGAGGCCTGCTTTATTCACCTTTCGAC
The DNA here is from genome assembly GCF_015686695.1 of Vibrio nitrifigilis. Classification (NCBI taxonomy): domain Bacteria; kingdom Pseudomonadati; phylum Pseudomonadota; class Gammaproteobacteria; order Vibrionales; family Vibrionaceae; genus Vibrio; species Vibrio nitrifigilis. Next base: position 755,520 of record NZ_JADPMR010000004.1, on the reverse strand, counting down.
GATAGTTCTCCAATAATGGAAGCTACACCAGAAAATGTAGGAAAGTTCACGCAGTACGTTTCGCTATATGACTCACTAAGTTTGGGTATAACAAACACATAATAAGCGCTTGCAGGCTGATAACAAATCTTCCGTGTTTTTTGTGTAACTCACTACGTCCAAACACCACCACAAGTTCACTCTTTTTTGGCGCAGCTGAAGTGGGCGTTATATTTTTGAGGAAGCATGAAGCTACATATCACAGGGAATGCAGGTTCAGGAAAAACGACATTGGCAAAGAAATTAGGCCATACTCTCGGAATACCTGTCGATAGTTTGGATAGTGTGGTTTGGAAAGAGGGGTGGGTTGCCACTTCAAAAGAGGAGCGGGCTATAGGCGAGCAGCAGCTAATTAATCAAAACCAGTGGATAATTGAAGGTGTGTCGAAAACGGTTAGAGAAAGCGCAGACTATGTAATATTTCTCGATGTACCGAGGCATATCTGTATATTTCGCTGTTTTAAGCGCAATGTTTCCTATATGTTTAAATCTCGTCCGGAGCTTCCATCTAACTGTCCTGAAATCCGAATGATTCCAAGGTTGCTAAAGTTAATTTGGATGTTTCCATACTTAGCAAAACCAATCATTTTAAAATCTTTGGAGCATAAAAAAGGTATTGTGCTTAATAAGGTAACGGATCTAGAAAGCCTTATTGCTAGTATCAAAGCTTCAGTGGGTAAGAGCGGTGGGTAAATATAACAAGGCCAATCAGCATCGCTCACTTTGTGGGCTGGACAGCTTACACTCCGCATCGTTTGTGTTCGCTTCGCTCACGTTTTCCAACAGCTAAAACGGTGACTACGATGACGTCATCTTCGACTTTGTAAACTAAACGATAACCTGATTGGCGGAGTTTAATTTTATACATGTTATCAGCTCCAGATAATTTTGAAGCTGGTACATGAGGGGTAGTTAACCTTTCGGCTAATTTTTTCTTAAATTGCTCCTGCAAGGTAGAACCGAGTTTCTTCCATTCCTTAAGGGCAGATTTTTTAAAATTTAACTTATAAATCATCAAGGTTTACCGAGATGCTTTCTTCAGACTCGCGTTCTTTTGCAATGGATAGTAATTCTAGATCTTCGAGTTTATCCATCATCATTTCGTAAGCTTCAGCAGGAACGCAATAGAAAGCAGGTTCATTTCGGTTAAGAACAGCGACAGGTTGACCATAAGCACTGGTAGCAACTTTCATTGGATTAGCTTTTAATTCAGTAATGCTTGCAGCAACATCAGCTAAGATTCTGGTGGTCATTTCAAAGGCCCTTTAAATGGTCTTTTATGTGGTCATTTTAGCTTAGGTGAAACGGTATAACAAGGCGCATCAGTTGTGGTTTTAAGTCATTTGTTTACTTCACTTCTTGCGTAGCGCGTAATCGAGTGAGTCGTTAAACAGTAAAAGGAGCAGCGGTGGAAAACATCAGGGAAATCCAAATTCGAAATTCGGAAGAATTATTGTGTAAAGCAATGCTGGAATCTGACACAGTTGCTTTGGACAAGTTGTTGTCATCTCATTTGATTTTTATAAATCATTTAGGTCAGGTTCTCGGCAAAAAAGACGATTTAGATGCGCATAAATCAGGTGTACTGCATATATCTAATATTTCGGTCGATGAGCAGCAGATCAAATTACAAGTGGATACGGCTGTTGTGATTGCTAAGGTAACAATCTGTGGCAATTATGATGGTCATCCTGCAAACGGGACATTTCGCTTCACTCGAGTTTGGCAAAATATTAAAGATAATCACTGGGAAGTAATAGCTGCCCATTCGAGTGTCATTACTGCTTAATAAGGCGCAGCAGATACGTTTAATTAAGCGAGTGCTGTTTAACGTCAAATACTCACAGGTGAAATGGTTAGGTGCTGCTGTGCAAGTAGAGTCAGCGACACTGTTTGCTGTGTTACCGACAAGCAGTAATTTTAGTTATGGAGAATAAAGTGAATGTAAGGAAAGCGCTCAAGCAAGATGCCAGTAAGTTACTAGAGCTTATTGAACACAAAGCAGAGTTTGACCGTAGTATGAAAGGGTTCGACGGCAAAATATCCACGACTAAAGAGAAGATAGAGCGAACCTTATTTGGGGAATATCCGTTTGCTCACGCGTTGTTATTGGAAGTCGATGGCAATGTTGAGGGTTTTGCCTTATTTCATTATCGCTATTCTTCGTTCCGGGGTGAGCCGTCAATTTGGCTTGATGACTTGCTAATCATGGGTGAACATCGATCAAAGGGATATGGCGCTAAACTTATGTATGCTTTGAAAACAGAAGCAGAAAAATCGCTAATTTCTCATATTTCATGGACAGCGAGTCCATACAACACCAAAGCACATGAATTCTACAAGAAGTTAGGCGCAGAAGTTGAGCGAATGGATGCTCAACGCCCATATTTTCGTTGGGCAATGTGCGATTAACAAGACGTGGCAATTGCCCTTGTTCTGTCACGAATTTGGGGCCCCAAATCTTATGCGGCGTAATGTTTACATGACACTCTGGAGTCTTTTTGAAAATTACATTAGTACGGCATGGAAAACCAAAGGCAAGTGCGAATCCAAAGGTGAGTGCAGTAGGTTTTGCTAATTGGGTTAGAGCCTATAATCGTTCATTGGTTCTTTCGAGTAGTAGACCTTCAGAAGAATTGTATAAAAGAATTAATGGTAGTTATACGGTTTCTAGTGACTTAAATCGCGCTCAACATTCTGCTGAATTATGTGCAGGTAGGTCGCCAGATTTGGTGCTGAGAGAGCTGAGGGAAATGGATATTCCAAGATTAAAATTACCTTTTTTCATATCCGTTGATCATTGGCTTATTCTATCTAGAATTTGTTGGTTTTTGGGAATATCAGGTAAGAGCGAATCATTTAAAGTTGGTCGACGGAGAATATTATCTGCAGTTGATCTTCTTGTAGAACAAACGTATAAAAATAGCCATATAACCGTATTTGGTCATGGACTCACAAATCGTTTTGTTGCCAAAGAATTGAAGCGTAGGGGCTGGCACATTCAGCAAAAGAGTAAAGGTTTTTGGGGCACGATAGAACTAGTAAATATAACAATACGAACCAACAAACACGAATAAGTTGGGTGTATGTGGTTTAACGTAATCGGTTTGTTCAGGCAGCAAGAAAAGTGCTGCTTGCTTAGCGTCATTAGGTTACAAGGAGGTTTGTATGAATGAAACAGTAGAAGTTTACCCAAAACAATATGAAAAGATATTGAAAGCAACACAGGACATTGGTTTTCCTCAGTTATCAGAGTTACCCATCGGTTCGTTTCTATCGGCTTTAGCCGCCAGTAAGCAATCGGGGAGTTTGTTAGAGTTGGGAACTGGTACGGGGTTATGTACTTCATGGCTTTTACATGGAATGTCGGCAGATTCAACGTTAATTACGGTGGATAACTCGGCCGAAAATATCGAAATTGCTTGTCACTATCTTAACTCCGATCCACGAGTTGATATTGTTCTATCTGATGGAGAGGACGTTATTGATCGCATTCCGCCATTATCGGTCGATCTAATATTCGCTGATACTTGGCCAGGTAAGTACTATTACCTAAACGAAGCTCTAGCTTGTCTTAAAATTGGCGGCTTCTACATTATTGATGATATGAAAATTCGCGCGGATTGGTCAGAAGAACACAATAGTAAAATTCAACGTTTAATCGATCACTTATCACAGCGTGACGATCTCGCTATTGCGAAGCTATGTTGGTCCACAGGTATAGTCATGTGCGTGAAAGTCGCGTAACAAGGCACTGCATCAGATGCGTTTTATCTTGTCCCATTTTTACTAGGTTTGGTTTTTATTGTTGATTAAGTGCAATACAGCTTATCTTGGCGTTATAGTGTATATACATATGGTACAAGTGGTATGGAAGATATTGAAAAAGAACGCTTTGAAGCATCTGAATTAATCAAAAAACGTTATCCCCCCATAGAACCGTTTAATTCGGGGATGCTAGATGTCGGTGATGGTCACTGCATCTATTGGGAAGAGGTTGGTAACCCAGAAGGGGGGCCGGTAATATACCTTCACGGTGGACCGGGTAGTGGTTGTGGGCCTGGTTCTCGGCGTTATTTCGACCCTAAAGCATATCGCGCGGTACTGTTCGATCAGCGAGGTTGTGGGCGTAGTGTTCCACTTGTTTCTGAGCCTAACGCGGATCTGAGAGTGAATACGACCGATCACCTCGTGGCTGATATTGAAGCACTGCGCGAGTATCTCAAGATTGATAAATGGGTTGTCGTTGGTGGTTCCTGGGGAGTGACGCTTGGCCTTGTCTATGCACAACGTTATCCTAATCGAGTCATCGCGATGGTCTTAGGGTCGGTAACAATGGGGACGCGTCGTGAAATAGATTGGATCACAAAGGATATGGGACGAATCTTTCCACGTGAGTGGGAGCGTTTTTGTTCGTTCTTACCTGAGGCGGAAAGAGAAGGTGATTTATGTGCTGCATACGCAAGACTCTTAGCCGATTCAAACCCTGTTATCTATCAACAGGCTGCTCTTGAGTGGTGCCGATGGGAGGATACGCATGTTTCACTCATGCCTGGCTGGGAACCCTCATTACGCTATTGTGATCCCCAATTTAGTCTTATTTTTTCTCGGCTAGTTACGCACTACTGGAGCCGAGGTTGCTTTTTGGCCGATGGTGAATTGATGGCTGGAATGTCCCGATTAGCGGACATACCTGCGGTTTTAATCCATGGTCGGTGGGATATATCTGGACCGATGGATGTTGCCTTGAATTTACATCGCGCTTGGCCGAAAAGTGACTTATGGATACTGGAAGGGGCTGGCCACGGTGGCATGGGATTTTCTGAAGCGATGACGGCTGCTCTAGATAGGTTTCGAACCCTCTTTTAGTCTAAATGTCACGCTAACTATCAGTTAGTTATGTAGCGCTATTCCGTAGGAGATAAAATGCAAAAACCGAGAGTTAGCGCATTATTGGTAAATCAAAAACATTCTGAAATTCTGCTCATAAAACGTATTAAAGATGGTCGAATTTATTGGGTTTTTCCCGGAGGTGGAGTCGAGTCAAATGAGTCACTTACGCAAGCTATAGTTCGCGAAGTTTTCGAAGAAACCTCTTTGGAAATAAGTAATCAAGAAGCCATTTTTTCAGTCGTAAATCGTGGGCGAAAGGAGCATTTCTTTCTTGTTAATGTGCCTTTTTTTACACCTAAATTATCACGGCAAAGCCCAGAATTTGAGGCTCAAAATTGCTCTAATCGATATGAACTAACTTGGGTAAAACTGAATGACTTAAGCCAGCTAGATCTCGTTCCTGTTGAGGCTCAAATTATAGTAATTTCTTTGGTAACTGAAGCCCGAATCTAACAAACAAGGAAAAGTTTACACTGAAGAAACAGTTGAGAGCTTAAAAGTTGTTTAAATAGAGATAACTAAATGCTGCATTGGCTTAGCGCATTGCTGAACTAACTGGATAGAAAGGAAAGCACTCAACAATAATGAAAATATTTTCAATATCGACATTGGTAATTCAATTTATTTTAATCTGCTGGTCTAAATACTATGGATTTTTAGCCGATGATAAAATACATAATTTGAAGATAATAAACGACAATGATGTAGTAGAAGTGGCAGAACTTTTTCAGCACTATAATCATTTGGAAAATAATATGGCCTATGCTGCAGGTGCTGTTTGGTTAATGGTTATTATCGTCATTAATGTTAAAAAAGTTGCTAATACTCGATATTCTCAATTAACTATTTATTCACCCATTGTGTTGAGTTTGATATTGGAATTTTTTTAATTATGCAATTTGCTGTGTCGTTCATGCCAAATAGGCATTATCAGAGATTTGGTAAAGTCGAATAGCAGAACTCTATTCTATAATAAAGAAAGCCCTTAGGTGCTAGCGCGCATCTAAGGGCTTTTTTGATGCCAATATGTTTATACTCAAGCGCGGATATAGGCCCATCCTTGAGATTGTTTATGGGCGAGGTATTGCACTGCGGCATCAACAACTTTGGCTTCTGCTTGAGCAGCGAGTTCTTGCGCTTTTAAGCTGTTACCACACAACACTAAACGGGAGACAATGTCAGAGTCGGTAATTGTTACTGCAGTTTTAGCCGCAGGGCCATTAACGATGATCTCGACTTGGGCATCGTTTTCGAGCTTAAGCAAATTACGAGCATTATTTTGTGCACGTTTGAGAGCGTCTTCAGTGGGCGCGTGAATCAGCAATTGAGTTGCTGCCATAATATTTTTCCTTCTATATATCTGAGTACTAGAGAGCCTGCGCAATCTGGTGTGCTAGTTGCTGTAGTTCGTCGGAGCCTCGACGACGAGGGCGTGGTAAATCAATGTGTTGATCAAGTGCTATTGTCGCAGGCGAGCCAGCAAGCACGATCACGCGATCGGCGAGGTAAATGGCTTCTTCAATATCGTGAGTAATAAACATAACCGTTTCATGCATTTGCTCGCAAATGCTGAGTAACTGATCTTGTAAATGGTGACGCGTAATGGCATCAACAGCGCTAAAGGGTTCATCCATTAATAATAAATGTGGATGAACAGCAAGTGCACGAGCTATACCGCCGCGTTGAACTTGGCCGCCCGAAAGTTGATGTGGCCAGCGATCTGCGAGATCGTCTAAGCGTGCCAGTTTTATTACCTCATCAACGCGTTGCTGTTTTTGTTCTTTGGTGAGTTTTAAGCCTTGTAAACCATAGGCGATGTTGCTGCGTAATGTGCGCCAAGGCATTAAACGACCATCTTGAAATACGAGCCCACGAGAGCGTCTTGTTTCGTTTTCTTCAACATTTAAAGCAATATTACCACCGCTCGATTCCGTTAACCCAGCAACACAGCGTAGCAATGTGGATTTGCCAACACCGGATCCACCAACAACGGCAACGAACTCACCCTCTTCGATCTTTAAATCTAAATTGGCAAAGACAGGCTTAGGATTGTCGCCATAGTGATAGCTAAGACCTTCGATATTTAGAATTGACGCCATTTAAGAACTCGCTTTTCAATTAGACCAAATAGTGTATCGCTCAGTGTGTAAACTAGAGAAATGATCAACATATAAACCACAACGACTTCGTATGCGCCGACACCTGCAGCGGAATTCATTTCCTGTCCCATTCCGGGTACACCCAGAAGTTCGGCAGCAATGAGTGTCATCCAAGCTTGGCCAATGCCTGTGCGAATACCAGAAAAAATGCCGACAGCCGCTCCCGGTAACGTGACTTGTAATGCTTGACGCAAATATCCGTTTTGACCAAATGAACGAGCAAGCTCGTAAAAACGAGAGTCTACGTTACTCACGGCAGAGTAGGTGGCAAAATAATTGACCCAAAACACGCCAATCGCAATAACAAACGCGGCACCTGCATGGCTAACTTGAAACCACGCTATGGCAAATACCACCCAAGCTAACGGTGGAATAGGGCGAAGTATACGCGCTAACCAAGCGTGCAAGGCATCAATCAGTGCTGAAGATGCTGCGAGAGCGCCAATTAAGAAGCCAAGAAATGTACCAATCGCTAGGCCCCAACCGTAATGGATAAGACTTGAGGTAATCGCTGGCAGTAACCGCCCGGATGTCCATTCATCAGCAAGTGCTTGAGGAAGAGTAAAAGGATCTGGAATGGTACCGCTCGGTGCCCAGTTTGAAGCTTGGGCATATTTCCACACTAATACGAAGCCGATGACGCCCAACAGCCCTAAAAAAGCACGCCCCCAGCGGGAGCGAGTCAATAGTTGCAACATTACGAGGTGTTACTCCTGGTTTAATTCGTTATAGAAGTGATTATCGAATAGGGAATTTAGGTCTACATTTACTTTTAAAGTGCCTTGTTTCGCCTGAAAGTCACGCATCGTATGAGTTCCCTCTATGATCGCATTAGGATCGGCTTGAAATTCATCATGAGAATTTTTGATTGCGTTTAACACGATACGAGAAGGCAGGCGACCACCACCCACATATTTTCCAACCGCTTTAGCCGCAGTTTCTGGATCGTTGCGTAGTTCGTTAGTGGCAGCAATATGAGCTTTAACCAACGTCTTAACTAACTCGGGATCGGATTGAATCAGTTTTTCACGTACGACCAACACAGCCCCTGGTTGGTTAGGGAACATTTGAGACCCTGATGCCACGACTTTAGCGTCAGACTTTCTGTCTTTCACAATGCTAACCACAGGTTCCAAAATGGCGGCACCGTCAACGGCACCAGTCATTAGGGATTGTTGAACCTGAGCTGTGCCTTGATAAATGATGCGAATATTGTCTGCAATCTGTTGGTCTGTCATACCCAATTGATGATGTAGCCAATATTGTAATACTGTCTCTGGAACAGACCCAACTGGAAAGGTTGAGATTACGGCTTTGTGTCCATTATCTGCTTTAAAACGCGCAAATGCCGTTTTCGTATCACCGTTATCAAAGTAAGGCGCGAGCTTACCCAGTGCAACCATGCTAACTTGCTCAACAATATTCGAGGCGACAACCTTTATATCGGCACCTTTAGCACGAGCAACCATCGCTGGACCGATGCCCAAATACGCAACATCCAATTGACCGGATAGCAGCGCTTGTACGATAGCAGGGCCGTTTTGAAATTTGAATAACTGAGGATCTTTAATCCCTGCTTTTTCTAAAGTGCCATTTTGTAATACAACAAAGGCTTGAGACACTGGAATAATCGGCATGTAACCAATTTCGATTGATTTATCTGCTGCAGTTGCTAGGTGACTCCAACCCAACACCAAAGTCACTAAAAGAGCTGACCAACGACGCATGATAGCAATTCCTACTAAGTTAATTGTGCGAACTAAATGCTATATAAGAAAACACAAATTAAAACGAATTGCTTAGATCGTTTAGTACTATGCTAGATCGGCCATAAAGAGACGAAAAGAGATTATTCAAAAGCTCTCGTAACAAGCATGAACGTATGTTTCTGAGTTATCAAATAATTGTATAACGTTAGAGATAGAATTGTTTAATTAATTTAGATAGTTATGTATTAGCGAGTGAGGTTGTAAACCCATGTCATAACAAAGCCCGCACGACAAAGATTAAGTCATAATATGTAATGAGATGAGTAAGCGCGATGTTGGTTAATATGGGGAAATTTATGGCGATAAAAAAGGTAGATACATAAATATCTACCTTGGTTCGTTACGTGTGATTACGCGTTAGTGATGAGCATCCGTCACGATTTGACCTTTACCATTGGTAAGGTAAATGCCGACATTTTCCATCATCCCTTGATCTTCATGGTCGAGAATATGGCAATGCAGGACAAATTCACCAATATAGCGTTCATAACGCGTTCTCATGGTAATAAGGTAGCCTTGACGAACAAAGATGGTGTCGCGCCATACTCCTTTATACCCATAGTATTGGCTTTTTGGATCGCCGGTCACTTCTTTACCATGCTCATCTTGAATTGATACGATCTGGAACGGATTGACGTGAATATGGAAAGGGTGGCCTTCATACACAGAACCTAATTTCCATTCTTGAGCTTTACCTAACGGTAGTTTGCGATCGACCACATCGGCAGCATAGGCTTTCCCGTTGACAATACCATAAGGTGCAATCACGGTATTGCCATCCTTATCTGGTGTAATTTCACCAGTGTCTAAATCTCTATGGTATGTCGTTGTATTAAGATCTAAGTTACCAATATGAAAAGCATTTCCTCCACTTGAACGAAGGATATTGAACCCTAATGTTTGTTCTTGTTGCCCTCTGACTTCAGAATCTGAAACGTCTTTGTGTGGCACAAATGCAGTCAACATTAAGCCATTTTTAATATCGTCAACAACGTGGGTACGTACCTTTTCTTGGGAGTATTTTTGAGCACCAGTCAGAAGCGTTGAACATATCGTTTCATTTTGCTTCGCCAATACTTTTTTATCTGACTTACTTAATTTAGTGTTAGAAACTTGAATGGCATTTGGAGCCATTTGACACTTATCATTGGTTGGTAGTGGTTGGGTTTGTTGAATAGCCTTATTTACATCAATTAATGCCAAAATTTGGTCGCTTGATTTTTCTTTGTTGATTGTGTCAAGGCCATTGGTGTGAGTATCGACCATGCAGTAGAGGCCTTTTTCTGGGAAGGTCATTAACACATCTTCACGGTAGCCGGGCTGAAATACCGTTTTATATTGCGTTGATACTTGTTTTCTAGTTAAGCCATCGCTAGCAATAATATATTGGTTTAGTGGGGCGCCTGAACAATATTTCTCAACGATTTCGTTTTTCTCGTCAGCATTTTTTGCCTTGTTGAACTCTTTATAAACCTTACTTAAATTCAGATTATTCAGTTTGGCTTTTTTGAACTGTAAACCGATGGTATCGCGCACCCCTGCGTGAATAAAACGCCATCTTTCCACATCGCCGACAGCAATGTCTTTAATGGTGGGTAGCACGGTACCATTGATTGACGTGTAGCGTTTGGAGTTTTGCCAAGTTCCTGGGCCAAATTGGTCATATTTCTCTATTTGACCAACTTGTCCTGGCTTGCATTTCCATTGGCCATTGGCGTCTGTTTCGATATTTCCTTCTTGATTACGACAGGCATAAGCGATTTGCTCAAACATCAATACACGTTCTTTAAGTGGCGTTTCATTACTATCCGTCAGTAACGTATCGATATCCCCAGCTTTTAACGTATTGTTTTCGAACCTTGGTACACGATCACCGTGAATGATGAGTGGGCCGCTCATCCCACTAGAGACTTGAAGTGCCGTAGAGCCATGCAAATGTGGGTGGTACCAAAACGTCCCCGCAGGGTGATCAAACGGAATATTATATTCGTATTCAAAGCTTGCTCCGGGATCAATTTTTAGCAGCACGTTGTCACTATTTCCTGTAGGACTTATCCAAAGTCCATGTGTGTGCATATTGGTGCCATTAAAGCAGTGCGGATCGTCAACTCCACCTGTGTGAGAATAGCAGCTTTCATCATCTGGGAGATTATTGTCGAGGGTTAAACGGAAGGTTTCACCGGGCCAAAGATCCACTTTAGGTCCAACGAATGGGGTTTTTTCGTTCGATTTACTGCCAACAAGAGAACGTAGTTTAACGGTGTCAGGGAGATTTGTTAGCGGGTTATATAATTGGGATTCATTGTATTGCACACTTAAATTGTAATAGATTTGATGACCTGGCCCTCTGTTTTCTGGATGTTTGTATGTTTTGCTTTGAAACGCACCAGTTGAAGCTGAGGACAAGGGTTCACCACTTGGATCGGTCATAATCGCTTGAACGGGGCTTTTTATAGTGCGTGTTGTATCTTGAGTATTTTGAGAAAAGGCGCAACTTGATAGAAGGGGAAGGCCAATCAGCATGATCGCTTGAGAGGGGCGCCATAGTTTTTTTTTATCAGTCACTTTGCATGATTCCTTTTATAGCAAAGATAAAGAAAGTGACACATCGGTTCGTTGTGATGGTCACTGTACCTGCGGAACAATCACTGGAAGTGATTGTATTGCCATACTGTTGCTTTAATTTGTGAAAAGAGTGCACCTCCGTTTTTATGGGCTATATTGCATAAAGTGTAGGTGGGTGCTTGGTAATCATTACAAATAATATGGGTATTTTTACAAAGGGACACTTTATGTACCCATGGCGCTATGCATCCAGTTATTTAGTTGATAATATCTTACTGATTTATAGCGTATTATTTATCATTTATTCATATAGCTTGGGAATAATCATGGATGACAAAAATATCCCGTTTCAGACCATAGATTGGTCGCAAATTCCATGTACAGAGCATGCGGGGGAAAGTGGTATTGCTTACTGGCAAACGATGCAATTTGATGGTTTACGTGTGCGTATTGTGGAATACAGTGCCGGTTATGTTGCCGATCATTGGTGTCAAAAAGGGCATATTGTTTATTGTCTAGAAGGGGAAGTGACCAATGAGCAAGAAAATGGCGATTCTTCGGTATTAATACCAGGGATGTCTTATATTGTTTCTGATGAGTTGAGCTCTCACCGTTCTGTGACGCAAACAGGCGTTAAGCTACTGATTATTGATGGTGATTTTTTACAGTTGAAATAGATACTTTTGGCTATTCACTCGAAAACTGGCAAAGGAATTCCCAAAGATAACAGCGTTGATGGTTGTGTCTGGGATGCCGCAGAAAATTTCGGGTCGTTTTGATTACGCAGAAATTTGAAACACCCGTCGTAGCAAACCATACTTCAATAATAAAATATTTGAAATATGGTGTGGTATTGTGTTTAAAAAATCAAAGGCGGCAGAACCTCTCCCTAATCCTTGCGTAAAAAATTGCGCTATGGATGGTTCTAAAATCTGTGTTGGATGCCATCGTACCATTGATGAAATATTGCAATGGCATGATTCTAGCCCTGCTGAGCAGCAAGAGATATTGCTTCGGGCACAAGCTCGGAAAAAACAGCCATCTTAATGAACGTTCCTTAATGAACGAGCGAATCGCTTTTATTCGGTCTCTTACCCTTTATACCTAAATAGCCTCAGAATATGGGATTGAGCTCTTAATCCAAGAATTCTATTTAAGCCTAATCATCGAATAAGTCATTATTTTCTTTCCACGTGATTGGATACGTTTTTGTCGCATCCATAGTACTTTATTCGCTAACACCACTATTAATTGGGTGGGTTATTGCGTTTCATGATGAAAAATTGACGTAATTCTTTCCATGTGATGGCGTGTAAACAACCATAATTGTGACAATTTTATGAAGTAAATAAGAAAGGTTACATTAGAGGTCCAACATGAAAAAAGAAATGACATCACTCAAGCTATTAAGCATTGTCGTGTTAGGAACTATCATGCTGCCTACCGCTAGCTTGGCAGCGGTGTATAACGACTCTGATGAATCTGTGTATGTGAAACCCGAGCACAGTAACGATCCCGTTGAAGTAAAAAAAGGTCATGAATACAAAGGCCCTCAAGATGGTGTCGCTTCCAAAGGTAAGGTCTACAAAAATATTGATGGTAGCGATGTAAAAGTGGATAAAAAAGGCGATGTGAAAGTTATTCAAAAAAATCCCGTACGTTTGCTTGCTGAGGAAGTTCGTGGTGGCAATTTAGACAAAAGCCCTGATCCGACTTGGGATCCCGTATTTAACAAAGCGAAACAGCAAAAGGAAGATGAACAAGCAAAGGCGAAAGCAACGATAGATGAAGAGAAAATTGAAGGCCAATCACTGACGAAAGCCGATATTAAGTGACTGAAAGTAAAGATTATGGTGCCATTCTTGTGAGCTAAAAATACGGTTGCACTGCTTCTTAGTGATATACTGCATTGAATTTGCAGTGATATTGAAACTTGCTTTGGAGTCGCTATGCCTGACCTTAAACCAAACGCCACTTTACACGATTTCCAGCAGTACGTTGCTGAGTTAGAAGTTGAACGTGGATTTTCTGATCAAAATGCACAAAACAAATGCTTATTGATGGGAGAAGAGGTCGGTGAACTGTTTAAAGCGGTTCGGAGAGCGGAAGGGATTGCCGTTGACCCTCAGTCAAAAATTGCAGATATTGGCGATGAACTGGCGGATATTTTCATCTACCTTTGTGCGATAGCTAACCGATATGATATTGATTTAGCGGAGGCTTTTGACGCTAAAGAAAAGATCAATAAAACACGGACGTGGCGATGAATAATCCTTGGTTAGAGATACCTGCTGTTGACTACGAAGGTCATATGCAGATTACTTGAATGTGAGTGGTTGCGCTGCGATTGCCATGGAGCGCGACTAAGACTGAGAACGTTTTACGAAACATTTGGTTTCAAGCTGGTGGATCGACAAACATTATTAGGATTTGATGTTGCTCGATACCAACTAAGCCTATAACAATCCCCCTTACAAATTACTTATTATGTGCATTACATTACACCCAATACCTGCTAACCAGCGGGTTATTTTAGAGAATCTTTTTACTTATTATGTGTACGATATGTCGGAGTTCATGGGATGGGATCCTAGTGAACTAGGCTGTTACACGTTTAATGCGCTGACCCTCGATCCTTATTGGCAAGATGCTGATTATTTTCCTTATTTTATTTATGTGGATGAAAAAATCGCAGGGTTTGCGTTGATTCGATATTACCCTATCGACCGATCTAAACTCGATGTTGAACAGTTTTTTGTACTGAGAAAATATAAAAGGCTAGGGATTGGTATGAAAGCGTTAGCACAGGTTTTGAAATTGCATCCGGGCGAATGGCAAATTCGAGTGTTGAAAGAGAATACGTTAGCGCTAAGGTTTTGGATGGCCGCAGTACATGCAGTAGTGGGAGATGAATTCGCTTTAACCAGTGAGATAGATATTGATTTAGAGATGGATTTTATACGTTTTAGCTATGAATAGGATAACAAAGGGATGAGTTAACCCAAATGTTATACCCAAGTAACCTCAAGATGCTGTTTCAGCGAGAATGTATTCGCTCTTAGGCAAGGCACTGATTTGAAGACATAGTCATTCTACGTAGAAAATCAGTAACACAGCCTAGGAGCGAATAAAACTCGCCCTTTGGGAGCTCATCAACAAACCTATTTCTACGCCCAATCACGTTAAAAGGGAATGACCATTCCTGCCGTGATTGAGCTTGACCTAGGCTCGTTGATGAAGCTCTGAATCCTGCATTTTGAGGTCATTTGGGTATATGTTGATTATGGCGTATATCGTTGTAAGACAAACGGCACTGATTCAATAAAAAAAGCCAGCATTCATTGAATGCTGGCTTTTAAGATACAGTGGCCACTTTATTTCGCGTGGCTCACGAGTAAATTATGCTTTCACTACTGGAGTCGGTTTTAGCACTGAATAAATAACGGCAGTGACAACCGTACCCACTACGATAGACAGTAGGTATAAACCAGCTTGAGAGATTGCACCTGGAATCGCGAGTACAAATAAACCACCGTGAGGTGCCATCAATTTGATACCAAACAACATTGATAGGGCACCTGTGATTGCACCACCAATCATACATGATGGGATTACGCGGATAGGATCTTTCGCTGCGAATGGGATTGCACCTTCTGAGATGAAGCACAAGCCAAGTACAAATGCAGCTTTACCACCTTCACGTTCACTTGCTTCGAATTTCTTACGAGCAATAAAGGTTGCAAGGCCCATTGCTAGCGGTGGAACCATACCTGCAGCCATGATAGCCGCCATTGGTAAATATTGGCTAGACGCTAATAGACCCACACCGAACGTGTAAGCGGCTTTGTTGATAGGGCCACCCAAGTCGAAACACATCATTGCACCAAGGATAATACCAAGCAATACAGCGTTCGCATCACCCATCGTATTGAGGAAGTTAGTCATGGCGGTCATGATTTCGGCTACCGGAGTACCGATAACATAAATCATGATGAGGCCAGTGATTAAACTCGCAACAAATGGAATGATAAGGATAGGTTTTAGCGCTTCCATCGATTGAGGAAGTTTGACGTAATCAGCCAACGCTTTCGCTGCATAACCAGCAATGAAACCGGCAATGATACCACCAAGGAAGCCGGAACCTAATGAGCTTGCTAACATACCACCAATCAGGCCAGGAGCAAGTCCGGGACGGTCCGCGATAGAAAATGCAATGTAACCAGCAAGAACTGGAATCATCAATGCGAAAGCTGAACCGCCACCGATTTTCATCAATGCAGCAGGTAGAGTGCCTTCTTGTTCAAACGCTTTAATACCAAATACGAAAGAAAGCGCGATGATCAAACCACCGGCGACCACAACAGGAAGCATGTGTGATACGCCAGTCATTAGGTGTTTATAAACGCCTTTTTTCTCTTCTTTCGCTGGCTCTGAACTATCGCCGCCAGCTTGTGAGTAGACTAAGGTACTCGCGAGTGCGTTATTGATTTCTTGCTCTGTTTTCTTCAGTGCAGCACCAGTGCTGGTTTTGTAAAGTTTTTTCCCAACAAAACGATCCAGTGGTACGTCGATGTCACAAGCGATAATAACAACGTCTGCCGCTTTGATTTCTTCGGCAGTTAATTGGTTTTTCGCACCAACAGAACCACGAGTTTCAACTTTGATTTCGTGACCAAGACGTTTTGCTTCATCTTCAAGTGCTTCTGCAGCCATGAATGTGTGAGCAACACCCGTTGGACAGGCAGTAATCGCAACGATTTTCTTCGTTTCAGACGTTGTTGCAGCTTCAGCAACCGAGGAAGAAGCCCCTTGGTCTGCAGTTAACTCCGTTGCTTGTTCTGCTGCTTGTTTCAGATAAGCTGAGGCATCAGTAGTGCATGCTGAGATATCACTCTGATACACCTTTTTACCAACAAAACGTGATGTATCAACGGGAGCGTTAGCTGCAATAACGATGAGATCCGCTGCGGCGATATCCTCTGCAGTCAGTGTGTTTTGTGTCAGTACGGTTGAATGACACTCTACTTTAGCGGTCCAGTTTAGCGACTTGGCTGCTTGCTCAAGCAAACCGGCCGCTATGATGCTATTTGCAACGCCGCTTGGGCATGCGGTGATAATGGCAATATTCATAGTTAAGACCTTTTGTCCTTAATTATCAGTAGTTTCACTTACTGGTTGTAATTGGATTTCTTTTTGTAGGGAAGCGAGTTCACTCGCATTAGTCACACCCACACCGACTTGCGTCACTGCTAACGCAGACAATGCAGTAGCAAAGGTGATTAATTCTTCCTTTTGCATCTTTTGCATATGGCCCCAGCACATACCAGCCACTAAAGTGTCTCCGGCACCCACTGTGCTAACCACATTCATACGTGGAGGTTGAGCATGTAGCCACTGGCCTTGGTTTAGCCACATTGTGCCGTTAGCTCCCATAGAAACAACGACGTTATCAATGCCTTTGTTCGCCAATTCTGCAGCTGCCGAACGGCATTGTGCAGCGGTTACTAATTCTCGGCCAACAAATTGAGATAGCTCTTCATCATTGGGTTTTATTAACCAAGGATTAGCGTCTAACCCAGCAGCGAGTGCTGCACGGCTGCTATCAAATAACACTTTTTTACCAAGTGAGTGCAGTTTTTCAATCCAAGATGCACAAAGTTCAGGAGTTACACCACCTGGTAGGCTCCCTGCAAGTACGAAGAAATCGTGGTCTTGTGCAAGGCGAAGTAGGGTGCGCTCAAATACTTCAACATCGTCAGGTGAGACTTGAATACCAGGGAAATTGATATCGCTAACTTCACCTGATTCTTCGACCAATTTCACGTTTATGCGAGTTGAACCATGAATGCGGATGAATTCATCTTTAGCACCCATTTCTTCAAATAATTGACAAAACATTTCTTGGTTGTCTGCACCTAGAAAGCCAGTAACAGTCACTTCTGCGCCAAGGTCACTGAGTACTTTAGCCACGTTAACGCCTTTACCAGCCGCGTGCAGATTGGCACTTTTCACTAGGCTCACTGAGCCCACGTTCAATGTGTCTAGGCTACCCGTTAAATCGAGTGCAGGGTTTAATGTAATAGTGACGACTTTTTTCGTCATGAGAGCACTCCTTAGTTTTCGCCTAGACCAGCGGCAATCGCTGCACCGATAGCATCTAATGCTTGAGATGCATCTGCGCCATCAGCGGTGAATTGCAGTTTATGGCCTTGTTTAACACCCAGAGCGATAACTTTCATTAAACTCTTAGCATTAACTTGTTTACCATCACCATCAAGGTTAATGACTTTAATACTAGCTTCGAATTTCTTCGCTTCAGCAACAAGACAAGCACCAGGGCGAGCATGTAAACCATGTGGGTTTTTAATGGTAAATACGCGAGTATTGTCATCAGCAGCTTCGTCGCCAGCTGCTGCTGGAGCAGCTTCGCCATTCAGTAATGCAATGACTGTCTGAGCTGAATCAGCACTGGTGAGTGAGTCTTGCTCTTGTTTGAACACGATGTTGGACAGGTTAGTAAGCAGGGGTTGGTGCGCTGCGTTACATGCAGCAATCGCCACTACCGCGTTCACTTCTTGACCATTGTGCTGGCATGCTTGTGAGGTAGAAACAAAAGAAAGACCAGTACGAGAAACAGATTTATTACTGCTTACCAGCCATAGACCTTTACCAAGATGAGTGGGTTCTTTTGTTACTAGGTCGGCAACAAAATCCGCTGCCGCAGCGCCTTTGTTTTTCAGTAGGCCGCCCGCCACCGCGCTAAGTTGGACAAAATCTGTTGCAGGAAATTTGATTTGAACTAATGATGGATCAAAGTCAGCCTCAAATTGCACTTCGCCATTCAAGATGGCAATAATTTGCTGTGCGTCTTTCGCATCTTTTAAACTTTCTTCTACACCGTCAGCGGATAAGACTTTGGTCAATTGCTTCAAAATGCCTAAGTGCTCATCTGATTTTGCTGCAATACCAATTGCAACATAAACGGTATTACCATCACCCCAATCAACACCTTGAGGGAAGTGGTGTACAGCGACACCAGTTTGTTGTACTAAATCACGAGTGTCTGTTGTGCCGTGTGGAATCGCAATACCGTTACCCAAGAAAGTCGAATTTTGACCTTCACGGTTTAGCATTCCTTCTACGTAGCCTTCTTGTACTAGGCCTTTTGTGGTGAGATCGGCAGCGATCGCTCGGATTGCATCTAGCTTGTTAGACTGAGCCTGACCAAGTTTGATGTCTTGAGTAGATAGTTGCAGCATGTTTGCCCCTTTGTTTGGCTTTAATAGCCAATTGTTGTAACCACATTTCTTCGTTGTGGTCTGTAGGTTTACGCTATATTAATTAAGGTTGCTGAATCGTTTCAGCTGGTGCCTAAAAAAATTCAGCAAAACCCACTGTTAACATCAGTAATTGATATTTTGCATATTAAGATTTAGTCGAAAAATCTCAATAATGCGAGTTGTTGGTGACTTTGCTGAATAATTTCAGCTGTCATACTGAATCGATTCAGCATATAATTCAACATCAACAAGGATCGAGTGGTTATTTCTATGATCAGCCGCACATAATAAGAGAACACGACATGACGTTAGAAGAAATCGCCAAATTAGCCGGAGTATCCAAAACAACTGCCAGTTATGTCATCAACGGCAAAGCCCACAAGTATCGCATCAGTGACAAAACCCAAAAGAAAGTGATGGAAGTGGTGGATGCGCATAACTATCGTCCTGATCATGCCGCGTCTGCATTACGGGCAGGGAATAGCCGTTCGTTTGGTTTAATCATTCCAGATCTAGAAAACATCAGTTACGCACGTTTAGCCAAATTGTTGGAACAAAATTCTCGCCAAGCTGGGTATCAAATTTTGATTGCTTGTTCTGACGATAGCGTCGAGACAGAAAAAACAGTGGCGAATACGTTGGTCGGACGCAGAATTGATGCGCTATTTGTCGCGAGTACGATTCCTAATGCGAGCGAGTTCTATCTAAAACTTCAAACGTCAGGTACGCCGGTTATTGCAATTGACCGTCCGTTAGATGATGAATTCTTTGCCTGTGTCATTAGTGAGGATTTTAACGCTGCTCATGAACTGACTGAATCGGTATTATTTGATGAAGTTAAAAGTGTGGGGCTAGTGGGGGCATTACCGAAGCTGAGCGTCTCGCAAGAAAGGCAGATGGGATTTGAATCAGCAGTTAAAGAAAGAGGGCTAACACCACTACTCGGCTACGGAGAACACTTTAACCGTGCTGATGGCCGTCGTGTATTTCAAACATGGGTCGATAAGGGATGTGTTCCTGATGCGGTTGTGGCGACATCCTACACTTTGGTTGAAGGCATCTTAGATGTGTTAATCGAAAATCCGGATATCATGCAACGTATTCGTTTAGCGACCTTTGGTGATAACCGCTTGCTCAATTTCCTACCGATTAAGATTAACTCACTGCCTCAACAGTTCGAGTTGATTGCCGATAGTGCCCTTGAATTAGCGCTAAACGCGTCGGCAAAACGTTACCAAAGTGGCATTGAACTTATTCCGCGTAAGTTAAAAGTGCGTATTGATAGGTGATTTTCTACATAGAATGACCCTACCTTCAAACCTGTGATTTGCCTAGACGCACGTGCATGCTTATTAAGGGCGCCTCTTAAAGTCGTTAGGGTATATAAATGTCCATTTACTGGACATTTTTTGTCTTATTGACCGCTTTTGCTATTGCTTCATTAGAGAAATGATTCACAATAAGCACATTAGATCTAAATAGTTTTAAAATATGTGTTTACTGAGCCAATTATCTGTTTAGTAACATAGTTTTGCCACAGTTTAGAATGATATGTTTGGCTAGCGATTTAAATAACAATAGGAACGTAATGAAGTTTCTCCATACCTCAGATTGGCATTTAGGCCGTCAGTTTCACAATGTATCTCTACTTGATGATCAAGCTTTAATATTACAACAACTTGTTGATTACGTCCGACACCATCCTGTCGATGCCGTTATTGTCGCTGGCGATATTTATGATCGCTCGGTTCCTCCTACTCAAGCTATTCAATTACTTAATCAGGTTGTTTCTGATTTATGTCAGTCGCTTAATACGCCCGTTATCATGATTCCCGGTAATCACGATGGAGCGGCACGTCTTGGTTTCGCAGCTGAACAGATGAGAGCGTCTGGACTTTATATTATTTCCGATTTTTCCCAAATGCTTGAACCGGTTGTGTTGAGTAGTGAGCAGGCGGGAGAGGTAGCATTCTATGGGATGCCATATAACGATCCTGAGTTGGTACGGCATCACTTTAATGTCACGGTTTCAACACATGATGAAGCTCACCAAGTATTATGCGAAAAAATCGTTGAGCAGTTTGATAAGTCACAGTGTCACGTATTGATAAGCCACTGCTTTGTGGATGGGGCTATCGAATCAGAATCGGAACGTCCACTTTCTATTGGTGGCTCAGATAGAGTGAGTCATGAGCATTTCCTACCGTTCGATTACGTTGCTTTGGGGCATTTACATAAGCCTCAATATAAAGGGGAAGCTTTCATTCGCTACTCAGGCTCATTGATGAAATACAGTTTTTCTGAGCAACATCAGAAGAAAAGTATGACATTAGTGGAATTAGACAAAACAGGCTTTGTTTGTACAACACAGATAGAATTACATGCTGCCCACGAAATGCGGATTATTGAAGGAAATCTGGCGGATATTCTCGACCAAGCTGCAGACGACCCTCGCCCAGAAGATTATTTACTTATTCGCTTAACCGATAAGCACGCCATTTTAGATCCAATGGAAAAATTGCGTCAGGTCTATCCAAATGTTTTACACATTGAAAAACCAGGCATGTTGATTGGCATTGACCAAGAGATGAGCACCCAACGTTTAAAGCGAAATGAAATAGATATGTTTAAAGACTTTTTTCAAGAGGCCAAGCAAGAACCATTAACCCGCGAACAAGAACAAGCTATAGCGACGGTCATTGCAGATCTGAAAAAAGGGGAAGAGTAATCCTATGCGTCCAATAAAACTATCATTACAAGCTTTTGGCCCATTTGCAGGTGTTGAACAAGTAGAATTTGATAAATTTGGCGCTGCGCCGCTTTTTCTGATTAATGGCCCTACTGGTGCAGGTAAAAGCTCCGTATTAGATGCCATCTGTTATGCCTTATACGGAGAAACAACGGGCAGTGAGCGGACTGGGGATCAAATGCGATGTGATTATGCCGATCCTCATTTGACCACTGAAGTGCGCTTTGAGTTTTCTCTTGCTGATAAACAGTACGCTGTAGTTCGCAGTCCTGATCAAGAAGTGCCGAAAAAACGCGGTGAAGGCTTTACTCGTAAAACTCATGCCGCGACGTTAACCCAAATCGCGCAAGGCGACGAAACCTTGTTGGCCAATAAACCAACTCCGGTACGTAAGGCCATCGAGGAATTGATTGGTTTAGAGGTGAATCAGTTTCGTCAAGTTATGGTGTTACCTCAAGGTAAATTTCGCGACTTACTCATTGCCAATTCAAAAGATCGTGAAGTTATTTTTGGTCAGCTGTTTCAAACGCAAATTTATACACAAATCGAACGGGCACTGTTTGATAAAGCGGCTGGGATTCGAAAAGAAAAAGACCAATTTGATAACCAAATAAAAGGAGCACTTGATGTCGCTTCTTTAGCCAGTGAAGCTGAGTTACAACAAGAACTTAGCGTGACAAAACCACTTGTGGAACAGAGTGAACGTGAATACCAAGCTCAGCAAAACAAGCGTGATGAGATTAAACAGCAACTCTCTCAAGCTGAGTTATTAGTAGGGAAATACAACCAGCGCGAATCATTAAATAAAGATCTGCAGGTTCTCAATCAATCCACGTCACAGATAGAATCAGACAAAATTCGACTTGTTAAAGCGCGGCAAGCATCTCAATTAACGACGATTTATCAGCCTTTTCACTCCGCGCAACAACAGCTAGACGTTGTGATGCTTAAGCAAAAACAGGCACAAGTCGAATTCGAATTATGCGAAAAGCAGCTAAAAGAAGCTGAGTTGGCGGCTAAGCAAGCAACTCAGAACGCATCGGTCATTCCTGATAAAAATAAAACCTTGTACGAACTGCAAAGTATCGAAAAGAACATACGTTTGATTGGCGAACATGAGCAGCAACGAGTAACCGCTGACCAAACTGTGAAGGCAGCTCAAGAATTTCGAACCGTGCTAGAAGGGCGTATTGCCAAAGGTGAAGTTCACGTAAAAGAAAAGCGCGCAGAGTTAGAAGCGTTGAAAGAGAAGGTTGCACAAATCGATGTGAAACAGTGGCAACTTAAGACTCTCGGTCAGAACATCGAATTACGACACAAAGAACAAGCATTACAGACTAAATTACAGGCTTTACTATCTAAAAAAAGTGAGGCAGAAACCCAACTTGTGCAGTCAAAAGCAATCTCAGAAGCGAGTCGCGTAGCGGCAAATAAACTTGAGTTACAATGGCATCGTAATCAAGCGGCGCTTCTGGCAGCAACGTTGGAAGATGATCAACCCTGTCCAGTGTGCGGTAGTCATACACACCCGGCTCCTGCTATGGCTGATGGTGACGTTGTCACTAAAGAGCAAGTGGATAATGCCAGAACTATCCAGCAAAGGGATTATGACCATGAAGTTATGCTGGCTAACTCAGTAGAAAAAATAGTGGTTGAGATAGAGCATTTGCAAAGTGAAATACAGCAGTTGCTCGTGCAGCTAGCTGAAGTGCCACAATTAGCCGAACTCAATCAGAATAAAAAAGCATTGCAACAGGAGCTTGAGCAGTTATCTGCGCTCGACGTTCAACAGCACAGTCTCATGCTTGATAAAGCAGAGAAAAAATTGGTTGCATTACGTGAAGAGTACCAGCGTCAGCTTAGTGTGATCGAAGAGGCTCAGAAAAATCAAACGCGGTTGCAAACAGAGCTAGATTCTCTAAATCAATCATTGACTCCAGAATTAGACACGTTAGAAAAAGTGCTTTGTCATAAACAGGCATTGGAACAAGAGATTGCTCAGTTAACCACGCAAGAACAGCAGACACAGCAACATTTTGTCACAGTACAGAACCAATTATCGGCTCTTCGCTCTACGGTAGAGTCCTTAAATCAGCAAATAAATCAGTGGCAGTTAGACGTTGATGTCAATGAGAAAAAGTGGCAGTCTGCATTAGAACAAAGTGGTTTTAATAATCTGGATGAATATAAGTTATCCATAATAGACAAAGAGACGCAAGACCAGATTCAAGCGAGAGTTTCTGAGCATGACAGTCAATTATCAAAACTGTCTGGACAAGTTGAAGCGCTCGATAAAGAGCTAGAAAATCAACCTAAACCTGAGATTGAACCGATTAAAGATAAACTCAATGAATGTCAAACTGGGGTCAATCGCACATTTCAAGTGTTTACACAATATAAGTCTAAGTTAGATAATCTCACTCAAGTCGCACAAAAGTTAAAATTGCTTTACCAACACAATGAAACACTCGAAAAAGAATATCAGGTGTTTGGTACATTAAGCGATATTGCTAACGGGAGAACTGGAGCAAAAGTCAGTTTACATCGTTTCGTTTTAGGTGTGCTACTCGATGATGTTCTCATACAAGCATCACAAAGATTGCAAATCATGAGTAAAGGCCGCTATTTGCTTAAACGTAAGCAAGAACGAGCTAAAGGTAACGCAGGTTCGGGGCTCGATTTAATGGTCGAAGATGGTTATACCGGAAAATGGCGTGATGTCGCGACATTATCGGGCGGTGAATCATTTATGGCTGCTCTGTCGTTAGCGCTCGGTGTCTCGGATGTGGTTCAATCCTATAGTGGCGGTGTGCGTTTAGATACGTTATTTATTGATGAAGGGTTTGGTAGCCTTGATCCAGAGTCTTTAGATTTAGCAGTTCAGACTCTGGTAGACCTGCAGCAAGGTGGACGCACCATTGGCATTATTTCACATGTAAGTGAACTTAAAGAACAACTGGCATTAAGGTTAGATATACAAACTTCCCGCAGTGGAAGTGTTATAAAACTTATTGCTTAGCGATGAAAATCGCATACAAAATTAAAATAACAAGGCCTATGTGCCACATAAATAAGATAACAACGTCGTAGTGACAGATAACATAAGTAGAAACGGTATAATGATATCTAAGTCTAGTTGGTTGATTACATGGATGTAATCAAAAGAGTTTATCAATACGCGGAGCCAAATCTAACGATCATTGGTTGGCTGGGGGCCATCGGTTACCCGCTGTACTATGTATTGTGGCAATATCTATTTCCGCAACCCTATGAATCCTTGCTGCTCCGAGCAGTGGGGAGTGCTTTGTTTCTTATTTTAGCACTGCGTGATCGTCTTCCTAAGCAATGGCAACCTAAGCTACCTTATTTCTACTTCATTGCTGTTTTATATGGGCTTCCTTTCTTTTTCGGCTTCATGCTGTTTATGAACCAGTGGTCAACAGTGTGGGCGATGTCGTTTATGGCATCACTTTTCCTACATATATTATTAGTTCATGAACCCAGAGTCATGATGGCGCAATCACTGTCGGGCGTTATAGGCGCTTATTTGGTGGTGTCAGTCTTTGATAGTGATCAAACGCATTTGCTAATCGAATGGGCTTATATTCCTATATTTGTGTTTACCTATGTTTTTGGCAATCTGTTTAATTTCCGTAATCGTGTGACACACGACACCAAAGTGTCTATCGCTCGCTCGTTTGGAGCGGGTATTGCTCATGAAATGCGTAATCCATTTAGTGCGCTAAAATCTTCGATCGATGTGTTGAAAACGATGGTTCCTGAAGAGTCAACGGGCAGCCACGGAACAAAATCTTATCAGATGCAATCGAGTGATGTTTCATTAGTGAATGAAATTTTGCGCAATGCCAGTGAAGTCATTCGCTCAGGGAATGAAACGATTGATTTATTGCTCACCTCGATAGATCAAAATCGAATTTCGGCCAAATCGTTTAAAAAATACGATGCAACAACGGTTGTACAACGCAGCCTCGATTCTTTTGCTTATAAACGTCCGCAAGATCGCCATGCAGTGCGTTGCCACGCTGGACATGATTTTGAATTCTTTGGTAGCGACACCTTATTAAAATTCACACTCTATAATTTATTGAAGAACGCGTTCTACTACCAAAATAATGAACATTTTCATATTGATATTGAACTGAAAGAACAGGATGATATGAATGTGATTACTGTGAGAGACAATGGTATCGGTATCGAATCCCATTTATTGGAAGAAGTGTTTAAAGACTTTTATACCTTCGGTAAACCTCACGGATATGGTTTAGGATTGCCATTTTGCCGTAAGGTCATGCGCTCTATTGGTGGTGATATATATTGTACCTCTGTCTTTGGTGAGTGGACTCAGTTTACGTTAACTTTCCCTAAATACAGTTCACCGATTACCAATCAGATGAAAACGGAGTTACTGGCTAGTAAGTCAATTCTCTATATCGGAAAGCCAGGGTTAGCAACACGAGTATTGGATCAACAGGCGTTTTACTTGCAGTATCATTTTGAAGTAGTGACGTTACAAGCCTTCCTCGATAACCGTAAGACTGACTCAGAACACGATTTAATTCTGGTTGATTTAGAAAATGTGGGTGTAGATTGGCAACCTCTAGAATTATTGCGCTCTCGGCTTAATTTCTCACAATCAAAAGTCGCTTACCTTTATGATAGCAATCACTATTACCCGATTGATATCCAAGCCGAAAAAGACATCTACCCATTAGAATTTCGCGTATTACAGCTCGACACTGAGCAAATTCTTGATTCTTTACTGTTTGATTCTCAAGATATTATAGAAGCGCAAACGATGACGATTCTAAATGAGATCAGTGAAGAAGCCATTGCGGAAGTCAGTGGAGAATCTTCGAACAAAAGGGTGCTGATTGTTGATGATAATCACTCTTTACGTGCAGTGACGGTCTTGTTACTTCGTAAGCTGGGTTTCGATGTCATAGAAGCAGACGATGGGCAGCATGCCATTGAGATGCTAGACGGCAATGATGTGGACTTGGTATTGATGGACATTGAAATGCCTATTATGGATGGTCTAGAAGCGACAAAAGCCATTCGGTTATCAAACAAGCGTTACAGTAAAATTCCTATCGTTGGCTACACCGGAGACAATAGCCCACAAGCGATTCGTAATGTTCATGCAGCTGGGATGGACGATCACATCTTTAAACCAGCTGAGAAGCAGACATTACTACATACGATTGAAAAATGGGCGTAAGCTACGCTGAGCCGAGAGATGCGGCTGCTCATACTGAAATAGCGCGCGAGGCTTTAGCTCAGTTATCCTTAAGACTCAGTTATCTTTAAAACAAGGCTATAAAAAGATTGAATGCTTATTTTATCCAGCTTTTAGAGTGGTTTTATCTTTAAGTCTGTGTCTTTATCAAGAGCTCAGATATCTCTGATGCTTAACGTTACTTAGGTAATAACATGGTACTCACATACAACAATGCCGCGTAATAACGCGGCATTGTTGTATGTGTCATGCGAGAAACGATTACATAGGCTGGTTGCTGGTTTGTTGAACCTGCTGCAGTGCTTGTGTATCTTGCTGAGGTAAATCGTCTTGTTGGAGTTTCGCTTTTTTCAGTGTACGGTGTAGTAATTGACTGTAGATCGGTTGCCCACCCAATAATTGAGCAAAAATCACTGCACCTAAGCAAGTAATGATTAAAGGCAAAATTAAGTAATAGTTATTGGTCATTTCAATCACCAATAAAATGCCTGTTACCGGGGCACGCACTGTTGCAGCGAATAGGGCACCCATACCAGCAATGGCGAACATTCCTGGAGTGATATCTAATCCTGGGAATAAGCTTTGTGCAATCAAGCCAAATGCATAGCCGAAAAGCGTACCTAAAGCGAGCATTGGTGCAAAAATACCACCAGGAGCACCAGAACCAAAACAGCATAATGTAGTGAATATACGCCCAATAAATAACAAAATTAGAATTCCAGCAGCGTATCCACCCTCAGTAATAGTAGGAATAAGTGAAATGCCACCTCCGGTTAATTCTGGAACATAAAGCAGAGTTAAACCAAAAATGCCACCAATGATACCGCCTATAATTAAATAACGTTTACGATCGTTACGATGTAATTTTGCGAAAAAGTCCTGAGCTTTGGTAATTAATGTATTAAAGATAACGCCAAAAATACCAAAAAGAATACCAAGTAAAAGAAATAGTCCTAATGAGACTAATTCAGGTGCGTGATATTGTGGCATCTTAATAACGGCTTCTTGGCCATTAATAATGCGAAAGACAATATCAGACATGACCGATGAAATAATCACAGCTTTAATCGAGATTAAGCTATAGCGGAATTGAGGACGCATTTCCTCAACCACAAACATGATTCCAGCTAACGGTGCGTTAAACGCAGCGGAAAGACCGCCGGCAGCACCTGCGGCTAAAAGTGAATGGCGGGTATCTGTATTTTTCACACGGAAAATATCAGAAATCATGCGACCAATGGCACCGCCCATTTGTACGGTAGGGCCTTCACGGCCAAGGACCATGCCTGAGCCTAGCGCACCCATACCGCCGAAAAATTTAACCGGTAGCACGCGCCACCAGCGTACGGGACGCATTCCATCCATCGCACCTTCTATTTCAGGGATGCCAGAGCCTGCAGCTTCAGGACAAAAGCGGTGTGTTAAGTAATAACCCAATATCGCTAAAATGGCACTAATCAAGAATGCAGCTACGCCAAGAGGTAACATACTTGCGATTTGAGTAGACAACCAGTTTGTGCGGCTTTCTGACACCAAACGAACAGCATGTTCAAAATAAGTACCGACAAAGCCAGATAATATGCCAACCAAAACAGACAAAAGTAAAACAGAAGCAGGGGCTTTATCGATCGAGAGAAATTGGTTAATGGTATCTTTTGGAACTTTGGCTAATAAACTATGGGTTAATCTCTCTCTGGCGGTCATTTGAATTGGGCCCTCTTGGCTTGAAGACTAAGGAAAACAGCTTTTCAGCTGGGATTATACGCTCGAAATAAATGAACCATATATCTATAAATGGAATGTTGTATTCCAGATATGGAGTGACGTGCTTCAACTATTTTTAAAATAGAACGATCTAGCTAACATTTTAATGTCTATTATCTAATTTATTGCTCAATATTCTTTGCTTTTGATCAAAAGTATTTCAAGGTTTCATCAATTCCTCGTCGTGATATTTCAAGCGAATCGAATTGAAGTAATAAGTCATCTTTCGTTTATTACTTAATGTCATTTTAAGCGCTCGCTATCATAACAGAGTTGGGGCTTTAACCAATAAATCTAATGTGACTATTTACCGCTGAATGGGAAAATAAGTGTGTTTTTAAGCCATAAATTCAATTTTTAGCATTAAGTGCTAATTAAACATGGTTTATACCCAAGTAACCTCAAGATGCTGCTTGAGCGACGATGAATGTCATTGACTATATCGGGTAGTAATATGATATTGATGCCGCTAGATTCTCCAATAGATTTGGGTATACTTCCTGCAAAAGGAGTACCTAATGTCTTATAAAGTTCCTACCAATATCATCACGGGTTTTCTTGGCGTCGGTAAAACGACGACCATTCTAAATCTCTTAAAAAATAAGCCTGATAATGAAAAATGGGCCGTGTTAGTCAACGAATTTGGCGAAATTGGTATCGATGGTGCAATGATGTCTGAACAAGGGGCATTAATTAAAGAAGTACCAGGTGGATGCATGTGTTGTTCTGCCGGTGTGCCGATGTCTGTCAGTATTACGGCTTTATTGCGTCAACAACCAGATCGCTTGCTCATTGAACCAACAGGGCTTGGCCATCCGAAAGAAGTGGTAGCGATTTTAACGTCGGATCAATATAAGGATTATGTCGATCTTAAATCGACCATCACATTGGTTGATCCGCGCAATTTTAAAGATGACCGTTACACTTCAAATCAAAATTTTAACGACCAACTCGATTGCGGCGATATTATTCTTGCCAGTAAATCTGACCTTGCTCAACCTGAAGACTTAGCCAATTTTGAGCAATGGTTAAGTCAGCAACAGCCAAGTAAGCTTTATAGTGCGCTTATCGTTGCAGGGGAAATCGATCCGCAACTTCTTTCTCTTGACCGAACTAGCTCAAGTGCTTCGAATTATATTGAGCCTCATCATCATGAGCATGCCGATCAAGAACCACAATTTGCACTGGCACCGGGTCAGGCCTATGTTCGCCGCGAAAATCGTGGGCAAGGGTATTACAGCTGTGGGTGGCTATTTGGTGCTGAATATCATTTTAATTTTGATGATATCTTTTCGCTATTGAGTGACTTACAAGCTGAACGCATAAAAGCGGTAGTTAATACCGATAAAGGGTGTTATGCGTTTAACGTTTCTAATGGTGTTGTGTCTGTGACAGAGATGACGTTAGAAGGGTTTGAGTCACGCATTGAAGTCATCGATACTCAGCTTATGGCTTGGGATGAGTTAGAAAAAATCCTACTTAAACTTGCTGGGATTTTAGTGCCGTTCGAATGGACATTACAAAAGCCAACACGCTAACCTATAAAAATTAACCCCCTCATCTGAGGGGGTTAATTCGTTATTTGACTTTAGATTAACGCTTATTACGTAAATAACGTTTGCGGCGTTCTTCTTTTCGTTTCGCTTTATCTTCTGCCTTTTGCGCTTCATCAATTTCAACTTGAATGAGCTCTTCAGTGATCATCTCCGGTCGCTCTAATGTAATTTGACCTAGGGTGCCTTGGCGTAGTTCGTGAAGTAAGATTTCAGACGCTTTATGTAAGTCAACACGGCCTCCAGCACGCAATGCGCCACGTTTACGGCCTATTTCTTCCATCCATTCTAAATCCGACTCAGGCGCTTCGTCGATTTGATAACGTGCTTTAAGTTTATCTTGGTAGTGTTCAGCAAGATATTCAACGGTATAAAAGGCCACTTCATCGTATTCCATCGCCGTATCTTTAATCGCACCTGTGGCGGCTAAACGAAACCCACTGTGCGGGTTTTCCACTTTCGGCCATAAAATTCCCGGAGTGTCTGACAGTACAACACCATTTTGCAGGTTAATGCGTTGCTGACGTCGGGTAACGGCTGGTTGGTTACCTGTTTGCGCAATTGTACGACCCGCAAGAGAGTTGATGATCGTTGATTTACCCACGTTGGGAATACCCATGATCATGGTGCGAATGTTTTTGCCAATTTCTTCGCGATGCGGCGCCAGTTTGCGGCAAAGTTCTAGTATTTTTTGTACTTCTTGAGGTTGCGATGTGGTAATGGCCATCGCTTTTACCCCTTGTTCTTTTTCAAGATGTTCAATCCATAGCTCAGTGGTTTCTGGATCGGCAAGATCGCGTTTGTTCAGTACCTTAACGACCGGTTTATCGCCGCGGATCTGAGAAATTAATGGATTTTCACTACTAAACGGGATTCGGGCATCTAAAACTTCAATGATGACATCAATTTGTGGAATGACTTCTTCGATCTCTTTACGGGCTTTATGCATGTGACCCGGAAACCATTGGATTTTATTGCTAATCATTGAAATTGAAACCTTTACTTCAAATTAATAGGGTGACTGCAGGTAATCTCTAAGCGCGGTGCAAAGGTTGAGCATAGTTCAACCGATATGTTTTGTAACTTTATATTTTCGCCAAAGATAAACGATGACGTTTTCCTATCACTTAGGATAAGAACGCGCTGCAGTAAACTGGGCGCGAATTCTATCATTGAACCGTAAGTAACAGCAAAAATAACTGTTTAGCTCAATCCTAACTAGTAATGTAATCGTTTGCGCTGTATGATTCGCCGGCTTTATTCGTATACGTATTATCGGTCGCAAAGGAGGCGATAGATGACATTAGCAACAGCTAACGCAAGGCGTTCACCGTCACCAAAGCAAGCATTAATTGCTAGTGCCAGTGGCTACGCGATGGATGGATTTGACCTGCTCATTCTTGGTTTTATGTTACCTATGATCAGTCAAGGTTTGGGCCTGACTTCATCGCAAGCTGGTTCATTAGTGACATGGACATTATTTGGTGCGGTGATGGGCGGAATTATATTTGGCCAACTCAGTGATAAATATGGCCGAATAAAAATGCTAAGTGTCAGTATATTAATGTTTTCTCTTTTCACTGGTTTATGCGCTATCGCACAAGGTTACTGGGATTTATTAACATACAGAACGCTTGCGGGAGTGGGACTCGGGGGAGAATTTGGCATTGGCATGAGTTTAGTCGCTGAAGTTTGGCCTAAAAGTCAGCGTAACCGAGCCTCGTCCTATGTTGGTGTTGGCTGGCAAGCGGGCGTATTGGCTGCTGCTATTCTCACTCCACTGTTATTACCCTTCATCGGTTGGCGCGGCATGTTTGTTGTTGGGCTAATACCAGCACTTACGGCGTTTTTTATTCGTCAGCGTATTGGTGAACCCGTCGTGTTTAAGCAATCCCAACACGACACGATGAGTTACAAAGATCGGTTTAACCAGTTGTTTAAAGACAGCAAAACAGCGCGTTCGAGCATAGGTGTTGTGATACTAACCTCTGTGCAGAACTTTGGTTACTATGGCATTATGATTTGGATGCCGAGCTATTTAAGTAAACAGCATGGGCTATCGCTTAATGCATCGGGTGCTTGGACGGCATTTACTGTGGTGGGGATGACTCTGGGTATCTGGCTGTTTGGTTGGTTCGCGGATAAATTTGGTCGATGGAAAGTATTTCTATGTTACCAATTAGGGGCGGCTGTAATGGTATTACTCTATTCCCAGCTTAATGTTGCGAGTGAAATGCTTATTGCAGGGGCTGTCATGGGGATGTTTGTCAATGGCATGATGGGAGGGTATGGCGCTCTAATTTCAGATCTGTACCCAGTTGAGGCCCGTGCGACTGCGCAAAATGTGCTATTCAATATAGGACGTGGCGTCGGAGGGTTTGGGCCGTTTATCGTTGGTGCCGTAGCTGGCGAAAGCTCGTTTTCAACAGCGATAGCCTTACTTGCCTCCATCTATATTGTTGCAATGTGCGCGACCTTATTTCTGTTACCCAAACATTCTGCCATCGATCTAGAACAAGCTAATGTATTGCAATAACGGGGTTGTCTTTCCGACATAAATGTTTCACTACAAACCATCTAACAAGTTGAAGTAAAGCTAGATGATGCTATTTAACCGCAGCGAGGAACTTTGTTTCTCGCTGCTTTTTTATCCTTTGTGAAAGCTCTATCTCTACCGCGTGCTTAATCACACCAACTATTGCTAGAGTATTCGTGAGCTCAATTATTCTCATGTAACATTCGTCATTTAATATGAAAGTAGGTGATCTAAATCACATACAGTATGCTTTTTGATTCTTTTGTGTCCAAAATATGATACAAATCTCACACTCACATGACACGTGTTCCAAAATTTAGATAACTTACTGAGTGATAAATTATATATTTTTGTAAACATGTATTGTCACAAAGGAAGATGTCTTAAATTTCAATGGTATGTTGTTGTGACATTGTCACAAGTGTCGCAGCTTATAAGAATAGTCATCATCGTCATGTGGTGATAATAACAATATCCCTCTTGATGGGAGCGTAATGACGGTGTCATTGGCATTGAAGTAGAGATAACCATAACTGGTTAAAATTATTCAGTATATTGACTGCAGAGGATACGTTAAGTATGACTTCTAATGAATTTTTCGATAGTAACGAGCCAATGTCTATTCCTTCAAGTTTACTATCAACTGCAGATGGATCTGCCTTTTCTATCGCTTATGGCGCGAATGATACGTTGTGGGTTGTTGACCCCCAAGCTGATTTTGCCAATTCAAACGTGGTAAATCACCTATTAAGTCAGTATCAAAAAGGGCATAAAATTGGGCAGATTAATGTTGTGACAGGGCAGTCTTGTGCCGATCCGCAGTTACGACTTGAACAATCTCTAGCGGTGGTGTTCGACGAGTTGCCGTTAATTGAAGTAACGCAATTACCATTAAATTTGTTTGATAATTATGAGCTTAATAATTTGGTCATTACTGCCGATACGGTATACCGAATCGTCGGCGATACGATCACCAACAGTGAGCTGGGTAGAAAAGCACAACAATTGCACACATTATTGTCTACGTTAGCAACAGAACATGCTGTTGAACGATTCATCTTTGACGTTGAGTATCTATAGTCAATCCAGACGTTATAAAGACGGTGCCCCAGAAAGTGAGAAAGTGGGCACCGATCCATCCCCTAGCTACCACCAAACAACGATAGAAGTTATGAAGAAAGCATCTATTGTTTTCAATCTATAGTTATCTTAATTTCGTATGTCCCTCAAATTAACATTCTGAAAAACAATCATTTACATAGTATAAATGAAAAATAAGATTGAAATTTTGTTCCTATGAGAACATATTTTAGCTAATTTTAAAATAACACTATGTTTATAATGGATATTTTTTTGAATCAACGATAGTTCTTTGTGATAGGTCGTATTCTCATTTCTTGACGCAGCTCAAACTGAGGAGTAGTTTTCACTGCAAGAGTCAATTTAACCAATAAGTAATAATTGATTGTTATGACGAGTGTTGATCTTTCCTCTGACACGTCTGTGTTACAAAACCTCAACATTAACTCGTCGATATAATTGCCAATTTAAATGGTATTAAGATAAACGCGTCGAATGACGAATATTGACATCATGCAGGTAAACACAATGTGTGACTGCAGAGAGTTTTGCCGAGTTGCTATTTAACACATTTACGTGAATTGAATACTTTTCGACAGAACATCTCCTTGGTCCAATATCATGACTGACTAGAAGGCGAGACCTACGGCTCAACATAGGTAAAATCGCTCAGTGATGGTCGCGTTCGACTCAACTGTCCAATAACTTATTTACATTTTTAGACGTAACTAATGGTTCACGTCCAATTGTCGTACCTTTTAAATAGTTTCACTATGCTTAAGGGAAAACCATACAGATGTATTTTTAGTGTTATATGTGACAGTGTGACTTTAGTGAGAAAGTAATATGAGTATAAAAGAATACAACGGTTCCGCCGGTGGTTGGGGCGCACTAAAAAGTACCACGCGCCATTTATTTAAGAGCGAAAACGTTGCAAAGAACATCTCGAACTTATTACGTACTAACCAAGACCATGGGTTTGACTGCCCAGGGTGCGCTTGGGGTGAAAAAGGTGTTCCTGGACGGTTTCGTTTCTGTGAAAACGGAGCTAAAGCGGTAAACTGGGAAGCAACAACCCGTCGCGTTGATCGTGATTTCTTTGCGCAATATTCAGTTGAATGGTTAAACAAACAAACCGATTACTTTCTCGAATATCAGGGACGTCTCGCTGAACCTATGCGTTATAACGCGCAAACCGATCATTATGAACCAATCAGTTGGGAAGACGCTTATTCATTAGTGGGTCAACATCTCAATGCCTTAGAGATGCCAAATCAAGCTGAGTTTTATACGTCTGGTCGTGCAAGTAACGAAGCGGCGTATGTGTATCAATTATTTGCTCGTCGTTTTGGTACCAACAATTTCCCAGACTGTTCGAATATGTGTCACGAAGCGACGAGTGTCGCATTAGCACAAACGATTGGTATCGGGAAAGGCACGGTTACGATAGAAGATTTTGAAGTGGCTGATGCGATTTTCCTGTTTGGTCAGAACCCCGGTACCAACCATCCACGCATGCTAGAAACTCTATCGAGTGCCTATCGTCGTGGCGCAAAAGTCGTGGCGTTTAACAACCTTAAAGAACGTGGCTTAGAGCGATTTGCCAACCCGCAAAACCCAATTGAAATGATAAGTAACGGCTCTACGCCAACGACCAGCCACTATTTTATGCCTAAATTGGGCGGAGATATGGCAGCCATTCGCGGTATGGTCAAAGTGCTGTTAGCGCGTCATGATGAGGCGATGCAAAAGGGTGATTCCTTGTTTGATCTTGAATTTATTGAGGCACATACCCAAGGGATGGAGCGTTATCTTGAGCAAGTGCGTCAAACATCATGGGAACAGATCGCTGAACAATCAGGGCTCACACAAAACGAGATAACTCAAGCGGCTGATATTTATCAACACGCCAAAACACGTATTGTGACTTGGGCAATGGGCGTTACCCAGCACAAGCACTCTGTACCGACGATTCAGGAATTAGTGAATCTTCAGCTTCTATTTGGGCAAGTAGGTAAAGAAGGGGCTGGTCTTTGTCCTGTCCGTGGTCACTCTAATGTGCAAGGTGATCGCACGGTTGGGATTAACGAAAAACCAAGTGATGCATTTTTAGACTCATTGGAAGCGGTATTTGGTTTTAAACCACCACGTGAACATGGTCATAATGTTGTGAATGCGATTGAAGCTATGCTCGCAGGTAAAAGTAAGGTATTCATTGGTCTTGGCGGTAATCTAGTCGCTGCTGCACCTGATACCGATCGCGTGGCGAGTGCAATGCGTCAGTGCAACTTAACCGTCAATATCGCTACCAAACTTAACCGTAGCCACGTAAATCCTGGTCAAGATTCATTAATCTTACCGTGTTTGGGACGTACCGATATCGATTTGCAACACACAGGGCCGCAAAAAATTACCGTTGAAGATTCGTTCTCTATGGTTCATGCGTCATCAGGTCGAGTGGATGTTCGCGGTGAAGAGATGCGTTCTGAAGTGGCGATTCTATGCGGAATGGCCAAAGCAACATTAGGTAACGATCCGGTTGATTGGCAGTCATTAATCGATAACTACGATCATATTCGTGATTTAATTGAAAAAACAATTCCCGGCTTTAAAGACTTTAACCAACGTCTTGATGCACCGGGTGGCTTTTATCTAGGTAATTCAGCGCGTGATTTGCAATGGAATACCAAGCAGGGTAAAGCGCAAATCTCGGCGACCCAGCTTCCAGAGCAAGTGGTGCCGATAGATTCAGCTAATATGACGAAGAAACAGGTGTTTGTCTTACAAACGATGCGTTCACACGATCAATACAACACAACCATTTATGGCTATGATGATCGCTACCGCGGCGTATTTGGCGAACGTAATGTGGTATTTTTGAATGCCGAAGATATGGCTGTTCAGAATCTACAAGCCGGGGATCTCATTGATATTGAAACGCTATGGCATGATGGGATTAAACGCAAGATCGAAGGCTTTAAAGTCGTGCCATTCCAAATTGCGAAAGGGAACCTGGCCGCGTATTTTCCAGAAGCTAACGCGCTTATTCCTCTCAGCAGTAAAGGGGATTTAAGTGACACTCCGACATCAAAATCAATTGCAGTTATCATTTCACCCTCAACAGTGAGTCAAGATATCAACACGGTCGCAATCTAAATTTACCGATAATGTCCATTCAAAGCTCGCCATGTCGGCGAGCTTTTTTTGATCTTAGTGATGATTAATTAAAGACAGATCAACTAAGGTATTTTGTGTATCTAAGACATTAGCAATTGGGCGCGGCTTATTACCGGCCACCCCCATCAAACAGGGTTGTGGCATGGCTAAATAGAATCCCTGATAGAAGTCGATAGGTAATTGAGTCATTTCATCCCATTGGATACGTGTTTCTATTCCTTCTATGACGGTTAAAGCGTGACACTGTTGAGCGATAGTGACCGCGTTGAGTAAAGGGGCACGATTACCAGACATGTACTGCAGGAGCAAACTTCGATCTATTTTGATAATTTGAGGTTTAATCATATCAACCCGTTCTTTATTCGAAGCTTCTGTA
The DNA here is from genome assembly GCF_015686695.1 of Vibrio nitrifigilis. Taxonomy (NCBI): domain Bacteria; kingdom Pseudomonadati; phylum Pseudomonadota; class Gammaproteobacteria; order Vibrionales; family Vibrionaceae; genus Vibrio; species Vibrio nitrifigilis. The sequence goes on along the minus strand of NZ_JADPMR010000004.1, from coordinate 718,323 downwards.
CCAAAATCGTCAATCGCCACATGAAAGCCATTGTTTTTGTAGTGATTGGTTATTTGTAATAGTTGCAGCTTGTCATCGAAAGGGAACTCTAATAACTCCATCACGATCTGCTGATTATCCAAATGTAATTTACCCAAGGTGGAAAAGAATTGCGCATAAAGCCGATCACTGTCGATACATTGTTCACCCACGGCCGGCAACATATTAAGGAACAGATTTAACTGGCAAAAGGGAGAGTGAGCAAAATTACGAATATGAATAGCACGACAGAGTCGCTCGACTTGAATTTTTTCTTCGTCACTGAAACAGTTGGAACTGAAGAAAAGATCCGGACGAATATGGGTGTTTTGCTCTGTCGTGATTCTCACAAGCGCCTCAACAGCCACAATATTGTATTGGCGGTTGAAGATAGGCTGATAGACACTTTGTAAAACTAACCCGTGATAGGAGGCGGTGTATTGACCGTAAGAATCGACATGGATGTATTGATGAAATGGTTGGTGCTTTGCTAATTCCATGCGAGTTTCCTTGCCTTGGTTAACGTGTGAACTGACGTTCGCGACAACGTATTAAAAAAAGTATAGGACACAATTTGGGCATTTACTCTAGTTACGTTGTCTTTACGAAACCTTACAGAAATTGTGTTTTAATTGCGGGAATTCGCGACATTTTGTTACTTAATTAGTCGTTTTAGGTCAAAAAAATTAAGGGATAAGTAGTGATTTACTGTCGGGGTAATAAATTGCGATAGAGAATGTGGAAGCACCTTGCTTGAACTTATTAAACTACCAATAGTCATAGAACAAGATATTGAGTTGGCCGTTACCCCCACTGCAAGACCGCATAGAGTTGGATATATTTACGGACTAATTGCTGGTTTTTAGAGCGTTTAAGTGGATGACCATATTTAAGATAGCAAGGGCTGATATTGAACAATTGCTCAAGTGTCTTCGTCATTTGAGATTCGCTTTCATAAAGATTGATCCCTTGAGTTTTATATTCTTCAATTTCATCAGGTAATTGCCCGGTCCACCAATGCAATAGCTCGCGGCTTTTCTGGCTACGACTGATCCAGTGATCGGTGAGAATCAGTAATAAATCACTGGGTTGAATCGCGTAGGAATATTCTTCTTTCCACTCATAAATCTCTCGCATTAATTTTTCGCGACATGTTTTACCTGCGCTCACCATATGGTGGGTAATAACCCACACTGACCCAGCATCACAGCTGATTCGATAATGGTGTGGCGCTTCTTTGTTGGCCATTGACTCTATAGGAGCATAATCACAAGGGTGACCAAACTCGGTCAGTGTCCGGGCTAAACGACGGGAAAATGCGAGGCCAAGGTGATGTTCACTCATTCCTTGATTATGAATAGTGGGATAGTGCTTCTCACACAATTTAAGGCAGTCAGCTTGGAACTCATTCACACTCTGAGTAAGAATATCCAATAACAATCGTGGTTCTCCTATCTGAGCGTAGGCAAGCGTTCAGATTTCATTAATATTAATCGTTGTCATTCAGGGCAGAACTGACCAAAAATAGGTTGTTGATTGGCGGTTAACAGGGCGACTGTATGCTCACTAACAACTAGGCTATTCGTAAATAACTTCAATGCGTTATTACTCTCTAACTATAATCGTGCAACGTGAATAGCGCAATTGTCTTCCAGTGATTAAGCGTGGCGTATCACGTAACATCCTGCAACGTTAATTTTGTTGAGAAACAAACCGGTTGTTCTTAATACTGCTATGTTGAGATTAGACTTACAAAATTACGTGCTTAATAAGATGCGCTGGGTAAGAAGGGGAAGCTATGCATACAGAATCAAAAGAAAATAGCCAGGTGAGCCATTATGGACGTGTTGCACGTTGGTTTCATTGGGCGTCTGCTGTCATTATTATTGCGATGTTTGCTCTAGGATTATGGATGATGCAATTGTCATTTTCGAGCCCATGGGCAGTGTCAGCCCCTAATTGGCATAAGAGCGTGGGCATTTTATTAGCTATTGTGACCGTTGCTCGTGTGTTTTGGAAACTCACTACCAAATCGCCAAGCATTGAAGGAAAACGCTGGGAACGCAATACAGCTCATATTGTGCACTGGTTAATGTATGTTGATTTATTTGTGTTGTTTATTAGCGGTTATGTTGTCGCGACCGAGTATGGAGATGATATCCGTTTGTTCGATTGGATAACGTTACCCGGTGTCACAAGTTGGTGGGCGGAGCCGCCGTATTTTATCGGCGAAATGCATCTGTACGCAGCTTGGGCGATGATAACAATGACGGTGGTGCATGTATTAGCTGCGTTAAAGCATCACCTAATCGACCGCGACAATACTCTGATTAAAATGCGCGGTGTTAAATAGCGATGCTCTTTACTCATCTTACTCTTAGCGAAAGTCCATCATTACATGTAATTATTAGCATTAGCCATGTGTAATATTCGTGACAGCGTCACCTTTATCAGACGCGGAATCTGCTGTTCGCCTTGCTGCTCTGCATAATTGACTATCTTTAGTGCCAAATCTGGTTTAGCATGTTTTTTCAATACCTTAGTTACTACCTTCTTGGCGGGTATTGGATGATCTAAGGGTAATCTTACTAAGGAGCGAAAGAAGGGTTCAAATCCATTGGCATAAAGAAAATGCTCGATATCTTTGTCAGGTAATTCGGTTAAACGGTGCGATACTTTATCGTGATGTAGCATTCCTTTTACAGTAGCGGAGTATTTTTTGCCTGCTTGATCGCCATCTGTGATGACATGCCAATCAATACCAAATGCTTGCGCAACTTTAATCATTGCTCGTAAACCTGATTGAGCAAACTCAATGATAGTAATCCCCTCGGCTGCTAGGTTGTAACCACACTGCCTTGCTAACTCGCTAAATAGCCACACTTCAGTTTCGCCTTCAACGAGAAGCCAACAACGCGCAAACAACACTCCAGAGCGATGAAACCGCAGGTGAAAGCCGATGCGTCTTAACTCATCGGAAGAGAGCTTTTGAGTTGGCATACTTAAAGAGAGGGTTTTATCTTGTTGTCGTACCAATCGGCGAATGGATGATAGTGGTACAGAAGAAACTAAGTCCGAGCTGTTCGTGGTGAGAATCTTCTGCATTGGCAACATCGCCAGTAAGCTCCATGCCCGAGCTAAATGGGTGGGATGCAAACGTCCTTCGGGATCTTCAATAATTAAAATAGGGCGGGCGCAGCGGCGTAAATCATTCGGGCCTTTAGCTTGCAAGTAGGTATTCAGTAAACGCAAAAACAGTAAATGCGTTTGGCGATTTTTGACGCCAATGACCATTTGATGAAGTGTTTGACCACTGTTTGACGGCGTATATAGTAAGCCATTATGTTCGGGCGAACGATAATGACGTGATTGATTCTTAAAAGAAAAATAATGCTCAATTAATATGTTCATCGCAGCAAGACTTGAGCGCATTTCACCTTTATTGACATGCCCAGGTATTGCCATTAAACGCCGGCAGGTATTATCAATCCGTTTTTCCATTCGTGCATTTTTATGGTCGCTATGACCGTTTTCACCATCTCTTGCAAAACGGCGCGAGTCTTTAAGGCGGATCACTGGGTGCAAACTCATGAGCTCTTGGGCGAGTTTCTCTTTGTGGTGGACACTAATAATTCGCCCAGAAAGATCTAAAAAATCGTATTGTGTTGTGACGATGTTGTTGATTAAGGACGCTGATAAACGATAAATAATGCGGGGTTCACCTTGTGATGTTTCACGCCAAATCGGTTTTAAACGACGATTTCGCCCTGAGAGGGGCTCTTTTTTATTGGTTGCTATAAAGCACAATATGATTTGTAAGTCTTGGCTTCTAGGTTGAGATAGTGAGTAATCGAGGTGAAAGTCTTTCTTTTGACATTGATAGAGCGAGCCGTCAGGAGGCAGCATGACCGATAGCGCATCAAGTAATGAAGATTTGCCCCAAGTATTTTCACCGATTAAGGTGGTTAATTCATCAAAACTTAACGATAAACGCCGAATTCCCCGAAATCCTGAGATCTCAATTCTATCTAAATGCATAGGCGCTCTCCACTTAGTTCATCTGTGGTCCGGACTTGATTTAAGTTTAGAAGAAAAAATGAATAAAAGCAGTCTCTTATAACGCAAATAATGAGATTTAATCGTTGAGCGAAAGATAAAGAAGAAAGGTAAGGTGAATATGAAGAATATTTTCCTATCGTTAACGGCAAGACCAATGAGATGTGGTAGAGTGGAAAGCTTAGATTAGCACCTTATTGTTTAGTTACTATCCCAATAAACTCAAGTGTTGCATGTGATTTCAGGGATAGAGAAGAGGGGATATGAACGAATCAAAGCATAAGACGACTGTCACTCTGGCACATATTAATGATACTCACTCTTACTTTGAGCCTACTTCTCTGCAATTGCAGTTAGACATTGACGGGGAGCGCCTTACTCCGTTTGTGAGTGCGGGGGGATTTGCCCGTATTGCCACTCGTGTCGCGCAGTTGCGCAGTGATTCTGAACGGCAAAAACGCCAGTTTTTATTTCTGCATGCGGGGGATTGCTTTCAAGGTACCCTCTATTTCTCCTTATTTAAGGGGAAAGTGAACATTGATATGCTTAATGCTCTAAACATCGATGCAATGACGTTGGGAAATCATGAATTAGATATGGGAAATGAACCCGTAGGCCGTTTTGTCCGCAATATTCAGTTTCCATTGCTTGCGGGAAATTGGGATCTTTCATCAGAGCAAAAAAAGCGTTATCCATTGGCGAATCAGCCGAATATTAAAGCGTATGATAATGCGCATTCTTGTGCGCGCTGGATTGTAAAAGGTGAAGCGCAGCATCGTGTTGCTATTTTTGGTTTATCGCTCGATAAAATGGCGGAAATAGCGAACCCTGACAATGATACTCCCTTTGTTGATGCGGTCGAGGTTGCACGCAACACGGTCGAGGCCATTCATCGTGAAGGGATTCGTAATATCATATTACTGAGTCATCTGGGCTATGAGAACGATATTGAGCTGGCTGAGCAGGTAACAGGCATAGGTTTGATTGTTGGCGGGCATAGTCATGTTTTACAAGGTGACTTTCGCTCAGTTGGCTTATCTCAACACGATGATTACGGCCTACGTATAAATGATACGTATATCGTACAAGCAGGTTATTACGCTTTAGCGTTAGGCCATTGTGAGATCGATTTTGATCAAACCGGTAAAGTGGTGCGATTTTGTGGGCAGAATGAATTGTTACTAGGAAGACGATTATTCTTAGATGCGACTATGAATCAAGAGGGCATGGATCACCTGCATAAAGAAGCATGTGTGTATCTGGAAAAACATCCTCAAGTGGTTGTCTGTAAGAAAGATCCTGATGTTCAAGGGATTCTGCAAAGAAAATATATGCCTCAAGTTCGTGAGTTACAGCAACAGGTTGTTGCCCACGTTCCGGCACCAATTCGCCATGTTCGTATTCCCGATGAAAAAGGCGCCAGCCAACTCGCTCCATTGGTCGCTCGTGGTTTTTATGAAGCGATGCAAGCTGAAGGTCATACTGTCAATTTCGCCATGCATAATGCTGGTGGCATTCGAGCGTCTATCCAATCAGGTCCACTCACAAAAGCCGATATTATTGGTAAATTATTACCATTTGCTATTCCCATTGGTGTCTATCGTGTTAAAGGCAGCACAATAGCAAAACTGTTGGAAGGTGCGATAAATAATGCGACGAATAACGGCGTTGAAGGAACGGGCTCTGGTAGCTATCCGTATACTTATGGGCTTAAATTTCAGTACGTTGCAAATAAACCGAAGGGACAAAGGATAGAGCAGCTACGAGTACTAGAAAATGGCTTTTGGCGACCCGTCGATGCGAATCGGCGCTATACCGGGGTGTCTTCCGCTTATACGATCAAAGGTAAAGAAGGTTATGATGCCTTTGACGAAATATTGGATACACCGGTGATGAGCCAACATTCAATGGCAGATACCTTTGTTAAACTGGTTACTGAGCGTCCAGAATTACTTATAGAAAACGCCAATTATGAATACATTAATCAATAGTGGCTTAATAATTGCTTTATAACTTGATATTGGATTAGGCGGCAAGCGTATGCCATCTCTCAATAGGCAAGCTAGAAGAGTAATTAACCAAAGAGGACACTATTGTGTGGAGCAAAGACTGGTTAGATACATTAATGGTTATTGTTTGGATCAGTGTGTGGGTTGCGATTGCTTACGTAGTACCGTTTACCAGTAGTTAAACGAGTGTACACCATACTTTATGAATGAGTATGTCGATGAAACGGCGTACTAATTGAATAGTTATTCATGTTAAGTTCTCACTTCATTCGCATTACTTAAAGTAATGCGAATTTACAAAATATGTCATTTCTCTGTTGCTAGATAAGTGCTTAAAGTATGCACAAATCTTGAGTGACCGATGGGAGGTGCTTATGTCTCAAGCGATGAATATCGGAACTTATCTAATTGAAAATTCCGTGTCCTCACAAACTAAAATTGATAAGAAAAACTATTCGGTTAATTTCAAAGGATTGATGTCACACTTAGCTGACGTATTATTCGTTAGCCAAGGCCATAAGGAACAGTTTTATACAGGTGAATTGTCTGCTCATCTTCAACGTGATATTGGTATCTATCGTTAGTAAAAATTGAGTAATTATAAGAAAGCCGGCAAATTGCCGGCTTTGTTGTCTCTATACCTAAGTCACGTCAGGTGCTGTTTCAGCGAGACTGAATACTGCATCTTGAGGTCATTTACATATAATAATTACTGTTCAATCGTTAACTTGTATTGACCAGAACCAGAATAGGCCAAAATCAACACGTAATAGTATCCAGATTGCGCATCATAACTAATGGCTTCATCGGATGAACCTTCCGTTTGCGATACAGCAACAGCTTGCCATTCATTATTTTGGTATTTATACAGTGCCATACCAAAATCGGTATTGGCTGCTCCAGAAAGTGAAATGTTCAATACTTGCTCTTGGTTAAGCTGAAAGTAGCTGCCATTAGGTTCGACAACCGATGAATACTGATCGATATTACCCGCATAAACAAGATCATTTGTATCGGTATTTGTCTCATCGTTCGTCGAGCTACCATCTGTTTCTTGGTTGTTGCCTTGCTCTGATGAACTAGAACCTGTATCTGATGATGCCGTGGATAGGAAAGAGATCGTTTGCCCAGGTTGTGATACATCTGTGATAGTTAAGCCAGATTCGCTGCCATCCCACCATAGAGAGTTGGTTCCCTTGGTCGTTAAAGCGTTAGGTAATGTGGCGGTAAATTCACCGTATTCTGTATAGACATCAGTGGCATCACCTTGGTTAACGTAATTTTCAGGATCACGATTGCCATCAGCATGTTCCATTTGGATGTAGGGATGCCACTCGTTATCACGGTCACCATTACTGTCTACGTGGTAAATAGCGAGGCCAGACCCCGGTTGTTCGCTGTTTTGACCTTGTTGGTTAATCGCTTCAATATAAAAGGCTTCACCGGAATTGTTTGGGTTAGTCCACTTATATTCATGATTACTCATGTTTGTTAGTGAAAGGCGACCGCTCGGCGCATTGCTATCTACTGCTGGGTTCAGTTCAGTGATTGTTTCCCAACCGACTAAATCACGCAGTGGTGACACAGGCGCTGTTGGGTTATACATAGATTTATAGCCTACAGCGCCATATCCCATGATTCCGTAGCTAGCAACAGAGCCGTAAGAACTACCGTCATAATCGTAAAGATCTGGCCAATCGAAGAGTAGGTGTCCTGATTCATGAGCAAATGTACCTATCGACAGGCTACTGCCCATGTCTGAAATCTGATATTTGCTAGTACACACACCATCGGCACAAAATTGTGGCGACAACCAGCCCATATGTGGCCACAGTCCTTTTGACCAAGAACCGCCTGATGTGCCAGCATACAAGAAGTTAAGTCCGCGGATCTGCTTGTTGCTATCGGTTGATAGTGTGGAGAAATCAAAACCTTGTTCATTCTCCAACCAATTTAGTGCTTCAGTGATCAGTTCGCGAGCGCGTAAAGAAAATTCTAAGCTTTCATCGGTATAGTATGCCTTATTGTGCTTGGCTGTGTAGTACCCCACAACGGTGTTTGTGTAGTCCACTTTGCCTGCAGACACCGATTGGTAGTAGCCGCGGATGGATTCTTTGTTATTAAACTCTGAATAATTTTCTGCGTTTAAAAAGTTATTGATTTGGGTTTTCGTCATTGTTCCCGCTTCATCAGGGAACTGAATCATGATGGTTAAACCTTGGATTTTACCAATAACGTGTTTATCGCTGACTGCAGTTTTCGATGACATGAGCCATGAATATTGAGACGTTTCTGGTTGCAAAAGTTTATCGCGCGCTTGTTCTGCTAACTTTAAGCGAGCTGCACGGGATAATCCTTGTTGCGCTTGATAATGTTTAACGAATTTAGAAGCCGAAAGGGCATTGGTACTGATCGTCGTCTTCTCTGTTGCGAGTTCACCAGTAGAGATAAGTTGACTGCCATCTTGTGATACTTTCGCATATGCCATACCTTTTAGGTCAGCATCATAAATAACGAGCTTTCCGGTCGTGGTGCGTTGTTCAGCATAGTAGTCGTTACCGTCTAAACTAAGGGTGAGTTTTTCGCCATTAGGTTGAGTATATTGGTAAGTTTGACCTTTATATGGAATCGCCGCATGGCTCATCGCAGAGATTAAAGATAAACATAAAATACCACTGCTTAATTTAATTTTCATTAATAAGTATCCTGCTATAAACAGTTGTTAACTAGTTTTATTAGTTATTTTTATTTGCCGGATAATGTATGAATATGATTCAAATCATACACTATGTTATGAAGTTGATTTAATAGATATCATCTTCGCTAATTAGTGTATTTAAATTTACATAACGGTCTATTGATTAGTTTATAAAATAAGCGATAATAGATATCGCTCCCAATATCATCTAGTTATATACAGAATACTGTTATTAAATTGGCTAATTGAACGCCGTTTTGTAAATATATGTAAATTACAGTAAGTTAAATTAGGTGTTTATATAATGAAGAAATGTCTAATACGCCATCGTGAATATTATGTATACCCAAGTAACCTCAAGATGCTGTTTCAGCGAGAATATATTCGCTCTTAGGCAAGGCACTGATTTGAAGACATAGTCATTCTACGTTAAAAATCAGTAACACAGCCTAGGAGCGAATACAACTCGCCCTTTGGGAGCTCATCAACAAACCTATTTCTGCGCTCAATCACGTTAAAAGGGAATGACCATTCCTGCCGTGATTAAGCTTGACCTAGGCTCGTTGATGAAGCTCTGAATCCTGCATCTTGAGGTCATTTGGGTATAATTAGCCGGTAATTTATTTAGGTAACTTGCTGGGTAATATGTGTCTACAATTAATCTAGCGGAAATTAAGAAATCTGAGTAGATAGCGATGAATTATGGATATTCATCTGCAGAATTTAAGCTTCTTCAATAAAAAAGACCTAGCGAGGGGCTAGGTCTTAATAATCTAAAATAAGATGTAACCAAGCCCCAATGATGGTGGGGTGGTTATCCTTAACTTAACGCAATTTAAATTTATTAACGATCGAAGACAAGCTGTCATTGATGTTAGAGATACTATTCAGTTGAGAAACTGTAGTGGTATCGTTATCGTTAAGCTGTTTAACTATTTCCGTCAACTGATTCATGTTTTTGCTGATTTCATCCGTAACACTGCTTTGCTCTTCTGCAGATGTCGCGATACGGATAATCAAATCGTTAATACTGTTAACTTGTCCCGTTAAACTATTCAAAGACGTTTCTACTTCACTTGTTCCATCAAAGGTTTCCTGACAAGTATCCTTGGTCCCCTCCATTAAGGATAGGACTTCTTCACTACCTTGTAATAACTTGGTCAGAGCCTTTTCTATCTCTTCGGTACTGTCTTGAGTGCGGCTAGCTAAAGCACGAACTTCATCTGCAACCACAGCAAAACCGCGACCTTGTTCACCAGCACGCGCTGCTTCAATCGCCGCATTGAGTGCTAAAAGATTTGTTTGTGATGCAATATCACCGATCACGGCCAATATTTGATTGATCCCTTTGGTTTCCTCACTCATGTTTTCCATGCTTTCTGCTGTATTATCAACGTTTGAGACTAAACGATTCACATGAGTTTTTGCACGGCTCAGTATCACTAGAGAAGATTGCCCCATATCAGCCACTTCTTGCGTGTAACCGACGGACTCCTGTGCGTTTTGTGCCACTGTATTGGCTGTTGCGCTCATCTCTTCAATCGCTGTTGATATCTGCTCTGTTTCTTGGACATGTTGCCCGAGGATTTTTGAATTTTGTTTTGATGTCGATTCCATTGAAGAAATATTGGAAACGAGCTGACCTGAAAAATCTTCAATTTGTAGCATCAGCTTTTGTAAGTGCGCAATAAAGGTATTCACATCTTGGCCAATTTGCCCAAGGTCATCGTTAGATTTCACGTCTAAACGACGAGTCAAATCACCTTCGCCACTTGCTAATGTTCTGATGGTGGCTTTGAGTTCTAAGATAGGGCGATAGATAATATGTAAAATTAACGTTATTAATGCGATGGCCACAAGAACATAAATAATCGTTAAAATAATGGTCTGTTTCGCTAGCTCATTAAGATCTGCGAATACAACACTTTTATCTAAACCGACCAACAGATACCAACTGGTGTCTCCGTAGGGTATTCGCTCTGCAAACATGACTTTATCGACGCCATTAAGGTCATAATCGGTGTATTTTTTATTTTGTTTGATTGATGGAACAAGATGAGCGAGTGAGTCGTAGTCATTGAGCTTATCACCCACTTTTACAACGGCTGATGTACTGGCTAATATCGAAGAATTATCTTGCATAATCATGGCAATAGAGCCTTTGATTTGCACTGATTCTACGATTTCTTTTAGTAAGGTTAGTGGAATATCAGCGAGAATAACCGAGTCTTTGCCTGATTTTTTACCGATGCTAACCATCATTTGCTTCGTCGTCGCGTCAGCATAGGGAGCGGTATAGATAAGCCCAGGGCTTTGCATCGCCTTGCTAAACCAAGGCCGCTGAGCAGCATTATAAGAGTCTGGATTTTTGTTGTTCGTCCAACCTGGAAGATTATATGAACAATAAGCATCCCCATTACTAAATCCAACCGTAAGGTTGAAAATATCTCCAGTCACCGCAGCCACACGCATACGCTCTGCATGGCCGTCTTGATATTGGTATTGCTTATAATCATCAGCGATATTCGATACCGCATCGGATTTTTGCTTAATGAAGTTATCTAATCGGCTAGAAAGCTGATGCACATAATTCTGCGTACTACGATAAATTGTCGTCTTTAATACTTTACTTTCACTACGATAGTTGAAGTAGTTTGACGTACCAACTGCGATGCCCATTATAAGAGCAGAAGATAGAATAAGTGTTTTTTTGAATCCAATCTTACTCATGTTGTCCTCAAATTATAGTTATAACCTTATATGGCGATCTGGTAATGCCAAAGAGGGAGTGTGCCCACTTGACACCAACTGTTCATTTCTTATTTGCGTTGTTTATGGTTCAGCCCTGTGTTTGAAAGACAAAATAGTAGAATTAATTTGTTTCAATCCTACGCACAGCAACCCATTGAATGAGTGTAGAACAAGATTCAGAGATTATGATGATAAAATTATTATCAACAAGATAATAAATACCTCATTATACAGATATTTATGGAATTTAATGGATAATTAAGACGTTCAGTGAGGGAGAGAGCTTGATATCGCTACTCTTTGAAAGTAAAAAGAAAAAGGTACCCCTTAAGGGTACCTTTGAAATTAATGTGATATTGATTCTAAAAATAGAAAGGCAAATTATTTTTTACGACAATATTCAGCGATTAAGTACATTGATTGACCGTTCGCTTTGCCAGAAATCAGTTTAGGATCATCTGCTAAGCTGATACCACGAACAACAGTACCTTGTTTGATGACGAGAGATGAGCCTTTGACTGGCAAATCTTTGATGACTGTTACGTCATCACCTTTTTTAAGTTCAACACCATTTACATCAAGTGTCTTTTCGGCATCATCATCCATACCGATTTCAGCCCATTTTTGGGTCTCTTCTTCCATGTACATCATGTCAACAAGATCTTGCGCCCAGCCGTTTTCACTCGCTAGTTGCTTAAGTTGACGCCATGCTAATACTTGAACAGGAGGCTCTTGGCTCCACATGCTATCGTTTAGACAACGCCAGTGGTTGACATCTACTGTCTCAGCGTCTTCGATTTGACCTTTACAGGTGTCACATAGCATTACAGCGTGATCGACTGTAACTTGAGTGTGTGGTGCAACAACAAAAGGAGTTAAAGGACTCTCACTAGAACATAGTTCACATTTTGAGCTGCAGCGTGCAAGTAAAGTTGCTTCAGTAGACATTGTACCCACCATAGTAAATTTTTATGAGCGGCGTATTATCCATTTTATACACAAGAAGGAAAGGGTTATTACAATAAAAAAGCAAAAATAGCGGTCTTGTGTGATGAAAATCATCAATAAATTGATATTTTGTGTCTTAACATAGCGGTAAATGCGACAAAATAGCAGTAATTAAATTAAAAAGGATGGCTTTTTTTCCAATAATAACCTCGCTAGAATGGTATAAAACTACAATTAATTAGGAGCTTAACCATGAAAATTTGGAAAAAGCCTATAAGTCTCGATATTCTTAATCAAACCTCACAAAATACGCTCATCGATCATTTAGGGATAGTGTATACCGAAATTACCGACGAGACCCTATCAGCAACCATGCCTGTGTGTTCCTTTACTCATCAGCCACTGGGAATGTTGCATGGTGGGGCGTCTGTTGTATTAGCTGAAACGCTCGGTTCTGTGGCCGCTAACTTTGCGGTCAGCGAGCAGGAGTTCTGCGTGGGTTTAGATATTAATGCAAACCATGTTCGTTCTGCACGAGAAGGCACTGTGACCGGAACGGCTGTTTCATTGCATCGCGGCGTTTCTACCCAAGTATGGCAAATCAACATTACCGATGAGCGGGGACGTTTGATTTGTACTAGCCGTCTGACCATCGCCGTAAGAAAAGTACGCCAGCAGGGTTAACAATGTTAGTTGAATTTAGTCAGGGTAAAATTATAGTGACGACTCATGAAGTTGTCGTCAAACTTGCTGCTCCGAGTCAGTGTACGCTTCATGCACAAAGCGAGGCGATTTCCTTATTCTCTGGGGCAAACGTTATGGTGGCCAATACTGGTGCAGTAAAATGGACCATCACTTTGGATAATCCGCAACAACTGAATATTCTATCTGAACAATTAGGCTGCGATATTCAATAAGTTACGTTTATCGCACTACGCATTTTCTCTATTTTCTGTTTGATGAGCACTTGCACATCGATTCGAAAATAGGGAAACTAACTCATGCTGAGAACCACTTAGAGATTTCCTCAATATGAGTAGCCCACGTTTAAGAGCACAATTTGAAACGTTATTTGAACACTTCGCTGGGAGAGATTCGCATACTCAGCTAGAAGATGTGACCGACATACTGTGCTGTACTCGCCGTAATGCTCGTATTGTTCTCAATAAAATGGAAGAGGAAGGATGGATTGAATGGCATCCTTCGGCTGGGCGTGGAAAACTCTCTGAACTGTTGTTCAAACGTTCTCGTTCTGATGTGAGTGAAAATGTTGCTAGACGTTATCTCGATGAAGGTAAAATAGAGCAAGCGCTCGGTGTACTCGATCACGATGCGACGAAATTAACTCAGGTCATTCAAAGTTATTTGGGTGTTCAACACAGTGAAGGAATGCCGGTTGTTCGTCTTCCATATTACCGTCCTCTTTCTATGCTTAATCCACTTAAGCCCATGCGTCGTTCCGAGCAACACATTGTTCGACAAGTGTTCAGTGGTTTAACCCGATTAGATGAGCATGAACAAATTCAACCCGATTTGGCTCATAGTTGGGAAGCTTTGAGCGATACCCATTGGCGTTTCTATTTAAGACCAGGGGTGCGTTTTCATAATGGTGAATTGCTTACCACCAATATTGCGATTGAAAGCTTGTGGCAGTTGCGTTTTTTTAATCTATTTGCTCATCTAGATTCTATTTCATCTCCTTACGATTGGGTTATTGATATTAAGTTACAAAAGCCCGATTACCATTTACCTCTGTGGTTAGCAGAATCGTGCGCCAAAATTTTATTGCCGGAATCCAAACGAGAAGAAGGCTTTGACCTTACTCCGATCGGTACTGGCCCATATAAGGTTGTGGTCAACGACAGTAAAAGGTTGGTATTACAAGCTTATGACGGGTATTTTGGTTTTAGACCATTGCTTGATCGGGTCGAGGTGTGGGTAATTGATGAGGTTCATTCTTCATTAGTCTTCCCATCTTTAAATAACCCGATAAAATCCGGGCGAAGAACCTCTTTTAGTGAAGATGTTGAACTTGATCCCGGGTGTACCTATCTATTGCTTAATCGTAAGTATGGTATCGCGAATGATGAACTCTGGGCTCACTATTTATGCCATAAATTAAGTTCGCTCAATATCATGCGGCATATCCCTGAAGAAGCCATTGTCGAAATGGGCTTACTCCCAGCCTATGGATTAAAGCCCGGTTGGTATCATAACTCGTTATCTGATATCTCAGTTCCGACGCCGCCCTCATTTCATGTATCAGGTCACCGCAAATTAGTTGTTGCATATCATGCGAAGCATCCGATGTTTCCTACTATCGCAAAAGTAATTGAACAGCTACTTTTGCAAGATAATATCCGCGTTGAATTTATCAAGTATGAGCTAACCCTTGACGAACCGGAGAATGTGGATATCTGGATCAAAGCAATGGGGATTGCTAATCATCGTGATGACGCGTTAGCCGGGTGGGTATTAAATGATTCTGATATTGAACATATGAGTTTAAGTGATGATTTTGCTAAGTGGAGTTTGATGATTGACATGTGGCGTGCTCAAGACGAGTCTCATTTCCCGGGTAGGGAATTAGCCAAGGCGTTGGTTGTGGAACATCAATTAGTGCCGATGTTCCATTGCTGGTTGGGGGTATCTAAAGATCAATGTGGCGCACTTCAAAATGCAAAATGTAACGCACTTGGTTGGTTCGATTTTAGTCAGGTATGGATCAAACCAGACCATATTTAAGTGTGACAAGGTTGACAAATAAGTCAATTACACCAGAAACGATACAGATTTATACCCGCTATTTTGCTACTATCCTCGGCAATTTTATTGGTACATTCATTGAGCGAGGCAACATGGCATTAGGGTTAATCTTTTTTTACATTGCAACTTGCACTGTTATGATTGCAAGAGAAATTAAGCAAAACCGTTAAACATTTTCTGTATCCTTTTCTACGGTAATTGAAGTAAAGCCAGCACGATGAATGCTGGCTTTCTTGTTTATGGCGGGGATCACTTGATGATTTAAAAGCTGTATTTTGCTGTTACAGCAAAATTACGTTTCGCTTCGGTATAAGAAGAGGAAAGAGAGCTCTTATCACGTAGGCTATTCCAGTTGTAGTACTCTTTGTTAGTCAAATTAAATACGCCAGCAGTGAGGGTTAATTGTTTCATTGGCTTATAGTATGCCGTCAAATCAAACACAGTCGCGCTAGGCATTTGTGTTTGACCATCACTCACATCACTACCATCTTTTTTCGCTGTGAAGTGAGTTTTAAAGCTGCTACCCCAAACGCTGTTTGGCGCATCATAGGCTAGGGTGAAGATCGCACTCCAAGGGTTAATGCTATCCAATGCTGCTCCATCACCATCTTCACCTTCTGTGTAAGCAGCCACAAATTTAGAACTGGTACCGTTAGGTGCTCCTAACAGTTCATCCAATTGAGTTTGGTTAGACAGTTCAATTCCCTTGATTTTTGCTTTACTTAAGTTGGTATAGTAGTACTGAGTCAGGCCATCACTGCCTTCACGGCTAGTTCGATCAATAAAGTCATCATAATCACTATAGAACGCTGAAATTTCAGCCGACGTATACGCATTATTAAAACGGTAACCTAGCTCATATGAAATACTTTTTTCTGCTTTTAAATCCGTGTTCGGTATGCTCTCATAGCCGTAAGCGGGGTGACCGTAGATGTAATATAACTCATCGAAAGAGGGCGCTCTAAATCCTTGGCTGATTTGCGCAAATACGGAGTGTTGCTTTGTTAAATGGTAAACTGAACCCAGTCGAGCAGTGAATGCTGAGTCACTATAACTATCATAACTTTCCCCATCTACATCACTTGGTTCCGTACTAAACCAATCATAGCGAACCCCTGGAGTAATTAACCAATCTCCATGATTAAGAACAATTTGGTCTTGCAGATAAACTCCCGCTTTTTGCTCTTTTACATTAGGGGTATAAACAACTGAGCTACTGCTTGTTGTACCACTTGACGTGCTATCCGAATTAAAATCATTACGTATATCACTATACACATAATCAGCGCCATAGGTTAAACGGTGTTCTGTTTCACCAATAATAATACGTTTATTCAACTGAGTTAGACCTTGCCACTGTTTTGACTCATACACATAGTTTTTGTGCTCTTGAGCAGAAGTATAGTTTGATATACGGTTGGTGATATTAGTCTCTTTTTTATCTTGCCAATTAACTTGTGAGGTAATGATGTCTGCCAGTGAGCTATCAAGTTCCCAAATATGTTTGATGCCAAAGCGAAGCTTATCAGACGTATCATCACCTGTATAATCAGTATAGTTAGAGTTGTAGATATCAGAATCCGTTTGGTTATGAATATCTTCACCAATGAACTCAACACGGTGCTGATCGTTGATTTGGTATTGAAGTTTCAGTAATACATCGTTTTTCTCTGTATCTTGTCCTGTTGTTGAGTAGTTTGCTAAGTCACTATCATGACGAAAGTTTTGAACTTCTTTCCCATCACGACGTGTTACAGAGATCAATGCGTCTAGATCACCAGAACGATGAGCCACAATCATGTTTTCCGCAAAGGATTTATCTTTAGAAGAATAGGCCAGTTTAATTTGGCCCCCGGTATTGCTACCATCTTTGATAAAATCGATAGGGTCTTTGGTTTCAATGGCGACAACGCCACCAACCGCATCGCTTCCATAAAGACTCGATGCAGCGCCTTTGACGATTTGAATATCTTTCACCATATCAGGGTCGATATACACTCCGGCTGAATTGATAAAACCTGTATTGCCACCACTATAACTTTGGCTTTGGGTCATTCCGTCTACAACAATTTTTACACGGCTTCCTTCAATACCACGAATATTGATATTCTGAATACCTTGACGATCCGCGCTATTAACGCTTACACCGGGAACATCATCAAAGATATCTTTTAAAGTGGTATCTATATTGCGTTCAATATCTTTAGAGTTAATCACAGTAACTGAGGCCGCTGTGTTGCCTAATGTTTGATGGTTTCGTGTTGCGGTGACAACAATGTTTTCCTGTTCGCTGGCAGCATAAACGGTAGGAGTTAGTGCTAGTAATATTGCGGCAGAGACAGCCGTTTGTTTGAGCATCGACGTTACCTTTATCTTATCTATTATATTTTCAGAGAGTTAGGTTGTGTCACGCATACTATTTAATGCAAATGATAATTACTAGCATTTAAACATTAACAAAAATTAATAAATAATTATCTTTACAGATTATTTTTTGCCTAAAGATATAAATATTCTATATTTTTCATTATCTTATTGTTTGAAAACATTTGGGGTAACAGATACACTGTAAAGGTTTGTAAAGCCTTAATTGTGTAAAGGTCATGATTTATGGCGGAAATGTGAGGAAAAACGTAGAGTGCAAAGTCCAATAACCTTAGAAGCATTACATATTCTCGATGCTATTGATCGTCGAGGTAGCTTTGCTGCTGCCGCTAATGAACTGAATCGTGCGCCAAGCTCATTGAGTTATCAAATACAAAAACTCGAACAAGATCTAGACATTATGATCTTTGACCGCTCAGGTCATAAAGCCAATTTTACTGAGGCAGGCAAGCTAATTTTGGAACGGGGCAGAACCATCCTATCTGCAACTGAAAAGTTAGTCCATGACGCAACAGTATTAGCCAACGGTTGGGAGCTAGATATCACCCTTGCTTTTGATGGCCTTATTCCCATCAACAATTTTTTCCCGTTGGTTGATGCATTGGGCAATGTCAGTAAAACCCGTATTCGTTTGCAGGAAGAAATTTTAGCCGGTTGCTGGGAATCATTGGCAAGTGATCGTGCCGATTTGTTAGTTTGCCCACGCATTGACACATTACCTCAAGATGTTAAGGCTGAAACGCTAGGTAAAATCTCGACAGTGTGGGTTGCCGCGACTAGCCATTATATTCATAAACGTAGTGGCGAATTTGACGAAGAAGCAAGACAAAAATATCGCGTGATTGCCATCGCTGATACAGCTCGAGACCAACCTGCCATGAGCGTGAATATTTTACAAAAACAACCTCGTTTGACTGTAACGAACTTAAACGCAAAATGCCAAGCGCTAGTTGATGGTCT
Source organism: Vibrio nitrifigilis (assembly GCF_015686695.1). Lineage (NCBI taxonomy): Bacteria > Pseudomonadati > Pseudomonadota > Gammaproteobacteria > Vibrionales > Vibrionaceae > Vibrio > Vibrio nitrifigilis. Next base: position 699,732 of record NZ_JADPMR010000004.1, on the reverse strand, counting down.
CGGTATTGGTACTTTGCCAGAATGCGTTGCTCAACCCTATATTGAAGCGGGATCCCTGCAGGTTATTGAGGGCGCACAAAGAACAGAGCTTGATATCATCATGGCTTGGCGACGCAACAAAATCGGTGAAGCCAAATCATGGTGTATCCAATATTTGAAAAAACACTGGAAAATGAAGTAGTGTACAAGCGATAACTCGAATTCATCAATGGTATGGCAGATACATAGTCATACCATTGTTACTTTTGTTCGGGTATCCGTTTATCTAAGGCAAGTGTCATCTCTGCTATACCATCCTCAAAGAACACTTCAATATTAAACCCGTAGTTTCGGGCCAAAGTCAGCATGCCCTGGTTATTAGGCATAGTAATCGCAGAAACCCTCAGGACCTGTTTATTTATACAGTATTTTATAATCTTGTCCATCAGCTTCTTGCCAAGGCCACGTCCTTTTAGATCGGAGCGAACCAAGATAGCAAATTCCGCATCACTATTCTCAGGCGTGATCAACGCTCTGGATACCCCGATAATATCAGAACCATTTACTGCAACAAAAGCCATTTCACGGTCATAATCTATCTGGGTCATATTGGCTAAATCTTCATGGTTAAATTCGCCAACTTCGGTAAAAAAGCGTCTATATAAGTCCTCTTTGGTGACTAAATTAATAAACTTTGCGTGTTGAGGTTCATCCTCTGGCAGTATAGGTCTTATAGTGACGGTGTCACCTTTCTTGTCACTCCAGGTTTCGATTAACTCCGTTGGATAAGGGCGTATTGCAAGCCGATTTTGTGCATCACCAGTAAAACGGGTGAGTGTTAAGTCCATATCAATGAGCGTTAAATTCGTTCCATTAATAAATACTGGATGCATATCCAGTATTTTTATTTCCGGGCATTCAATCACCAGTTGTGACAATCGAACCAAAAACTCCGATAGGGCATTTACATTAATACTAGATACTGATTTCTGCTGACGTATCTTTCTTTCTTGCAATGCGCGAACAACCATATAGCGAGCTAACGTCATATTAAGCGGTGGTAAACCTGCAACAGCATCGCTTTGCTCATCCCATTCAGAACCGCCTTGACCGATTAAAATGACAGGGCCAAATGTGGTATCTGGCTTAATCACAATTCGTAGCTCTTCAGAGTCCGCTATTTTTGCCATCGCCTGAATTTGCAAACCTTGAATTCGTGCAGCGGGATAATGTAATTCAGTTCTATCCAAGATCGATTGCGCGGCACTGGCTACTTCATTGTGGTGACGTAAATTAAGCATCACTCCCGATACATTTGATTTGTGTAAAATATCAGGCGAATAAAGTTTGACCGCGACAGGGTAACCTATCTGGTCCGCAATATGGGCCGCTTCAATAGCATCAGAAGCGATGCCACTGGGTAAGGTATTAAAACCAAAAGCTTCCAAAAGTGGCCGAGCTTGGTGAGTGTCTAGCTCCACACAATCTCGCTCCCGTAATTGTCGATCAACCCATTGCTTTGCTTGGACTAATTGTGATGAGAGTATCGACTCTGTCGAAGTTGGTGTTTCCATTAATTGCTTTTGGTTTCTCCGATACTCGACCAAATGCATGAAAGCACCTACCGCACTTTCCGGAGTACGATAAGTGGGGATCCCCGCATCGCTAAAGCATAAGCGCGCATCTCGCACAGACAGCTCGCCCGACCAATTGGTCAAAATATTGAACCGCTTAGCTCTAGCGTCTGTGGCTATCAATTGTACGATCTTTTGCGCGGTTTCTTTGGCATCTGCAACAGCAGAAGGGCTCAACATAAGCAGAAACGCATCTATTTGCTGGCTATCAAACAGGACTTTTAATGATTCGACATAACGTTCACTGCCCGCATCACCTACGATATCGATGGGGTTGTCGTATGACCAACTCGTTGGAAGAAAGGAGTCTAGCTTTACCAATAATTCTGGTTCTATCTCAGCTAATTTGCCTCCTCGTTCTAGTAGGGTATCAACCGCCATAATTCCAGGACCGCCGCCATTAGTGACGATGGCTAAACGTTCGCCACGCAGGGGAATGGTGTGAGTTAACGTTTCGACAGCAGCAAACAACTCATGCATGTTATTAACACGCAGCATACCGCTACGCCTTATCGCAGAATCATAAATGATATCCAATGTATCATCACTGCCGTTATGGCGATGGGCAGCCATCTGCCCCCGTTTAGTTCTACCGCTTTTCACCACCAAAATACGCCGATTGCGCGAAGCGGCTCTCGCGGCGGACATAAAGCGGCGCGCATCATTAATGGTGTCAACATACAACAATATCGCTTCGGTGTGAGTTTCTGTACTTAGGCAATCAAGTAGCTCCGAAAAATCAATATCACACGCATTTCCTAAGGAGATAAACGCTGAAAACCCGATGCGCTTTTCATTTGCCCAATCAAGTACAGTGGTACACACCGCAGCAGACTGAGAAATGAAGGCAACATTGCCTGGTAAAGCGGTAATAGGAGAGAATGCACCACTAAAATTCGCCCATGGCAGAAGTAATCCGAGACTATTCGGACCTAAAATCCGCATTCCCGACTGTCTTGCAATCGATAAACACAGATCTTGAATGGTATGAACTGAATCTGCCTTATCATGCATGTCTGCCGCAACAATGACAGCATATTGAACGCCTTTATCCGCTAACTGTCGGATAATATCCACATTGCGCGTAGCGTGAGTACAGACAATCGCAATGGTAGGAATAATCGGTAACGAATCTATGCTCGGATAAGCTAAAACGCCACAGACTGAAGGGTACTTAGGCGTTACTGGCATAATGGCGCCAGTAAAGCCGTTTTGCAGCAAGTTTTTCATCACTACATTACCCGCACGGTACGCTGTAGGGGTGGCACCAATCACCGCGACAGATTGTGGCGAAAGTAGTGATGTTAATGCGTTCATACCTTGATTCCTATTTGTGTTTTCAAACACTTCTATGGTCTGAGTATATACACGAACATGATCAAATCGTCCGAATCCTCTTCGTTTTTTGAAGGTGGTAACATCAAGTATCTCGAATGAAAACTACAAGGCGAACTACATAAGTAACGATGTATAGAGGTAAAGATAAATGTCAGCAAGATCACATCTGTTACGTCTAAGGTGTAGTTTGTGTCATAAATCACAGGATATCGACATATATTAGGTACAGAAACTTGATTATCTGCGCCGCTATCGGCATGATTTACTTACTATCTACAAAGAGCGTTAAAGATTCCATGAAAAAGATTGCAATAGTTGGTTTATCAGCCTTACTCGCTGCTTGTGCTTCAGAAAATTACTCAACTGATGTGACGACTGAGAGTCATCGTGAAGAGTTTAAGGTTTCGCCAGTTTCACAACCCATCGTCTCACAAAATGGGAATGTTCAAGGTATTTCAGAACAAAATGCAGCGCCTCGTGTTATTCACGCTGAAGTGCGTCAGCAACCAGCCGCTCAAAAAGCAACTAACACTGTGAAAATCACGCCACCGACCGCTAAGCAGCAGGCGTCTCACATGCGCTTTGGTTACACCATTCAAGTTGTCGCTGTCGGTAATCAAAACAAAGTAGACCGCTTTGCAAATATTTTGCCTAAACAAGGCCAGCCGGTATGGGAAAACTACAAGGTGGTAAATGGCACCAAGTGGTACACCGTTCTTTATGGTGATTTCGCCACACGCACCGAAGCAGCAAAAGCAATTCAATCACTACCTGCTGAGTTAAAACGGTTGAAACCATTTGTTAAGAGTATTGATTCAATCAAAAACTCAGATTTTCCAACAATGAATAAACTAAACTAGATCACTGAATAGAGTTGCCCCATGAGTTGTTAAATAACTCATATTTTCAATAAGTGAATTTAGTACACATAACAAAAAGGGGCTTTGCCCCTTTTTCCGTCTGTTATGTGAGCACTTAAGCCATAATTTGGTAAGAAAGGACGTCTAACACTGTAAGTTATCAGTGAATTGACTATCATAGTCACAAACCTGATTAAGGTCAGTCACGGAACATATTTAATGGCAAAAACAACAATTCTACTTTTGTGTGGCGGATGTTCATCTGAGCATGAAGTTTCGCTCATATCGGCAAATTTTATTGAACAGCAATTATCTCAAACTGCTGAGTTTGATGTTGTTCGAGTTGAAATGAAAAAAGACGGTTGGTTCTTAAATTCAACGACTTTGGTATCACTAGATACCAATACTGCTATTCTTAATGGCAGTGAACAATCTTACAAAATCGATTTTGTTGTTCCCTGTATACATGGTTATCCAGGTGAAACAGGCGATATCCAATCGATGTTAGAACTCACTGGAATCCCTTATTTAGGTTGCGGACCTGAAGCTAGCACCAATAGCTTCAACAAAATTACCTCAAAACTCTGGTATGACGCACTCGGAATACCTAACACCCCATACGTGTTCTTAACAGACCAGAGTTCAGAATCATTAACCAAGGCTCAACAAGCATTCGCTCAATGGGGAGCTGTGTTTGTTAAAGCAGCTTGTCAGGGATCGTCAGTAGGGTGCTATAAAGTCACTGAATCTGAGAATCTTGCATCAAGTATTCGTGAAGCATTTAAGTTTTCTTCACAAGTTTTAGTCGAAAAAGCCATTAAGCCTCGTGAGCTAGAAGTAGCCGCTTATGAAATGGATGGAAGCGTATTCATCACTTCTCCCGGAGAGGTGATTGCGCCACAAGACGGCTTCTACACGTATGAAGAAAAATACAGTGATCATAGCCATTCTCATACAGTGGTCGAAGCTGAAGGGTTAACCCAATCGCAACTTGATGCTATTCATGATGCTGCGACTAAAGCATACCAACATATGCAGCTTCGTCACTTATCACGCATAGATTTCTTTTTAACGGAAAACGGTGAAGTTTATCTCAATGAGATTAATACCTTTCCAGGTATGACGCCGATTTCCATGTTCCCGAAAATGTTAGAACATAATGGCCACAAGTTTGCTGAGTTCTTAGCTTATTGTGTAAAAAGTTCACTCACTCCCAAGGCTTAATTTTTAGGAACTTGATTTTCTCTTGCTCTGCTGTGTTTTTGTCACCTAAGTATTGATAAGGCATAGCAGGGCTCAACCAACGCCCAAACTTCTGAATCTCCTTGGCTTTATATCCCTGTTTAGCTAACTCTTTTACCGCACCAATGCGCGTCGATTGTCCTGAGAATTTTAGCTGCGGTTCCCCTAATCGTTCACCAGCATTACGAAAAATCCGATAGATGGAAGAGTCATCGAGAGCTTTATCAGAAATTGTTCCGTGGCGATTAATCGCGCGAAAAATGAATCCGGAATCATCATCCAACACAGATAACCAATTTCGCAATGCATTTGAGCCATTTGTCGATAGTTGGTATTGAGCGTCGCCAAGCAACACAGATAGATGAGTATCGTGGTCGGTGATAAGATCCGCAGTCATCCGTTTTAACTCACCTCGTTTTAATGCACATTCAAACATTACGTAATAAATAGCTAAATCACGAATATCTTTGATGACATCAGAATGAGCCATTTGCTTTGTTAATTCGTTCAAATGTACAACAGTGAAGGTTGTGGCCTGTTTTTCATCACCATGTTTATCTAAACGTAGTTGCATCAATACCTTACGCACTTGATTATGGTTTGTAGGATCATTTTGACCACACAATTGATGCATGACGCTAATGGTAATAGAATAGCGGCGAACAGTTGCATATTTACGTTGACGAGCGACATGTTCTAGAAATAAACGCACAACCGTCGTAGAAGCGGGCATTACCGCAACATGTTTTAATTGGCAAAATTCAATGAATAGATTCCAGTCTTTTGTCATTGCCAAACACGTACTGTGAGCATAGTGGTTATTGGTGATGAATTTAAAATCATCCACGGTGATCGGATGCTTAAGTTTTAGACAGTTACGTTTCAAAATTTCTGAATCTGTGACCGATAATGAAAATTTTTTCATTTTAGAGCACTATAACCATGAGAATTTAGACATTAATATACTTGCTAAGATAAGATATACAATTATTATTTAAGGTAATCAATCTAAAAGAGCGTAGATCGCCTATGGCTGTGTCAAGTTACCGAGGCTTTCATCTTCAGTCGGCCCCGAACTCGACTGATATTTGGCAAGCTAAAATAAAGCAACACGTGTTAACTGGCAGTCTTGCTGCCGTGAAGAAAAGTATCGACTGGTGGTGTGACACTGCCAAACTTATCGATCCGAAAGAATTTGAATCTCTATCGCATAAACGGGAAGATGCTTCTAGTGGTGCTCAAGAGATTTTTAACGGCTACACTTTAAAAAACGATACTGGTCAGCCCAATGAATGGTATTGTTTTTTTAATGGTCGCCTTATTAAAGGATCAAAGTTAGCGATTCAAAAACACATTGAAGCTTATCTCGTTGCCAAACAAAAAGCGGAAGCGAGACAGAATCAAATGAAGAAGTAGTATAGTTATGAGTTTAGTTTATTCAACTGAAGTTGGTCGCATTCAACCTGAACCTGAAAAAAAATCTCGACCTAAAGGTGATGGTATTGTTCGCATTCATAAAGAGACCAAAGGTCGTAAAGGAAAAGGGGTCTCTATCATCAAAGGTCTCGATCTTGATGATGCGCCTCTAAAACTTCTCGCTGCGGAGTTAAAGAAAGTTTGTGGTTGTGGTGGCTCCGTAAAAGAAGGGAACATTGAAATTCAAGGTGATATGCGTGATAAAATTAAAGCTCATCTTGAAAAGAAGGGACATACAGTAAAATTAGCCGGCGGTTAATTTATATTTGATATGTTCCAATTTGAAAGGAAGCCGTCAATGCTTCCTTTTTTACTCTACAAACACGGCAAATAAGCATGGCACGACCAAAGCTTCCTCGTAACATATGTGGTAGACCCACAAACTCTTGTTTTAAACCTAATGGCATTCCTGTATCTGAACTTGAAGAAATACAACTCGAACTAGACGAGTTCGAAGCATTACGGTTAGTCGATTTAGAAGGTATGCAGCAACAAGTAGCCGCTATTGAAATGGGTGTTTCAAGGCAAACATTAGCTAATCTTGTTAAGTCTGCACGAAAGAAAGTGATAGATTGTATTGTAAATAGTAAAGCTCTAAAAATGTGACGATGTCACTTTTCTTTAACATCGAATACAGATAAAGAACGGTAGGGTAACTTACCGTTTTTTTTATAAGCTGATTGTTTGCATATGCTATAAATAAGGCGTATAAGTAGCATATGCAAATAATAGTGTGTGAGGTAAGATATGAATATTGTCATTCCACAAACAAATAACGATTGTGTTTCTAATCACTTCTCAAAAGCACATAGCTATGTGTTATTAACTGAGTCGGGACAATTCATTTCACAATATGAAAATATTGATCAGAAATGCGGTCAAAAACGAGCATTTGTCCAGTGGCTTATTTCTCACGAGGTAAAGTGTGTTTACATAAAAGGTATAGGTCAACATTCATTAAAAAGGTTATTCAATCATGGAATTAAAGTATTTTCTCTTCCTAGACATTGCCGTGATTTTTCGAATATTGGGCCAGATGTAGCTGCCAGTACTGAACTTACTAACGTTTCGCAAGGAAAAGTAGGTAGACCTAAAAAAGAAATGAACGCGAGAACTCGTGGTTGTAAAACAATGAGTGCCACAAAAGAGCAACAAACAACTCGTAACATGATGGGAATCATTAAGGGATTACGTCGTAAAAATAGAGAGTGTTGCCATGGCTGCGGTCGTTAATATTAATACTGCGATAAATTCAATTGAGAAACCTAACGAATGTAGAGACGTATTAGAGTTAAACTTGCCGTTTACTCAAACAGCACCATTAGCCGTTAAGTCTCAATATATTATCGAGGAACAATTTCAAGGCTATAAAGGGATCTTACATGGTGGAATCGCTGCAACATTACTCGATACCGCTATGGTCAGTTGCTTGAATCAAGCGGGCATTATGGCCATGACTGTTGAGTTGACCATGCGATATCACAGTACAATACACATTTCCGATCTCGTTATTATAGAAGCGAGCGTTGAAAAAGAACGCCATCGGATACTGCATATGACGGCTTCTTTACTGGTGAATGACCAATGCTGTGTATCTGCCAAAGCAAAATTTATGCGCACAGGGTAATCATTTCACACGACAATTGTCGTTTAGGCATAAGCTAGCTCTAGCTGGGGAGGCATTACGCTTATGCCGCTTTTTATTAATTCATTGATTCCACGTGAGTAAAGTAATAGCGAATACGCTCACGATAATGAATAGAGCCAAATTTCATGTTGTGCCACATTCGAATAATCTTAACCGCAACCAAGTAATTGACAGAGTTGACCCGAGCATTAAAGCGTTTAGTTTGTTCTGGTTGCTTTTTACTAAGCGGTAATGTATTCGGTAATTGATTAAGTTGAATCATACCCAAAAACATCATTTCCAAATCATGTTCGTCCAATCGACCGACTCGAAATTGTTCAAACCAACGATGATCTCTGTTGTGAGTAATAGCTTCGATCATGAGTGATGTTGCCATTAAACAACGGATTTTATCTAATTCCACCAAATCATTAAGGCCTGCAGTAGTAAGATGCTCGAGATATTGAATGGCCAAGTTTAACACAGACACAAAACGCAATGGCATTACATAGCCAGCAATAATATTCCTATTTTTAATCGAAGATGACAAATAGGAATATTATATACTTTATGGTAAATGACTTATGTTGAATAAAATAATGAAAGGAAGAGTTGGTGTACTAACTTACACTGAGGGTGAATTTAACATAACACATATAATGCGTACTGTAAGTGCTCGATTAAAGGCATGCTGGCGAGCGTTCCTAAACTGACGTATGCCATTGAATTTAAATGTAATCCATGCCCGTTAAATTTTTTTGCGATGGTTTCCCATAGCTGCTTGATGTGCGGATTTTCATTGCGGTCAGCGTGACAACCTAACAATGCTATCTCAGGGTCAATTCCTGAGTTTTCAGCTAGAAAAACTGCTTCTGAATCAGATATATAACGTTTCCCTTTGCGCATTTCGCAGATTCTTGACGGGTTCACGTTTAAGTCATGTGCTATTTGCTTGTCTTGTACGTAGTTTTGAGCCTGTTTATAGGCATCTAACAGTTTACTTTGGTACATGGCAATTCCTCCGTTTTCCCGATAATAGCTCATTGGTTGCGTTTTTTCGCATCTAGTAATTGCGAAAATCTGCAACTATGATTGCGTTAATTCGCAATTTTGACCGCTGGTTTCGGCCTTAACCCGATTCTGGCGGTCTCCCTAAGCTGGTTAAGGTGGTTTCTTTTATGTGCGGTACTAACTCTCCTGTGTATTACTGGGCTGATGATGACGGTTATTACGTCTCAATCGATGGTTATCCAGATTACTTCCGCACTCGCATGGAAATGTATTCATACGCATGTGATTCAGGACGCGACCTTATCGAAGTTACGCCAGAAAATGAACCGGATTTGCGCGCCTCTGGTGCGTTTGACAACCAAGGGGAATGGTTATGAGCCGCACTATCATCGACTATGTATCATTCTCTGGCACGCCTCTGATTCTTGAGCGTTGTAAAGAAATGGCCAAACAACGTTATGCCTTTGCTGATGGTTCCGCTAAGTCGGCTCACCCAATGGCTACTATGCGTGAAGAAAACAAGAAAATCGCCTATTTCGGTGAAAACTTGGCTCAAGTTCTCGGATGCGTAGATGAAAACGACTACGCCAATAAAGACCTGTACTTTTCGGCTCTTAATAACGCGTTATGTGATGCTGATTTGTATATCGAATCGGACACATCTTTCCATGACTCTTACCAACAGCTCATTTCAAACATTGGCATCGATATGTTGGACGTCCTTTGTCATGGTGAACTCGAATCATTTTTAGAGTTGTTACAGGAAGAAATTTCCTATGACGGCAACGTTTGGACGGTAGAACGTCGCGGTGGTTATTCCGGTTATCGCTACAGTGCAAAACTTCTTTGTAACGGTATCCAAGCTGGGATTGTTGCTTGGGGTGCGGCTAACTTTGGTTTCTATGTGTCGTTCTCTGGTAAAGGCTGCACCGCTATCAGCATGGAACGTTTACACAAGGCACTGTCTCAAATGGCTGGCACTAAGTTAACCCGTGTTGACTTGGCCCTAGATGACCTAGAAGGAAACATAACCATCGATGAAATCAAAGAACGTTATCAAGATGGCATGTTCATCACTCAAGGTAAACCGCCTTGTTGGGGTGAGTTCCTTGGCGGTACTGGCGCTAGTGCTACCGATAAGCGCAAATGTGGCTTTGTTCCTGATAAGGGCCATACATTTTATGTTGGCGACCGTAATAACGGAAAGTTGTTCCGTGGCTACCATAAAGGCGCTCAACTTAACTCTACGGAATACCCAAATTGGAATCGTTTCGAGGTTCAAATAGGCAACCGTTATCGCGTGATTCCTTTGGATATTATCGTCAATCCTGACCCTTATTTTGCAGGTGCTTATCCTGCCCTAGCCTCACTCATTTCTGAGGTGCAACCAGTTCGTATTTCTACGGTTAAGCTGACGTTTAAAACCAACCTAGAAAATGCAATCAAACATGCTCGCGTTCAATATGGCAAGCTCGTTAACGCTATGCGCTTGCTCTATGAAGATGACTCTCACGTGATGGAAGTTCTGACACGTGGGTTTGAATTAAACGACATTCCCGACCGAATAAACTTTCCAGTCGGCTGGGAATACCACCATCAAAAAACTGGAGAACTAGCTCATGGCTAACACTATTCGTGCTCATATTCTTGGCTGCGAACACAGTCAAGGTACATCAAAAGGCTCTAACAGACCTTACAACTTCGCTGTCGTTAACATTCTCGGTGCTAATGACGGTTGGACAGAATCACAATCAGGTCGCTGTACTCGCGTTGGCCTGATGCAAAAAACCGTTCCAATGAGTACGGACAATCTGAGCTTGCTGCATAAGCTCCAAACGTTTGAAAACCAGTTCCCTTTGGAATGCGATTTAGTTTTGGATGTTGACCCTAATAACATTCAGAAAAACTGGGTTGTCGATATTAAACCAATCCAGAAATAAGGAATCGGTATGTCTGTTTGTTTGATACCTAATAGTGATGGATTTCTCGCAGTAACTGACACCTCCCTTGAGGACTGCGGTGATTCATCGGGTTATATCGGTATAACAGTCGATGAGTACAATACATTGTCGTCATACACACAGATTACCGCCGCCGATGCTGGCTCTGCGTTTAGCTTCGGTTTCTTCGCTGTCTTTGCAGTTGGCTACTTATCTACCTATGCAATCAAGATAGCTATTCGATTAATACGTACAATTTGAGGTAACGACTATGGATGACATTTTTGGCGCAATCGACCTTTCTACAGTAGCTGGTTACATTGGTACTGCGGGCGTGGCTATCGTTGGTATCGCTTTGGCAATGAAAGCAATTACGCTTGCTAAGCGCGCTATCAACAAAGCGTAAGGTCTGAATATGCTCATTGCCCTGCACGATATTCAGTTAATTGTTTTTGCGCTACTGGGTGGACTCGCTGGCTTTGTAGCGTCTCAGAACTTCGACTAATCAAGGGGGCTTCGGCTCCCTTTTGTTTAGGTGACAGTATGAAACGACTTCTTTTACTATTCCTTTTTCTCGGCTCACCCTTTTATTCATATTCGACAACTTACTACCAAGTCGAACAAGTTAGTTTGCAGGGCTTAACTTGCCTAAATACTGTTGGGGAAGTTTTCACTTCATATAATTGTTTCGTAGGAATGGAGTTTACTCGTGGTGTTTTCACGTACACGATAGAAACGGTTTATGATAGTGGGAATCGTGTTTATGGTAGTGGTTCGTATACAAGTCCAGAAAATGGTAGTGGTTCTTTCTCTTCTTACGCACTTATCGCGTTTGGTACATATACCACAGAATCATGTCCTGACGGTGAGTCTTTGAATGATGATGGTGTTTGTGAAGAGTCAACCGATGATGGCGGGGACGATGACACGGAATCCTGTGAGGCGGGATTAGAAACAAGCTCCTATAGTTGGGATTACAGTACTTACGGCACTCATGTGTATGTTTGTGCGTCCAGTTGTACCTATAAAGATAACTCCTCTGTTTGCTCCGATACTCTTGGAACCTGTTCATCTTCGCTTATCTCTACTGGCGAATCATGCGATGAGGACGGTATTAGTTCACGTTCTACTAGTGGCGATGATTCAGATTCAGGTGATTCAGGTTCTGACGATGGTTCAGATTCTGGCGATTCCGGCTCTGATGATGGTTCTGATTCATCGGACGATTCTGGCTCGTCTGATGGTTCCGACTCTTCCGATGATTCAACCAGTGATGCCGATTTAGATGCAGTCGTGTCTGCTGTTGATACCATGAATTCTAGTGTGACATCGGCCCTTAATTCTATTGATTCGGCTGTCGTCTCAGAAGGTAATCAAACTCAAGCGGCTATTGAGGCGCTCAATAGTGATTTTAACGAGAAGATGCAAGCCAATACTGATGCAGTGACTAACGTCAAAGACTCCGTTGATTTGGTGAATGATTCAGTGTCTGACGTTAAAGACTCTGTTGATGCTGTTGGTGAATCGGTTGATGGTATCGCTTCGGCTGTTGATGGAATTGGTGATGATGTTGGAACAATTGCTGATGCGGTCACGGGCCTTGGGAATTTGGACACGTCTGGCGCTGGCCTGAGTGATGGTTGCTTAGATGGGGAAACTTGTGAATCGTTCTATACGCCTAGTTATCCTGACGGAATTGTCGGGGTCTTTAATGACCGATTTGATTCCATCGCTGAGACGGTCACTAGTGGCATTAGTGACATATTCGGTTCAATCGACTTGTCTAATGCGTCTAGACCGAGTCTAACAATGGAATTCTGGCTACTGGGTACGTTTGATTTTAATGATTATATTGATTGGGACACGATATTCTATTTAGTCCGAATCATCATGTACATTTCAACTCTATTTGCTTGCCGCAAAATAATATTCGGGGGTTAATATGTGGGATTGGATAGTAGAATTATTTAATGACTTATTAGAGTTCTTCTATAAGTTATTTCTAAGTCTGGTAGATGCGCTTAAGGATTTATTTGCATGGGTATTCGACCAAATATTTGATTTAATCGAGGTCGTCATTAGTTATATTATGACGTTATTTGCTCCCTTTGATTTGTCTGAATTAACTGATTCTATACCTTCAACCGCTGCTTGGGTTCTGTCCAATATTGGACTGCCTAATTGCTTGGTATTGATAGCGACTGCCATTGGTATTCGTCTCGTTCTACAGTTGATTCCGTTCACAAGGTTGGGCTCATAATGATATATGGTATTGTTGGCCGTCCTCGTAGCGGTAAATCATACGAGTCTGTTGTCTATCATATAATTCCTGCCATTCAAGATGGTCGCAAGGTCGTGACTAATGTGTCACTTAACGTTGACCAGTTCGTTAAGGTATTCGGCCCTCATGTTAGAGACCTTATCAAGGTGGTAGACGGCAAGTTATCAGAATACGGCAGTATGCAGCGCCCTTTTTCGCGCTTTGAAGATTACCAAGATGATTGGCGTGATGAGCAAAACCGTGGGCCTCTTTTCGTTGTGGATGAGGCTCATATGGTTCTACCAAACAGACAGCTAGACTCAAAGATATTAGAGTTTTACTCGCTTCATGGTCACTACGGGATAGATATTGTTCTCTTAACGCAGAATCTACGCAAGATTCATAAGGACGTTAAGGCAATGATTGAAATGACGTATTACTGCGCTAAAAATACCGCTTTTGGTAGCGATAAGACCTACACCAAGAAAGTGCGCCTTGGTGATACGTCCGAGGACTTAAACGTCGAGCAGCGTAGATATAAGAAAGAGTATTTTCCCTTCTATCAGAGTCACACTCAAAGTTCCGGTGCTGTTGTCGAGGCTGCTGCGGCTGATGTTAAGCCACTCTGGAAAACATGGCCTTTCATTGGTGCTGGTTTCATGTTCTGCTTGACCATTGTTTTGTTGGTCTATCAGCTTGTAATAAGGGAAGATAAAACAGTCAAACATGCCCATGTAAATAAAGTTCAGTCAACTGTTACTGTAAATACAAAGGCTCAGGTTCCTAGCGGTTCGCCCAAACCAAGGCGTAAGAATTTTGGCCCATTAGCTGATTATGATTTATTTGTGGCTGGATATTCTAAACAAGTTTCCTATATATCCAGAAAAAGAAACGATACGGTTGTCGATGCCGATAATACATTTAATCGTGTTTATCTTGATGTATATTCTGGCGCTCAGAAAATGTTTACGCTTAATAACTATGATTTAAAGAAGATGGGTTATGAATTTAAAGAATTGGCCTCATGTGTTTATGAGGCGTATTTTCACGATTCATCAAGAATAGTAGTTTGTAGAGAGGCTGTAATGACTCAGCCGGATTTAATTGCAGAAGCATCCCCAATAAAATTCTAGTCTATGTCCTTTCCTCGGAGGGGCCCCGTTTCGCCGGGGAGGAACCGAGGAAAGGAATAACCCCCCCTGTTTGTTTGTATGTCAATTCTGTATGTCAAAAATGACATACAACTCCTCCCGACTATCTCGCGCTTGCGCGACACGGAGCGGAGCGACTCACCGCTTTAGCGGTACAAGCACGCCCCCAGGACTAAATTGATTGCCAGGATAAAACGTGCGAAAACCTGCGTCCTTGCCTTTGTTGAAAAAACTTCCCTTCCTCCTGCTAGACCATTGAGGTAGTTCAGCGTTTAAATTCGTACCGGTTCTTGCTCCGGTCGGTCGGTTTTTGGAGATGCAGGGTTTTGAATTTAGCGCGCCCCGTATAGTAATACGGGGTGAAAGTCTTAAGGATAAATACAGGGCGAACCGCTTACCCTGTCTTTTTATACATGTGTACCCTTGTCTCAAAATGAGACATGATTTATCGGTTTGGCATTAACTTGGCAAGTGCTCTGGCGTACTTTAACAGTTTTGTGTTAACGCCAATTTCGTTTATTGATTGGATTTCCAATAGTGCAATTCCTGTTAAAATTTGTTGCGGTGTAACGTATTGCCCTGTTGGTAACTTTAGTCTCCCGTTCCTTACTTCGAATTGTTCCCACTGCTCACTGTGGTGTAGTTCTCTATTCGATATAACTCTCATCAATCGCCTACACTCTTTTGGTATTGGTTTTCCTGCGTCCCATTCTTTGACGGTTCTCACAGTTTTAAAACATATTTCGGCTGTTTCTTCGATGGTTAAACCACATTTTAATTCACGAAAAACATAGTTTTTGGTCATCTCGTTGTACTTCACTAACTTCTACCCTCAAAGGGGTAGAGTTTATTTCACTGCAACTTGACGCACTATTTACCTTAAGTTTACATAATACGCACTAAGGTAGTAAGAGCAAAGTTGTAATGTCACTTTTTAGCAAAGTTAAAATGTCTCTTTTTTTAGGTTCTACAGCTAGCCTCATTCTTATGTGAACTGATTTAAGGGACATAACTATGAGTGACAAAGACCTTTCACGTTACAAAGTGATCAATGATGTGTGTGAACATCGTTTACGCCGTGCGGATGCGGCAGATATCCTCAACTTGAGTGAGCGCCAAGTACAGCGTCTATCGACAGACTATCTTAGCGATTGTTCGAAAGCACTATGCGGATTTTGTTCCAACATTAGCACAAGAAAAATTGTTAGAGATCAATAATTTACCGGTTTCCAATGAGACCTCACGCCAGTGGATGATCGCCGATGGCCTTTGGGTACCACATTCGCAACGTCAGCCACGTGTTTATCAGCCTCGTTACCGCCGAGATTGCCTGGGTGAACTGATCCAAATTGATGGTTCTCATCATGACTGGTTTGAAGGACGCAGCCCTAATAAGCGTTTCCCTTTGCGCATTTCATAGATTCTGGACGCTGGTAGATTCAAATCATGGGAGTTTGTTTGTCTTTGTTTCCTAACGACCACTTTGCAGTGTGAATGAATTATTGAACGGTCCTTTGTTTAAGACCCAACATGCTGAGATTCTAATTACACTGTCACTTATTATAACTTACCTATTTTAGATCATTTTGATTAAGCCGCAGAGTTTACACAAGAAAACATTAACCGCACTGGTTTTCTTATTAATCAACGCTATAACCACAATTTCCTCACTTTGGATAGACACCAAAAAAAGCCCGCAGGGTGCGGGCGAATGGAAGTTATATTCATGCAAGTTTTTATGAAAGGCAATTTCATCACTATTTAGTCTAGTACCTACTCAGTAAGAATTACAACAAATTGCCTATACCAAGTTTTTTATATGTTATCCCTACTCTATCATGGCCGCTTGATATATATATCGTATCGTTATGGCTAACGTTGTGTTTGACTGAGAACAGTTGTAAAAGAAAGATCTTTCTATTGAGTGAATATGAGATAATTTCTTTATCTATCTGAAAAAGAAAAGGATAACCATGAAAAATCAGGACATCACTGTCTATTTAGCAGATGATATTGATATGAATCTAGGAAAAGCCATCGCCCAGGTTGCGCACGCGACTGGAGCGGCTTGGTTGGCTAGGATGAAACCCTCACAACAAGAAAGTAATCATATAACATTGACGCTGACACCTTCAGCTCGAGCAGCATTGGAACAAAATTTGGCACTAGCGCCAAAGATCGTCCCCGTTTCTCAGCAAGAATTGCCCACAGAAGAAGAACAACATATTGAAATTATAGATGCAGGTAAAACAATCTTTGAGCGCCCGACGAAAACATGTGTCGCAGTCTCGACTGTTCTCGGTGATGCGCTCCCCGATTCCCAACGTCTTCTTTTTAACGACGACGTCATTAATTACAAACAAGCGTTTTTCATCAACCGAAAACTGATAACGACTCTGGCATTAAGCGATCAGCAAATCATGTCTCTGTTTGCTAAGGCAAGCCTGGCCATCATTTTAGAGCCTGTTACCGATGGCCGGCTCAACTTGAATATCAGTGAGCCACTTTATCAATGGATTACATCTGCGTTTGGTAAAACGGTAGTGGGCACCAAGAAAGTGAGCAAATTATTAGAAGTGAGTGCACTACTTAATGAAGACCACATTCACTATCGCCGTGTTTATTTTAATGACTACTGCCTTGGCTATTGCACACAACCGATCGACGCAAAGGTCATTCATAAATACACTAAGTACAAAACATTCAACTTACTTAGCTAAAGTTCATGCGTTGTCTAGCGCGGATACTTTCTTTTTGGTGCATGACGGTATCCTTTGTTGTTGTACGCCAAAGAAGCACCAATATCGACCGACTTAATGATGGACTCCCTTAAACCTGGAATCAAACTGACTTCGCTACTACCTTCAATCGATTGCAAAATCCCTTCTGCCGTTGATTCAATGATTTCTTTCGCGTCTCTTAATTTAAACTCTTTCGATTCTGCCAGGTTGAGTAAGGTCTTCCGGTCTGGGAATTCTTTACTCTTAGCCATCTTCAATGCCATCTGAACACCAGTAATATTGAGCGTTGGATAAACTGGCGTATGGGTGATATCAAAAGGAGGTGACACAAAAATATTCTGCATATCCGGTGTATATTGCAAAGCGAAGTTTTTTAGATGAGCATCACCATTACCAATTAGGCAATTGAAGACAACGTAGCGATACATCTTTTCAATTTCCGTGTAATTAGTGCCCGTATAAATGGCCGTCGCTTTGAGTAACGTTTCATAACTACCCGTGTATTTCGCATCAGGAGAGTTACTTTTGCCCAAAAGCACCGTGAAATCTTCATACCCTAATTGGCATCCAGAAAACACATTAGGATCAGGGGTATCAAATCTCTCAATGACGAAGGTTTCCAAATTTTCGGATAGATAGGTTTTTGGTGGGTTTAGACCACAAAAGCGCGCCGCTTCCATACAGACAAATTCATTGACAGTAAGCAAAGGAAATTCTTCATCGCATGCCTTAACAATGAGATCAGCCTGCTGTACCGTTCTCCCCGTACTGATACTCACCTTCGGTTGCATACCTGATAATGTATTTCTCAGGTAATACCGCTCGATCAACTGTGGAAACAGTGGCGTTGAACCGTCATAATTAATGATATCGGCTAATTCCATCGGTTCCACACTGGGCAATTGATATCCACCATCGAAACAGAGTTGACCAATGCCACTATCACCTTGTAATGATAATAAATACATATCATCAACTTTTGCGTACCTTGCTAGTTTTTGTGCTATGTAGCGTCGGTTAACACCTTCAGGTAAGTTTTGAGAAAAAATAGGATGTAAAGCACCATTGCTATAACCGTCATACCCTTTGCCAGTCATCGTTAAAGAGACATGCAATGTATCTTGGGTTGGTTGATAAAAATGGTTTGATTCATGAGTTAAGATACCAAGTTGTTGTCCTTGAGCAGAGACCTTTAACTTCTTTATCTGTTTCGGGAAATCTTCGTACATCAATCAGTCCTCATCAGAAAATAACGTGCTAAGGTCATCGAAATCTGGGAGTGTTCTTTTCATTGGAGTGATATTAAGTTCAAAACCAAGGTAACAAACATAACGTTCTAAGATATCAAGTGAACCAGTAAAACGACCAGACTCGATTTGAGAAATTGTGGTGTTATGTATACCGGTCTCTATTGCAACCTGCTTCTGGGTCATAGCTTTAGACTTACGTTCTTCTTTAAGCGTTTCACCTATGGATAAACGGCTCATACTTGCCTCCATTATTTTACTAAATAGCAAAAATTAAATAATTAATGCCAAAGTTTACTATATAGTAAACTTTTTGGCGAGCCGTTAAACAATCGAAGTATTGTGAATAATCACATAAAAGAAACCCGCAATAAATGCGGGTAAAGGAGTTTATCCGAATGGGATATTAAGTATGCAGATAATTAACTAACCGTTTAATCGTAGTTCTTCCATAGGTTAAGCGCCAGTAGATGTATATAAATTAATTTGCATACAGGCTGATTTGTGACACCGTGACATTGTAAATGATTCAAGCGCTTGCTTTAACACGATCGCTCTTGTAACTTTTTACTATCATGTCTAATTGGTGTAAATCACGTTCATGTCTTAAATTATTCCGAGCAAAATTAAGTGCATCGTTATAAGCCGCAACTGAGCGGCGGTTAAAACTTTTGTGAATACAGCCAACTACACGTAACTTTAAATAGAATAAAATTAAACTTGGAACGTACTTACCATAATCTAATAACTCTTTAAGCTTAACAGCAGCCATATCATAATCGTTTTGATGAAGAAAGTTATTAATTTCCTCTTTTAGTGCCGCGTAATCCTTACCGCTAAGACCGGTTCCTTTCCGCCTTGAAGCGTAACGTTGTAACGTTAATTGTTTGATTCTCGTAGCATTACTTACTCCGTTAAAGAGTTGCAATTCAGATAACTCTAATTCAGTCAGAAACTTATCTAATCTATCCTTCTCACACAGCACATCATACATAAATGCGACGTTCGCCGTTGTGCTCACTGAAGAAATAATGTCTTCTTGATGACTATCAACAATGTCATTGAGCATATTTAACGCGTTGTTAGTTCTACATTCAATGATGTCACGTGCGACCTCTTGTAACTTAATATTGATATCAACAATTGATTCGTTAGGAAAATTGGCTTTGCCTTTTTTTAAAATTTCGTCTGCAAGCATCAGATGAGTCATCTGTTCACCAATAACACTAACATCAGATAACTCTTTTAAAGCATTCGCATAATCAATATAGTAATCCACGTTATCGTAGATAGTCCCTTCCACTTGATTGAACAGCTTTTCATAACGTTTAACTAACTTGTCAACGTTATCGTGTTGCCCGATACTTTCAACTAAACCTAAAGAAGCATCAATACAGTCTGGATTAATCGCGGCTGCTTTACGAAATTGAATCTCAGCCTGTTTAATATCCCCTTTCATTAGGAATGCCTGTCCCATCACGACACAAAAATTGGTCGACATCGGGTATTTACGTCGACCAATTTTCGCTTCTTGAATGGCTTTATCATAAAAGGATTCTTTCACCAATGAACGGCACAGATAATTACGGGCCCATTCAGCTTCGCTGTAACTAAGGAAGTGTTCCGCTGCCGTAATTGTCTTTTCATAGAGCTGATCATCATAAGTGGCTTTAATTTTTAACTTATTCAACCAAGTCGATGAGATACCGTACTCGTTGTGTCGCTCTATCTCATGAATCGCTTCAAGAATTTCTTTACTATTGCGCTGCTCTAGAGCTTTACGCAAGTCCCCGGTAACGATAACGTTGCGGGCATTATTGCGTAAACGATTCTTCAAGATATCTATACGATAGGGTTTCAAAAGAATATCATCTGGCTCATTTTCAAGCATACGGATGATGTTTTCTTTACTGTGATCGGCACTGGTTAGAACCAAGCAACTGCGGGGACTTATGATTTGTAGAAACTTTTCAACTTTCTTAGGCGTGAGAAATTTAGAGATATCGTAGTCTACAATTATTAAATCGTAGAGATAATGATCTTCAATGCTTTTCTTTATTAGAGTTTCTGCTGCGTCAATTTTTTTTTCTATTTTTACATCAGTAATACTTATTTTATGTAGAATACTGCGTATATTAGTTAAGGAAAAGTCAGAGCGATCGACAATTAACGTTTTTAAATGACTAATCTTTAACTCTTTATATGCCATAAACTAAAATCTTAAAAAATTAGGTTTTTACTAATATAAGTTTGAATGGATACTATATTAATGGCACGTTTTGTCAATCATTTATCAAATTTAAGACTATATTACACTAATTGCATTAAATAAAAGAAGGAAATTAACTCATACGTACATATGTAAAACAATAAAGGCTCAAACTAACAACATTATATTAACAATTGAGTTTTTTACTGGGATCTGCTTTCAATTAAAATGAATACAAAATTATTATAATCAAACAATTTTAAATACGTGTTATGAATGCTTTTGTGGGTGATAAAAGTGTAATGAAGGGATTTTTATATAAGTAAAGAAGCAACCACACAACTCATAAATGCGATACAAAATGAAATCATGGCTTTATTGAAATAAAACATTATAAATATCCGAGAATAAAATAGTGGCATTACAGCCACTATTTTATATTAATTATCTGTGTACTATTTAATTAACCGTGGCTCACTGCGAGATATAATACTGTGAAAGGTAAAATTAAACCTAGGAAACCCGCAAAAGATAAATAGTATCTGTATGCTGCTTTATCAGACATGACTAACTCCAGTTATTTTTATGTTCGTGTACGTACAATGGTAGTACTTTTTGTGTGGAATGTACAGTGATCCAATTAGTTTTTTAATTGATACATGCTATCTTGCTGAAGTTTGAGCTAACCTACGTATTCAAATACGCCCATTCCAAATATAATGTAGCTATTCACCGCTGTGATAAACATTATAGAAGAAAGACTTTGGTTTAATCACATGGTTTGTAAAATAGTAACAGCTAATAACGATATAAAGAAATTCGAACACAAAATATTATGAAAAAAGAAATATTGACCTTATTGATAATTCTGACCTGCTTCATCAATGAGAACGCTTTAAGCGCAAATACAGATAGCGCCCACGAACAACAAAAAGCTTTAAAAGATATATTTGGTTTTCAAGATAGTTTTGATCGTAGCCCTGAGCAACAATGGGCAAAAGATGTTATCGAAGACATCAAAACAGAAATGGGGGATGTCTCTGTCTATCGTGGCCAAGAATGCCGGGTAAAAATCCATTTCACCGAGCGTGCGGCATTAAAGAAAATTGAAATTAGTAACCACCAGGGTCTATGTGATCGTGCATATATCGCTATCAGGCATATTTATCAATTTCCTCTTCCCGAAAAAAGTAAATTACTACATCCGCTCTATCAAACCTTAACTCTTACATTTATCCCATAATAGTACCGCAACGGTTAATCTATATAACTATATGATATTATTTAACTTTTTATTATCAATAAAACAGAGATAATCTAGTTATTGCACTGTTTCCATTTAGGAAACTATGATTGTGGCGAATTGATCATGGCGCAGCAGTCTGTCGCCTTTTATTCTCATTTATTAGACACAAATTTTTAAAATAGACACTTATAATTGGTGGATTGTGGATAAGTAAGACGAGTGTCACTTATGTCTTGCTAAAGCGTATGCGTAACCGTTAACCGTGCTTTTCTATGTGATCCTGTGCGTAGAAATACAGTTACAAACGCCAGTTTTAGTGACTAAATATTAAGCGGTAGTAACATGGAACTGGTCAGTTAAACGCTAAATAAATAACCTTGTTATGTTGGATTAACGCTAAGGTGACGGTGTCACGAGAGTGTTGTTTCTGACAATGAACAAGAGACAAAGCCTCGTAGGAGACGAAATATGATGAAATGGATTAAGCACAACCGATATCGATTGTTTTCCACATGCACACTTGCCATATGTGCGTTCTGCTACTTTTACCTACTCCAGGACTGGGCTCTAAATTTACTGGTTCTAGCCGGGTCTGCTGTGATTATTCATCGATTTTGTAATACTCACCTTCATAAAATCGTTTGATACTTATTACCCTATTTACCTACATTATTATCTGATCAAATGATGAAATAGCGCCCTGATGTAAAGGGCGCTTTAATGTTGGCAGTTGCTCTTATATCAAGCTCAAAAACTAGGCTTCCACGGTATCAAAATTTAAATACCTAACCTTCCCTGTTTTCTTCGACAGTTCCAATACTGGTGCATAGCTAGTAAAAGGTCTTGTCGTTAACTCTCTTATTTTCAATTTATCTACCGTTTATTTTACTTAAGTTCGCTTTAGTTATAGTGCCTTAGGTACTATCATCTAGACCAGAAGTGAGGCTGTTTGTGAAAGTTATCCACACAACGATCATTTTATGCGATATTAAGATCCTAAAAAGATCTAAAGGCTATAGTTTATTTGCTTTGTAAAGGAAGTGAGTGTTTACACCGTTGTTTCAGTTAAACCTGTAATTTAATTACATAAATAAAATCTATCATGAATGGTATAGTGAATTATTCTTTTATAAGGTAATGATAAATATAGTTTTTATTAAAGATTGTACAATATGGGAGGTTTTATCAGGTTATTTAGGGTGCACAGATGCAAGTATTAGAAGTTAGTGGGTCACCAGTAACGGTGCTACCCTATTGATAGCTGACATAAAAAAAGCACCTGACGGTGCTTTAATATATAGAATGGGTTATTACTATTTCTGAGAATGCTCTTTTAGTGCTTGGCGAATTTCTTCTGCGACTAATTTTATCGCTTGGGCTGTACTCATCCCCTCTGCCATTAACGCTTGAATTTTTTCAACAGCAGCTTGTTGTTGCGCGTGAGTTAACGTAGGTAAATCATCAAACATAAAAAGGCTCCTTATTCTGGAGCCCAGACTATAATCGTAAATTTAATAGGTAGCAAGAAAGTTTACGTAACCACCCATTGAATCTTCATTGGTGTAACTTGCAGCAAGATCTAATTCAAACAAACCCAGTGGAGATAAGCCGATACCCGCAGTATAAGTTGGATCACTGCCACTGTAAGATAGGTTTTTCTTAATCCCGGCTCTAAGTTTAAGCTGACGTAACAAATCTATTTCTGCCCCTGCCCTAATCATTTGAACATTATCATCAAATTCTTTATAACGTTTCTGCTCATTAAGATCGTAGTCAACACTAAAGGTAAAATAGTCTGCCACAATTCCAGCGCCAACTGTATACAGTGGCCTCATCTGATATTCATATTTGATTGATTGATTATTACTACCAGTGATTGTTTTAGTTTCAATATCATGACTGATCAAGTTCATGCCAGTTATGCCGACACGAAATGGTCCATAGAACCATAATGCGCCAGCATCAACGTTAAGCATATTTTCCGCTTGGGTGTTTTTATCTATGTCCGTCAGGTCAAAATTTTCAACATCCGTCTGATAAACAAACGTATATACCCGTTGCAGTTTAGGAGATAACCCAAACGACATATGTTGGCCGAAAACGGTACTGTAACGGGCCATGGCTAAACCGACCTCTGCGACACCGACAGAAACAGCATTAATTGTCGTATTTTGTGCCTTTTCAATAGTACATTGATTGGCATCACTCGGATCACTACAAGAACCAACATCGGATGTCACATAGGTTTCGGTGTAGGCTTTACCAAATAGATTCATTGATAAATAAGAATTTGGGATCCCAATGGCAGCACCAGCCCCCAGTTCTGCATTCAACTGAGAACCATTAAGTTTATCAAGTTCTGAGTCGATATCATCAACCGTTTGTTGAGTCACACTACCATCAACATCTCCGAGTAAATCAGCGAGATTATCAATAGTATCGATCATTTGGTTTTGATCGTCATAAGTCACTCCAACGCTCGGTAAGATCATACCAGCATCATCATTACGACGATAAATAGCAGTTAACGCAGGATTATAAAAAGGGGCAGTCAAATAGTTGGCTGATACCACACCAACACCGCCCATGGCATCACCACGAGCCTCAATAGAATAAGGAGCTGCCATTGCACTGGTGGCTGCGAGGGAAATAGACAACGCAAGAAAAGAATACTTATTTTTATTCATAATAATCGGCCATGGGTATATTTAGAGTAATTAGCAACGAATACACTAAACCACTATCGGCCGATTATAATATATCTTTAGCTATTGTTTAGCTGCAACATCATAGGTTTTGCTGATAACTTGAGACTGCTCAATGATGATAGGACCTTGCCAACGCTGTTGTGTCATTGAAATCGCGAGCACGTAACGATCTGGCGGTAGGCTATCCGCTGGTAATGATGATGGATAATCAGAATCATAACTGTGATTCCAGATCTCTTGATATTTGCCTTTCACATAGTCATACACGGAAACACCAAGCTTTGGAAGTGGACAGAATTTATTAAGTAATGCGTTCTTCTCTACTTGCCAATGATCTTTTGAGGCCCAACGTACCGTACGATAGGGTTTTTGATCACCAAAAATGACCCATGCGCTCCAAGAACTCTGATCATCAGCTGTCACATCAATACGATATAACCCTTTACTGATTTCATTATTCAAGTTGTAACGTTTGACATAATTATGTTCTGCATCTGTTACGGGGTCACTATCTGACTCAGTAAAAGAGTTGTCTGAAGATAAGGGTTTATCAACCCATTTCGTCAAACGAATGTCCGAAATATCTTTCTTCGCTGATGCATTAATTAATACTTGATACGCATCACGCCCTGGACTTTGAATAGTTAAACGACGAATCGTAATCGCATTAATCCAGTCAGGAAATTCTTTATTATCTAGCCCTTTACCACAATCCACTGTTAACGCTTGCATAAGTAAGTCGTTTAGGTGGGTTTTGATATTAGTATTCTCATCTAACTGCCAAACTTCAACTAGTGAGGAAAACGTACCGGGCAAATCCCCCTCCAACAAATGTTGGTGAGTTTGCGTTAATGGCGTGTTTTGCTCAAACCAGTCAGCGGCTTGAACAGTTATAGGCACGCATAAGCACGTGCCTAATAACAAGAGTAATTTGTTCATGAATTACGCTTTCATTTTGTAACCGACACCACGTAAGGTTTCGATTTCAAGTCCTGGAAGTTTTTGACGCAGCTGTAGAACGTGAGTATCAACAGTACGTGTCGTTGGGAAATGGTTATAGCCCCATACATGATCCAGCAATTCATCACGAGTAAACACACGTCCTAGATTACTTGCCAAGAACAGCAGCAGATCGAATTCAGTACGAGTTAATGTAACCAATTCATCATGGTAAACCACTTCGCGAGTTGCTTTATCAATGATCAAATCGTTAGTAATAACCTTGTTATCATCTTCACCTTCGCCTTCTGGAGCACGCATTTGTGCACGGATTCGAGCGAATAATTCTGATTCAGCAAATGGCTTAGTAAGATAATCCGTCGCACCTGCGTCAAGACCAGTCACTTTATCTTTTACCGTCACTAGTGCTGTTAGTAGAATCACTGGTACTTCTTTAATTTTTTTCCATTCAACCAAGTGTTCTACCGAATCACCATCAGGAAGTTGACGGTCAAGAATAACAAGATCCGCTTTTTCCCAGTGTTGTTTTACATCAGCGATTAATTCAGCATGTAAACAATCATA
This sequence comes from Vibrio nitrifigilis, assembly GCF_015686695.1. Taxonomy (NCBI): domain Bacteria; kingdom Pseudomonadati; phylum Pseudomonadota; class Gammaproteobacteria; order Vibrionales; family Vibrionaceae; genus Vibrio; species Vibrio nitrifigilis. The sequence goes on along the minus strand of NZ_JADPMR010000004.1, from coordinate 673,539 downwards.
TCCTGCTTGTTCCAAACTAACTAATAGGCCATCCGCTAGGTTTTTATCATCTTCAACGAGAAGCAATGTCTGTTTCACAGGGTATCTCCAATATAAATGTTGTCGGTGGTCCAACTAGGCTCATTGTTCCGCCCATACGTCCAACCATCGATTCTACAATAGTTAATCCAAGTCCCAAGCCACTCTTACTGACAAATGGCTTGCGCAAGTGACGCCAATCTTTTTCTGTTAATGTTCCTTGATCGGTCACTTTGATGGTGACTGAATCCTCAGTCGTAATTACATTGAGTGAAACTGGTGCTACACCGTATTTCACTGCATTTCGAATCAAGTTATCAACACAGGTACCTAGCCAGTAGACATTTAATTTTGCAGCGATATCCTGATTGATATTAAGTTCTATAGGATCTGAAAACTCCTCTTCAACTTTGTACTCCAACCACTCTTTAACAGAAGGAACCCAATCGGTAGATAGTGGTTTGTTGTCCGATTGTAAGTAATCTTTACTCGCTTCTACTAATTGTCTCAAACGTCTTGAGTCCTCGCACAAGCGGCGAAATTCATCATAAACAGTCTCTGGTAGGTGTTCGAACTCTCGTCGGAAACCTTCCACAGTTAAAGATAAGCTGGCAATAGGTGTACGCAATTCATGCGTTAAAATTTGGAGGACCAACATTCGACTCTTCATTTCTTGTCGTTTGCTATTCCAGCGGTAAACCGCCCAACCTAATACCAAGAGAATGTTGGCAATAACCAACACTACCATGCTTATTCTTAGTAAGTTGGAATGATCTTCAATATCCCAACAAATATTGCCACGTTGTACAAAACAAGCACTATCAGAGCCTACTACTTTGTAAGAAAGGCCTGCTTTACTCGCATTATGGTTCCACGTAGCTTCATTAAATACATAGTATTGGTCGTTTTTACGCAACCATAATTCATTCTGTTCACTGAACATTAATGAACCAGAGTTCAATGCCTTAAGTGACTCACCATTCATGGCCTGTAAACGTCCAAGTAACGTTCCTTTCGGTGCAGGTGGACGTTCATCGATATGCATATACTGTTTCACTTCTTCATACATATCAGGATGGTCTTTAACATAGCGAGCTGCGTAAGTACCACCGCCTGGATGAATCAAACCACTGCGGGCAAACCAACTTGGACGCAGTTTAGTTCCGTTACATACGGCACGTACAAACGAAAGAGGTTCCGTAACCAGTGGATTATAAGGAAGTTTGCCAGAACAACCTTTGGACAACTTATAAAGACGTTGGATGGCAGTGAGAGGATATTTAGTCGTCTGCGGTAGCATACTCTCCGGAGAGATTAAGCTCTCTGGATAGTTAGCTTGCAATTTATCGATATTATAAGTGACTACCGCTGAATCGTAATCAAAAAGCGATACGAATAAATCGATACGCTCAGGGAGAGAGTCCGCATGAGTATACGCAGAAAATAATGTCCCGACGGTTGCTATTGTTATGGTTATCGCTTTTCTCAATTGATTTCTTTTATTATTCATCAAGGCAAAACACTATAGCGTATTATTCTAAAAATTTATACTTGGCATGTTAAGACGCTGTCAATAATCGTTAACATATCACCAACTCACTACAAAAGAAGCCAGCAATGCTGGCTTCTTGGACAATAAATGCACGATTAAAGTGCTTTAGATATCGCGTCAACACTCGCCTTAGCATCACCAAACAGCATCAATGTGTTGTCTTTAAAAAATAATGGATTTTGTACACCAGCGTATCCAGTATTCATTGATCGCTTGAATACTACGACATTTTTGGCATTCCAAACCTCTAAAACAGGCATCCCTGCAATTGGACTGGTCGGGTCTTCTTGCGCCGCTGGGTTCACCGTATCATTGGCTCCAATCACTAAGACAGTATCCGTATCAGAAAAGTCCTCATTAATTTCATCCATTTCCAATACGATATCGTATGGAACCTTCGCCTCAGCCAATAAAACATTCATGTGACCAGGCAAACGTCCAGCAACAGGGTGAATACCAAATCGAATCTCGATGCCCTTTGCTCGCAGCTTTTCAGTGATTTCAGAAACAGGATACTGAGCTTGAGCGACTGCCATACCATATCCAGGAGTTATGATGACTGACTTAGAGTTTTTCAAGAGCTCAACCACCTCTTCTACCGTCGTTTCGTGATATTCACCCAATTCTTGATCTTTTGCTACTGCAACTTCTTGGCCAAATCCGCCGGCAATAACACTAATAAAGGAACGATTCATCGCTTTACACATGATGTATGAGAGAATCGCCCCGGACGAACCAACGAGCGCGCCTGTAACAATCAATAAGTCATTGGCTAACATAAAACCAGCAGCGGCAGCAGCCCACCCTGAGTATGAGTTCAACATCGAAACGACCACCGGCATATCAGCACCACCGATAGATGCTACAAGGTGGTAGCCAAAACCAAATGCGATGAGTGTCATCAATACCAATGCCCAAACACTTCCGTCGGCTTGAATAAATTCACTCAATAACCAGATGCTGACTAATACAGCTAGCAAGTTGATCTTATGTTTATGAGGCAAGTTAAGTGGTGTGGACGCTATATGACCACTCAGTTTGCCATACGCAACAACCGATCCAGTAAAAGTAACAGCACCGATAAAGACACCGACAAATACTTCGACTAAATGAATCACATATTCAGAATGATTCGCCACTAATGGGGCGTGAATAAAACTATTGTAACCAACCAGAACCGCCGCTAAGCCGACAAAGCTATGTAAAATAGCCACCAGCTCAGGCATTTGGGTCATTTCCACTTTTTTAGCGAAACGAATGCCAATTGCAGCACCGATCACCATGGCGATAATGATCCAAGTAACACTGGTGCTATGGGGGCCTAAAATCGTGGCTATCAAAGCAATTGTCATCCCAGCAATACCATAATAATTGCCTGATTTAGCAGAGGTTTGCTTAGATAAGCCCGCTAGACTCATAATAAAAAACAAGGCCGCAACGATGTACGCTGCTTGAACCAATTGTGCAGACATCATTCCCTTCCTTAGTCTTTACGAAACATTTGCAACATGCGTTTGGTGACGGTAAATCCACCAAAAATATTGATACTCGCTATCAAAATGGCAAAAAAGGCCAAAAATGAAACCAGTCCATGTCCATGCCCTATTTGCAAAATAGCACCAACAATAATAATCCCAGAAATCGCGTTAGTGACTGACATTAATGGGGTATGTAAAGAATGGGACACATTCCAAACCACGTAGTAGCCAACAACACAAGAGAGAGCAAACACAGTAAAATGGCCAAGGAATTCACTGGGTGCAACAGAGGCAAGCCAAGCAAACAGAGCCACAGCGATGACTAACATCGAGACTTTTTTCCAAACCGCCATTGGTGGCTTTGGTGTTTTTTCAGCGGGGGCAGCCACCTTAGGTGCCACACTAGGTTGCGCCGATACTTGGATTGGTGGTGCTGGCCAAGTGACTTCCCCCTCTTTAATCACGGTGACGCCACGCACGACGACATCGTCGAAATCGATCGTAAGTGTGCCGTCTTTTTCCTTACACAATAGCTTAAGCAAGTTAACGATATTGGTGGCATAAAGCTGAGAAGATTGAGTCGGTAATCGGCTTACCATATCCGTATAACCGATGATTTTCACACCATTTTCGGTTGTAAATACCCTATCCTTTTGCGTGTATTCACAATTGCCACCGTTTGCAGCCGCCAAATCGACAATAACACTACCGGCCTTCATGCTATCGACCATCTCTTTGGTAATCAGAGTAGGAGCGGGTTTGCCCGGAATGAGTGCAGTGGTCACAATAATATCCACATCTTTCGCTTGCTGAGCGTATAGTTCTGCCGCTTTTAGATTGAAATCATCGCTCATTTCTTTCGCGTAACCATCACTACTTTGCTGCTGTTCAACATTAGCCAGCGTTAAGAACTCAGCTCCCATTGATTCGACTTGTTCTTTGACTTCAGGGCGAACATCAAATGCTCTGACTACTGCCCCTAAACTGCCAGCCGCACCAATCGCTGCTAGCCCCGCGACCCCTGCACCAGCAATAAATACTTTGGCAGGTGGAATTTTTCCTGCCGCGGTAATTTGGCCAGTAAAAAAACATCCAAACTCGTGAGCAGCTTCCACAACAGCACGATATCCAGCAATATTGGCCATTGAAGATAATGCGTCCAACGATTGAGCCCGTGAGATCCTTGGCACCGCATCCATTGCCATCACATTAATCTCTTTTTCTGATAACTTTTCCATTAATTCAGGATGCTGAGCTGGGTAAATAAAGCAGATTAATGTTGATTTAAGCGGTAACAATGACACTTCATCTAACTCGGAATCGTCACCATATAAAGGCGCGTTTACTTTGATAATAATGTCGGATTGCCAAACATTCGTTTGGTCGACAATGGTCGCACCTGCTTCTTTATATGCTGAATCATCAAAACTGGCGTCGTCTCCAGCTCGTGATTCAACAACAACGTCATATCCCAGTTTAATTAACTGTTTAATAGAAGAGGGGGAAGCCGCAACTCGGCGTTCACCTGCAACTCTCTCTTTTGGCACACCTATTTGCATATCTTATCCTTGAAATACTGACTTGATGTTTAACCGTACTGACTTATCTTCTGCATCTAATACAGAAAAATTGTGTTATTCTATCAATAACACATTCGTTTACTCAGTAAAGTGAACTAGTAGACGGAGATGATTGAATATACATTGAAATTTTTCGTTATTTGATCGCAGTTCAACGAAAGAGAGAGCAGTAAGAGAGATAGAATCGAAAGATCATTAGCGAGAAAAAAGCGCCAGAAAGTAATTTAGTGGCGCAGAATATGTTAGTTTTGGTGCTGGATGAATTGAGAGCAAAGCCTGACCTAGGAAAAAATGTTATCTCCCATCTGGTCAATGAACATTTGCGCCTTACGTAGCATCAGATCGTCGGCATCAGCTTGGCTTGGGACAACATCAGAACGAATAAAACGGTGTGTTTTTACTTCATTATCAATCGTTTTTGTAATACGTCCCGCAATACGGAATTGGCCACCTTCGGCCATCGCCTCTTGATATATCAAATACCCTTTGTACTCCACAGGTGTAACTTCTTTTGGTTCTGGTGCACTTTTGGCACCGAATAAACGAGAAAACAGGCCCACATAGACTCCTTACGAGTGGTCTTTACTTTTTAGTAATGGCGTTTCATACCATTCCAGTTCCCGATCTTCATCAAATCGACCTAATCGAATGACACTCGGTACGTCCGAATGGCGGTTCTTACGTCGATCTTCAAGGATCATCGACTCTGCAGTTGAAATAGCCACATCAGCATTACGTTTTAACATGACTAGACGATCTTCCGGTAAAGAAGACAAAAAATCAATATCATAGCGAATATAAACGGGTCGCAATTGGTTTAAAGCCAAACACGCTAGGTCAGCGAGTTGCTCTTCATCGTAGTGTTCAAACTCTTCTTGGTGTAGCGCCTGCCCCACCAGCGTTTCCATATAGTTATGAACATCGTTACTGATCTGCATTGTTAATCTCCCTAAACTTCACAGCTCTTGTCATTAAAATTAATGAACACTGAGGAATTAGGCAAAAAAATAAGTCGTCAATTGTCGATTTCTTAACTGTATAAGCCTTTTTCTCGATTTTGAAACGCAAAAACACGACTATACTTGTAAATAGCAGTATTCAACGCTAGCGACTCTAGCTAAACTATCGGCCTTCAAAGACGGTTTTATCAATAAGAATGTATTCAGCTTTCATTACGTCCCACTGGTTTAGACTTGGCTTCCCCCTATTCTTACTCTCCTTAATTTGGCTTAGTATGAATAGCGTCGTAGCAGCGACACAAGCTAATCTCAGTTTCGCAATGAATATGCCTTACATTCTGCTGGCGGTCGCGTTTATGATTGCCCACACCTTTAAACAAAGTCGTATAGTGATGCTGAGTACTGCGATGATGATTGGCTACTGGGTTATTCAAGAACGCCTGCAATCTCCTTTACAGACAGGCACGACATTTATCGAACTATGCCTACTCGCATTCTTACTCCCCGTTTCCTGCTGGCTCACCCAACTGTTTCATAACGGTACAACGTTTAATCGCCAGTTTGTTATATTTTTACTGCTTATTGGCGCTCTAGTGGGTTGGAGTTGTTTAGTCGTGACAGAAGATATTCATATGGGAATGATTCACAGTGTGAAGGAGGTATTATTTGTCTACCCTAACCTATCAAAATTACCGTTCATTCTTATTCTTTATATCAGCGCCTTAATCGGCATTAGCGCGCTGTTTGTTTTAACACGCAATCACCTTAATGACGTGGTCATTTATGCCACAATGTTAGTTATCGCCAACACCTTTTATGTCTTTGATACGCCGTTCGTATCGAGCACAATGTTCTCGTTACTGGGTGTGCTGTTCATCATCTATCTGCTTTCTAATACTTATCAAATGGCATTTACTGATCCCTTAACACAAATCCCGGGACGTCAGGCATTGGAAATCGATTTACGCCATCTTAGTCGACGATATACTTTAGCCATGATTGATGTTGACCATTTTAAAAAATTCAATGATACCTACGGACATAGTTCAGGGGATGACGTTCTCAAATTAGTCGCAACAAGGCTGTGTCTCATTCGCGGTAATGCGCATGTCTATCGTTATGGTGGTGAGGAGTTTGTGGTTCTGTTTCGTGGCAAGCATATGACACAAACATTAGAGTATTTGGAAGAAATTCGTTTAGATATTGCCGATTACCCATTGGTTATCAGAGACACGCTGACAAGGCCAACACGTCACCAAGACGGAGAAACCAAACGAAGTGATAAAGCCCATCAACATGTTAATATCACTGTTAGTATTGGTGTTTGTGACAACCAATGGGGAGACACGGTTCAAGACGTGCAAAAACTCGCGGATGAAGCCCTTTACCGTGCTAAAGATAAAGGACGCAATCAAATATTCCCCTATCAGACTAGTCGATAAGTCCCAACCCTCTTAATACCATCGAGACAACAAACTCCTGAGCTTCATCAAACTGTTCGTCAGTTAACGGATCACCGTTAATCAACAGCACTTCCATATCAAAATCCGCGTAAAACTGTGTTGCTCCCCAAATTAAAAACAGCAGATAAAACGGCTTGACGGGTTTAATCAGCCCTTCGTCTACCCAGTGCTGAATAAGACTGGCTTTTGTCGTGGTCCATTCGATGACTGGCTGTTCAATCACATCATGAATAATCGGGGCACCTTGAATAATTTCCTGGGCAAAGATTTTTGATTCTTGCGGGTGAGTGCGGCTGTAGCGCATTTTAGCCTCAATGTAGCGGCGCAATACCTGCGCAGGAGGTTCGCCGATGGCAGCATCGTCAAAACCTTCATTCCATAAATTAAGAATGTCTTTGAGCAATGCTTTATACAGGCCAGTTTTAGATTTGAAGTAATAAAGAATATTGGCTTTCGGTAGATTGACACGATCCGCGATAGATTGTAATGACGTACCTTTGTAACCATGTTTAACAAACTCATCAGCGGCAGCCGCTAAAATAATTTGCTCATTTCTACGACGTATATCTCCTGGGCTTTTTTTAAGGTGTCCCACCTATTCTTCCTCATTATCTTTTCGGTTAATCGATTACATCAGCGCCGTATTTTATCTGCTACTTCTACATAATACGATCATGAGAATTGAGATCTTAAAGTGACGTTGGGGCTACAGTGAGCCTCAAATGATGGGGGTCTGTCAAGTTATGCAACTGCACCAAAATTAAACATGTGCACTACAACTGTACAACTTTGCTGTGCCACAGCGTCAACAAACGCACGATTTCATTTTTATGTGCAAGTTCTTATCAAATTTGTCTTCCGTATTTAAATCCATTAAAACAGCAATATCTATCTGATTAATAAATATTTAATTAGCTCATCATCACTATATCTAACCGCGTGTGTCCCGTTTAAAATCATTTTTCTGAACAACTGGTCAGGTTTTTGCATCTTCGTAACAAATAGTTTTAACAAAATAGATAATTAACTCGCTTAGCGAGATCCCGTCAGCCTCAAAAGGAACAAGAGGCCAAGGAAATAACGAACGGAGAACGTATGTTAGAGATAATGATCAATCATGAGGTCGTTGCAGTACCGTCAACCAGTGCCGACACCATGCTCTTGCCCTATTTACGGGAACAACGTCATTTAACCGGATCAAAAGAAGGATGTGCCAGCGGTGACTGTGGCGCATGTACCGTGGTTATCGAGGCTTTAGATACAGATAATCATCTGACGTATCAACAGATCAATTCATGCATTACCCCACTTAACGCTTTACATGGTAAGCACATCATTACCATCGAATATTTAAGCCATTTAGGTGCGCTTCACCCTATTCAGCAACGCGTCGTCGATAAACATGGCAGTCAATGCGGATTTTGTACACCTGGGTTTGTTATGTCTCTGTATGCGCTATCCAAACAAGAGCACATGCCAAACGATCCTACCGAATATTTGGCGGGTAATTTATGTCGCTGTACCGGCTATGGCCCCTTAATAGACGTCGCTCAATCATTAAAAGATGATCCCGTGACCGACCCACTTGCTCAATACGAAGAATCGGTGATGCATTGGCTACAACATGTGAAAGAATCTGAGACGCCAGATTACTACCGACCTAAAACCCGAGAACAGCTACGAACCATCAAACGTCAGCACCCAACTGCAAAACTGATTGCCGGCGGTACGGATCTCGCATTAGAAGTAACCCAGATGTGGCAAACCTTGCCAGAACTCATTGACCTTTCCGGTGTTGATGATTTAAGTCGCATCACACAAACCGCTGCGGGCTGGCGTATTGGTGCGAGTGTGCCACTCAGTAACGTCCATCAATGGATTAAGCGTTATGTACCAAATGCAGATGAATTGTTTAGTCGCATAGGCAGCTTAAGTATTCGTCACCGTGCAACCTTGGGTGGCAGTTTAGGCCATGCCTCTCCGATTGGAGATATTGCCCCTTTGATTATGAGCCTCAACGGCATGATTGAAATCGATGATGGAGAACAACGCCGTTTAATCGCTCCAGAGGATTTTATTACTGGTTATCGCACAACAGTGCTGACGGCTAAACAATGGATCAGTGCCATTCATCTCACACCGCCGCAAGAGAATGAAAAACACGCCATTTATAAAATCAGTAAACGCTATGAAGATGACATTTCTACCGTGTTACTCGCACTAAAAGTGCGCTTTAATGCGCAAGGAATCATCGCAGAATGTTATATCGCCGCTGGTGGTATTGCTGCAACGTCTGTTCGTCTTACCGATCTCGAAACATTCTGGATTGGCAAACCTTTATCCGCAGAATTAATTAAGCAAACACAACATCACGTTAGCCACATCATTCAACCTCTGTCTGACGTTCGCGCTAGCGCTGATTACCGAATGACACTGGTAAAAAACCTACTACAACGTTTTTATCTAGAGTCACAACACATCCCAACTAGGCTGGTGCATCATGCGTAAACTTACCTCTCTCCAACAAACTGAGCCTACTCATCAGCATTCATCTGTGATTGGTCAAGCCATCAAGCATGAAAGTGCGCACAAGCAAGTTGCTGGAACCGCCCCTTTCGTTGATGATATTCCAACGCCTCGAGGTTGTTTACATGCAGCAGTGATAACCAGCACCATTGCCAAAGGCCATATCCTTACTTGCAACCTTGAGCGAGTGAAACGAGCGCCTGGCGTGGTCAGTGTGTTAACCAGTGATGATATTCCAGGCGAAAAAGACATCGGCACCGTGTTTAAAGGCGACCCTTTGTTAACGATTGACAATGAAATTCGGTTTTACGGTCAGCCGATAGCGTTAGTGCTCGCAACGTCTTATCAAGTGGCGGTCATGGCCACGCAATTGGCCGATATTGAGTATGAGAAAAGTGACACTGTCGCGTTAACCTTAGCGCAAACAAAGACTGAACCGCCATTATTACCGGTTCACCAAATGGGTGTCCCGATAAATGCTGATGTTAACTCAGCTCCCATTCACCTTGATGGGGAGATGTTGGTTGGAGGCCAAGAGCACTTTTATTTGGAAGGACAATGCTGTTTAGCACAAACAACAGAAGACAACGGCATGTTGGTTTTTAGTTCGACCCAAAACCCCTCAGAAGTACAAAAACTGGTGGCAGAAGTCCTTGCGACAGATTTTAACCGTGTGACTGTTGATATGCGGCGTATGGGCGGTGGCTTTGGTGGTAAAGAGAGTCAGGCGGCACCTTGGGCATGTTTAGCGGCATTAGGTGCTTATCATACCCAGCGTCCGGTGAAATTTCGCCTACCTCGACGCATTGATATGACAGCAACGGGTAAACGCCATCCCTTTCATAACCTATATACACTCAGCGCGAATTCCCAAGGTGTGATTAAAAATGCACAAATGGAGATAAATGGACTTTGTGGTCATTCCGCGGATTTATCCGATGCAATTGTTGATCGCGCCATGTTCCATGCCGACAACGCCTATTCATTAGGTGATGCGTGCATAATAGGTCATCGGCTTAAAACAGATACGTGTTCTCACACGGCATTTCGCGGTTTTGGCGGGCCACAAGGAATGATTATCATCGAGAAAGTCATGCAGCAACTCGCCTTAAAAACCGGTCGAGATGCATTCGATGTACGCTTGGATAATCTCTACCGTAAAGGACGCAACACCACCGCTTATGGGATGGAAGTAGAAGAGCTCGATACACTCCCAACAATGATGAAACGGTTAGCGCAAAGTTGTCACTATCGAGCAAGACGCAAAGCGATAAATGAGTGGAACCAAACCAGCCCGATTTTGAAAAAAGGTTTGGCACTGACCCCAGTAAAATTTGGCATTTCATTTACAGCTCAACATCTCAATCAAGCTGGCGCACTCATCGTGATCTATACGGATGGTTCAGTACAAGTCTCCCATGGCGGGACTGAAATGGGCCAAGGACTGCATACCAAAGTACAACAAATTGTTGCCCAAGCATTCGGCATTGGGATTAACAAAGTGCTGGTTACCTCGACACGTACCGACAAAGTTCCCAATACCTCACCCACAGCTGCATCATCTGGTGCTGATCTTAATGGTATGGCTGCTTACAACGCTGCCATGACAATTAAAGAACGGCTTCTTTCCGTTGCACAAGCGCACTTTGCCACTAGCGAACCGCTATCGATTGAAGATGAAGAAGTGGTGTATGGTGACAAAGCGTTATCTTGGGGCGAACTTATCCAAATGGCCTACTTTCAACGCGTATCACTCTCTTCGACCGGCTACTATCAGACCCCGAAAATCGGTTACGACCGAGAGACGGCATCAGGACGCCCGTTCTACTATTTCTCTCATGGGGTCTCCTGCTCAGAAGTCACGATTGATACCCTAACAGGAGAACATACTGTAGACCGAGTCGACATTCTGCACGATGTTGGCCAAAGCCTTAACCCAGCCATTGATACCGGGCAAATTGAAGGCGGTTTTATCCAAGGTATGGGCTGGCTAACCAGTGAAGAATTAGTTTGGGGTAAAGAGGGGCAATTACTTAGCAACAGTCCAATGAACTACAAAATCCCAACGATTGGTGATTATCCCAAAGTGATGAATATCGGTTTGTATGAAAACCCAAATCCAGAGCACACCATTTACCGCTCCAAGGCCGTGGGTGAACCGCCATTTATGCATGGCATCAGTGTCTGGTGCGCGATTTATGATGCCGTGGCAGCACTGGGAAACCATCAATACGATCCTGATCTGCACGCACCAGCAACCGGGGAGCAAATCCTGACATGTTGTGACCGCGTCACTGAACTGAACGCGCAGACGAACAGTCAAATGGAACCCGCACCTAATTGCGCTGCAGAGGAGATGCACGATGCACACTGAATCCTTACTTAATCAAGCAAATTTAAGTTGGCTCAAAGCGTGTCAAGAACTCGAACAGTTAGGTCAGCCTTATTGTTTGGCCACTGTTTTGGCCCATTCAGGCTCAGTACCACGATCCAGTGGGGCCAAAATGGTGATTACGACTAATGCACAATATGACACTTTAGGTGGCGGACATTTAGAATATCAAGTCATCGCTCTCGCTCGTGATAAATTAACCGCACAGCAGTCAGATATGCAGATTGAGCGCTTTGCACTTGCAGCCGATCTTGGTCAATGTTGTGGCGGAGCTGTTCAAGTTTTATTTGAGTTCTTTCAAATGGATACACCTAGCGTTATTATCTATGGAGCAGGTCATGTGGGGCAGTCTCTTGCCACCATACTGTCTAAGTTACCTTGTCACACAACCGTGATTGATAATCGCCAAACTTGGCTCGAACAATTACCGTTAGGTGTTCAAGGCACATTGGCAGCCAATCCAGAACAAACCGTACGCTCTCTACCAGATAACAGTTATTTGGTTGTTATGACGCAAGATCATCAACTGGACTACGATATTGTTGCCAATGCATTGAATGAACAACGTTTTATGTTTGTAGGATTGATTGGCTCACAAGGGAAAAAACAACGTTTTGAATATCGCTTGAAAGAGCAATTATCAAATCCAGAATTGATTGAAGCACTTACCTGCCCGATTGGTTTAGCCGACATAACCGGTAAACTACCAATGCAAGTCGCTGTATCGGTTGCTGGCCAATTAATCGCGCTAATGAACAAACAGCAAACTCAACAAAATAAACAAGAGAATGTTGTACTGTGGCAACAAGCAAACTCCGCACGTAAAGCATTTTCGGAGATCATGGATGAAGGCTAATCAACCAATTACATTAAGCTCACAAGAATTAAGCATGATTTGTAGCAGCCGTCGTTGGCAACAAACTATGTCTCAATACCAGCCATTTCAAGACCGCAATCAATTTTTTCACTATGCGGACATTGCATTTGATGAGTTAGAAGAAGAGGATTGGCTAGAAGCATTTGCTGGCCACCCTATGATCGGAGATATTGATAGTCTCTCGAAAAAGTATGCGCACAGTCAGTCGCTCAGTGAGAATGAGCAAAAACGAGTACAACACGCCTCTTCTGATACATTAGAAAAATTGTTACAACTCAACCTCGATTACAAAGACACATTTGGTTTTATCTTTATTGTCTGCGCGACCAATCAAAGCGCGCAATCTATGTTAGCCAAATTAGAAGAACGCCTGCCCAACTCTAGGGAACAAGAGTTAGTTAATGCAGCAACAGAACAACGAAAAATCAGTAAAATTAGAATGGAATCTTACGTATGACCCAGCTTAGTTGCCATATCCTTGACAACGCCAGTGGTTCACCTGCAACTGGCGTAGAGGTCCACCTCTTTAAATTGGGATCGAGTAAATCACTCGCTCAGCAAACCACCAATGACGATGGACGCTGTGAGTTTGCCAACGTCGATCTCATTCCCGGACAATATACATTACGCTTTTTAGTCGGGCCCTATTGTGAAGCGACTTTTGGTGAAGCTTTCTTCCCAATGATTGATGTGCATATCACCACAGATTCACGACCGCATTACCATATCCCATTGCTGCTTTCTCCTTTCGCTTATAGCAGTTACCGAGGTAGTTAATGATAACATTTAGTATTCATCGTGGCCGTATACTGCACTTTCCACGCCCAACATCGGCTCCCGAGCGTAACTACCAGTATTTCTCTGACGGCATTTTAGTAGTGAGAGATGGTCTCATTGAATATCTCGGTGAGGCCTGTGACTTCTTAGCTGAACACCGGCTAAATTCAGACGATATTATCCACCATGAAGGCTTAATCTTACCTGGATTTATTGATGCTCACGTCCATTATGCCCAAGTCGAAATGATCGCCAGTTATGGAGAACAACTATTTGATTGGCTGAATAATTACACATTTCCAACAGAAAAAAAGTTCATTGACCGATATTACGCTAAACAGCAAGCTGAATTCTTTATTGCGCAATTATTTGCTCATGGCACCACCACCGCAGCTGTCTTTGCGACCGTTCATGAGCACTCTGTAGACATGTTCTTCGAAGCAGCAGAACAGTATCAAGCACGCATGATTTGTGGCAAGGTTCTGATGGATAGGTTCTGTCCTGACACGCTGCGCGATAATCCCAAGTTAGGGTACTGGCAAAGTAAGGAGCTTATCGAACATTGGCATCATAACGGACGAAATTTATATGCAGTGACGCCACGTTTTGCGCCAACCAGTACGCCGCAACAACTGCAGCAAGCCGCCAGTTTATTACGCGAATATCCTGACGTTTATATGCAAACGCACCTCAGTGAAAACCTCAATGAAATTAAATGGGTAAAAGATCTGTTCCCAACATCACGTGATTATCTCGATGTGTATGAATCGGCAGGATTATTAACGGAGCGTAGCATCTTTGGGCATGGGGTTCATTTATGCGATTCAGAGTTAAAACGCTTGGCGGCGAACAACGCAACCGTGGCTTGCTGCCCATCTTCTAACTTGTTTTTAGGCAGCGGTTTATTTCCTTTTCATCATATTAAAGATGTTGGAGTCAATATCGCATTTGCCAGTGATATCGGGGCTGGCACTGACTTATCATTGCTTGCTAACTTGGCCGATGCCTACAAAATATGTCAGTTACAAGGCAAAAGTTTAAATGTCTTCCATTCCCTCTACCACAGTACACAGGGCGCAGCTGTTGGACTTAAACTTACCGACAAAATCGGCAATTTAAATCCAGGTACTGAAGCTGACTTTATTGAAGTGAATCCCACTGCGTTTCCCATGCTGCAACAGCGTGTGGAACGAGCCACTTCACTGGAATCAGAGCTCTTTGCTGTAACAACGTTAGGTGATGAGCGGGTGATCAACCGCACTTACGTGATGGGCAAATGTGTATTTGAGCGTACAACTAAAACCGAATAGCCAAATAACCAATCAGCGGCTCATCAACAAGTACATCTGGCCAGTTGTCTCGTTGTAAAGCTATGTAAACCATAAAACTAATTGTTTTCAGTGTGTCTTACACTATACCCAAGTAACTGCAAGATGCTGTTTTCTGCATCTTGTGGTCATTTGGGTATATAGCCAACGAATCTCAATATGTAGGTAAGGATATAAAGGTGAGAAAACAACTACTGATATGGGCAAGCGCCGCTCTTTTGTGTTCACCATTTGCGCTCGCTGATAATCAACCGCCAGCAAAGCCGGGTAATGGCGGACAGCCGCCTCAATTTAGTGACTTTGATACCAATGGTGATGGCGTTCTAACGAGCGATGAAGTCCGCGGACCGATGAAGCGCGACTTTGATCAAATGGATAGTAACGGTGATGGGCAAGTCACTGAGAGTGAACTCGATACGTTTATGCGTTCTCATAAACCACCTCAAGGTGCACCGGGCAGCCATAATAATAACAGTCAGTCATCAGATAATGATGACGATGAACACTCAGATTTCTTTGATAACTAAATCCGATAAGCGCCACATTTGCATGTGGCGCTTACGTTTAAGCATTTTATCCTAAAACAAAATGTCCCCTTAAGGATGAAACGTTTTGATCATATTGATCAAACAGGACAACGCCACATCGACATCTTCAACCAGCACATTCTCGGCAGGGTTATGGCTGATCCCCTTGTCACAACGGACAAATAACATTCCGATCGGAGTGATCGCTGCCATCGCCATCGCGTCATGTCCCGCCCCGCTCGGCAAATAACATGGCTCTTGCTGTGTCACTTGTTCAACCACATTTCCCCAGCGTTGCTGCAAAT
This sequence comes from Vibrio nitrifigilis, assembly GCF_015686695.1. Classification (NCBI taxonomy): domain Bacteria; kingdom Pseudomonadati; phylum Pseudomonadota; class Gammaproteobacteria; order Vibrionales; family Vibrionaceae; genus Vibrio; species Vibrio nitrifigilis. The sequence goes on along the minus strand of NZ_JADPMR010000004.1, from coordinate 657,757 downwards.
CACTATCACATTCAACCGCTTGAGCTTGATATACTTTCTGTGAATTGACGGATAATTCGCGGCTTTTGGCAATTTTATTAATGCCTAGAAGAATTTCGTTCACTGAACGTTCCAGCGTTTCTTGATTTGAGCTGCGAACATCTAACGTAAAATGCGTTTCACCTGGAATCACATTAATTGCCCCTTTTACCGTTTCGCAAATGCCAACCGTCGCCACTATTTCTGCTTGTCTTGCGTATCGCTCAACGAAGTTGATCATTTCTGCGGCGCCACACAAAGCATCTTGGCGTAAGTCAACCGGTACTGTACCAGCATGGCCAGCAACGCCTGTCACTTGGAACTGAAAACGCTTCGCGCCAGCAATACCGGTTACGATACCCACTGGCAGGTTCTTAGTTTCCAGCACAGGCCCCTGCTCAATGTGAACTTCCAGATAGCCCAAAAGCTCATCGGTCGTTCTCGCATCCTTACCCGCTTGGTTAGGGTCTAGACCAAATTCCATCATCGCTTGCGCAATGGACACTCCAGAAGCATCTTTAATCACCAACCAGTCTGGATTGAATTCCCCCGCGACAGCGGAAGAACCAATCAAAGTGGTATTAAAGCGCGTCCCTTCCTCATCAGCAAATGCCACCACGTCAATATGAAAAGGAAACTCGATATCTTTAAGTGAACTCAAAGCATCAATTGCCAGTAATACGCCCAAATTGCCATCATACTTTCCCGCATTAGTGACAGTGTCACTATGAGAGCCAATCACTAAGGTCGGTTGCGTTGGATTACGCGAGACTTTACGTCCCCACTGATTTCCGACGCTATCTTGCCAAGTGTCGAGTCCCGCCTCTTGCATCCACTGAGCGAGCTGAGCATGTGCCTGACGATGTTCAGGGGTTAAATAGGCTCGCGTTAATCGGCCAGCGTCTTCACTAAAACCGGCCATAATGTCTGCACGCTGCATAATGGATTGTGCCGATGTTGCTGTGCTGATCATACGCACTCCTTTGCTTTCAATTAAAACTGACTATTCGAATTAACGATAAAATTCCATCGCTGCAGCGACAGCCTGACCCGGTGCAATCTTGGCGCGATATTTCAACAAAATCGATTCCAGCGCCGCTAAAGTGGTTAAAACACACTCTTGGCGTGCGTTATAACCCATCGTGCCGATACGCCAAATTTTGCCATGTAGCGGACCAAACGAGGTACCGATCTCAATACCAAAACGGTTGAGCAGTTCACCACGAATCGTATCGCCATCAACTTCATCAGGAATATAAACCCCTAATACGTTGTTCATCTTCGTACTTTGATCGCCAAACAGTCGCAATCCCATAGCCGCTAGGCCAGCAGCAAGGGCGTCACCCGCTTGTTTATGGCGAGCAATGACGGTATTGCTACCTTCTTCCAAGAATAAACGCGCACATTCACGGGCGGCATAAAGCATGGATGTTGCTTCAGTATGGTGGTTTAAGCGCTCAGGACCCCAGTAATCCATGATCATCGCTAAATCGAAGTAGTTCGACTGAATAGGACAATCAACCCCCTCTTGGTGGTGCGCCGCTTTGATCCCCGCTTCTACGTGTTTACGACGATTAATCACTTCAGCGCAGCGGTCGCTTAATGTCACAGGGGATGAACCAGAAGGGCCTCCTAAACATTTTTGTAAACCCGCTGAAACCGCATCTAAATGCCATTCATCGACCTTTAATTCATTACCGGCAATGGAAGCCGTCGCATCACAATAAAACAATACCCCATGGCGATGACACACTTCACCAATATCAGCAAGAGGTTGATTCATGGTCGTAGAGGTATCACCTTGAACCGTCGCCAATAATTTAGGTTGAAACTGTTTGATCGCAGTTTCGACTTGTTCAGCGGTGCACACTTGTCCCCATTCGACATCGATCGTTTTGATCTCAGCGCCGACGCGTTGGGCAATTTCACACAGTAAGTGACCAAAGCGACCGATGACAGGAATCAGCACTTTATCGCCCGGCTGAAGGATTGAGACTAACACCGCTTCAATCCCCGAACGTGCCGTGCCATCAACTAAAAATGTTTGCTGGTTATTGGTTTCAAAAACACCGCGATATAAGCTCTGAACTTGATTCATGTAGCCTGTCATTACAGGATCATATTGACCAATCAAAGATTGAGAAAGTGCTTGATGCACACGTGGGTATGCGTTGATTGGTCCTGGTCCCATCAGTAGACGTTGTGGTGGGTTGAGCGTTTCAAAAAGTGTTTGTGTTGTATCCATTCTTATTCTCCAAGAGTGTAAGTTCCATCACTGCGAGGGTCGCTCGTTGCGCTGATCTTGCCTTGCGTATCAAGAACAATAGCGCCAGCATGGCCCATCAATTCATTGTTATCAGGGACAGATGTGATTTCATGTCCTAGCTTTATTAATGGCTCACCATACTGTTGATAGAGAGTCTGTTCGAGGCGCAGACTGAACGTACTGTCGCCCCATGTCCGACCCAGTAACCAGCGCGGTGCTGCTACTGAATCTTGTAATGAGTAATCCTGATAGAGGTAACGGCTAAATAAACAAGCTTGTGTTTGAGGTTGCCCTTCTCCGCCCATCGTGCCATAGACCATTCGCCGACCATCACTCAGCTCTGCATAAGCAGGATTGAGGGTATGAAATGGCTTTTTCCCCGGCGCTAAACAGTTATGATGCCCCTCATCGAGTGAGAAGCTCTTGCCACGACAATTCCACACGATACCGCTGCTGGGTAACACTAATCCGCTACCAAATTCCCAGTACACGCTTTGAATAAAACTCACCATCGTGCCGTACTGATCGCAAGCTCCCATCCAAACGGTATCACCGGGCTTAGCGACATGAGGCCAAGGCAGAGCGTGATCGCGTTTAATATGACTGACTGCTTGTTGAATGACATCTGGATCAAGCCAAGTCTGCAACGGCTGAGTAAGATCATTCGGATCACAAATCACCTGATCACGAATAATGAATGCTTGTTTGGTCGCTTCAACTAACAAATGCATGTGATCCAACTCGAGCAAATTATCTCTGATCAATTGATCATAAATAGCTAAGATTAAAAGCGATGCTAAGCCCTGCGTTGGCGCCCCAAGGTTATACAGTTGACCTTTTGATATGTGAGTGGTGAGCGGTTCACCTACCACAGCGCGATACTCATTAAAGTCGTCTAGACGCAGTGGACTTCCTGCCGCTTCGAGCTCTTGCGCGAGTTGCTCGGCCAGTGAGCCACGATAGAAATCCTCTAATCCAACTTTCGCTAAGTGTTCGAGCGTTTGTGCCAACGCGGGATTCACCACTGTTTCTCCCGCGGATAAGGGCATGCCGTTTTTTAGATATAAATCGCCAAATTCGGGAAAAAACTGCAGGCGCGCAAAGGTTTTATGACTGGCAAAAGCCAAGCTATCGGTAACCGTGATGCCTTCACGAGCTGCATTAATGGCGGGCTGTAAAAGATGGCTTAGCTCTTGGTTAGAGTGGTCATATTCTAAGGCCTTTTGCCAACCAGCGACTGCTCCTGCCATTGTGATTGCAGCATTACCGCCAGAATCAGCCAGCTCAGTCCCTACAGCACGATACGCTTGGATATCGATCTGATGGGCAGCGTGGCCACATGCATCGATGGTAATCGGTGTTTCACCCGGTTTCGCTATAATCCAGAAACCATCGCCACCAAGGCCATTCATATGCGGGTATTGCACAGAAATCATGGCAGCCGCAGCCACCATCGCTTCGCTAGCGGTGCCACCAGCATCTAATATTTGTTGGCCGACTTGCGCGGCCTTTGCGTGAGGTGCCGTAAATGAGGTTTGATTAGTTGGCATCGTCTACCTCACCAATCAAACGCATTGCGGTTGCCAGCACATCCATATCACCATGTTTATATCCAAGTAACGACACCCCGCATGGCCCTTCGTCAAGTTCAGCCATGGGTAAATGCAATTGTGGCAAGCCAGCTAAACCAGCCAATGCGGTCATTCCCATCAGTTCAGAACGATATTTAGCGAGTGCTGAACTTTCCATTGGTAATTGTGGTGGGCGTCCTGGCGTCGTCGGTAATACCCAAAGAGCTTTCTTACTTGGGCCATATTCTGCGATCCACTTGGTAAATAACGATTGATCATAACAAGCGTGATCATACATGGTTTTTGTAATCGTGCGTGACCATTCAACTCGAGCAAGAATCGCTGGATCAATTTGATCACCATACTGACTCAACCAATCGCCATGTTTTTGAATGATTTCATACCCTTGTACAGTTCGAAATATTAAGCTCAGCTGTGCAAAATCATAGTCACTGTCTTGCAATAAATGACCACGCTCTAAAGTGATGTCATGCTCTGAACACCATGTCGTTAACTGAGCTAAACGCTCAGGAGAGAGAAACGGCACAAAAGCATCATCAAGATACACATGCTGAATCGTTTTACCCTCAGTCGGCTTATCACAAAGCACTTTAAACACTTGTCTTAAAAGGGGTAAGTTAATGGCCAAAATGCCCGCTGTATCAAAACTTTTCGCTAATTCGAATGCACAACTTAAATCCAATTTACCCAGTGTAGGTCTAAAACCATAGATATTGTTATAGCTAGCAGGAACGCGCACAGAACCGCCAGTATCGGTACCAATCGCAAAATCAGAAACACCACCAGAGACAGAAACAGCACTGCCGCTAGACGAGCCCCCAGGAATGCAATCAGGCGCGGCAGGATTAATGGGGGTGCCGTAATGAATATTTTGTCCATTTAAACTGTAGGCTAGCTCATCGGTTTGCACTCGCCCAACACACTCAGCGCCTTGAGCAAGTAAACGATCAATCAATGGCGAGGTGTGAGTAGCCGGTTCATGAGTCTGTAACCAAGTAGGATTACCAGCGCCCGTGGTATAACCCGCTACATCAAATAGATCTTTAAAGACAAAGGCGTAGCCAGATAATGCGCCTTCTTGGGTAGGAGCAAGGCCATCAGGACCTTGCTGGCAGAAAATTCGAGTATCCTTACTCATCATTACATCCTTATTATTTTTAGATTGGGTCCCTTTCCTTCATCAGAGAGGATGAGAGGTAACCGCTCTATTATGATTGTGTGACCACGTCACCTTTATTCTGCTCTGCTTTCGCCGCATAGCGATTTGCTAACATCGCACAGTAGAAAATTTGCATTGGGTGATAAAGCATAATTGGCAGCAATAACATCCCTAAACGTGGGTCGGCACCAAAAATAACCTTGGCCATTGGAATACCGGCAGCCAATGTTTTCTTCGTACCACAGAACACAGCAGCAACTTCATCTGGTAACGCAAAATGACAACGACGTGCGCCCCACTGGATCAAGTGCACCATGACCATTAAAACAACGAAACACGCAATAATCGATGTGGCCAATAATCCAATGGAAAATTGCGACCAAATGCCATTATTGACCGAATCACAAAACGCGTTATACACAATCAAAATGATCACGTATTTATCCACTTTACCAACGATTTTCTTATTTCGTGTTGCCCAATCAACCAAGTAAGGACGTAGCAACTGACCAAGAATCATTGGAACCAGTAACAATTTAGCAATGGAGATAACTGACGCCATTAAATCAATGTGCGCGCCGTGAAGCCCCATGAAAAGTTGAATCAGAGCGGGAGTGATAAATACGCCTAAGATAGAGGAAAGTGACGCATTAAATATTGCACCAGGTACATTACCTTTGCCCACACTGGTCATGGTCACTGAAGATGAGATAGTACTCGGTAGTACAAAAAGGTAACAGAAACCAAATGCTAATGCTGAAGGCATATAAGTAAGCATAGTATTGCCAAATAGTACCCACAAGAGTGGATAGACGGCAAAAGTCGCTAATTGGATATAGATGTGCATTTTCCAATTGGCGACCCCTTCTTTGATCGCTTTAGGGGATAAGCCCAAACCGTGGAGAAAGAAGACAATGGCAATACCCAGTTCGGTCACATAGTTAAGCTCTAAAACACCGCCAGTTTTGCCAATATTAGGGGTCAAAATGGCTAAACCAATGGCGATAACCATGCCAACGAGAAACCACTCTTTCTTAATTTTTGCTATTACATTCATACCAAAGATTTTTATCCATATTACAACGTGATGTGACACGTCTGTTGATTATTCCACTTCATTTAGTGCAGCGTAGTTATGGCTAATGTTACGACTTTGTTTCACCGCTTCGCTACCTAGTTGACGATACACTTTATTGACTAAATAAGATATCAAACTCATAGGAACGGCATAACTATCTAGCGGCGCTTGATTATTCATTTGGCACATCAAAAAGTGTTGGCATTTATTGGCATACTGTTGGCCTGATTGATCGGTGATTAATAAACCCGGTTTGTCTGCCAAAAATTCCACTAAACGAGAAAAATGCTCAACTCGGCGACGAATACCAAACAACACAACAAAATCGTCACATCCAATGGTACTGATGTCCTCACCCAATGTCTGCCCTGGTAAGGGTAATAATGATACGTTTGCTCGACATTGCATCAGTTGTTGACGAAAATGCATGGCTAATGGATAACTATTTCGATACCCAATCACCACCACACGTTTCGCTTGAATTAGCTGCTCAACGACGGCAGAGACGTCCATTGTCGATAACTGTGACCATAAATTTTCTAACGCGGCCATCTCTTGGCGAATGGCGGCATCTTCCACCGTCGATGAAGTAATCACCGGCACGCCTTTTTCACGTTCGTCAATCAACTCTCTACGCAGTGCCATATGATCATCGTAGCCAAGTTGACGAATAAATCGACTGACACTGGTTTTAGACACTTCACACGCATCGGCTATTTCCGCCGTCGATAGCATTAAGATCTTTTCCGGATTACCTTGTAAATAATCAGCAACCCGACGACTGCTCTGGGTTAAGCGTACGTAATGCTGCGTGATACGCTCACTGAGTGAATGTTGATTGGATGTCATTCCTCTACCTATTCCCTTGATATTGTTCTTAATCCAGCGATGATTCTTAACGCACTGCCGCTAGGAAACTTTGTAATTCTGGTGTCTGTGGGTTAGCAAATACCGTTTCACTATGGCCTTGTTCCCAAACTTTGCCTTGGTTCATAAACACCACACGGTCGCCGACATCACGAGCAAAGTTCATTTCATGGGTGACCAAGATAAGTGTCATCCCTTCTTGCTTTAACTGTTCTAACACTTTGAGGACTTCACCGACTAATTCAGGATCAAGTGCTGAGGTGATCTCATCACATAACAACACTTTTGGTGACATAGCGAGCGATCGCGCGATCGCCACACGCTGCTGCTGACCGCCGGATAAATTGGTTGGGTAAGCATCAAACTTATCCCCTAGCCCAACTTTTTCTAATAACGCTTTGGCTTGTTTTTCACATTCACTTGGGCTTTTTCTTAGCACCAATTTAGGTGCCAGCATAACATTTTCACCTACAGTCATATGCGGGAAGAGATTAAAACTTTGAAATACCATTCCCACACTACGGCTGAGTAAACGCAATTTGTAATCGTCGTTTTCAACCGCTTGGCTATCTACCACAATCGCGCCTTGTTGGTAATCTTCTAAGCCATTCATACAACGTAATAAGGTACTTTTACCCGATCCACTGCGACCGATAATAGATACGACTTCCCCTTGCCCAATCTTAAGATCGACACCTTTAAGGACGTGGTTTTCACCGTAGTATTTATGGACTTGTTCAACACTAACGACTGACATTTTGACGTTTCTCCAGATGACGAGCTAACGCAGAAAGCGGAAAGCAAATAATGAAATAGATGATAGCGACGAAGGCAAAGACCTTAAATGGTTGAAATGTCGCATTATTTAGCATGGTACCGGCCTTAGTCAGTTCAACGAAGCCGATGATAGAAGCGAGTGCGGTTCCTTTCACAATCTGTACCGAAAAACCAACGGTAGGCGCTATCGATAGCTGAGCCGCTTGCGGTGCGATCACGTAACGCATGGTATCTAAATAGGTTAAACCTAGCGTGCGGCACGCCTCCCACTGCCCTTTGGGCAACGCCTCGATACAGCCACGCCAAATGTCGTGAAAGTATGCACTGCTATATAAAGTTAAAGCGATGATGGCCGCAGTCCAAGCACTGACTTCAATGCCAAACAGGGACAAACCAAAGAAACACAAAAACAGCTGCATCAACAGTGGTGTGCCTTGAAACAGCTCTACATACAATTGAATAACTCTGCCAAACGCAACATGTTTAGAGCTGCGCAAAACAGTCAGCAGTAATCCGATAACACCACCACCAATAAAGGCGACCAAGGATAAGGCAATGGTCCAGCGTGCTGCCATCAATAAACTTCTCAAAATATCCCAATCAGTAAATTGCATCATAATTAGCGGCCTCTATAACGATGGGTTCTTAAATAGCACGCGTTTAATGACAGCAAATAGCTGACGCATGATGACGGCAAGGACGAGATAAATCAGAGCAGTAACAATATAAGATTCAAAACTTAGGAAACTGCGCGACTGAACAAAGTTAGCGGCAAAAGTCAGATCTTCCACCGAAATCTGCGATACCACCGCAGAGCCTAACATCACGATGATGCATTGACTGACCAACGAAGGATACACACGCTGATACGCTGGAGGTAACACGATACGGGTAAATACCTGCATCCGAGTTAAGCCCAACGTTTGCCCCGCTTCCCATTGACCTTTCGGTGTCGCATCGATGCCTGAGCGTAAAATCTCAGCACTATAAGCGCCTAAGTTAATGATCATGGCAATTAAGCCTGCTTCCCACGCGCTTAATTTCAACCCTAATGCGGGTAGACCGAAAAAGATAAAAAACAGCTGCACAATAAATGGCGTATTACGAATAATCTCAATATAGGTCGCGCAAACCCCTTTTAAGAAGTTATTGCGACTGGTTTTGATCGCCGCACACGCAGTACCTAGTGCTAGGCCACCAACGGTCGAGATCAAAGTGAGCTCTACCGTGGTGCCAAGCCCTGCCACGAACTGTGGCAGGTAGGGAGTTAATCCGGAAAAATTTAACTGGTAACTCATGACAATCGCCTAATCTCTTATGCGCCTAAGTTTTTTGGAAATGGCGCTTTTAGCCATTTTTCAGAAAAGCCTTCTAACACACCTTGCTGTTTCGCTTGTTTAATCAGGCTATTCACTTTGTTAAGCAGTTCTGGTTCGCCTTTCATTACCCCAACGAAACATGGTGAGTTCTTCAACATAAATTTCGCTTTAGGCGCTTTGTCAGGATAACGATTAGCAATTTCTGTCACCACGAGGTTACCCGTTGCGATAAGGCTAACTTGACCAGATAGGTAAGACGCCAACGTTGAGTTGTTATCTTCAAAACGTTTGATGGTAGTGGTTTGAGGAACTAATTTGCTCAACACCAAATCTTCAACAGAACCTCGAGTCACCGCAATAGTTTTACCCGCTAGATCCGATGCCTGAGTGACTTTTTTACCCTCTTGACCAAATACACCCAAGTAAAATGGCGCATACGCATCGCTAAAGTCGATCACTTTCGCACGCTCTTTGTTTTTTCCCATGCTGGAGATAACCAAATCCACTTTACCTGTTTGCAGATAAGGAATACGGTTAGCGCTAGTCACTGGTACCAGTTTCACTTTGACATTAAGTTGTTTCGCCAAATAATTCGCCATATCAATATCATAACCATGTGGCTGCATATCGGTACCAATAGAACCGAATGGCGGAAAATCTTGTGGTACGGCTACTTTTAGCACGCCACTTTTTTCGACTTTATCCAGTTGGTTTGCTTGGGCACTCGAGACACCAAGTAATAACCCGAGGGCCATGGCTGCTGTCGCAACACGTTTCATTAGTTTCATCCGTTGACTCCTTCCGTATTGTTTTGAAACGATTGAACCAATTACTTTATTTAAAGCAACGAGTGTGCCAGAACAATTAAAAACATAGCTTATTGCTATATTTCAATAAGTTAAGGGATAAACCTAAATATTAGGTCGACTAGCCATCGCATTCACTGGAAACTATTGGTGCAATATTTAATTTTTATGGTGCAATCGTTTCATCTCCGCACCAAAAAAGAGCTCACATCAGGTGAGCTCAGAAAATTCATTCCTTATTGTTGTGCTTTGGCCATATTGGTTGTTCCATTTGTTTCAGTTTCGCTATGACTTTCTACTTCCATCAAATAACGATAAAAGACCGCAGCACAGCCTCCCCCGATAAATAGCGCATAATTAGCCAAATCATGGACAAAAAATGTGGCCACAATTGCAATCACGCCCGCGGCTACCAAGGCATACACGCTCTTCATATTAATGCCATTTTGGTACCAATAAAGACCTTGAGGCGATTCTGTATATAACGATGCCACATCAATTTTGCCGCGTTTAATTAAGTAATAATCAACGATAATGATGCCATACAAAGGACCAATAAATGCACCAAGGATATCCACGGTGTAGTGAATAACCTCCGGATTATTAAACAAGTTCCAAGGCGTTAATAACACCGACCCAACCGCAGCAATTAATCCCCCCGTACGGAAGCTGATCTTTTGTGGTGAGACATGAGAGAAGTCAAATGCTGGCGCAACAAAATTTGCGACGATGTTGATGCCAACCGTTGCAAAAATAAATGTCAGCGCCCCAAGCACAGTGATCATGCCACTATCCAAACGTTTTACGGTTTCGACTGGATCCGTCACCATTGAACCAAATACAGGAATAGAGGCCGATACAATAATGACACTGAAAGCAGAGAACAGGACAAAATTGAGCGGTAACCCCAACCAGTTACCTAACTTCAATTTGTTATAACTTTGGCAATAACGCGAGAAATCACTGAAATTCAAGGTTGGACCGGCAAAATATCCAGCCACCAACGCAGCTGCAACGATCATTTGTCCGATAGACTGCCAACCAGTCAGTTCTTTGCTCCCCAAATTGAATGAAATTGCATCCCAGCCCGCTTTGTCGATCATATAGATGCACAATGCGAACATGGCGATATAGATCGCTGGCCCAGACCAATCGATCACTCTACGAATCATGTCGATACCGAACATAAAGACAATGGCTTGCAGGACCCACATAGCGAGAAATCCGGTCCAACCAAGATAGGAAAGCCCTAAAAAGCTTGAATCCGCCAAACTCGCCATCGAAGGGAAAAAGTAGAGCAATAAAATGATAAAAGAGCTGGAGGCCAAAAAGGTTTGAATACCATACCAAACCACGGCAATTAACCCGCGAATCACTGCTGGTATGTTCGCACCAAACACCCCAAATGACATACGAGCAATCACTGGGAATGGGGCTCCCGCTTGCTGGCCCGGTTTCCCCATTAAATTGGCAAACACCATTACAACCATGATCCCTACCAACAAACTGATAAATACTTGAATGCCGTTCAGACCTAACGCGAACAAACTGGCAGCAAAAACATAGCCGCCAACACTGTGAATATCCGACATCCAAAATGCAAAAATACTATACCACCCCCATTTTTGTTCTTTATCAGGGAGTAAATCATCATTACTCAGGCGAGCACTGACTGGGCGTTCCTTGTCCATTTCATTCTTCCTTTCTAAATTGTATACAATATCCGATACAAATTTATTCAAGGAATATGCCAATGAGTGCAAAGTTAGACATGCCAAGGGTGTAAGGCTGTCACCAACGTTTATATAGTGATGTTCTGCACCAAAACACACCACTTACGCCCAACAAAGGCGCATAATAATGCGGCTTACTGAGCAAGCAATAGCGCAATTTAGGCCGCACCGTCCTACTTGCCGACAAGTAAAATGGTATACATCTTGCTTTATTTTAATGAGAAATATTGTATACAAAATAACAATGAGACTAGTCATGTCAAACGACGATAAGATTTACCAGAAGATATTAACTGCCATTGTCGAGCACCAATTACCCCCAGGTGAGCGTCTTCCTGAAGATAAATTGTCTGAAGCATTCGGCGTTAGCCGTACGGGGATTCGCAAAGTGTTGCAACGTTTAGCCTTAGAACGGTTTGTTGTGATTCAACCGAACAAAGGGGCGCATGTAAATCGCCCTACTCGTCAAGAATCGGAAGAAGTGCTTGATAGTCGCATCATGCTTGAATCACTTCTGATTCCATCTATTGCACAACAGTGGACTAAGAAACAATCGCGCCTATTTCGCACCATGGTCGAACAAGAAAAGCAGGCAGACCTCGATAAGGACATGGCGAAATCCATTCGTTTGACGGCCCAATTCCACTATGAACTTGCCTACCTTGGTCATAACCAAATTATTGCTGAGTTTATCGAACAGCTCTGTTATCGCTCGTCTTTGGTCATCGCGGCTTACGGCAGTCGTGATAGCGTCTGCTGTGATAGCAGTGATCATGTCGAATTGCTGGATTTGTTTGACCAAGGAAACGTCGAACAAGCGCAAGCATGGATGACAAGGCACCTGACTCACGTAAAAGAATCAATAAACCTTGAAGGCAGCAATGATGGACAAGTCGATTTCCATCAACTGTTTTCTGATACTCAAAAACAACAATAACTGATATCCAAGGAGTGGTTATGCGGATTCAGGTGATAAATCCCAACACGTCTCAGGGCATGACAGACAAAATTGCGACGGCAGCAAAAGCCGTCGCATTATCAAACACCACCATTATTGCAACTCAACCACAACACGGACCCAGTACCGTTGAATCTGCATTTGATGAGATCATTGCTAGTGCAGCGTTAATGGACGAAATTCAGACTGGAATTGAACATGACGTTGATGCCCATATCATTGCATGCTTTGGCGATCCAGGCCTAGATGCAGCGAGAGAACTCAGCTCTGTTCCCGTTATTGGCATCGCTGAAGCTGCATTTCATATGGCGAGCTTAATCACACGCCGTTTCAGTGTCGTCACAACCATGAGCAGTACTTTACCTACAGCCCATCACCTACTTGATCGTTACGGCTTTAGCCAAATGTGTGCGAGTGTTCGCGCCACCGATATTCCGGTAAAAGAATTAGAATCAATGACTTCAACGCTTTATTCGGCGTTATATCATGAATGTTTATTAGCGATTAATGATGATGGCGCTGAAGCCATCGTACTCGGATGCGCGGGCATGGCAGATCTGGTGGCTCGCTTAAGTAGTGCGTTGAACGTCCCTGTAATTGATGGTGTAGCAGCAGCCGTTAAGTTAGCAGAATCGCTCGATCAACTTGGGCTGCGCACAGCAAAAACCGGTTTTTACGCCGCCCCAAAACCTAAAGCGTTTGTCGGTCGCTATCAACATTGGACCAAAGAATAATGTCTACCCTCAACATCTAACGAGGACAGACACCAATAACAACACGACGCCCGACCTTTACGTGAATGGTCGAGTAAAAGAATAAGGAAATTCTATGCAAAACAAGAACTCCGTCAGTAACCCTCGTGACTACGTTGGCTATGGCCGCGATAATGTTCCCGATGCCAACTGGCCTAACCAAGCTAAAATCGCCATTCAGTTTGTATTGAATTATGAAGAAGGTGGCGAAAATTGTGTATTGCATGGTGACGAGCACGCCGAAACGTTTCTGTCAGAAATGTACGGAGCAGAAGCGTATAAAGATCGCCATATGAGTATGGAATCGCTCTATGAATACGGTTCACGAGCTGGCGTATGGCGCATTTTAAATGAGTTCAAAAAGCGTGATTTACCACTGACTATTTTCGGCATTGCGACTGCGCTAGAACGCAATCCAGAGGTCGTAAAGGCAATAAAAGAGCAAGACTATGACGTTGTTTGTCACGGTTTAAAATGGATTCACTATCAAGATATGCCACTCGAACAAGAGCGTGCTCATATGCAGCAAGCCATTGAACTGCACGAACACTTATTAGGTAAAAAGCCGATGGGCTGGTATACCGGACGCGATTCCCCTCGCACACGTCAATTGGTCGCAGAGCAAGATTGCCTACTTTATGATTCAGATTACTATGGTGATGACCTGCCTTTTTGGATGCCAGTTACGACATCACCCGATAGCACTGCCTGCAAACCACATTTGATCATTCCTTATACCTTAGACACCAATGATATGCGTTTTGCCTCACCCTATGGTTTTAGTCATGGCGAAGAGTTCTTCCAGTACCTCAAGGCCAATTTTGATTGCCTATATGAGGAAGGAGAAACGAAACCTAAAATGATGTCGATTGGCATGCATTGCCGTATGTTGGGTAAACCAAGTCGCTTTATGGCGTTGAAGAAGTTTCTTGATTACGTGCAATCCCACGATAAAGTTTGGATCGCATCACGTCGGGAGATTGCCGAGCACTGGATAGAGTATCATCCCGCTGATTAAAACAACTGAATACAACACACTTGCTCTTATTCCCAGCAGAGCAAGTGTTTATACCCAGTAACATCTATCAAATCTTAGTTAATCATAAACTAGATGATAATCATCGATTTATTAACCTGCCTCGTTGCCCATAAATGCACACAGTTGCACCATAACGGTGGAAAATAACTCGCGTCAGTTTTATCACTGTCCTTAAGCCCCTGATTTAACTTGACCATATGGTTAAAAATTTATGGCACATCGTTTGCTACAGTTCTTCCTGAAAGAATGTCAACAATATTGTATACAAGGAAGTATTTATGTCAGCAAATAACAAGGTAGATAATGCCGACGATCATGATTTGATCTACGCCTTAGATGATAAACCCGCTATCGGCCCTGCCATTTATGCAGGGCTACAACATGTTCTTGCCAGCTTTGTGGGAATTATTACCCCAACGCTCATTATCGGTGGCGTATTAGGACTGGGTAGTCATGTCCCTTATTTAATCAGTATGTCGCTGGTTGTCTCGGGGGTTGGTACCTTTATTCAAGCACGCCGAATTGGACCAATTGGCTCTGGGATGATTTGTGTACAAGGTACAAGCTTTGCGTTTCTCAGTTCTGTGCTTGCCGCTGGGTTTCTTGCTAAATCTCAGGGCGCTGGGCCAGAAGGTATCCTCGCCATGATCTTTGGTGTTTGTTTTGTGGGAGCTTTTATTGAGATTATTTTGTCTCAATTTATCGGTAAGCTACATCGTATCGTGACGCCGGTGGTCACGGGCATTGTCGTGACGACCATCGGTATTTCCCTGATCAAAGTGGGCATGACCGATCTCGCCGGTGGTGTTGGCGCTGCTGATTTTGGCCAATGGCATAATCTAATTTTAGGTGGCGTTGTTTTGGCCGTGATCGTTGTTTTGTATCGTTCTAATCACCTTATGGTGCGCCTGTCTGCTATTTTAGTTGGGATGTTAGTAGGCTATATCACAGCGGCTATCATGGGGATGGTCGATTTTACAAACGCTTTTAATCAACCTTTATTGAGTATTCCCGTACCGTTTAAATATGGTTTTGATTTTGATTGGTACGCCTTTATTCCGATTGCTGTGATTTATACCATTACTGCCATTGAATCGACTGGAGATTTAACCGCCAACTGCCTTATCACAAAGTTGCCTGTTACTGGTCCAGCCTACTTTAAACGCATCCAAGCCGGTATTTTAGGCGATGGATTTAATTCACTATTGGCATCGGTATTTAATACATTTCCAAATACAACCTTTAGCCAAAATAACAGTGTTATCCATTTAACAGGCATTGCCAGTCGCTATGTGGGCTACTTTGTCGGCATCATTTTATTCATGTTGGGCCTATTTCCTATCATTGGGGGCATCTTAACGACCATTCCCAAACCCGTGATAGGCGGTGCGACATTGGTCATGTTCGGCACTGTCGCCGCCGCTGGGGTTAAAATTATTGCTCAAGAGCAGCTAGATCGTCGTAACCTCATGATTCTTGCCGTTTCATTTGGTTTAGGCTTGGGCGTTATGCTTGTGCCTGAAGTGATGAAAGAGATGCCAAAAGTCATTCAAAGTGTATTCGGCTCAGCGGTCACCACCAGCGGTATTGCCGCTATCGTGATGAGTATCATTCTGCCAAATCCAAAAGCAAAAACAGAATCTAATTTAGAACGCCAAGCCGCGAAAGAAGACAGCTTACCTGCTGCAGCCATGCAAAAAATTAGCTAAAGCACAGTGTTAAGTTTCTTTACTCAACAACTAACAAGGCCGAATCTAATGATTCGGCCTTGCATATGAAACATACAAAAAAAGTTTATAACGGTTTAGGTAACTCTAGCCCGTTATCTTCCATTTTTGCCATTCGGTTATACATGGCATGCGCAGCATCAATAAAAGGCATGGCAAGCACTGCGCCAGAACCTTCACCCAAACGCATTTCCATATCGATAAAAGGTTTTAGTTGCAGTTCTTCAAGCGCTAATGAGGCCCCTTTCTCAGCAGATCGATGCGACGGAATCAGATAATCCCACACATTTGGTGCAATTTTACACGCCAACAATGCCGCGGCATAAGAAAGAAAACCATCTAATACAACCGGCACCTGCTTACTTGCGCCACCTAAAATCACCCCGGTCATACCGGCTAAATCGAACCCACCGACTTTGGCGACAATATCGATAGGATCGGTTGGATTAGGACAATTGATGTCGAGCGCCTGACGCACAACCTCAATTTTGTGCTCAATACGATCACTTGGGAAATTAGCACCAAGACCAACCACTTCGGTCGGTTCTTGATTGGTAATCGCGCACACCATGGCAGCAGCGGCGGTTGTATTGCCAACACCTAATTCACCGATACCAATGGCTTTTAACCCCTCAGAATCAATGCATTGGCTCACATAGTCAGCACAATCGACGATTAATTTTTCAGCCACTTCAGCACTCATCGCAGCCCCTTTAGCAATATTGCCCGAGCCGCGTGCCACTTTAAAATTCGTCACGCCGGGTAACACATCGCTATCAATGCCCACATCCACCATTTCGACTTTGACTCGATTGGCAAATGCGAGCGCAGCCACACCAGTCACACCTTTAACCGTGTTAATAGCTTGAATTGCGGTGACTTCACGCGGGGAAACGGCGATATCTTCTTCATAAACGCCATGATCGGCCCCCATGACAAAGATTTTTTTGGGTCCGATGTCCCAGTGCGTGGTGCGATAAATTGCCGATAACTGGCAAGCCAGTTGTTCTAATTGACCTAAACTGCCTACAGGTTTGAACAGTCTTGATACATGATGTTCTGCTAGTGTGCGAACTTCATCATCAACCGGGATAATACTTTGCGCTAACGTGGTTAGTGACGTCATTAGCGATTCTCCTAAGAACTACGTCGTGTTACGACTAAGACGTTATACGCCAATCATACTCGCAACAATCAGTAAAACTATGACTTCAAACAATTCATTACCCGCTCCAAGTGTGTCACCAGTCTGTCCACCTAAGTAGTGATGAACATATTGGCGATAGCCCAAACTGAACAAGTAAGCCACGATAAATACTGCAATACCTATGCCGCCCACAGCCCAACACACTAAAATTAATCCTACGACGAGCGTAATCCAGAAATGTTGACGAGTAATTTTACCAATAAATACATTACCTAAGCCATTTTCACGCGCATAAGGCTGGTTATACATAAGAACGGTCATCAAAGCACGACTAAGAGCTGGTGCGGCAATCAACACACTAAACGCCATTTGCGGCGCTTGGGTTAACAACTGCGCAACCACAACCACTTTCAACACCAGAACAAAAATCAACGCCAATGCACCATGAGTCCCGATGCGGCTATCTTTCATGATCTCTAACATCCGCTCGCGCACCCGAGCAGAAAAAATACCGTCGCAGGTATCGGCGAGACCATCAAGATGTAATCCCCCTGTTGCGATCGCAAGAGTTAGCACATAAATCACTGCGGCGATAAATGGACCCAGATGTAACCAAGTGAGTGCAACATGGGTGAAAAAGGCACCAAGTGCACCAAGGATCACACCAATCCACGGGAAAAAAACAATGCCTTTGTATGATTCTTTAAACTCGAAGCCTTCAGTCCAATGTTGCGGAACAGGCAAGCGACTCATAAATTGCAAGGTCGCGAAAAACAGTTTCATGCTTCAATATCCTTTGCCAGTGTCAATGTGAAATCATCCATGATGCGGTAAATGGCTTCCATATCAAGAACTTTTTCTAATTCGACAGCCAGAAGGTCAAATTGTTCGCGTTTGTATTGGGAATAGTCAAATACATCATCAGCAAGCGGCTCTAACCCTTTGTTAACCCGTAAATGATTCAGTAAATAACGCGTGTAAGCACCATCATCAAACAGACCATGAATATAGGTGCCAGCAACATGACCACTTAGGTTAATCGCCCCATCATTTAGCGTGACATTGTCACTATTACGTTGCTCTATTTGAATAAATGGACGGGCATCAGGGCCAAGTTCGGTTTCTCCCATATGGATTTCGTAGCCTGAAATAGAGTGGGAAATACCATTAAATAAACCGTGACCTTTTAACGTCTGTGCCACGACCTGAGTCGTGTGTTTGTCTTGCTTAAACTGCGTGACACAATCTAATAAACCAAGACCAGGCATGGAATCGATGCCGGATTCAACCCCATCAATAATGGTATGCCCGAGCATTTGGTAACCACCACAAACGCCCAAAACAGGTGTGTGATGATTAGCAAGTGCGACAATCGCATCACTCATACCAATTTGATTAAGATGCGCCAAATCAGCGAGCGTGTTTTTACTGCCTGGCAAAATCACTAAATCGGGTTGACCCAGTTGACCTGGGTGCTGCACATAACGTAACTGCACATCTGGCTGCGCAGCCAACGCATTGAAATCGGTAAAATTAGAGATCCGCGGCAAGCTTACTACGGCAATATCAAGTTTATCTTGAGCGTGATGAATACCTAATTGGTGGCGCAATTTCTCTGGCTGCAGCGCAACACCATCTTCTTCTTCTAAATCCACATCAAGGTACGGTACAACCCCAATGACAGGAACCCCAGTGAGTTCTTCAATCTGTTTCAGACCCGATTCTAATAACGCGACATCACCACGGAATTTATTGATGATGACCCCTTTCACGCGACGCTTTTCTTCTGGTCTAAGCAATTCGATCGTCCCGTAAATAGAAGCGAAAACACCACCGCGATCAATATCGGCGACCAAAATAACTGGCGCATTCACAAGTTCTGCCATGCCCATATTCACGATATCGCGATCGCGCAGATTAATTTCTGCTGGGCTACCTGCCCCTTCAAGCACAATGGTATCGAAGTCGCGCGCTAACGAACTGAAGGCTTGAAAGACTTGTTGCTGCAACTTGGGTTTGTATTCATGGTAAGTTACCGCTTCCATGTTATCGAATACTTTGCCCATGATGATAACCTGAGAACGTCGCTCTCCTGTCGGTTTAAGCAATACTGGATTCATGCGCACATCAGGCTCAATCCCCGCCGCTTCGGCCTGAAAAATTTGCGCACGTCCCATTTCATCACCGGAGCGAGTGATACCGGAATTTAACGCCATATTCTGAGCTTTAAACGGGGTGACCCTGTCACCTTTTCGCTGCAATATCCGACATAGTCCAGCCACTAATATGCTTTTACCCACATCCGATGCTGTCCCCTGAATCATGATTGCTCGGCTCATTCTTTACCTTCCATTATTAGCTCAGTATTGGCGTTAATTGCGATTACGCATTCCACGCTCGGTTAACGACGATAGTCGAAAAGTACGGTAACTTAGCCTGCTCATCAACACTTGCCAAGTCTCGATAGGTGATTTCTGTTGCCATTGATGCATTTGCCATCAATACCGCGTGCTTTAGTAACCCAAGCTCAGCTAATAAAGACCGAATTTGATTGAATCGACCATACACTTTCATTAACACCACGCATTCGTGATTTTGCAAAGCGGCACTTAACACATCAGGTTCAGCCGTGCACGACATCACCGCCATTGATTGTTGTTCCATTGCCAGAGGGAATTGGGCTGCAGATGCAATGCATGAATAAGAAGAAATGCCCGGAATCATTTCCATATCCAACGGTGATCCATCCGCCAACACTTTGCCTTGCAAACGTTCAAGCAAAAATACCCAAGTACTGAACAGCATACTGTCGCCAAGCGTAACAAACCCGACTTGTTTCCCCGCTTGCACATCTTGTTCAATATCGGCAGCCACTTGATCCCATACCGCCTGCTTTTCACCCGCATCCGCCGTCATAGGGAAATGACGTTCTTCAATCACCACTTGTTCACCCAAGTATTCGCGTACAATCGATAGCGCCAAGCTGTCGCCACCTTTTTTCCCGGCGGGTGCGTAGAGTACGTCTAACGTTTCTAGCAAACGCGCCGCACGAACCGTGATTAAATCGCTTGCACCAGGGCCCGTACCAATTGCATATAACTTACCTGCCATTACGCCGCCTCCTGCGCATCAGTGATAGCATCGGCGAGATGCTGGACAAACATGTCACGAATGAGAGGGTTTTCACCCAAGCCTTGGACAATCGGCATCGCCTCAATCCCCGCTTCAATAAGCTGAGTTTTCCACGAATCCTCTTCGTCTGACGCCATATCATTAATGGCATGATCGCCCGCGACTAACATCAGTGGCATCAGGTATGCCTTCTTCACATTTTGTGCTTTTAAGCGATCGATCAATGTATCGATTTCAGGATAACTTTCTACCGCGCCGACCATCATCGGTGATCCTTTTGCCGTCAGCATATGGTCTAAGCAAGCATAAGTAGAAAATGTATAGTGGGTCGTGCCATGACCCATAAGTACCAAGCGCTCATCACTTTGCAGCGTTGGACATTGATGCTCCAATGCGGTGATCAGCTGTTCGTAATCTGCATGGGAAGTTAATAATGGCTGACCAAAATCCAGACGGGTGAATTTGTCTTGATACGCATTGACTTGTGTCGCGACTTTTTCGTATTCGTCACCATTAATGATATGCAGCGATTGAACTAATACATCGTCGTAACCTTGCTCATAAAGCGCTTGCAACGCTTGTTGCGGGTTATTGATGTGCAGATTGTCACGGCGAGCGAGTTTTTTAATGATCATGTAGGACGTAAACGCGCGGAAACAATCACGATCAGGGTGCGCAGCTGCTAAGGTTTGTTCACAGGCAACAATGTTTTTTTCTAACGCTTCGGGGTAACTGGTGCCAAAACTGATCACTAATAGGGCTTTTTTCATCATATCGGTCCTAATTGTCGATGCCACGCTGTAGCCATTCGCTACACGCGGTAATGTCTTGAATAATTTTACAATACTCGCCCACCAACACGGGTTTAGGGCGAGAAATAACAATACATGGAATGCCTTGCTCCACGCAGGGCTGGACTTTATCGAGAAATCCTCCGGCATGGCCGGACTCTTTAGTCACCATTACATCAGGCAACAATGACGCATATAACGCCTGATTAAGCGCTCGACTAAACGGGCCTTTCATCGCCACAATATGATCAATGCCCAACCCCAACGCTTCACACTGAGCCAACACGTCTGCCGTTGGCAGGACACGCGCGATAAGATGTTGCTCGGGTAACTGCTCACAAAACGTGGCTAAGTCTTTACTACCAGTGGTTAGCATCACTTTGTGCCATCCGTTTTGCTTGATTTTCTTGCAAGCATCATCCACCGAGGTCGCATCGATTAATAACGGATGAGTAAACGACTCACTTTTACGTTCAAAACGCACTAATGGAAGATTGATAGCATGACACGCAGTCATCACATTTTGCCGCAGTTCTTGCGCATAAGGATGGGCAGCATCTATCACCAATGAAATACGATTATCCTGCATCCAGTGACGCATTTGCTCGACATCCATACGCCCGACCAGTAGTTCACCTTTAATGCCCTGCGCCATCTGCCGCCCAGCCTCTGTAGCAACTGAAAAGCTGTAATTCACCTCAGCCTTTTCCAACTCACCACACAGCGCCATGGAATCCGACGTTCCGCCAAACACCAACACACGACCATTTTTTACGGGGACACACACGTTTAAATCAGCCTCCGTGGTAGAAGCGCTTAGCGGGACAGTCGCGCTAACCATCGCTTGGCAAGGCCCGTCATTACTCACAATTGGTATCCTCGTGGCGTCACCATTAATCCATTTTCTATGTAGGTTGAGCGATTACCGACGATCACTAAAGTGCGCATATCGACTAGTTCAAAATCCATTTCTGCAAACGTAGTAATCCATTTTTCTTGTTTACGACGCCCTGCTTCTTTAACGATCCCTACCGGTGTTTTTGGATCCGTAAAGGGCGCCATTAATTCAAATGCACGTTTTAAATGACCTTCACGACCACGGCTACGTGGGTTGTAAAAACAGACGACAAAATCTGCTTCTGCTGCCGCTTTGATTCGTTTTTCTATCACTTCCCATGGCGTCAGCAAGTCACTCAAACTGATATGACAAAAATCGTGCATCAGCGGTGCACCCAAGACGGAGCCTGCTGCGATACTAGCGGTCATACCAGGAATCACCTTAACTTCCACATCCCATTTTTGCTGAGTAACCATCTCTAAAATCAGCCCCGCCATGCCGTAAATACCGGCATCACCGCTGCTGATTATCGCAACATTTTTACCTTCCTGAGCCAATTCCAGTGCCGTTGTGCAACGCTCAATCTCTTTACACATTCCTGTTTTGATCACGGTTTTATCGCCGATGATCGCTTTCATCAAATGGGTGTAAGTTTTGTAGCCGACAATCACATCAGACTCTTCAATGGCGCGACGCGCTTCAAAAGTCATCATGTCCAAGCCACCAGGGCCTATGCCTACGACGTATAACATATTTTTTGTACTCCAAAGGTAAAGGTCATGCCTTGCTGTTTCACCGTTTCTCCAATTAAATTCCCTTGGCTAAGCAGCCATGCAGCAGGTTGAGAAACGGCGCCAACCCCCACGGTTTTTCTAACGAATTCGGATTCGGGCCCACGCCAGCCAGATGCAGAAAGCTCATTCGCGCTGAAAAATTCAATTGGCGCTTGGTATTGCTCGGCTAAATTAAGCATGGCGGTTTCATTGCGCTTAACGTCAATACTGGCAAATTGTGTCACGGCCAATGGGTGCCAATGATGCGCATCCAATAGCGCTGAAAATGTTTGCGTCATCAGGTGCGGTTGAAGATCTTTACGGCATCCCATGCCGACAACAATACAGCGTGGCACCAAATGAAACGTTTCCGCATGCCAATTATGAACATCTGGTTTCATCGATAATTCAATCACATACTGACAATCATGCCGCTCAAGTTGCTCCAGCGATAGCAGCTCGATACCGCGTGTGTCCTCGTTAGCGAGGTCGATTCCAGTTAACTCCAATGTATCGGGATCGCAGTACAAGCCGACGCTTTCACCACTCACTAACGCCTGATTCAGCGTTTTAATTGCGTCTCGGAAATGCTCTATCGTCCCGTTGACTCGCTTGGCTAACACATCAATCGCGCACACCTGATTGACATCAGTCGCCGTGGTAATGACCGGAGTGGCTCCAACACGAGCAGCTAATTGACAAGCCAGTTGATTTGCCCCGCCAATATGCCCAGAAAGTAAGCTGATTACGTGCTGCGCTTTTTCATCCATCACCAATACCGCAGGGTCATGGAGTTTGTCTTGTACTAAAGGCGCAATAGTGCGCACGACAATGCCACAAGCACCGATGACAATAATCGCTTCATCACGAGAAAAAGCTTGGCGTAACGAGTTCGCAAACGAGCCTTCAAAGGCCCTAAAATGATCTTTTTGATATTTTTCCGCGCAGTAGCAAGTGACCGGCCACAATGCATGGATCTTGTTGGCCAACACCTGCCCACCAGGAGTGATTGAAAATAGAGACACTCGCGCGGGATCAACGATACTCATGACTGAATTCCGCGTCATACAGTTTTGAGTAGTGATACTCTTCCCCGAGGAATTTCCCGACAAGGATCAGCGCTGTTTTACGAATGCCCGCCTTAGTGACTTTGTCGGCAATCGTTGTTAAATCACCGCGAATAATCTGGCAATCTTCCCACGTGGCTTTGTAGACGACCGCGACGGGGGTATCGTCGGGATACCCGCCTTTGCTAAGCTGCGCGATGACCTGATTGATGCCTTGGACAGACAAAAAGATCGCCATCGAGGTTTGGTGCGCGGCAAAACGTTCAATCGATTCTAGTTCTGGTGTTGGCGTGCGACCCGCCATACGCGTGATCACCAAGCTTTGCGAAACTTCAGGTACTGTGTATTCAATACCCAATTCGGAAGCGGCGCCAAGGAACGAGGACACACCCGCTACTGAGCGAAATCCGATGTTGTGTTTTGCTAGCTCTTCACCTTGTTCACGAATGGAGCCATACAGGGACAAATCGCCGGTTTGCAATCGCACCACCAGCTTGCCATTTTTGACACCGTTTACCATTAACTCCGTGATTTGATCTAAGTGCAGGTAAGCACTGTCATGACACTCTGCCCCGTCTTTACAATATTCTAGGAGCTCTTTATTGATGAGAGAACCTGCGTAAATCACCACATCGGCTTGGCTAAGAATTTTGTAGCCTTTTAGAGTAATTAACTCTGGATCACCAGGCCCCGCGCCAACAAAATAGACTAGAGATGCATCGAACATGGTTATTCTCCCTTGCCTTTTTGACATGACAGAACAAAGGTCGGGTTATTCGGTTTGAAGTAATACCCCTTACCTAATTTTGCTTTGTTCGATACCAATAGCTGCACACATTCCACATCGTGCACCTCGCATTGCTCAATATGTTGCAAAGCCTCGCTAAGGTTATCTTGTAGAATGAAGCTCAACACCAAACGTCCATTCGCCACCAAGTGTTCAAGTGCCCAATCGATAATGTCGGTTAAATTACCGCCACTGCCACCGATAAAAATCGCGTCCACATGCCCGGTGATTTCACACGGTGCAGTTTCATTTACGATGCGAATTTGTTCACAGCCAAATTTACGGCAGTTATCGTTAATTAAATCTAATGCCTGAGGTTTTTTCTCAATGGCTAAGATATTGAGATTGGGATGGCGAATAGCCGCTTCAATAGCAACACTCCCAGTACCCGCCCCCACATCAACAAAGCGACTGGCGCGATGCAACTCAAGGCGTTCTAACACCACAGACCTCACTTCACGTTTAGTCATAGGAACACTTTCGCCTCGTAAAAATTCACTGTCTTTCATTGAGTATTACCACCACATTCATTTCATATTCGGCTTGTACTTGCTCTGGAGCCAGTACAGAAATCTGTTGCTGCGGATAACCTAAATTTTCCCCGATAATCAGGGTGCGATGTAATCCGCGCTGGATAAGTTGTTGAGCGATTTGGTAAGGACCTATCTTTTTGTCTGTCACCAAGGCCACTTTGTCGTGCAGGAAGATAAAATCAAAATTGGGCTGTTTGCCGTGGCTGCTGGTGATATACACATCATTCATATCAATCCCCACAGCACTAAATAAGGTTTGTACCGAACTGATCCCCGGTACTATCTGGCGTTCTTCTGGCGCAAAGGCCTCTGCAATACGCTTACCGATACCAAATAGCATCGGATCGCCCGACGCCAATACCACAATGTTAGGCGTATGTTTATCATGAGATTGATTCTGCTCTCTCAGCCACTGCAATGTGGCGTCAATATCCACGCCCATTTGGTATTTTTGCGCAGGATGATGTTCAAACTGACTCAGTAGACGGCGCCAACCGACTAAAATATCGGCACTTTCGATGAGTTGCTGTGCTGCAACACTGATTAAACGCTCATCACCCGGCCCCATACCAATCACACTGATCATTGGTCTACCTCAGCTATCTTTTGTGGCGGACGATTACTGCCTAGCACCACATTATCGTAAGAAAACAGTACGACATCGCATTGGGGGGCTTGATTGGCATAACGCAGCATGTAACGCACTTTTTCAACAATCGCTTGCGCAATATGATCGTAGACATAATCGAAATGTTGCTCCGAGATGAGCTCCATTGCCGCTTCTGTTGTCGGACAGCGAAATACGGCTTGCAGCAGCGTGTTATCTGCTCCCAGCAATGCCAGGTGAGTTACTAACGTTTCCATACGGGCATCCGCGACATGGGAATGGGTATGAAATACGCCAGCAGCCACTTTGATCAACTTACCTAAATGCCCCACCATCACAACTCGTTTAAATTGCAATCGGGTCGCCTCTTGCAGCATATAGCCAACAAAGTTACTCATGTTAACCACCCAATCAGCGTTCATATGGAGCTGTTCGGTCACAAAACGCTCACCATGATTACCCGGTACAAAAATCACAGTCTCTAAACCCTGCACTCGTTTTTGTTCAAGCTCGATAGCCAGTGATCGTTTCCAGCTCTCTTCCGACATTGGCGTGACAATACCGGTAGTACCAATAATGGAAATACCACCCTGAATGCCAAGTTTGCCGTTATACGTTTTAAGGGCGCGTTCTTCCCCTTCTGGGGCAAAAATTTCGATCACAGCGCCCTGATTCGGCCCAATCACATCACGGACTTCTTGCTCTATGGTATGGCGGGGCGTTTTATTGATCGCCGCTTCGCCAATGGGTAAACCAACGCCTTTTTGAGTTACGACACCAACGCCTTGGCCACCCGTTATTACGATATCGTTATGCTCATCTTGCAAGGACACACGCGCATAAATCAGCATGTCGTGTGTGGCATCCACATCATCGCCACCATCTTTGCGGATAGCCGCGACCGCCTCCTGACCTTCAATTGACGGGTCTTCCACGTTCAAATTCAACGTTACGCCGGAAGGAGTAACAATGGAGACTTGATAAATCAGTTGTTGCCGACGCACCATCAAAGCCGCCACCTTTGCTGCTGCCGTGGCGCAAGATCCGGTAGTGTATCCCTTACGGTATGATTTTCCGCGATGCCACACCACGTTCTCACTGGGCGATACTTGCCCAGCGATGGACGTTCTCTCAGTTTGGCCATCTTGGATTGCTTGGGAATTTGTCGTTTGCTCACTATCCATCATTAAGTGCTCTTAAAATCTGGTAATGACTATGCATCTTGCTGGTCACGCAAGTGATACAACACTGCATTAATGATCGCAGCCGCGACATTACTGCCACCTTTACGGCCCAATGCAGCAATGTGTGGGAAGGCACTTTCGTGTAACGCTTGTTTTGATTCCGCCGCGCCAACAAAACCCACTGGCACACCAATCGCTACAGGTAATTCCCCCTCGGCAAAACGGCCTTGATGTTTAAGCAATTGGAACAGCGCTGTTGGAGCATTGCCAAACACAAATACTTTTTCACCATCGAGTTCTACCGCCTTATCAACGGCAACCATAGAGCGAGTCATGCCTTGTGCTTTGGCACGCTCCGCCACTTCAGGATCAGCGATATAGCACTCAATTTCACAACCAAACTGCTTCAAAAGTCGTTTATTAATGCCCGACATTGCCATCGTGGTATCGGTAATCAGAGTACATCCCGATAGAATGGCGTGTTGCAACTTTGCTAATACATCCGAAGAAAACGCTAATATCTCTAACCAATCAAAATCCGCCGTTGTGTGAATAGCACGAGTAATGATCTTTTTCTGTAATTCACTCTCATAGGTAAAATTCGGAAAATCGTCTGCGATAATGCCATCAATGATCTCAAAGCTCGTACTTTCAATCAGTTGCGGTTGTTGGATAAAGGTCATAGTAATTCCTAATGAATCATCAAATAAATAACAGTAAACAGGACTAAAGCAGCGCTTGAAGCAATGAACATCATACGATTGGTGAGAACGATGTCGTTTGGGGTAATCTCACGCTTTTTATCTCCCAGCCAAGGTTTCTCGACCCATTGGCCAAAATAACGGTTAGGGCCACCTAGCTGAATGCCTAGTGCACCCGCGACGGTCGCTTCAGACCAAGCTGCATTGGGGCTTTTATGCTGGCGGCGGTCACGCCAACCAATGTGCAGAGCACTTTGCCAATCAAGACGTAAACACCACGCGGCAAAAGTAAATAACAACCACCCTAACCGGGCTGGAATCCAGTTAAACAGATCATCCGCTTTCGCTGAAAACCATCCTAAATCTTGATAGCGCTCGTTTTTGTATCCCACCATGGAATCGAGGGTATTGACTGCTTTGTAAGCCATAGCCAATGGCACACCGCCAATAAAAAGATAAAACAGTGGCGCAATGACGCCATCAATGGTGTTTTCAGCAACGGTTTCAACCGTCGCTCGGGTAATTTGTGGCGCCTCAAGTTGACTGGTATCACGCCCAACAATGTATGAGAGTTGAATGCGGCTCTCACCAATATCTTGCTGTTTAAGCGGCTTCATCACCGCTAACGCGCAATCTTTTAGGCATTTTCCGGCTAAAACGGTGACGGTCAGCCATAATTCAATCACACGACCAATGGTCCAGTGCCAGTGGTAACTTGCTACCAAAATGCTTTCGACCACGACATAACTGCCGCCGACAATTACGACCCACAGTAAAACTCCCGCTATTTTCAGCCATTGTGGTTTTTCACCTAGACGACGTAACCCTTTTTCCATACGGCTGATCGATGAACCGATCCAACGAATCGGATGAGGCCAGTTGGGTGGATCACCCACCAGCCAATCGACAACAAATGCCAGCCAAATAAGAAATAGGCTCATTGTGCTTGCCTCGCTATGGCTAACCAATGACGTAGAATGTCTGGATTCTGCGCAAAATGAAGATGTAAATAAGTCGCGAACGTATTGTCCACTTGATAGCCACCACCCCACTGAGCGATGATGTCGCCATCGCGCTCTTTGGTCATATCGAAGACTGGATCTAATTCAGTAGTAAATTCTGAGTAATGAAATTCGTGACCACGTAACACCTGATTTTCAGAGACTAACAAGGTGTCTTGGGTTGCCCGCGCAAAACAATAACCAAAGCGCTTGAGCGATTTGGTCATCTGACTCTCGCCCGACAAAATGCCCACCATTTCATGGCGTTCGCCGTCAGTGTCTGTTAGTGCATCGCCCAAATACATCAAACCGCCACACTCGGCATAAATTGGTGTGCCCGCTCGATGAAGTGCTTGCAGTGATTTGCGCATGGTTTGATTAGCAGCCAGCTCTTTACCGTAAGATTCTGGGTACCCGCCGCCGATATACACACAATCACAATCAGGGACACACGCGTCAGTCAACGGGCTAAAAGGAACGATGTCCAAACCACTGGCTTTCAGTAAATCTAAATTATCTTGGTAATAGAAGTTAAACGCGTTGTCGAGAGCAACGGCGACACGCAGCCCTGCTCCCCATGATGTCTCTACTGGAGATGGAATCGCCTGCGGCGTATACGACGTCGCATCAAGTTCGCTCATCTGAAGCAATGCATCAATATCGATATGCTCTTCAATCGCCTCACCTAACGTTTGCCAATGAGGATCGAATTTGGCTGACTCCTGAGCGGTTAATAAACCTAAATGCCGAGAAGGCAACTCTATTTGTGGCAACTTGGGTAAGCGACCGAGAACTGGAATGTCACAATATTTTTCAACCGCTTGGCGAATGAGGTCAAGATGACTCTCAGAATTGACGTTATTGAAAATGACGCCTGCGATATTTAAATCAGGGTCAAAATGTTGAAATCCCATCACGGTCGCTGCCGCTGAGGTAGATACTGCGCGGCCATCAACAACTAAAATAACAGGTAACTGCAGATCTCGCGCCAGTCCCGCCGTACTGCAATAGTGTGGATCGGTACCATAGCCGTCGTATAACCCCATCACGCCTTCAATTACAGCGATATCTGCTTTCTGAGTGTGGCTGGTAAATACATGGTGTAAAGTGTTGCTGGATAACATAAAGGCATCAAGATTGCGCGATGCTACACCAGACACCTTAGTGTGCCATGCAGTATCGATATAATCTGGGCCGACTTTATATGGCTGCACCGCAAGCTTACGCTGCGTAAGTGCCTTAAGAAGTCCTAATGTGATAGTGGTCTTCCCACATCCACTGTTTGTGCCGGCTACGACAAATGCTTTCATTTCTTCACCACTAGATATCAATTTTGGGTGAAGCACTGAGTGAGTATCCCTTGAAAAGAGAACGGGTGTGCAAACGGCCACGGATATATTCCGTGTTCATTTCCAACCACTTCCCACCGAAGTGCCTCTGTATGAGTCTTGGAACAGGCAGTAATTCGTCTTCTGGCTTAGCGTCATTCTCATTGGTCCTTCCCATTAAGTTTGGATGACTTAACAGTGGTTTTACCAAATTGTCAGCATTACAGCAGCGGGGGCTGCGGAGGATTTTCACCTCACTTCCGGTGCATGAATTATCATGCGCATTACTGTCTTACTTTTATTGTCAAATTACTGTGACAACTGATTATTTAATCGGTTATTACAGGCCTCCATCATAACCTATGCTCATACGTTTTACCTTGCTTAGGCGGCACTTGTAGCACGTATATTTACAATTTTCTTAATACGTGTGTCCTCGTTATCTATACCGCGTGTGTCCTGCTAGGCACATCGATAATATCTACCTGCAACGCATTGGATATCATTGTTTACCATCAATAATGTCAATCTCGATTCACTGTTACACAAGATTGAAGTGCCACCATATTAATAAAGATGGATATCAACCATGATATAGATCAAAAACTTAGGTGTTACTCCGTATTATAAAAGTGGTCCTAACTTAACTGACACATTATTGTCGTGGCTCAAAAAAAGCCCTATTTGACAATGTTAGTGTGAAGATAAATTTCAATAACACTGGATAAGAGACTCAACACCTATGAAAGGAAAAGTATGGCTAGTTGGCGCAGGCCCTGGCGACCCTTCGCTAATCACAGTAAAAGGCCTTAACTGCATACGTAATGCCGATGTACTCATCTACGACCGCCTCGTTTGTCCAGAGCTGATTGAAGAAGCAAGCCCTGCTTGCTGTAAAATTAATGTGGGTAAACAGCCGAACTATCACCCCATTCCCCAAGATGAGATTAATCAGCTGCTCATTGACCACGCCAAATTGGGTAAAAAAGTCGTTCGCTTAAAAGGTGGTGATCCTTACGTATTTGGTCGTGGTGGCGAAGAAGCTGAAGCGTTGTATGAACATTCCATTGCATTCGAGGTGGTTCCAGGAATTACTTCTGCTATTGGTGGCCTTGCATACGCTGGTATTCCTGTTACCCATCGAGACTGCGCCGCTTCCTTTCATGTCGTAACGGGACATTTACGCGCCGGCAAAGATCCTGTTGATTGGTCGCAATACGCCCGACTTGACGGTACCTTGGTGATTTTAATGGGAATGAGCCAAATCGAAGCCATATGTGCTGCGCTTATCGAACATGGAAAATCAGCAGACACACCTGCAGCCGTCGTACGATATGCGGCCTGTGCGAACCAAGAAGTGATCGTTAGTGATATTGCGAATCTTGCGCAGGAGGTCAAACAAAAAAATTTACGCTCTCCTGCATTAATTGTGATTGGACAAGTAGCTGCTAAACACAGTATTTTAGAATTTACAGCGACGAATCAAGTAATTATTGAACAACAGCTAACTCATAATAACCCAGCCGTCGAATATTCACTGTAAGACGGTTACATTAATACGACACTAAATGATACTTAGCTCAATGTCATGCTTAAGTATCATTGATATAACAACACAACATTATTCTGGGAATTAATCATGGCCAAAAGCGGGCAACATGGTGGTAACGTGCTTCAAATGGCAGAGCAGTATGGTCTTGCTCCTGCTGATATTACCGATTTCAGTGCAAATATAAATCCACTCGGAATGCCACCATTTTTGCGCGATATATTAACGGTCCATTTAGATCGCTTAGAGGTCTATCCCGATATTGATTATCAAGATCTTCATCAAGCATTAGCACAACATCATCAACTCACCCCACATAATGTCGTTGCAGGTAATGGTGCAACCGAACTTATTTTTCTATGGGTACAGCAGCAGCAACCACAACATGCACTGGTAGTTGAACCTACTTTTGGTGAATATCGCCGAGCATTAACGCTCTATGGATGTGAAATCACCCAATACTCTTTAGATGAAAAAACCGGCTTTGCTCTTACAGCGCAATTTCTTGACGCCTTGTCCCCAGAATACGATTGCTTATTTTTGTGTACGCCAAATAATCCAACCGGATTGATTCCAGAATTTGAATTGCTAATTCAGATAGTCGAGCGCTGTGAAGAGTATGATATCGCCTTCTTCATCGACGAATCCTTCATTGATTTTATGCCTGAGCGTCAAAGTCTTATCGAATGTTTAAACGATTACCCGCACCTGTATATATTACGTTCATTGACTAAGTTTTATGCGCTGCCAGGATTACGTTTAGGATACATGGTGTCAGCAAATGAAGCTGTTCTTGATGGAATGCGCGATCTGCGCGAACCTTGGACAATTAATGCGTTGGCTGCAACCGCTGGTGAATACCTTTTCCGCGATCAAAAATACGTTGAACACACCCACCTATGGTTAACTCAGCAGCAAGAATTCATATGGCAAGAGCTCAATCAATTCTCTGCATTGGAGTGTTACCCTCCTAGCGCTAACTATTTATTCTTTAAACATAAAGTGCCTGATAGTAAGCTACAAGAAGAGCTGATGCAGTATGGGATATTAATTCGTAGTTGTGCGAATTATCCTGCGCTTAATCATCAATACTATCGTGTGGCGATTAAATCTCATTCAGATAACTTGAAATTGATCGCCGCACTAAAAGAGGTACTTAATCATGACTAAAGCGACCTGCCCTGCGTCTTGTGGCGAATTAATCCAAGGTTGGATTGAAGGGGGTGAAAAGCTCGTTTCCTGTCCGATCGACTGGTTTTCAACTGCTGAAGTCACTGATGATAACTCTCAGACCAATAACGCTCATCATATGGCGCAAAAGGCCTTTACAATCACATTAGACTTTTTGCAGCAACCCACTGATGCAGCAGATAACCTGACACTTCATATCAGCTCAAACATACCTAAAGCCAAGGGCATGGCTAGCAGCACAGCGGACGTTGCCGCCACTATCATGGCCACCGCTCGATATTTTGGGCAGGAGCTAAATCAAACGGATTTAGCTCATTTGTGTACCCGTTTAGAACCAACCGATGGCACCATATTCGATACTCTGACACTGTTTGATCACAACAATGGTGAGATTATTGAGTCGCTAGGAACCATTGATTCGATGAATGTATTAGTGCTCGAAAGCTCAATCAATCTAGAAACAGCGGACTATCACCGCATGAAGCGTTTTGAAAAATTACAATCTTCCGCCAACCAACTCGATAAAGCCCACCGCCTGCTCAAAAATGCGATTGATGAACAAGACAAAGCACTGCTGGGTGAAGCAGCAACATTGAGTGCGATTGAAAGTCAGAAAATACTGCCTAAACCCTTATTCTATTCACTGCTCGACATTGTTGAGCGCCAAGGATTATACGGTGTGAACCTTGCTCATAGCGGCAGTGTGATTGGTTTATTGTACGACGAGCATCGTCACGATATTGAAAAAGTGGTCGCGCAAATTAAAAACCTCGATATTCTCGGCTTCTACCACAGCATGCATTACCAACATCTGATTACAGGCGGTGTCCGTTAATGAAGACACACACCTTAAGTTATTAATGAGGACACACACCTCAAGTTAAGCGCCAACTTAAAAGGACAGTCGCGTTAAGCACCAAGTTCAGGCAGAGCTAAGCCAATGGATTTAACAGTAAAATAGTTCTGCTCATCATAACGCAGCAGCTGTACATGCGTGACACTTTGGTTAGCTATCTGTAACACGCTATACCATTTTGAATCGGTATAATCTGCGCCAAGCAAATAAGCCAAAATAAAACGTATCGTCCCTCCATGAGTAATGATCATCGTATCTTGCGTCGCTGCGGCTACGCATCGCTGCCACTCTTGAATCACTCTATGGTATCCAGTAGAAATGGGCTCAGAGTCGGGTAAAGGATGATTGGCAGGGTCTTGCCAAAAACGTTCTAAAATCGACCAGTCATCTCCTAGACGATCATAATCAACACCGTCAAACGTCCCGAAATCAAGTTCTTGAAATTCCGGAGCAATAACTAAAGGTTTCATTGATAGCTGTTGTAGCCTTTTTGCTACGTCGCAACAGCGCCTTAGTGGGGAAGAAATAATATTTTCAAATGAGTATTTATTCAAACAAGTAGCGATATGTTCTTGAATATTTGGGGCAACTTCCACATCAGTACGACCATTCAGTGCTGATGGATTAAGAGTTTTACCATGTCGAATCAGATAAAAGTTGATCGTTTGGGCCATAACTATTCACCTATTGCTTGTTTTTTAAAACCATAGGTAAGCCTGCAGCCATAAAAGTAACCTCTTGGGCAACTTTCGCGACAGCTTGATTCATCCAACCAGCATGGTCTACATACAATCGAGTCACCTCACCAAGGGGAATAATCCCCAAGCCAACTTCATTTGATACACAATACACTTTTGCAGGACACACACTTAAAGCTGACGCTAATGTTTTAACTTCTTGCTCTATCATTTCTGGCGTTGCTGTGTCGCCATCATTATAAATAACGTTATTGAGCCATAAGGTTAAACAGTCAATTAACACTATATCCTGACTCGAAAATTCCGTGAGCTTATCGGATAATTTACGAGGACACTCGTGATTAGACCATTCACAGCCACGACGCTCTTGATGCATTTCAATTCGATGCCGCATTTCATCATCAAAAGGTGTTGCAGTCGCAATATAATGTAATGTCCCGCCCTGCTTTTGCCATTGCGCAAAAGCTAACGCCTCGGCATAACTTGATTTACCGCTACGTGCACCACCCAATAAAAAATGAATACTCAATACCGTCTCCGCAATACTACTTTTAGTGTTTAAGTACTTGATTATCGCCATAATCACTGTAAATAGCCAGTTTTCAGTTATTGCGGTTATGTTTTAAAACACTCTTTTTTTTAAAAGATGTTTTTTAAAGGACACGCACAATAACAGTTAATCAGACACACCAGATCACACTTTAAATGTAATCAACATAAACCAAAGATGTAAACAAACTGATATCACTCGAAATTTGACGTCCAACGGTTCGTCTGAGCCCTGTTTGTTAGGCAGCATGAGATTTATTTATATCAACTGAATAGCCATGACGACAGCGCGTTCCCAACTCATTTGCCCAGAGATTACTCCCTATTATCACTGCGTTTCTCGCTGTGTTCGACGCTCCTTTTTATGCGGTAAAGATGAGCTAACAGGTAGGAATTACGAACATCGCCGCGCTTGGGTCGAAAATAGAATACTCACGTTGGCCTCAATCTATTGTATTCAAATCTGTGCTTATGCTGTCATGAGTAATCATTACCACCTTGTTGCCTATATTGATAATAAATCAGCACAAACCCTGAGCGATCATCAAGTCATTGAACGTTGGTGCACTGAGCATAAAATGCACCCACTAATTCAACGCTTTATATCTGGAGAACACATTTCAAAATCTGAACTCAAAGCATGTAAGAAACTTATTCAAATATGGCGTGAACGTTTGTCGTCATTGAGTTGGTTTATGAAAGAACTCAATTATGCAATTGCGGTGCAAGCAAACCAAGAAGATGAATGCACCGGTCGATTTTGGGAAGGCCGTTTTAAGTCACAAGCGTTACTCGATGAAAAAGCATTAATGGCAGCAATGACTTACGTCGATCTCAACCCTGTCAGAGCAAAATTGGCGGCCACACCTGAGCAATCGGACTTTACCTCTATAAAACTCAGACTAAACCATTTAAAGCAGGGGAAGATGTCTACTCCACCTTTAGCAGATTTTGTTGGAGAGGAGCTTCATAACCAGTATGCCATCCCCTTTCATCTCATGAATTACCTCGAATTGTTAGATTGGGTTGGCCGACAAGTCAGAAATAATAAGCCTGGATATATAAACGACAATTACCCAGAAATCTTCGATCGATTAAAACTATCACATCAAGAATACTTCTCTTTGTGTACCAATTTGGAAAAGAAATCTTACCTTTGGGTTGGAAGCTCTTATCAGCTTAACAAAGCAAAAGCCAAGCTAAAAAGAAAACGCATGATTGGTATACACATTTCTTAGCGCTCTAACACAACTAGTAAGCCATCTATATCAGCTAAAACCGTTCCAAATTCGCTTGATTAATATTTGATGATGAAATCTTGCCGATTTTTCTCTCCTTACCATCAGAGAAAACCGAATCGTTAGCGCTTTTGCGAATTTATATCCCTTGAAACAACGACGTTAATGCGACTGTCCTTAATTAAATGTGCCTGTCCCCGATATAATTGATTAAGGTGAGTGTCCTCGATAAAGGAAGTTTGCACTAATTTAGCAAACTAGATTACAATCACTTTTAACAGCATAACCAACTGAATTGAAACAATATTATAGTTGAATATGTAGACTTATCATTTAATAGATTGTAATAGAGAGGTATTATGACACCAGAGTTAGAGTTTTCTTTTCGTATCGAAATTCAAGTTGATAAACCACACGTTGTGAGTTGCGATAAGGTCTATGGCAAACGTCAATTGATTCCAATCGCATCAGGTGTCGTTTCTGGAGAAATTACTGGTGAAGTCTTACCCGGTGGTATTGATAGCCAAGTGATCGACAGTGATGGGTTGTGTCATTTATCTGCACGTTACGCAATTAAAACCCATAACGGTGCAAGCTTTTATATAGAAAACAATGGAATACGCCGAATTCCTGAACAGTGGCGTGATCAACTATTTGCAGAAGATATGCGTTTTTTCAATGAGATTCCAGCCCAAGATATCTATTTCAAAACGGTGCCAACCTTTGAAGTATATGATGACTCCTTAAAATGGTTAACCGAAAGCGTGTTTATCTGTACCGCCCAGCGTACTGCAAGCGGCGTGTTCTTGGATATGTATCGGGTTAAATAATATCCGCTTATATACCCAAGTAACCTCAAGATGCTGTTTCAGCGAGAATGTATTCGCTCTTAGGCAAGGCACTGATTTGAAGACATAGTCATTCTACGTTAAAAATCAGTAACACCGCCTAGGAGCGAATACAACTCGCCCTTTGGGAGCTCATCAACAAACCTATTTCTGCGCTCAATCACGTTAAAAGGGAATGACCATTCCTGCCGTGATTGAGCTTGACCTAGGCTCCTTGATGAAGCTCTGAATCCTGCATCTTGAGGTCATTTGGGTATAACCACTCATAATTATCAACGTTTTGGGGATGATAACTCAACATCATCACCATTTTATAGTCAATATAGCCGTGATACCGTACTTGCATAGGTAGCGAGAAGTAAGGTAACGCAATGTTAGTAAATGGCAAATGGTCTGAAAATTGGCAACCGGTACAAAATAAAGATGATAAAGGACGCTTCGTACGCCAAGTGTCCTCGTTTCGTAATTGGATCACACCAGATGGGAGTGCGGGTCCAACAGGTGAAGCGGGATTTAAGGCAGAATCTGGTCGTTATCGCCTTTATGTCGCCTATATTTGTCCGTGGGCCTCGCGTACTTTAATGGCAAGAACGCTAAAAGGGTTGGAGCAACATATTCCTATTACCATAGTTAATCCGACACTGACCGACCAAGGGTGGCAATTCGGCGGCTATGATCAAGCGGATGAAGACCCATTATTTGGTGCCCAATACATTCATGAATTATACACCCGTGCTGATCCAACGTTTACCGGTCGCGCGACAGTCCCCGCACTGTGGGACATGAAGAATAATGTCATGGTGAATAACGAGAGTGCCGATATTTTACGTATGTTTAATACCGCCTTTGGTGATTTGGCCAATAATGATTACGATCTTTATCCAGCAGAGCTTGCTGGTCAAATCGACGAGCTGAATCCTCGCTTGTATAATCTGTTAAATAATGGGGTGTACAAATCAGGTTTTGCCTCATCACAAGAAGCTTACGATGAAGCAGTCAACGGCGTGTTTACCATGCTTAATGAGCTAGAAGAACGTCTTCAAGGACAACATTATCTCTTTGGTAACCAATTAACAGAAACAGATATTAGAGCCTTTGTTACCTTGATTCGTTTTGATGCAGCCTACCACGGGATATTCAAAACGAATCTGAAGCAGA
The DNA here is from genome assembly GCF_015686695.1 of Vibrio nitrifigilis. Lineage (NCBI taxonomy): Bacteria > Pseudomonadati > Pseudomonadota > Gammaproteobacteria > Vibrionales > Vibrionaceae > Vibrio > Vibrio nitrifigilis. The sequence continues at coordinate 619,690 of NZ_JADPMR010000004.1, read as the reverse complement.
TTGCCGATTACCCAAATTTAAGTGCCTTCTTAGCGCGTATTTACCAATTACCAGGCATCGCGAAAACGGTTAATATGGATCACATTACACGTGGATACTATTCAATTAAAACATTGAACCCTACGGGCATTCGTCCAATAGGACCTAAACACGTAAACGCGTTGTTAAATTCAGTAAAATAGCGACGATTTGTCGCGATAATAGCTTATAGAATTAAAAAGGAAGTCCACATGGCAAGGGTTATATTTTTACACGGAGTGGGAGCAAATGGTGAAACGTTCTCCCCTCTAATCAACATGCTTCATCTTGACGAGTTGGGCTTAGATGCCTTCAACCCCGACGGGCCCTATCCTTTTGATGGCTCAGCATACGGCCGCCAATGGTTCTCAATTAGTGGGGTTACCGAGGAGAATCGTTTACAGCGTGTAGAGATGGCACTACCAAAACTCAAAGAAGTATTAGAAAGTTATGGGCCATTGGAAGACACCATTCTGGTCGGATTTTCTCAAGGATCGATTATGTCTTTGCATGCCGCTGCTGCCGGATTTCCAGTGAAAGGGGTCATTTCTATCGCGGGGCGTCTTTCCGGCCCGGTAGACAAACGAGATAACTGGCCACCAATTACTTTTATCCATGATAATGATGATCCTGTTATTGACATCAGTAAGGCTCAGGAAAGTTATCAGTGGCTCCAAGCCGCAGGTGCCACTCCTGAAGCGTTCACATCGAATGAAGTCGGTCACTCCATCGGTAGTCAAATGATCCCAGTCATTCGCCAGCAAATTGAAAAAATGCTTTAGCATTTTCCAAAGTGGTTCCCTAATTTAAGGGAACCACTTTGAATAATTATTCACAGCGCCGCACAAAAATAATCATTTCTTTTTTCAAATAACCTTGAATATTCGTCCATTATTAAATGCATCTTTATCTAAATTAGCCAGCTAATTAATCTATAAATACTAAATAGCTTACTTTCCACCTGGATAGCATACTATTTAACCAACTAAATGGACCATTTATAAAATGTGATTCAGCGCTCTTTTTTGTGTACGTATTATGCATACTATTTTTTTAGTCATTAATAAATCCGATTTTAATATCAATAAATGGAATTTAATCAGACAATTAATGAACGCTAATACAATTTGCATTAAATACAAAAGGAGTTTGTATGAAAGCACTCAAGCTACTGCCTTTGGCAGCGCTTATTGCCGCCACCTGCGCACACGCCAGTGACGAAAAAGTGTTTCGTTTTTCAGACAGTGGTACCCCCAGCAACTTCGATCCTGTTCAATCTGGCACCGTTTACAGCAATGAAATTGTTACTGCAGTCTACGATACCCTATATGAATACAAGTATCTCGCCCGCCCATTTCAAGTTGAACCAAACTTGGCTGACGGTATGCCCCAAGTCTCCAAAGATGGCCTAACCTACACCATAAAAATCAAGCAAGGCGTCCATTTTAGCGATGATCCTGCATTCAAAAACGGCAAAGGTCGTGAAGTCACCGCTCAAGATTTTATTTATTCCATGAAGCGCAATTACGACCCCAAAAATCGCGCTCAGGGCGCTTGGGTCTGGGAAGGGAAAATTGCAGGGCTAGATGAATGGAAAAAAGCCGGCGCGGATTACAGTAAACCGATTTCCGGTTTGAAAGCACTTGACGACCACACCATTCAGATACATCTCACCCAACCCTTCCCACAGCTTACTTATACGTTAACCATGGGATATGCCGCGTTCGTACCGCATGAAGCCGTCGAAAAATATGGGCGTGAATTTGGTTTACACCCTGTCGGCAGTGGGCCATTTAAGATGCAATCGACCAACAGCACCAAAACTGTGCTGCTACGTAACCCCACTTATCGCAAAGACATCTTCCACGCAAAAGCAGAAGGTTACGACCCGAAAGTGCACGGTTTTACTGGCATTGATCAATTAGATGGCAAAGCGATGCCCTTTGTCGATAAAGTCGAGGTCAGTTGGATAAAACAAGGGTCTGCACGTTGGAACTCATTCACGAAATCCGATGAAATCCAAAATACATCATTACGCAATGAGCAGATGGATCTCGTACTTGCCTCTCGCGATCCCGTCAAATTAAAACCTGAGTTTGCTAAAAAATACAATTACCGCGTCGCGACAGAAACCGGCATGGTATTTAATATGTTTAACTTTGATGATGACTATTTCGGCCATAGCAACAATCCGAAAACCAATAAAGAAAATAAAGCCCTGCGCTGCGCCATTGTTCATTCATTTAGCTGGCCACAACGTATTCAACGCTTCTATTTAGGTTTAGGACACGCTTATGCTGGATTTATTGTTCCGGGAACCGATGGTTTTGATCCGAATATGGGTCAAGACGCGATTAAGCAAAATATCGCGCTTGCGAAGAAGTTATTAAAAGACAACGGTTGGAATAAACATAACCTGCCTGTGATTCATTACCCAGCCGTCTCCAGCGTCATTGACAAACAAATGTATGAGCAGTTTCGCGGTAATTTAATTAAAATTGGCTATCCCAAAGAGAAAATTAAGTTTAAAGCCTACGCTACATTTGGTGACTTTAATAAGGACCTTAAAAATAGCAAAACCCAATTAGTCCCTATGGGTTGGAGCCTAGACTACCCAGATGCAGAAAACACTCTGCAACTCTTCTATGGGCCAAACCGTTCACCCGGCGCAAACAGTGCCAACTACAGCAACCCGGAGTACGACAAACTCTTCAAACAATCCTCAGTTATGCAGCCAAGCCCTGAGCGCACAGCCATATACAAACAAATGAACAAAATGTTGGTTGATGATTGTGTCGGTATTGGTAGCTTCTCTCGCACAGGCGTTGCACTATGGCATAAAGACGCCGTCATGTGGCCAGAATCTAGCATTCTAGGTAACTACTTTAAATACGTAGCAGTGAAGTAGTAAGAGAGTGTGATGGAAACAATCAAATATTGTCTGCGGAAGCTGGTTTACAGCCTTCCGCTGCTTTTCGGCGTCACACTCATTAGTTTTGTGCTTATGGTCTACTTCGGCCCAGACAAAACCTATGATTTATTAGGACGCAACCCGACGGTCGCTCAGATTGCGGAAGTTCGTCATCAACTCGGTTATGACTTACCTTTTTGGACGCGCTACTTAACTTATCTCAAACAGATCGTGACGTTTAACTTTGGATACTCCGATTCCAGTGGTGAACTGGTCACGACTATTCTGGAACGCACCATTCCTATTTCGTTGATGTTGGGCCTACCTGGTTTTATTCTCGGCCATGTTATCAGTATCATTTTGGGTCTGATCGCCGCTCATAATCGCGGAAACTGGTTGGATAAACTGGTGATGTCTTCGTCAGTGGTTGGTATGAGTATCTCTTATATCATCGCGATTATCGGGATTCAGTTGCTCTTCTGTTCGAGCTATGGGCTCAATTGGTTTCCGGTGTATGGTTGGTCAACTCAGACCTTTGGTGACTACCTCTATTATGTCACCGTACCGACACTGTGTACTATCTTTGTATCAGTTGGATATACCACACGTTTTTATCGCGCGATTCTGGTGGAAGAGATGACTCGTGATCATATTCGCACGGCGCGAGCGTTCGGTCATTCCACATTACAAATATTGATCAAACACGTATTAAAAAATGCGCTGATCCCAATTATTACCCGCGTTATTTTTTCCATTCCTTTTGTTCTGGTTGGCGGCTCGCTGCTGCTAGAAAGTTATTTTGGCATTCCTGGCGTTGGTCTGATTACCTATAACGCCATTACCACAGGCGATCTGCCGATTTTAAAAGCCGTGATAGTGTTAGTCACACTGCTTTACATCGTGGTCGTGAGCGTGGTGGATGTCATTTATAAATTGGTCGACCCAAGGATAGACCTCAATTAAATAAACAATAATAACCGCATTACCCATTACGTTTCAGCTTGTTATGAAACGGCGGAGAATCAATATGACAGATGTAATGACACACAGGGGCATCAACGTCGCCCCCAAAAGAGAGTCGCTTTGGAGCAAAGCGTTTCAGAAATTTCGCCACGATAAAATCGGCATGCTCAGTTTGACGGTGGTACTGATATTTTTTGTCATCGCTTTACTGGTATGGTGCGGCCTGATTGGTCAGCACTGGGATGAATTACTGGCCAACGGTCGCTTAGGGCCGAGTATGCAATACTGGTTTGGCACAACCATCAATGGCCAAGATATTTTACAACGCAGTTTATACAGCACCAAAACCGCCTTTCAAGTTGGTTTGAGTGTCGCCTTTTTCTCCATTATTTTAGGTGGTGGATTTGGTGCTCTGATGGGGTACTACTCCAACACTTGGTTAGATGAGTTTGTGCTGTGGTTGATGAACAGTATCGACTGTATTCCCTACTTCCTGTTAGTGGCCGCGATTGCGGTGGCTCTACAAGATAATCCTTACGCCATGCACATCGCGATGATCGTCGCTTTTTGGACCAGCACCGCTCGCGTCATTCGCGCTGAAGTGATCAAGCTAAAAAACATGGAATTTACCGAAGCTGCCCACTCACTGGGGGTGCCTACCTTGCGTATTATCTTCCGTCACCTGCTACCAAACACCTTGCACTTACTACTCGTTGATATGACTTTACTGTTTATTACCGCGATTAAAAGCGAAGTGATTCTGAGCTTTTTAGGCCTAGGGGTAAAAGACAGCATCAGTTGGGGTGTGATGATTGCCGAAGCGAGTACAGAGGTAACATCCGGTCACTTTTGTAACTTTTTTGCCGCCTCTATCCCGCTATTTATCTTGGTATTGGCATTCAATATGTTCTCAGACTCGCTCCAAGATGCCCTTGACCCACGGAAGGTAGCCTAATGAATCAAACGACTTTAACGCCGTTACTGGATGTAAAGAATCTGTGCGTAGAATTTAAAACGGACAAAGGTATCGCAAGAGCCATCAATGAAGTGAGCTTTAGCGTTTATCCCGGTGAAACGCTCGCGATAGTGGGCGAGTCAGGTTGTGGTAAGTCCGTCACATCACTGGCAGTGATGGGGCTCATACCTTCTCCGCCCGGAACGATTGCTGGTGGAAGCATTCAATTTCAGGGGCAAGAGCTTGTTGGCTTAACAGAAAAACAGTACCGTAACATTCGTGGCAATGACATATCCATGATTTTCCAAGAACCGATGACGGCGCTGAACCCAGTGCTGAAAATCAGTACGCAAATGATCGATGTGCTGCGCAATCATAATGATATTTCTCGCAAAGAAGCAAAACAGCGTGCCATCGAAATGCTACGTACGGTCGGCATTCCCGCGCCAGAAAAACGCATCAACGACTATCCTCACCATCTCTCTGGAGGCATGCGTCAACGTGTGATGATTGCGATGGCCCTCTCCTGTCATCCGGCATTACTGCTCGCCGATGAACCAACGACAGCCCTTGATGTCACTATCCAGGCTCAAGTCATGCAAGAGATTGTGCGGCTTAAAGACGAAATGAATATGTCGGTGGTGCTAGTGACTCACGATCTTGGCGTTGTCGCAGAATCCTGTGATCGTGTGGTTGTGATGTATTGCGGCGAAGTGGTTGAACAAGGCTCTGTCGAAGCCATATTTGCCGCGCCACAACACCCTTATACGCGAGGATTACTGGCCTCCATTCCGGTCGTACGAGAAGAAAAAATTGCCCAATTACCCACTATCGAAGGCATGGTTCCCGATCTGTTTCATCTTCCGCGTGGCTGCCGTTTTGCTGACCGCTGTCCTAAGGCAAGCGATCAGTGTCAGGAACAATCGCCAACTCTGGAACACGTGGCATCGAGGCAGCCGTTAAACGATACGACGTTCTCACATCATCAAGTGGCGTGTTTTCATTTAGAGGAGAGCGTAGCATGAATACCGATACTGTTTTAGTTGACGTTAAACAACTCACAAAAACCTTTAACGTATGCAAAAAATCTCTGTTCAATCGCCAAGAATTATTACTCAAGGCTGTGGATAACGTAAGCTTTCAAATTAAACAGGGTCAAACATTGGGGCTTGTCGGTGAATCAGGTTGCGGCAAATCAACCCTAGGCCGCTGTCTTTTACGGCTGTTAGAGCCCTCAGGCGGTGAAGTGAATATCAACGGTCAAGATGTCGTACATCTCGGTGCAGATGAACTCAAACATATACGGAAAGAGATGCAAATGATCTTCCAAGACCCGTTTGCCTCATTAAGTCCGCGAATGACCATCCATGATATTTTGCGCGAACCATTGGATATACACCGTATAGGTACTGAAGCGCAGCGTGAAGCCAAAATAGCAGAAGTGATGGAAATTGTCGGTTTACGCCCCGAGGCGCTGAACCGTTATCCTCACGAATTTTCCGGTGGCCAACGTCAACGGGTTGGAATCGCTCGGGCACTGATTCTTGAACCTAAATTTATCGTCGCTGATGAACCCGTTTCCGCGCTGGATGTGTCCGTTCAGGCACAGGTGCTCAATCTGATTGCAGATCTGCAACGCACTAAAGGTATTTCATTTCTGTTTATTGCTCATGATCTTGCGGTGGTGCAACATATTTGTGATGAAGTTGGAGTGATGTACTTAGGGCGTATGGTAGAGAAAGCGCCTGCCAATGAACTCTACAGCAACCCCAAACATCCCTATACGCAGGCGTTACTCGCATCAATCCCAATCCCAGATCCGACCAAGCGCAAACAGAAAACCTTACTACAAGGTGACGTCCCTTCCCCATTGGCTCCACCAAGCGGATGTACGTTTCGTACTCGTTGCCCTAAAGCCACCGAGCAATGCGCTAAGCATACGCCGCAATTAGCGACAAACGACGATAACCGTAACCATTGGGTTGCGTGTCACCTATACCAAAGTGACCTCAAGATGCAGGATTTAGAGCTCAATCAACCAGCCTAGCTCAATCATCAATTAGCTGCGGTCCAACTTCTTTGGACCGCTGGCTCTCAATGACACATCGTGTGAGCTTGATAAAAACCGCCGAATCACGCGAAGAAAGCCACTCGATAAGGGTAAATAGGGATTATGATAGGAAGCCGCATTTGAATCATAATCTTCTCCGACTGTTTTTAGCACATGATTCATTCCAGTAATACAATGATAAACGGCATTAGGCTGGGCTTCTTCTAACGCTAACCCATTTAACTCTCCGACTTCAATATCATGACTGCCATAAACAAGTAATAGAGGGACATTTAACCCTGCGACCATTTGCGAAGGCTCATGATGCATAATAGAAATAAGATACGGTTGCTGATTAACGCTAAATAAAGCTTCAAGCGCTTCAGGGACATTTGTCACCAATCTTCCTTGAGAGAGATGGTTCAACATCGTCTCAGCTTGGGTACGAAACGGGCGTGGAAACATAGAAACTTGTAGAGAAAGCAATTGATAGGTGTTAAGAGACGGAGCGGAAATAGCAATCACCTTTTTAACCATGGGCAACTGAGCGACCAATGTGGCGATCAGAGCCCCTTCCCCCTGACCCACTAATATGACATTACGTAGCTCAGAATAACGAGAAGCAATAAATTCCACCCATGATTTTGCATCTTGAAGTAAATCATCAAAACTCATCTGTTGATAATCCAGCTCATGAAAGCTACTTGCTCCTACACCGCGTTTATCATAACGCAGCGAAGCATACCCCATCGTTGCAAGTGCTTCAGCCAACCACTGCAAGCAATTGTGCTTATTATTTGGTTTATTACCATTACGATCGATATTGCCTGAATCAGGAAGGATTAAAGCAATTGAATCTGCATTCACTGGTACTATAAGTTCCCCATACAAATCACACGCTTGGTTCCTTATAGATACCTGATTCACAAACATAATAGGCGTCCACAGCAGTTAAATTGATATTAATACTGTAGCATAATAAATCCAAAGTTAGATAAATTACTCTAATTCAGTGAATCTACTCAATTTATTAATGTATTTCGATGTTAAGACGCGAGCTAGTCTAAGTTTGTTGTTCATGTTCCCGCGTAACCGACGCCTTGAGAACTTCTCACCCCCTTGTACCTTTATCGGCACAACTAAACACGTGTGTCCTTATAAAAATGGCTATTTTATTGTCGGTAACCAATGACTTGTAAAGAAAAACCGAATGGATGAGACACCCATTCGGTTAGATAAAGCCGTTAAACACGATTAAGCAAGATTGGCAAATGCGTAATCAATAGCGGTCACAATCTCATCCGCTTGTTCTATGGACAAGGTTAACATTGGGCTCAGACATAACGTGTTGTTGTATTTGATAAACGAACGGTTCGTTCGGCCAATCATCACACCTTTTTGACTACAGAGTGCAACCAACTTCATGCACACACTCTCATCAACGGGCGTTTTTGTTACACGGTCTGTGACTAATTCCAAACCAATGAATAACCCTTCACCGCGAACATCGCCTATCAATGGGTATTTATCTTTAAGGGAGGTGAGTTGCGCTTTTAAGTAGCGCCCGACTGTGACACAGTTTTCCAGCAGTTGCTCTTCTTCAATGATCTTAAGATTTTCTAATGCAGCGGCTGGCCCTGCAGTACAACCACCAAAGGTACTGATGTCACGGAAATAGCTTTCACGCTCTTGAGGTTGATCGTTCAGTAACTGAAAGATTTCTTCTGTCACCACTGTGCAAGAGATCGGCGCATAAGCTGAGGCTAATCCTTTGGCAGTGGTCACAATATCAGGTTGAATATCAAAATGTTGATAACCAAACCATTTGCCTGTGCGCCCGATACCACATACCACCTCATCGATATGCAGCAAAATATCGTATTTGCGGCACAGCGCTTCAATGCCTTTCATGTAACCTTGAGGAGGAACAATCACACCACCGCCCGCAGTAATAGGCTCAAGTACAATTGCACCAATGGTTTCCGGGCCTTCAGCCAATATTACTTGCTCGACAGCGGCGACAGAAAGCTCAGCATAATTGTCAACATCACCATATTGTGAGCGATATTCACAACAGTGTGGAATTTCGACAAAACCGGGAGTGAATGGTCCGTATTGGTTACGGCGTTCCTCTTGGCCTGAAGAGCTTAAACAAGTAATCGTGGTTCCGTGGTAATCGCGATCGCGATATAAAATTTTATGTTTTTTACCGCTGTATTTCTTCTCAGCGATTTGCCGCACCATTTTGTATGCTTTTTCATTGGCTTCAGAACCAGAGTTAGAGTAATACACTCGGCTCATTCCAGGAAGAAAACTCAACAATTTATCTGCAAATTCTGCCGCAATAGGTGTGGCACCAGAACCGGCGTAGTAGTTGAGAGTGACCAACTGATCTCTTACTGCATCAGCAATTCGCGTTCGACCATAACCGACATTAACACACCATACACCACCAGCAACCGCATCGAGATAACGTTCGCCTTTATCGTTCCATAAATAGCTACCTTCACCTTTTACAAACATAGGTGCAGTATGATTCGCATGCTGCATCATGTGGTGCCACACACATTGTTGGTCCTTTTCTACCGATTGGTCTATTGCTGCAATCGGTGCTACTGACGATAATTCCATTTCGTCATACTCCTCATTGATATCGAACGCGAAAATTTCACGTTAGAGCAATTTATTCCGACCGATTAGGTCCAGTTTCCAATATTTTTAGCACCACTTTTATACGTTACTTATTGCTTATATCAGCATAAGCAATGAGTAAATATGCGCATTTGGCACATATTGTGCTTTTACGTATAAAAACAATAAGAATCGAGGGATTGATTTTGAAGAATGACCACCTAATTCACATTCAATTTTCTCCTGATAGAAGCCTCCAAGAACAGATCAGAGAACATCTACTGGAAAAAATTCATCAAGGGATCTTTGCGGATAAAGCGCTACCATCGTGTCGAAAGCTCGCGCAAATGCTGAATGTATCACGCAATACTATCGTTTTAGTGTATGAACGATTAGTCGATGAAGGCTTTCTCGTTTCCCATCAACGTAGTGGCTTTTTTGCTAATCCAGAGATCGACGCATTACAAGTGCCGCTTGTAAAACTAGCAGCCACAGTGCACCAAAATGCACACAACGCACCAGATTGGGGCAATAAGTTTAAATGTGACTTCAAAGGGCAGCGTAGTCGAATTAAGTTAGAGAACTGGCAAGACTTCCCCTATCCATTTATTTATGGTCAACCGGATGAAAGCCTTTTCCCTGCTAGTCATTGGCGTGAATGTGGCCGCTTAGCTCAACGCACCAATGTCATAAAAGATTGGTTAGCGGATCACGTTGATGACGATGATCCAATGTTAATAAAGCAGTTACAAACAAATGTGTTGAGTAAACGCGGCATCATTGCAGAAAGCGACGAGATTTTATTAACGATAGGTACGCAAAACTCGTTGTTTATTTTGGCGCAATTGCTTACTGATGCACAATCTACCGTGGGGATTGAAGACCCTGGTTATCCTGATGCCCGACATATTTTCTCAACCTTCCATGCAAAAGTTCAAGGGTTACGCATCGACCATGAAGGTATTGCTTTAACGCCAGAGTTAGCAGGGTGCGACTATGTCTATGCGACACCAAGTCATCAAGTTCCGACCAATGTGACAATGTCACTAAAACGTCGAGAAGAGCTGCTTGCTTATGCCGACAAACATGATTTTGTTGTCATCGAGGACGATTACGACAGCGAGATAAACATCAATCAAAAACCGCATCCTTCCCTAAAAAGTTTGGATAAAAATGGCCGTGTGATCTACGTGGGGAGTTTATCAAAATCGTTATCGCCAGGTTTACGTATCGGGTTTATGGTCGCCGACCGACAATTAATTAAACAAGCGCGCCAATTGCGCCGTTTAATGTTTCGTCATCCACCGTCCAATAACCAGCGCACCTGCGCTCTATTTATTTCCTTGGGTTACTTTGATACGTATCTGGGCAAAATTAAACGTGCTTATTGTGAGAAGTGGCAATGTTTACGCCAAGCACTTGAAACCCACCTTCCTGAGTGCATTAGTTCAGATACGCTGGGCGGAAGTGCCTTTTGGCTCCGCCTACCGGAAGGTGTATCAAGTAAACAAGTGGCAAAATTGGCCCGAGAGCAAGGCGTGATAGCAGAAGATGGAGACGTTCTTTTTATGAACCCAGAAAAGCTCACCCATCACTATATGCGCTTAGGATTTGGATCGATCAAAGCCGAAAATATTGACGCAGGCATTCAAATATTGAGTCAAATTATTCGCCAACAAGCCAAAGACAATGAGACGTTTTGGCTTTCATAGCAACACGTTTTTAATCATACATCACGGGATGTTGCCTTGCGCACATCCCGTATTTTTATCCTAATAACACCAATTCACCATCAACTAAACTGCTCAACTAAAGGACCCAGTATGACTTCGACAGTATTTATCACCGGCGCAACCTCTGGATTTGGTCGCGCTGCTGCTCATCGTTTTGCTAAAGCGGGGTGGAAACTGATTTTATGTGGACGCCGACAAGAGCGTTTAGATACGCTGCAGCAAGAGCTCAGCTCCCTAACAGACGTTTATACACATGTTCTCGATGTTCGCGACTCAACGGCTGTAAACACTGTGGTTGAATCACTTCCAAAGGATTTTTTACCCATTACTTCCCTGTTAAACAATGCAGGGTTAGCATTAGCGCCACAAGCCGCACAAAACGTTGATCTTGCTGATTGGCATACCATGATAGATACCAACATCACCGGTTTAGTCAATGTGACTCATGCATTGCTACCAAGCTTGATCGAAACAGGTGCAGGGGCGTCTATTATTAATGTTGGCTCCATCGCGGGGCAATGGCCCTATCCGGGGAGTCATGTTTACGGTGCATCGAAAGCATTCGTTCAACAATTTAGCTACAACTTACGCTGTGATTTGCTTGGCACCGGTGTACGAGTAACGGATTTGGCACCTGGATTGGCTGAAACAGAATTTACCTTGGTACGTACAAAAGGTGATCAAGCCGCCTCTGATGCACTTTATGAAGGAGCAAACGCCTTATCTGCTGACGATATAGCAGAGCAGATGTTCTATCTCGCAACGTTGCCACCGCATGTCTGTATCAACCGTTTAGAGATCATGCCAACCACGCAAGCTTGGTCGCCATTTACGGTAAAACGTCAGTCATAATGACTTGAAACAAAAAACCGCCAAGTGAATTAACACTTGGCGGTTTTTACTCAATCAAATTTATGCGAAAGACGTTAAGAACTGTCTGACACGATCCGATTTTGGATTGTTAAAGAATTCCTCTGGTGGCGCTTTCTCAATCAATTTGCCTTTTTCCAGGAACACAACTTGATCGGAGACAGCACGAGCAAAATCCATTTCATGCGTCACCACCACCATAGTATACCCTTCCTGAGACAACTGTTTCATAACACCGAGAACTTCACCCACCCTTTCCGGGTCGAGCGCAGACGTCGGTTCATCGAATAGTAGGACATCAGGGCTCAGTGCCAAAGAACGCGCAATAGCCACACGTTGTTTTTGACCACCAGACAGCGTAATGGGATAGACGTCTTTCTTATCTAACATCCCTACTTTTTCCAGTTGAGTCAAAGCGACTTTTTCTGCTTCTGGCTTTTTCATATGTTTCACTTTCAACAGCGGCAGCATCACATTGTGTAAAATGTCTAAATGTGGCCACAAATTGAAATTCTGGAATACCATGCCTACTCGTTCACGTATTTTGGCTAGTTGTTTATTAGACATCGGCAAGTTATCTTCATCGCGAACACCAATGCGCTCGTCACCCACATAAATTTTGCCTTTGTCTGGTGTCTCAAGCCAGTTCATACACCGTAATAACGTTGATTTACCTGAACCTGAAGAGCCGAGGATACTCACTACATCACCGCGATTAACGGTTAGGTTGATATCTCGCAATACTTCAATACCATCAAATTGTTTTGAAAGTTTTTGTACTTCAATTGCAGAGTCGTTATGCATGATAAAATCCTTTTTTCTTACCAATCAGTCCAAGTAATTTAATGCCGTTTTCTATCGCTAGGCCAACAATCCAGTAAAGCAGAATAGCAACGAGGAATGCTTTGAACGGTATAAAGTAAGTTGACTGAACACTATTCGCCGATGCGGTAATTTCCTGTACCGTAATAATACAGAGGAATGCTGTATCTTTGAGCGTAATAATCAACTGGTTGCCCAGTAGAGGTAATGCGTTAAGCACTACATTGGGTAAAACAATGTAGAAAAAGGTTTGGTGATGACGAAATCCGTGTGCATGTGCAGCTTCAATCAAACCTTTAGACATCACCAAACGTTGGCCTCGGAGAATCTCACAAAAGTAGGCTCCATGGTAAACAATCAGTGACACCAAACCTGCGGTTTCCGCTTCCATACGAAAACCAAATTGACCTAATCCGTAATACAATAAGTACGCAAGGATTAGAAATGGCAATGTACGCATAAATGTCATGAAAAAACGTACACCGCGACTTAAATATGGAATTTCAGCATCTAAAATATAAAGCAATAATATGCCGAAGAAAAAGCCAATGACGGCCGCAATACCAAATAGATACAGAGTCTCTTCAAACCCTTGTAGGAAAAGATCCCTAGCACTCCATATTTCTGCCCATTCATTCATTTGACTCTCCTTACATCGCTAAACGGCGAGCTTTAATTTCGGCAACTGATTGTGCTTTTACTAGCAGGCCAACGATGATCATATAAATCAAGCCAGCCCCTAAGATTGGATACAGTGGTTCATAGGTCACTGAAGAAATCCGGTTGGTTACACGAGTTAGATCGACTAAGCCGATAATAGCGACGGCTGGGCTACCTTTAATCAGGAAAGACATTTCATTCACTAAAGGAGGCAAACTTACCGAGATAATTTGAGGTAACATGACATGGCGGAAAAAAGTCCATTCCGTCATACCACAGGCAAACGCTGCTTCTTTTTGATCTTTTGAGAAGTTACGAATTGCAGAGCGCCAGATTTCGGCATTGAATGCTGCCGTGTTTAATGCCAAAGACATAATGGCGGCAACGGTAACATTAAGTTGTAATCCTAACGCCGGCATGGCAAGAAAAATAAACAAAACTAATGTTACTAATGGGGTGGAACGAGCAATACTGATATATAGAGCCAGTAATTGGTCGATAATAGGAATTTTCTTCTGACGAACAATGGCAATCAACAACCCTAGTGATACTCCGATAATAATCGCGACACCGGAAATCCAAACTGTTGTCACAGCACCTTTCAATAATAGAATCCAAGCACTCAAATCCATCTAGTCGTGCTCCTTATTTTTGTTCTGATATTCCGGCCCAAGGGCTGAGCCGGATGGTTTTCTTGATATGATTGACGTGATCGAGACTTACTTAAGGCCGGCTAACTTGTGGTATTCAGCCACGTTAGTAATCGGTTGAGCTGGAACGTCGTGGAACTCTTGTCCAAACCATTTTTTCTGTAGTGTGTACAGTTTGCCAGTTTGTTTAAGATGCTCGACGAATCCATCTAGGAATTTCAAAAGTTCTGGGCTGTTTTTAGGAACAGGCCAGGAGACAAAACCTTTTCCGGAAACCGGTAGACCTTTTTCAAACACGTCCGGACGTTTGTTCACTAAGTCATTGATAGAAATCAATGCGTTGATAACATAGTCTAAACGGCCATTAGCTAAATCGGCATAAGCTTCTGGGTAAGATTGGTATTGCACCACTTTACCCAATTTAAGGCCTTTTTCTTTTAACATATCTTCAAGTTCAGGAAGACGAGCTAACAGTGCGCTACCCGCTTGAATACCTAGAGTTTTACCTGCTAAATCTTCAATTTTATCGAGGCTGTCATCACCTTTACGTTTGACAAAGTAGTTTTGCGCAGTCGCAAGAGGGTTTACAAAGTTAAATACGTTCAAACGTTGATCGGTGACATTCGCGCCAGTAATCGCAGCGTCATATTGACCTGATGAAACGGCAGCAAGCAGACCTGTCCATGGCATAATGCTTTGTTGTACTTTAAAGCCTTTGTCCTTGGCATACACTTTTAACTCATCAAGCATGTCTTTGTTAAAACCGTCAGGTTTACCGTCATTCATGAAGTTAAATGGTGCGTAGTTATCTTCAGTTGCGACTTTTAATACGCCACTTTCCTTGATCTGGGGAAGATCATTGGCGTGTGCAGCGAAGCTACCTAATGCAAGAGAGAGAAGAGTTAATTGGCCTATACGTTTAAGCTGTTGATTTACTAATTTCATAACCACCTCCTGTGGACCTTATCCTTATGTCATGAATGCTCATAACAATTAGTATTACTAAACAACATGCTTTCACTATTACTGACAGGAGAAGATTGGCATAGAGCCAAAAAAAAATGAAATTAAGGCCAATCATCACTTCTATGGGGCCAGTGTTAAAAAATAGGGCCAGAAGGATATTAATCATACAAGACAATAAGTTAGTTAATGTGTCTCAAAAGATTGATTCGATGTGAAGTGTAACTCAACCCCGTATAAGGGCTAAACGCGGCTATGCTATACAGGCTGCTATTAAATGCCAACTGTTGTATACCAGTAATGATCTAACCTCCCATTATTAGGGGAGTCGATAATGCTCTGGACGCTGTATCTTGGTCTCATTTGCGTAGACAGGAATTAACGCATCATTAAGGTGTGGTAATAACACATGACATTAATCATCTCAATTGCACATGCCAAACCCAGTAATAGGCCAAACAGTTTTCTGCAGTTCGGCCAGAAAACCGTACTGCTCGACTCCAATTTGTAAAAATACCCGCACATTGCTGACTTCAATGTGAGGGTATTTGATAGATTACGGAGGATTTATGTTGACGTTATTGCGCTAGATTACCGAATAAATTAGGCCGCTAATTTCACATAATGATAGGTATAGGTAATACTCATAGAAGATTTCAACATACGACACACATGACATTGATGTTCGATCGAGTTTTCTATTACCTCTGTCACCATCGTTTCATTGACTCCAGTACCTTTAATGACAAAGTGTAAATTCACACTATCGTATACACGTGGCTCTGTGTCCGTCAGCTTGTAAGACATTGTGGTCTTCAAACCAAACAGTTCTGCGCCTCTAGCACGCAACTCTGCCACTACATCACTAGCGCAACAACTACCCAATGAAGAAAGTAGTACATCCGTTGGACTCGGTGCCTTTTCGCTATTGGCATCAATCGTAAAAGTAAAATTTTGATCAGTCACGACATCAAATTGGTAGTCTTTTTGCCACTCGACGCTAACGCTCATATTAGCCATCTCCTAGGGTTATTTACACTGCTAAATGCTGCAACTAATGAATACACCTGACGACAGGTTCAACATACAACATTATCCCCTCTTAAGAGGGAGATTATAAAAATTCAGCACACCACATCTAACCATTAACTGCTTAGCAGATAAAAAGTCCCTATTTAAAATTTGAACTTTTTGTCTGATATGGAGCGGCGTGCGCATAAAGCCGCGAATAATAACAGACCATGAACGCGGTTTCATTATTTATTGGTACATTAAAATAAGAATTTTTTGTGAACGTTGAAGTCAAAAACAAATATCAACTGAACAAGTAAGCAATCAGTTAACAGAGGCAATTTAATGAGCATATCCCTCAAATGGTCGTGAAATACAGAATGCAGAGCTTCACCAGCGAACACAAGCAAAGCTCAATGATACGAGGTGGGGTCATTACTCTGCGGGTTGTTCTGTTGCTAACAATGACATCATGACTTTATCGTGAAATGTTCCGTTTCGAAAACCAGACTGACGTAAAACCCCCTCGTGTTGAAAACCGGCGTTTTCATAGGCCTTAATCGCTGCAGGGTTTGTAGCGAATGCAGTTAAACTTAACCGATGTAACCCAATATCTTTAAAAGCATAACGTGCCACCAGTTTTGTCACTTCAGTGCCTAATCCTTGCCCCCAATATTCTTTATTACCTATTAAGATAAAATACTCGCCACTGCGATTAAGGGTACTCATCGAAGCGATCCCAGCGAACCCAATTAAGGTTTGGTTGTGCGGTTCAACTATTCCAAAAGAAATCGTACGTTTATCTTGGTTTATTGATGTAAGCCACTGCTCTACATCCCTTTTCGATTGAGGATAACGGTATGCTGATAAGCTAAATTGCGTAACATCAGACCGGCATCCCCATGCATAAAATTCATCCGTATCATCAACGCTAATAGGGCGCAAGATAAGCCGCGGTGAATGTATTATCATTTTTCTTTCCTGTTAAAAAAACGCCCCAAGCTCAACGATAAAACTTGGGGAAATAAGGTCGCGACAATGTTAACTAATTTGGGTAATCAACCAGGCGCAAAGTTCGTCCAATATTTCTTGTTCAGCAGGGTATTGTGCAATGACGTGTTGTTTCACTTGCAGAATACCCACTTCACTGTACTGAGCGCCTTGCATCTGCGCGGCGAAATGTTCAATGGGTAAAGGGTCTAACATATCCGTGTACAA